>CAYOBO010000101.1:0-27758 GCA_964402295.1 uncultured Candidatus Solibacter sp. | reverse complement strand
GGGGAGCCGTCTCCGTCACCGCACAGATCTTCATCGCCGTGTGCCGGCTCAGCAGTTCGTCCATCATGCTGTGGAAGTCCGGAGACAAATGCTGGATCACCACGAACGCCATGCCGCTATTGGTGGGCATGGCATCGAACAGCCGCTGGAGCGCTTCCAATCCGCCCGCGCTTGCGCCTATGCCCACCACCAGCGATGGCTCTCTGTCTTCCGCTTCTTTACCGTTGTTCTCCATGCCTTGCTCCTTCGCGGGCGGACCTTACATCGCCGCACCCTTGGCTTTCTTCAAATCCATTCCCGGTTTGGTCAACAACTTCTCGAACGCCTCCGCCGGCACGGCTTCCGAGTACAGGAATCCCTGCGCCTCGTCGCAGCGGCAGGCCCGCAGGAAATCCTGTTGCACCGGCGTCTCCACTCCTTCGGCCACCACGCTCTGGCCGAGCGAATGGGCCATCTGCACAATCCCGGCGACAATGGCTTCGTCGTTGCGGTTGTGCCCGATTCCGCGCACAAAAGACGCATCGATCTTCACCGTCTCAATCGGATATTGCTGCAAGTAGCTGAGCGACGAATAGCCCGTCCCGAAATCGTCCAGCACAAGGCCGACGCCTGCTCCATGCAGCGCGTGCAGCGTCTCCGCCACTCGCTTGGACTTGTGCAACAGTACGCTTTCGGTGATCTCCACCTTCAGCAGATTAGCCGCCAGCGTCTCCGCGCGCAGTGCATCCACGATGATCGAAAACACGTCCTGCTGGTGGAACTGCACGGCCGATAGGTTGATGGACATGCGCGTCTTCAGGCCCATCCGCACCCAGCGCCCCAACCGCCCGATCGCCTCGCGAATCAGCCATTGCCCAATGGGCAGAATGAGCCCCGATTCTTCGGCGATGGTGATGAGCCGGCTCACGGGCAGCGACGGCGCCTTCGGACGGTCCCACCGCAGCAGGCACTCCGCGCCGGAGATCAGCCCGCTGTGCAGTTGCCACTGCGGCTGGAAGGCAGTCCAGAGTTCCCGCGCCTCCAGCGCCCGGCTCAGTTCACGCTCCACGCTCAGCCGCTCGATCACTTCCGACTCCAGCCGCTCGTCGTAGAATCGGAACCCGCGCCGCCCCTCGGCTTTGGCTCGGTACATCGCGTGGTCGGCGTTCTTTAAGAGATCTTCCACTGTCCGCCCATCCTCGGGAAAGATCGCCGCGCCCAGACTCGCCGATGTGAACAGGCTCCGCCCGTCAATCTCGAAGGGCCGCGCCAGGCTGTGCTGTATGCGGTCCACCACCATGCTCAGTCCCTCGCGGCTGGTCACGTCTTCCAGAAACATCACAAATTCATCGCCGCCGAAACGCGCCAGAACATCGCGTTCCCGCAGATTCTGCCGCAGCCGCACGGCCACTTCCACCAGCATCTGGTCCCCCACCAGGTGCCCCAGCGAATCGTTGGTTTCCTTGAACCGGTCAATGTCCAGAAACACCACCGCGATCGCACCGCCCAACTGCGACCGCCGCTCGATGGCCTCCGCCAGCCGGTCCTGAAAGCTCTTGCGATTCAGCAGGCCTGTGAGCGTATCGTGTTCAGCCACGTACATCATCCGCTCCTGCACCTGCTTGTGCCGGGTCAGATCCTCTTGCACGAAAACGAAATGCGACAATTCGCCGCCCGTGCTGGCGATCGGAGTCACCGTCTGATGCACCACGTACAACTTCCCATCCTTAGCCTTCTGCAACACCTCGCCCTGCCATACTTTGCCCTGGCTGAGGCATTCCGCGATGATCTGCTCGTACGGCACACTGTTGTCGGCCGAATGGAGGAACGCCGGTTTCCTTCCGATCACTTCCGTGAGCGAGTATCCGCTCAGGCGCTGGAACGCGTCGTTGGCCCAATCGATCTTGCCCTCCGCATCGGAGATGAATACCGCATTCAACGTCGATTGCAATGCAACATGCTGGCGTTTCATTTGCTCATACATCTGCGTCTGCCGCGTGATATCCATATTCGTCATCAGCGCTCCGTTGTCGCCGTCGATGGCAAAGGGTGCGATCTGGCATTTGAACCAGCGCTGCTGCGAGGGCGAGTGGCACGGGTAATCGATGGAGAAGCTCTGCTTGTTTCCCGCCAGGATCTTCTGAAGCGCGATGGCCATGCTTTGCCCGGACTCCTTGGCCTCTCCGGTGGACTCGGCAAAGAGACGCACCAGGTTCTTTCCCACCAGCAATGACTCGCCGAAAACCGGGTAGCTCTCGGAAAAAACCCGCCACTGCTCGTTCACGGCGCGAATGACGCCGTCCGGCCCGATCAGCGCAATCTGTGCCGGTATCCCGTTGATGATCGCCGTCTGCTGCGCCGCCATAGCCCGCAATCGCGCTTCCCCCGCCTGATAGCGCTGGTTTGCCTTCACCAGACTGGTGGTGTCATGGAACAGAACCACGGCGCCCGAACACTCGTTTCCGTCGTGTGCGCGATAGGGATTCGTGACAACATTGAAGTGCTTCTTGCCCAGCAGCAGCTTCCACTCCGAGGCGCGACCCGACGACATCACCTTGCGTACTTGCGATTCCAGCTTCAGCGCCAGGTCATGATCCATGGTAAGCACCAGCGGCCGCCCCGGGCCGGAAGTCAGATTCAGTTCCCTCTGCGCCGCAAGATTGGCATGGCGCACGTGGCATGCCGCATCCACCACCAGCATGGGAGAATGCAGGCTGTCCTGCACGTTGCTCAGATCCTCCACCGCCGCGGCCAGTTGCAGCGATTTCTGCTCCAGTTCCTCGTTCACCGTCACCAGTTCCTCATTGGTGGAGTGAAGTTCCTCGTTGGCCGCCTGAAACTCCTCGTTGGTCGCTTGCAACTCCTCGTTATTGGATTGCAACTCTTCGTTGAGCGTTTGCAGTTCTTCGTTGGATGCCTCCAGTTCTTCAATGGCGGAGTGCAGATTCTCGCGCGTGATCAGCAAGTCTCGCTCGAGCTGGCTGGCCCGGTCCTGGCCCGCCTCCTGCGCCTCCGGCATGGTTCCCGCAAACTGTGGCATCTCGAGAAAGGCGACCACGAACGTCTGCTCCTGCGGCGGGGACAACGGCGCCGGAGCAACCACCGTCTGGATAACCACGCTGCGGTTCTGCACTTCAACGGGCCGCGGAAAACTGCGGCTCAGTTTTCCGGTGCGCCGGCAATGGTAGAGTTGGGCCCGCAGAGCCGCTTGCAACGCCTTCGGAGCAAGCGTCAACAGAGTCATATCGGCGCCGCCGGACTTCAGAGTCAGGTAGCGGCCCACGTCGCCGTGCGTTTCCAGAATGCGCATGCCGGAATCGATCAGTGCGGCCGCCGGTGCAAACTGGCTCAGCAACATGGCTTGCAGTTGTTCCCTACGCCCCGGTGAGCCGCCATGCGGTTGCCGCAGCCGGTCCACCCTCTTCAGCGGTGGCGGTGGAAACGCCGCTCTCGCGGCCGCCGGCTGTGGCTTGGCCCGGAAAATCTTGGCTCGCGGCTCCAGCGGCTCGTACACATCCTCGGGAGCGGTTTCCGGCTTTCCCAAAAACAGCATTCCGCCGGGCCGCAGGGCGTAATGAAACTTCCGCAGCAAATCCATCTGCACAGCCGGACGCAGGTAGATCAGGACGTTGCGGCAACTGATCAGGTCCAGGTTCACGAATAGCGGATCCCGCAGCGCGTCGTGGCGCGCAAATACCACCAGGTCGCGGATGACTTTCGCCACCTTAAAAGCACCCCCCTCCGCAAGGAAGTACTGTTCTTTGAAAGTGGCATCGATGCCTTTCAATTTGCCGTCCGGGTACACGGCGCGCCGGGCGGTTTCCACAGCCTCCGCATCGATATCGGTGGCGAAGATCTGAATGCGCCGTTGCGGCGCAATATCGTGGCAGAGCATGGCCAGCGAATAGGCTTCTTCGCCGGTGGCGCACCCCGGCACCCAGATGCGGATGTTGTCGCTCGTCGAATGGGCCAGATGCTCCGCCACATGATGGCGCAGGCGGTCGAAGGCCGCCGCATCGCGGAAGAAACCCGTCACGGAGATCAAGCAGCTTTGCGAAAGCCGCCGCACCTCGTTGGGATCCTCCTCGAGTATCTCAATGTACCGCTCCGTTTCCGCGATCCCCAAGGCGCGCATCCGCCGGTGAATCCGCCGCGCCAGCGTTCCACGCTTGTATCCCCGGAAATCCACTCCCGTCACGCGCCGGATTTCCTGTAGAATCCCTTCCACCATGATCTGCCGCTCAAACACCCGCCACCGCGGCTGCATTCCACGCAGCACTTCTTCGATACGCCGCCAGAGCCGCTCACTCGCATCGGAAGCCGCCGCACACCCCGTGTCCAGCGCCGCTGCCGGCATACCCTCGTAGCGCGCCGTCGACGGCTCCTGCACGAACACCAACCCGCCGGCGCCCTTGATCGCATTCACCCCGCGCGCACCGTCTGAACCCGTGCCGGAGAGGATCACACCGATCGCCCGTTCACCATATTCCCGGGCGATGGATTCCAACAGTCGGTCCACCGATGGCTTGGGAGTCTTGCCGTCGGGTTCCCGCAGCCGCAGCTTGCCCTCTTCCACCTCGACGTCCCAAGCCGGAGGAGTAACGTACACCACGTCCGCCTCCAGCACCATGCCATCTTTGATCTCGATGACGTCCAGGGAAGCTTCGCGCGCCAGCAATTCCGCCAGCATGCTGGGATGGTGGGGCGCCAGGTGCTGGGCGACGACAAAGGCGAACCGCCCGGTGTGCGGAACCTGTTGGAGGAATGCGCTCAACGCCTCCAAACCACCCGCGGAAGATCCCAATCCGCAAACGTACAAAGCTGGCGCAGACTGCTCAAATAGCGTGGACAAAGAGGAGACCTTATTAACCCAGCGCTGCGGGCTGGTACCGGGGCGGAATCCAACGTTCTTAACCGGCCAATCTGAATCGGATTACCCTAAGATATCTCTGAATGAACACCAATGCAAGAGATCATTTCTAGGACCAGCTCCATATCGCTCCGAATTCGACGGCATTTACTCCCATTTCTCTTTCTCCACGGGCGGGCGGGCACGAACCTCTCGCCGAGGATTATACTGATCTCTTACCCTCAACCATGCCTCGTCTTCCGATCGCCTTCGCCGTTGCCGCCGCCCTCTGTGCGCAAGAATCACCCGCACCTGGCCGCCAATCCTACCAGACGCGCTGTTCGGTTTGCCATGGCTCGGATGGCAACGGAGGCGAGCATGGCCCGTCGATTCTGTCAAGGATCCAGCGCACCCCCGACAACAAGGAACTCGCCGCGGTCATCAAGGCCGGCATCCCGTTGCGCGGCATGCCCGCCTTCAACCTCCCCGAGGAAGAGATGTCGCAACTGGTGGCATACCTGCGCAGTTTCACCGCGGGGCGCAGGCGGCGGGCCCCGCTTCCCGAACGCATGAAACTGACCCTGACCGATGGATCCACCATCGAGGGATTGGCCATCGGCCGGAACGGCACGGCTGTGCAACTGCGCACCGACGACCAGAAGGTCCACCTGCTGCGCAAGTCCGGGGAACGGTATCGCAAAGTCACCTCGCAGTCGGACTGGCCCAGCATGCACGGCCATTTCAGTGGCAATCGCCACACATCCATGACGCAGATTACCCCGGCCAACGTCGCACGGCTAGCCCCCAAGTGGGTGTTTCCGGTGCCCGAGTCCGGGCGCCTCCAGGGCACCCCGCAAGTCGTGGACGGCATCCTCTACATGCCGCACACCAATACGGTAATTGCCCTCGATGCAGGGAATGGCGCAAGGATTTGGACATATACCCGGCCCATTACCCAGGGCCTGACGGGAAACGCGCGGTCCATCGGCAACAACCGTAGCGTAACGATCGCCGGCGACCGCCTCTTCTTCCAGACCGACCACGCCCATCTCGTTGCCCTCAACCGCTTCACCGGCCAGATTCTCTGGGAAACCGAGATGGCCGACTACCGCAAGAACTACAATGCCACCGGCTCACTGCTGGCGATTGAGAATCTGGTGGTGGCCGGCACGGCGGGCGGCGAAGAGGGAGTGCGCGGCTTCCTCGCCGCCTACGATCAGCAGACAGGCAAGGAGGTGTGGCGCTTCTGGACCGTACCCGCACCCGGCGAGAAGGGCTCGGAAACCTGGGATGGCCCGGATATCGAGCATGGCGGCGGCCCTACCTGGATGACCGGATCCTACGATCCCGCCTTGCGCACCGTCTATTGGACGACCGGCAACGCAGGCCCGGACTTCAACGGCGACAACCGCAAGGGCGACAATCTCTACACCTGCTCCATCCTCGCGCTCGACCTCGACACCGGCAACCTGAAGTGGCACTTCCAGGCCACGCCGCACGATGAGTGGGATTGGGACGCGGTACAGCCGGTAGTCCTTGTCGACACCGAGTGGCTGGGGCAGCCGCGCAAGCTGCTGGTGCAGGCCAACCGCAACGGATTCCTGTATGTGCTCGATCGCACCAACGGCCAGATGCTTTCCGCTACACCTCTGGTGAAGAAGCTCACCTGGGCCAAGGGCATCGCTCCCGATGGACGCCCGATGATGAACCCGAATCAGGTTCCCACCGCGGAAGGCCGGCTCATCTGTCCCGCCGTGGAAGGAGCAGCCAACTTTTTCTCCACCTCCTACAGCCCGCAAACGAAGCTCTTCTACGTCAATACGCTCGAGAAGTGCGCCATCTACACCAAGCGGCCTTCGGGCCCATGGACGGCGGGCCGCGCCTATGTCGCCGGCGGCGGCAGCCGCGTGCCCGGCGAGAAGCCGCAAAAGATCCTCCGCGCGTTCGATCTCGCCACGGGCCGCGTCGTATGGGAGTTGCCACAGGAAGGCGACGCCGATAGCTGGAGCGGCACCCTCACCACCGCCGGTGGCGTTATCTTCTTCGGCGATGACGCCGATGCCCTCTCGGCGGCCGACGCGGCCACGGGCAAGCGGCTCTGGAGCTTCCCCTTCACCGAAACGCTGCACGCCTCGCCAATGACCTACATGTTCGACAACCAGCAGTACGTGGCCATTGCCGTGGGCAGCCAGGTCTACGCGTTCGCGCTCATGAACTGACGACCAACAGCGGACTCGCCGGAGCGTTCCGGCAGCGCAACCCATCAATCCTCCGGAACGATGACGGGTTCGTGGTGCACGGGAAACTTGACACTCCGGGCGATAAAACAAAACTCGTGCGCTTTGTCGTGGACCGCCATGGCGTCCGCGATGCGCGTGAAGTCCGTGATGGTCATCCGCGGACGCAGCGTGACCTCCACGAATTCACCCGATCCGTCGGCGTTCTCGCGCATCGTGCCCGTGGCCTCATCCGTGTAGCTGGTGACCACGATGCCCGCCTCCGCGCACAGATGCAGCACCCACAACATGTGACAGGAACTCAGCGTGGAGACGAGCAACTCTTCGGGATTGAAGCGCGACGCATCGCCGCGAAATGCCGGGTCGGACGAGCCGGCCAGAGTTTTCCCCTCGCCACGAATCTCGTGGTTGCGGCTGTAGGCGCGGTAATCTTTCGTGCCCGTGCCCTGATTGCCTGTCCATGCAACGGTGATCGCGTAGCAATGGTCCTTGGGCATCAGGCCACCAGCCCGGAGATGACCTTGCCGGCGATGTCCGTGAGGCGGTAATCGCGCCCGCCATGGCGGAAGGTGAGCCGCGTATGTTCGAAGCCGAGCAGGTGCAGCAGCGTGGCATGGAAGTCGTGCAGATGCACCTCGTCCTTGGCTACTGTGATCCCGTAGTCGTCGCTCTCCCCATAGGATGTCCCCGGCTTCGTGCCCGCGCCCGCAATCCAGGAGGAGAAGGCGTAGCAGTGATGCTCGCGTCCCTTGTTCTGCTCATCGCTCCGATAGGGCGTGCGGCCGAACTCCGTGGTGAATACCACCAACGTCTCATCCAGCATGCCGCGGGCCTTTAAATCCTTGAGCAACGCGGCCACCGGCCTGTCGACGTTCTTCGCCAGAGGCCCGTGGGTGTCGATGTCGCCGTGCGCATCCCAGTTGCGCGAGGCGCCCGTGTCGATCAACTCGATGAACCGCACACCCCGTTCGGCCATGCGCCTCGCCACGAGACACTGCCACGCGAATCCCTTCGTCGATCCGCGCTCCAGGCCGTACAGATTGAGGATGCTGTCCGGCTCGCGCGAAAGGTCGAACAGACCCGGAGCTTCCATCTGCATCCCGTATGCGGTCTCGAAGGACTTGATGCGCGCCGCGAGCACAGCGTCGTCGGAGCGCGGCGCCTGATGGCGTTTGTTGAAAAAATCCAACAAGCCAAGTTCCAGGTGTTGCAATTCCGGCGATGCAGCGCGGCGATACATGTTGGGGATCGGCTCCGCACCGGGCACGATACGCGTACCCTGATGGCAGCCTGGCAGAAAATCGCTGGACCAGTTCTGGCCTCCCGCATATGGCAACTCGGGAGCCAGCACAACAAAGCTGGGCAGGTTCTGATTCTCCGTTCCAAGCCCGTAGCTCACCCATGCGCCGAAACTGGGGCGGGCGAACGTAACCGAGCCCGTATGAATCCCCAACGTCGCCTCGAAGTGATCGTTGTGTTCGTTGCGCATCGAACGAATGAGGCACAGGTCGTCGGCGCAGGAAGCGATATGGGGAAACAGATCGCTGATCATGAGCCCGGACTGCCCTCGCGCCTGGAACTCCCACTTCGGCGCGTAGAGATGCCCTTTGGCGTTGCGCACACCCGTCACGGTCTTGCCATGATCGGCGATCAGCTTCGGCTTGTAGTCGAAGGAATCGACATGGGACGCCCCGCCCGTCAGATAGAGGAAGATGACGCGTTTGGCTTTCGCCGGAAAGTGCGGCGCGCGCGGCGCCAGCGGATTGGCCGGTGCACTGGCCGCGGAAAGCTCGCTGAGCACGGCGGGCAGCAGCGTCGATGCGCCGAACAAGGACCGGATGGCGGTGCGTCGATTCATGGGCGTTCCTCTATTCTATGCCGTGCCGGCGCCAGTCGCGCAGTTGGGCGCTCCACGGGGCATAGCCTCGCGAAGCCGAGTAGTTATCCTCCTCCAGCGTGAGGATGACATCCAGGCGCGTGCCGGCTTGCAACTCATCGATGCGCTCCGCGGCGTGCCACGCCTTCACTTGCAGGAAGCGGCCGTTTTGCCGCAACCGCAGCCGCAGATGCTTCTCCGCGAAAACCGAGGCAGGGCCCGCAACCTCGGCGTTGTACACCGCGAACTGCGGAGCCGGGTTCCCTGCCCCGAACGGCGCCAGCGAAAGTACTTCGGCAACGCTCGTGTCGTTCAGTTCGTCCAGCCCAACCGCGGCATCCACTTCGATGTGCGGGCGGAAGTCTTCCGGTGTCAGGCGCTCGAGAGCGTATTCATTGAAGCGCCTGCGAAATTCATCCAGACGCGTGGCGTCCATCGTTAGGCCCGCCGCCATGCGGTGGCCGCCGAATCGGCTGAAGAGGTCGCGCATCGATTCGAGTGCATCCAGCAGGTGAAACGGCGCGATGCTGCGGCCAGACCCCGAAGCTTCTCCATCCTCCTCGCTCAGCACCAGCACCGGGCGGCAGAACCGCTCCACCAAGCGGCTCGCGACAATGCCAAGCACGCCGCGATGCCAGTTCTTTCCGCAGAAGACGAGAGCGGCCATCTCATCGGTGACCGGCGTGGTGACGCACTCCTCCAGCACCGCGGCGACAATCTCCGCTTCCGTTTGCTGGCGCTCCGCGTTGAGGTCGTGAAGCTTTGAGGCGATCTCATGAGCCTTCGCTTCGTCGGTGGTGGTGAACAGCGTGATGACCTCTTCGGCATGGGCCATGCGGCCCGCGGCGTTGATGCGCGGCGCGATGCGGAATGCCACCTGTCCCGCCGAAGGAGCCGCGCCATCCTCAAAACCGCTCACCTTCAGCAGCGCTCGAAGACCGGCATTGCGAACCGATTTCAAACCACTCAGTCCGTGTTTGACAATAATACGGTTTTCCGCCTGTAGCGGCACCACGTCAGCCACGGTGGCGAGGGCAACGATCTTCAAAAAGCTCTCTTCGTAACGCCGGATCTTGCCCTCCGGCCAGGCGAGCTTTCGCATCAGCGCCTGCACAAGCTTGAAGGTAACTCCCGCGCCACAAAGATTCTTGTCCGGATAAGGGCAATCGGCCCGGTTCGGATTGAGCACGGCTAGCGCCGGCGGCAGCGCCTCCTCGGGCAGGTGATGATCGGTGATGATGACATCCAGCCCGAGCCTGCGCGCGTGCTCCACGACAGCCGCCGCGCGGATCCCCGTATCCACGCTGATCACCAGCGTCACGCCTTCCGCGACGGCTTTGTCGATCACATCCGCGCGCATGCCGTAGCCGTCTTTGAGACGGTGCGGAATGTGAAAGCGCGCCTTGCCGCCCGCCAGCTCGATCGCTTTTCCCAACACCACAATCGAGCACGTGCCATCCACGTCGTAGTCGCCGTAGAGCAAAATCGACTCCTTGCGCTCGATGGCCCGCTTAAGACGATCAGCGGCAATCTCCATGTCCGCCAGTTGGAAGGGATCGTGCAAATCGCCGATATCGGGGCGAAGGAAGCGCCGGGCTTCCTCAGGCTGCGAGTACCCGCGTTGCAGAAGCACCCGCGCCGCCGGTGCGGCAATGCCGAGCGCTCCCGCCAGGGCGCGGACTTGCTCTGGATCGTGATGCGGGACCAGCCAGCGGGCGGGCTTCCGCCCCAACCGGCTAGTTGCGGGAGAAGTACCCACCCATTTCCTCGTCGTCCTCGTCGGGAATATCGTCGACGGGCCCGGCCATGTCGATTTGGTCGAGGAGGTCAAGCAGTTCCTCGTACCATTCCGTGCGCATGTCGAAGACGTAAATGCGGTTCTGGTGCTCGAACAGCAGCTCCACCGCGCAAGTGAATCCGTCAAACGGCCGCAGTTCCTTCAAACGCCGTTCCATGGCGCGCAGCTCTTCGCGGGGCAGATCGCATTCGGCGATGCGCTCAATCGCGTCGTCAACCATTTCGCGCTGAAAGTTGCGGTAGTTATACACCATCAACTTGACGCCCGCGCGAACAGCGCATTCCACGAACGCGCGATAGTCGGTTTCTTTGTCGACGTCCCAAAAAACAAGCTTTTGCTCGTGGAGTTCGTTGACGAATCCCTGAAAAAGGGCGAGTCCTTTGGCTTGCAGATAATCGGGAATTTCGCGTTTGAGGGTATCGAGGTTTGGCTTCATTTAACGCCTGGCTACTACAAGGATGTCATGCTGGTTGGCCAGCTCGCGGGCGGCCGGCGTGACGATGGTCTTCGGGCCGATGAAGATCTTCTTCGAATGCCTCATGGCTTCGCGGACATCGTTTTCACAAACGAAATCGGTGACCTGGACCGGGGGCTCGGGCGCTTTGGACGGAGCCGGCTCCGGAGGCGGTGGAGGCGGCGGCGCGGCGGCGGCAGGCTCGGCGGACTTCGTCGAGCAGGCGCACGTCGAAGGCGCCTTCAGTTGCGAAGCAGTGCGCGTCACCAGGAATCGGTCCACCACCGAAGCGGCAACCGCGTGGGGATCGACAGGCGCGGGCTTCGGCGCGGCAGGCGGAGCTGGAGCGGCAGCCGCAGCCGGAGCGGCCGCCGGCGCCGCCGTACTCTTCACCCCGCGGCTCGCCAGAAAGCGTTCCACAGCCGATACCACGGCCGCGTGTCCCACGCCGGCTGAAGCCGTGTTGTTCGCATCGGGAAAAGCTTCCGCCGGAGTGCGGACAGCATAGGCAATCCGCTTAATGTTCAGCAAGTGCATGGGGCCGACATTGTCGGACGTGATGTTCCCCGCCATGGCGCCGCAGCCGAGCGTCATCGAAGGCAGCACGTTGGTCGTGATGCCCGTCGAGCCTTGCGGCGAGGGCGTATTCACCAACACGCGGAAGGCGGGCATGCGCCGGCCGTATTCGTAAATATTCGCTTCACTCGTGGAATGAATGACGCAGGTGTGGCCGAGGCCGCCAAACTTCAAAATCCCTTCGCACGCATCGACGGCCGCCGCGAAATCCTTCACGAAGTACACCGCCAGCACAGGCGACAACTTCTCGGCGGAGAGCGGATGCTGCTTGCCGACGCCGTGAATCTCGGCCACGATGATCGGAGCATCCGCGGGCACCTCGAAGCCGGCGATCCTGCCGATCGATTGCGGCGACTGCCCGACGCATTCGGCCGTGACGATCAGCTTATCGTTGAATAGCACCCGGGCCAAGGCCTTGGCCTGATCGGCGCTTGTGAAGAAGGCTTTGTGCTTGCGCAGCTCCTCCACAATCCGCTCCTTGATGCTGGCAGGCGCCACGATCGTTTGCTCGCTCGAACAAACGGTCCCGTAATCGAACGATTTTCCTTCCACCACCTTGCGTATCGCAGTCGCGATATCGGCGGTTTCGTCGATCAGCACGGGCACGTTGCCGGGTCCGACGCCGAAGGCGGGCTTCCCGCTCGAATAAGCCGCGCGAACAATCCCGCTGCCGCCCGTGGAGAGAATGACGCTGGTGCGCGGATGGCGCATCAGAGCATTCGTGCCTTCCATCGAAGCGTTGTTGATGCACTGCATCAGATCGGGCGGCGCCCCTGCCGAGATGGCGGCTTGATGCAGCAAGTCGATCGTCGCGCACGTGCACCCCTTTGCCCGTGGATGCGGGCTGAGCACGATCGCGTTGCCGGACTTGATGCTGACAATGCTCTTGTAAATCGCCGTGGAAGTGGGATTCGTGGTCGGAAGGATTGCCGCCACCACGCCTACCGGCTCGGCGATCTCGATCACCTTCTCTTCCTCGTTCTTGCGGATGAGCCCGATGGTCTTCATCCCGCGAATGCGCCGTGGCAGCAGATCGGCGCAAAGCAGATTCTTCGCAACCTTGCTTTCCACGTTCCCCATGGCGGTCTCTTCCACCGCCATTTCGGCAAGCCGGCGCGCATTGGCGCGGCCCGCGGCGGCCATCGCCTCCACGATGTTGTCTACCTGTTCCTGCGTGTAGCCGCGGAACTGCTGGAATGCGGCATGGGCCTTATCGACTTTGGTGCGGACCTCTTGTACGGAAACGAGGTCAAGATCATGGAGCATGGGCGTCTAGCCTCTTCGCGCGTCCGGCCTAGCTAATGGATTTGTCGTTCTTCTTCGCCCCGGGGAGGATCTTTTCCACCTCATCGTGCGGGTTGGGGATGACGTGAACGGCAACCAGCTCCCCGACGCGGCGGGCGGCGGCCGCGCCCGCGTCCGTGGCCGCTTTCACAGCGCCGACGTCTCCGCGAACGGTGACGGTGACAAATCCTGCTCCGATGTATTCCTTACCCGTGAGAGTGACGTTGGCGGTCTTCACCATGGCGTCGGCCGCCTCGATGGCTCCAACGAGACCTTTTGTTTCCACCATGCCTAGGGCTTCCATTGACATACCTAACCTGGATTGTGAGAAATGAGCGAACTCTCACCGTATCACAGGGGCGTGGTTGGTAGCCACTGCTTCAGGCCGCGCTGGAACGGGAGACGGGCTTCGCTTCGCCTTCAGCCAAGGGATCCGCCGAAGCGATTCGCCTCACCGATTCCCCAACGGTTCGCTTGTTGTTCCCTGACTCGGGCTTCCTACTTTGGGTGCAGGAGGCCAATTTGAACCGGATTATCGCAGGTTTGCTGATTGCGGGGCTTTCCCTCGAATGGCGGTGTGCGGACTTACTGGTGGGAGCCAAACAGTTCGTCGCCCGATCCCTCGCCGCGGGCAACCGCGCCGAACTGTTCACCGCCAAGGGCCAAAAGCACGGCTTCTTCAATGACCGTAAAGGCCAAACACAGTGGCATCTGGCAACACTCGCCCAGACCGATCGCTTTCTCGCCTCGCTCGGTTGGCTCCAGGGCGCCGAAACACTCACCGTTCCGCCAGACGCCGTCTTGGTGAAGGAGCACGTACAAGCCGGCGAACCGAGTAGCTGAGCTTATTTCCGGCGGAATTCGAACAAGCGTGTGGGCGCATCCTCGGGAAGCAGATACAATCGGCCGTCGCGCAGCGTCATGCCTTCGTGCGTGTAGGCGATGCCGCGATCGGTAGCACCCGCGGTGAGGCGGCGCGACAGCGCAAGCCCGGGCAGTCGTACCCACTCAATGGCGCCGGCCCCTTTCGTCGTGGGCCCTGCCCCAATCAACAATTCCCCATCCATCTTCAAATCCTGCCAATGGGTAGGAATGGGATTGGTGCGCTTCATGAGTTCTCGCCCATCACGAGTCCATTGATAGATCGTGCGGCTCGACCAACTGCCCCCGGTCAGCACGTTCCCGGCCGCGATACAGCCGATATGATCCTGGACTTCGAAGCTCGAAACCACCGCAAGCGTGTGCTTGTTGCGGCGCTCGATGGTGGTCGGCCCATCCCGGTCGTATTCGGCAACCGGGATCCACAGGAACTCGCCGTCCAGCGTGATTCCCCCGGGATGAATGCGCGCGCCTTGCTGCACTTCCACTTGCTGGAGCAAGCGGCCCGCCGGCAGCGCGATCTTCGAAAGATAGCCCTTGCGGGCCTTGGCATCGACCGAAGAAATCCAAAGCGTGTCCCCTTCCACGTCGATCCCCTGGACGTGGTGCAGGTCGGCCTGGATCGCAACAGTCGCGTGGAGACGCCACTCGGTGTCGAGAGATTGCGCGGAGGCTAGCAGAGCAGTGGAAAAAAGGACATGGAAAAGCGCCATTGCTACAGCATGCCATTGAACACGCCTGAGGCGATTGGGTGGCGCGCAACTACGCTACTATTTTTGGGTTAGAGCACACATCCCATGAAGTTCGTTCTCGTTCTGCCCTGGCTGGCTCTCTTGGCAAGCGCCGGCGAGTCCTTGCCCCGCATTCCGCTTCATTTCGAGCCCTTCCGCGACACATTCGTCGCCCGCGCGCCAGGTTACACGCTGCAAATGGGCGCCGGCGGAGCGGCTATCGGGCTGGGAGCGGCACGGCTTCGGCTGCGCATGGCCGGCGGCGACCACCGCCGATTGCAGGGTGTCGACCGGCAAGCCGCCGTCAGCCACTACTTCCGGGGACGGGATCGGCGGACCGGCGTGCCGCACTATGGACGCGTGCGCTATTCGTCCATCTACCCCGGCGTCGATCTCGAATTCTACGGCAATGCCCGCCAAATCGAGTACGACTTCGTCGTAGCCCCCCATGCCGATCCCTCGCGCATCCGCATGGAGATCGGCGAAGCCCGCCGTTTGACGCTCGCCCCCTCCGGCGACTTGCGCCTGGAAACTCAGTCGGGCGAAGCTATGCTCTTGCGGGCGCCCGTGGCGTATCAAACCGTCGCCGGGCGGCGCGTGGAGGTGGACAGCCGGTTCGCCGTGCAAGGCAACGTCGTCTCCTTCCGTCTCGGAAGCTATGACGCTTCCCTGCCCCTGGTCATCGATCCGGTGCTCACCTTCGCTTCTTACGTCGGCGGCAGCAACACGGATGTACCCACGGCAATCGCCGTGGATTCCTCCGGCAACACCTATCTGACGGGCTACACCACGTCGCCGAACTTCCCCCTATCGGGCGACTCCTACAGCAAGACATACAACGGCGATGAGGACATTTTCGTCTTCAAGCTGAGTGCGGCGGGAAACCAGTTGATGTATTCCACCTTCCTGGGCGGCAACGCCGGCGAGCGCCCCGTGGGCATCGCCGTGAATTCCGCCGGCCAGATCACCATCGCCGGAAATACAAATTCGCTCAATTTTCCACACACGGGCATGTCCGTGCCGTTACCCGGGATCGGATTGTTTCTAGCCCGGCTATCGGCCGACGGATCGCAGCTTCTGAATTCGCTCATGCTGTCCTATTCGGAGACGGAAATTCTCGGCACCGCGACTGCGCTATGCGCCGATGCCGCGGGGAACCTCTACTTGGCCGGGCATACCAGCAGCGCCGCGTTTCCGGCCACCAGCGAGGCCTATCAGCAAAGCCTGCGTGGTGAGTCCGATGCCTTCGTCGTCAAAATCGCTCCAGCATTGAACGCGGTTCTCTACGCAACCTTCCTGGGCGGGACCGCGCTCGATCAAGCCGCGGCCATTGCCGCCGACGCGCAAGGCAACGCCTATGTCACGGGGCAAACCCGTTCCGCGGCCTTTCCCACAACGCCGGGCGCCTACATATCGCCGAATCGCGCCGGCGCGGATGTGTTTGTGTCTCGCCTCAGCAGCGATGGCAAGGCCTTGGACTACTCGGCCATTCTTGGTGGCAGTGGCGACGATTACGGGCGCACGATCGCCCTTGGACCCGGAAACAACATCTACGTGGCCGGCCTCACTCTCTCGGCAAACTATGTCACCACGCCGGGCTCCTATCAGCCGCTGCGGCCGCAGTCCTCGCCCAACGCCGCCTTCATTACCCGACTGCCCGCTGCGATGGATGCCGTATCCTATTCGACCTATTTCGGTTCTCCGGCTGTCTATTTCAACATCGAATCCGTGGCCCAGATCCTCGTCGATTTATCGGGGAATTTCCTGCTCGGTGGACACGGCTTGGGCAACGGACTGCCGCTGACACCCGGGGCGATTCAATCGCCCGGTCCTGGATTGAACGATGTGTTCCTCGCCCAGTTCAACGCAGGCGGCGATTTCTTGAATTTTTCCACCTACCTGGGCGGCTCAGGCAACGATACGCTGGCCGCCATGGCTGTCGATACGGCCGGGAATTTGTATCTGGCCGGCACCACGTCTTCCACAAATTTTCCCGCAACCGCCGGGGCCTACCGCACCGCCAATCAAGGCGGCGCCGACGCGTTCGTGGCGAAAATCGACTTCGGCGGCATTACCACCAATTGCACGGCCACGCTCTTGAGTTCCAGCCTCTCCGTGGGTGCGGAAGGCGGCGAAGGCTCCTTCGATTTCACCATCAACAGCGGTTGTGCATGGACCGTCAGTTCGAATCAGCCGTGGGTAACGGTTACCAGCGCCGCATCCGGAACCGGCAGCGCAACAGTCGCCTTCCGCATCGATATCAACCCCACCGCCGCCAATCGCACCGCAACCATCACGGCCGCCGGAAAAAACTTTGCCATCGCGCAGACTGGAACCCCATGCAGCTTGCTCGTGACGCCCGGCAATCGCTCCATTCCCGCCTCCGGCGGCGCCATGACGTTCGCCGTGACCGGATTGACCGGCTGCACATGGACCGCTTCCACGGCAACGCCATGGCTACAATTGCAGGGAACCGTGACCGGCAATGGATCGGGATTAGTGCCGGTGACATTCGATACCAACTCCAGCGGCAACCCGCGCTCCGGACTCTTGACCATCGCCAGGCAAGGGGTCTACGTGATGCAACCGGCGACGATACCGCAGAGCGCATTCGCGGACGTACCGGTGAACTACTTGTTCAACGACCACATTTATCTCATGAAGCAGGCCAATGTGGCCGATTTCTGCAACAACGATACGAACCAGTTCTGTCCGGAGGATGCAACAACCAGGGCCACCATGGCGCTTTATATCATCCGGGCGCTCTATGGAGGAGATTCCTTCACCTACCGGACGCAGCCTTACTTCACCGACGTTCCCGCCACCCACCCGCAGTTCCCCCACATCCAGAAAATGCGGGAATTGGGATATACCGCGGGCTGCACCGCCACCACCTATTGCCCGAACGATCCCGTAACGCGCGGACAGATGGCCGCCTTCATCGTGCGCACCAAACTCCAGCGCCGCTTCGATCAAACCATTACCTTCCCCACCGTGCCGTTCTTCACCGATGTCCCCGTGGATGACATCTTCTTCGGCTACATCCAGAAAATGAAGGAACTCGGCGTGACCAGCGGATGCACGGAAACCGCCTTCTGCCCGTGGAATACGAATACCCGCGGACAGATGGCGGTATTTGTCGTGCGCGCCCTATTGACGCAGTAGCCCGGCGTCAGGCCGGCTGGCCTTCGGCCGTCTCGAAGGCGACCTGCACCACTTCGAATTGATTGGCTTCCAGCGTGTCCTTGATCGCGATGCCGCAATCGGCCGCGCGCACCGCCCCCAGCACGTCGGCCTTCACCTTCTCTAGCCGTGCCGCCGTCTCTCGATTGGCTGCGATCTCCAGTTCCACAATCGACCGCCCCACCGAAACCCCCGCCTCGCTCTTCGCCTTGTTAATGGCGCTGAGCGCGGCGCACGCCGTTTCAAAGACATCCTCGGCCGCCGCGGGCAGCGCGACAGGTTCCGGCCACGGCGCTTTGTGGATACTAGCATGGCCCGTCTCGCCGGCAAACTGCCAGGACCAGATCTCTTCGGTGATATACGGCACAAACGGCGCGAACAGCCGCAACAGCACGTTCAGTGCGATGCGCAGCGTGGCCACCGCCGAGGAGCGCCCCGCGGCGTCGCTTTCCGACCGGCTCCGCGCCTTCACCAGTTCCAGGTAATTGTCCGTCAGCCCCCGCCAGAAGAATTTCTCCGTCTCGCCCAGCGCATACGAGTGTTCGTATTTCTCGAATTGCGCCGTCACCCGCGTCACCAGATCGTTCAACTCACTCAGGAATGCCACGTCCAGCGGGTGGCTCACCGGACCCGGCTCCGCGCTCTGCATGAGCACGAACTTCCCCGCATTGAAAAGCTTCGTCACCAAGCGGCGGCCCACCTTCAGTACGTTCGTATCGAACGCCGTATCCGTCCCCAGCCGTGCGTTCGCGGACCAGTAGCGTACGGCATCGGCGCCATACTCTTCCAGCAAATGCATGGGCGTGACCACGTTGCCCTTCGACTTCGACATCTTTTTCCGGTCCGGATCCAGCACCCAGCCGGATATGCCCACGTGATGCCAGGGAATCGTCCCCGAATGGAGCCACGCCTTGACGATCGTGTAGAAAGCCCACGTGCGTATGATCTCGTGCGATTGCGGACGCAGGTCGTTGGGGAAGAGGTTATGGAACAGCGTCTCGTTCGTCAACCAGCCGGCGGAAATTTGCGGCGTGAGCGAACTGGTGAACCATGTGTCGAACACGTCCGATTCGGCGCAGAAGCCGTTCGGCTGATTGCGTTGCGACTCTCGAAAACCCGGTGGCGGAGTGTCCATCGGATCGACAGGCAACATCGCCTCCGGCGCCAGAATGGGATCCTCATACAGCGGGTTCCCTTCCCCGTCCAGCTTGTACCACACCGGGAACGATACGCCGAAGTAACGTTGCCGCGAGATGCACCAGTCGAATTGCAGCCCCTCGGTCCACGTCTTGAAACGCAGGCGCATGAAATCGGGATGCCACTGGATGCGGTCGCCGCAAGCGATCAGATCTTCCTTCTTATCGAGCAGCCGCACGAACCACTGCCGCGTGGAAATAAACTCCAGCGGATTATCGCCTTTTTCGAAATATTTCACCGAATGCTCGATCGGCTTGGGAGCCTCCGTCAGAGCATCGCCCAGCAGGTGCTCCACGAGGATCTTGCGCGCCTGCTTGGTATTTTTGCCGGCAATCTGCGCATAGGCCGCATTGGCCGCTTCGGGATCGAGCGATTCCCAGTTCGGCTCGCCGAAGGTCACCGGAATCAGCCGCCCGTTACGCCCGATGATCTGGCGGTTCGGCAGCGACTGCTCGCGCCACCAGCGGACGTCGGTCGCATCGCCGAACGTACACACCATCAGAATGCCGGTGCCTTTCTCGGGATCGGCCAGTTCCGACGGGAAAATGGGCACCGGAACATGGAAGACCGGCGTCACCGCGCGCTTGCCGAAGTACGGCTTATACCGCGGATCGTCCGGATGCGCCGTGACGCCGACGCAAGCCCCCAGCAGTTCCGGCCGCGTCGTGGCAATCACGAACGTCGCCTCCGAACCTTCCACGCCAAACCGGATGTTGTGGAAGTGACCCGCCGTGTTGCGGTCCTCCACTTCCGCCTGCGCCACGGCCGTCTGAAAATCCACGTCCCACATGGCCGGCGAGTCGACGGCATAGATATGCCCCTTCCGGAACAGATCCAGAAACGAAAGCTGCGCCGTCCGCCGGCAGCGCGCGTCGATCGTCGAGTATTCCTGCGCCCAATCCACCCCCAGTCCGATGCGCCGCCACAAGGCCTTGAAAGCCTTCTCATCTTCGGCGGTCAGCTTCAGGCACAATTCGATGAAATTCGCCCGCGAGATCGAGACAGGGTGCTTTTCCTTGGCCGCCGCCGATGGGTCGAAGTTGGGAACGTAGTGCAGCGTGGGATCGCAGCGAACGTTGAAGTAATTCTGCACCCGCCGCTCCGTGGGCAGTCCGTTGTCATCCCAACCCATCGGGTAAAAAATGTTGCGCCCGCGCATGCGCTGAAAGCGCGCCATCAGGTCGGTATGTGTGTAGGAGAATACGTGGCCAACGTGCAGCGAGCCGGAAACGGTGGGCGGCGGCGTGTCGATGACGAACGTTTCCTCGCGCCCGCGCGACGGGTCGTATCGATACACACCCATCCGCTCCCATGCGGCGTCCCAGGAGTCTTCGGCGAGCTTCGAGTCGAAATGTTTTGGAAGTTGCGAGATGTCCATGATTCGGGGTTTGCAGCGGCCGAGGGGATTTCGGCCCGATCTTCTATCGTAGCGTAGGAACACGCCTGGCGAAATGGAAAAAGGGCCGGGGTGTGGTCGACGAACCCCGGCCCAACTTCACTTCTTGGAGGAGGGACGTTCTATCTTGCTGCCAGCAACGCGCGCAGATGCCGAGCCCGTTCCGGAGAACGAAGCTGCCGCAGCGCCTTTGCTTCAATCTGACGAATGCGTTCCCGGGTGACGTCGAATTCCTGCCCGATCTCCTCAAGCGTGTGCTCGCGCTCGCAGCCAATGCCGAAGCGCAAACGAATCACCTTCTCCTCCTTCGGAGACAGGGTCTTCAGGATGTTCGCCGTCTCGTCCCGGACGTTCGAATCGATCACTGCGTCCACCGGAGACCCCACCCAGCGGTCTTCGATCAGATCGCCAAGGGCGGACTCGCCGTCGCGGCCAACCGGCGTTTCCAGCGACACCGGATCACGCGAGATGGTTTTCAGCTTCTGCACCTTCTCCACGGGGATGTCCATGCGCCGGCTGATTTCTTCATTTGTAGGAGCACGGCCCAGTTCCTTCTCCAGCTCACGCGTCGCGCGCAGGAACTTGTTCATGCTCTCGTTCATGTGAACGGGGATGCGGATCGTCCGCGATTGGTCTGCAATCGCGCGCGTAATGGCCTGCCGGATCCACCACGTCGCGTACGTGGAAAACTTGTATCCACGGCGGTACTCGAACTTGTCCGCCGCGCGCATCAGACCGATGTTCCCTTCTTGAATCAAATCAAGAAGATGCAAACCACGGTTCACGTATTTCTTGGCTACAGAGACAACTAGGCGTAGGTTAGCCTCCACCAGATCCTTCTTGGCGCGCTCGGCTTCCATCTCGCCTTGCCGGATGATCTGAAGGCTATGCTTCAGGTCGGGATAGGAGGCGCTGGCAATGGTTTCCCGCTTCTTGATTTCGCGCCGCAACTCCCGGATCTTCGGTTGGTTAGCCGCCGACTTCTCCTCCAGGCGCCGCAGTTCCTGATCCATGTGGCTCAGTTCCTCGACGGTGCGCTCCAGTTCCTTGGTGAACTCCTTCCACTTCGACATATGCCAGGGGAAGGCCCGGATCATCCGGGACATCTCCACCTTGGACCGGGCCACCTTCCAGGACCACTTGCGGCGCAGCTTCTTGTTGCTGGCCGCGATTGAATTATATTTGTCGTAGAGCTGCTGCTGCTTCTTGGTCTGGTTTGAAAGCTCCGCAAACTGATTGCGGATTTCGGCCCGGCGCTTGGCGTCCGCGGCGCTTCCTTCTTCCAAATCCCCCAGATCCACAAACTGATCCAGATCCACTTCCGCCCGCTTGATCTGCTCCGCCCATTCGAGAACCATCGTTTGTACGCGCGCTGACCGGCTCAACGCCTTCTGCATCTTGAGTTTTCCACGCTCCATCTTGCGCGCGAGATCCACCTCGCCATCTCGGGTAAGGAGCGGAACAGCACCCATTTCGCGAAGGTAGACACGGACTGGGTCGTCGGTGTAGATCGACTCTTCAACCTGTTGCGAAGATTGGAATTCATCGCCCTCGGCTACTTCTTCGGGATGAAAGAAGGAAGCCTCATCGTCAAAAGGCAGACCCAGCGGTTCGTGGCTATCTGCTAAAAACTGATCTTCGAATTGATCCACTTGAGAGTCACCTCCCCCACGGGTGTCGGATTCCTGCTAATCTGACAAAGCCTTTGGGGATAACGTTATCAGCCGCACATTGGCTGTCTATCATGTTCACCTTTTCTTCGCCAACGGATACTGCGGCTGCTGGCCCAGGAGACGGCCGGATAAGGGCCGATTGCGCCTCGAACATAGTACCACCAATTCCGGGCGAAGTTAAGCCCCAATTTTTAAGATGTTTCACTTTGGTTTTGGTTACACCTTCTTGTACAGTTTGACGGATTTCATCTACTCATACGGTTGCCGCTCCGCTCACTGTTTCTCAGTTTCTTTTCTTCTGGATCAGATCTTTCAGTTCGCGAAAGAACGCCTCCGCATCCTGGAAGTCCCGATACACTGAGGCGAAGCGTACATAGGCAACTTTGTCCACGTCCCGCAACCGCCCCACCAGCATCTCTCCTATCTCTGTAGTAGGTATCTCCCGCTCAGCAATCTCTGTCAGCCGGCTCTCTACCTCATCGACCAACTCCGCCAGTTTCCCCATACTCACCGGCCGTTTCTCACACGCTTTCAATAATCCGCTCAACACCTTCTGCCGATCAAACTTCTCCCGCCGCCCGTCTTTCTTCACCACCATGTACGGAACTTCATCAATCCGCTCGTAAGTCGTGAATCGCTTCGTACACTTCAAACACTCCCGCCGCCGCCGAATCGACTCGCCTTCCCTGCTCTCCCGGCTATCGATCACCTTGTCCTCCAGATGGCCGCAGAAGGGGCACCTCATAGAGTCTTCATCTCCTTTACATTCACAAGTTTACGCCATTCCAGCCCATCCCGTACCGCAAGCGCCAGTCCGATCGGCACAACACTGACAAACGTCACCGCCCAAATCAATATCGCGATCCCGCTGGCGCTTTCCAACGGAATGTGGAAAAGTTCCGTAAGCACCAGCACCGTTGCCACCTGCATCCCGCCACCAATCCCCGGAATCTGCACCGCACTCCCAAACGCTACAAATCCTACAACTATCAAAGTATCCAGCAGACCGAGATTCTCAGTCACCGGTATCGCCTTGAAAATACACAGAAAACAACCCACAATGATGAGCCACTCACAGAACGTGTACAGCACCAACAGCAACACCACACTGGGCCGCCGCGTCGATCCCGTTCCCGACAGAAAACCTCGCACCAAGCCTTGTATTCGTTCCCGAAACCGCTCCGGAATGACTTCCAGTACCCCCATCAACCTATTTTCTACAAAAGTAGGAAACAATCCGAACGTCACCAGCAGCCCCAGGCAGATTGTCGCCAGCACGCCCGCCGTATGCCCCCCCAGTTGCAACACCGTCTCCAGCGGACCCGTTACTTTCGTCGAAGACGTCGTGATCTGCGCCAGAGCCAAGCCAAACAGCAGCAACACCGACAACAGATCGTAGATCCGTTCCAAGAACCACGCCGCAAGCTGGCTCGAAAACGATACTTTCTCTTTATTCGCAATGAGATACGGCCGCACCAACTCACCCGCCCGCCCAAACAGCACAACGGCCGTAAAGCCGATCGTGGTGGCAATCAGCAGATTCCAGAAGTTCGACTTCGGCTTCACCGGCCGCAGCATCACCTGCCAGCGGATCGCCCGTCCAAAGTAGGTGAGCAGAACAAGCAGGATCCCGGCCGAAAACCAACCCCAATGCAGGTGCAGAAACGTGGCCTGAAAAACCTCCCATTCAAACTCCTTCCCTCGGGCGCGGAGTCCGAACCAAAGAAGCAGCAACACCGCAATGCCTGCCAAAACAAGCAGCATGCGGCGTCGCGTAGCGGGAGAACGAAGTGCTTTGTCAGACAGTCCGATTGAATCCTTTCCAACAGACTCCCGGCCTTCTTCCCATCAGGTTCCGCGCCGGGGGCCAATCTAGGATACAACGAAACACCCGCCAGGCGAGGAAGTCCAAATCCAGACAAAACTTTCCCGAACTTCCCACGCGAAATGTTCGTTTTGCATGGTGGAAGCGCAAGATGGAGACATCGCATGGCGGCACTCGTCAGCAACCTCTCTCCTCCGGGCGCCGTTTGAGGGTATCATGGCAGTCGTACCACATATCGCGGTTTCCTTTTCGGCCTCGGCCACAAACTGGGGCTCGCAAAACGCGACTGGCGGCCGCCTGAGTTGGGCAAACAGTTTGGACACCGATTCTAATCTGGTCGATCGCTGCCTGAGCGGTGACGAGTTCGCTTGGGAGGACTTGGTCCGTCTGCACACGCGAAAAGTGTATGCGGTATGCTACCGTTTTACCGGCAACGACACCGAGGCGCAGGATCTGACCCAGGATGTCTTTCTGCGTGTTTTCAAGAGTCTGCGTAGTTTCCGCTCCGGCGAAGGCTCTTTTGCCGTTTGGCTCATGCGGCTCACCCGCAATCTCTTGATCGACAACTACAGGCGCGGCAAGCAGGAGCGCGCCACCGATTCGATCGAAGATCAGTTACCGGTTCTCGAAGAGACCGCCGCATTATCGGCGCGAACCGAAGGACTGCTCGCCGGCCGCGAAGCGAGTGAAATCTTGCAGTCGGGTTTGGAGAAACTCTCCCCGGAACTGCGGGAAACACTCATATTGAGGGACTTGGAGGAGATGGAGTACAGGGAGATCGCGCAGGTTTTGAACGTTCCCGAAGGAACCGTGAAATCGCGCCTCAACCGGGGCCGGGCCGAACTGGCTCGCATCCTCAGAAAGCACAAGGTGGCGGTATGACGTGCACGGAACTGGAACTGCTGCTGTGCGATTACATGGACGAAACGCTTGCGGCGGACGAGCGGGCAGCAGTCGAAGCTCATTTGGCCGGTTGTGCGGCTTGCCGCGAACTGGCCCACGACGCGGCCGCGGCCGTCTCTTTCATGGAACGCGCTGCCGCCGTCGAACCTCCCGCCGTTCTGGTCACCAAAATCTTGCAGCAGGTTCCTTCCCGCCAGCCTGTTACCGTCAAGGCTAAGTCCGCCTTTGGCCAGTGGATCGGAACACTCATCGAGCCGGTCTTGCGGCCCCGCCTCGTCATGGGCATGGCCATGACCATCCTTTCCTTTGCCATGCTCGGACGCTTCGCTGGAATCGAAGCCCGCCAGTTGCGCGCCGCCGACCTCCATCCCGTCAAAGTCTGGGAAGCCGCCGAAGATCGGTTGCACCGTTCCTGGAACCGCGCCGTGAAATACTACGAGAGTTTGCGCATCGTTTACGAAGTGCAATCCATGCTCCGCGATCTTTCCTCCGACGAGGAAGGCGCCGGGCAGATGCCAGACAACGAGACGGCCACGCCGTCCAGGCCCGCAGCCCCGGGGGCCGAAAACACGGGAGCGCCAAAACAATGAAGTCTGGAGGTACCCACCCATGGATCCGGTAAACGACAATCCGAAACAGACCATCGCCTACTGCCGCGCATGCGGCAAGGGGCTTACTCCCGAGCAGGTTCAAAATTATCTGGGAACGGTCTATTGCGCCGAACACATGCCCCTATCCGCGGCCCCACCGCCGCCTCCTCCCGGAGACGGGGCGGCAAATCCGTATGTTTCGCCCACCGTGGGGCGTAACCAAAGTAGCGTCTCCCCAGGATGGGCCTTCATCCTCGGACTCATCCCCGGCGTCGGAGCCATCTACAACGGCCAGTACGCCAAGGGTTTCGTGCACGCCTTGGTCACCGGAGTCTTGTTCAGCCTTGCCGACCATGGAGCCCGTTCCACCGAAGCTCTCGTCCAGATGCTCATCCCCGTCTGGATCTTCTACATGGCCTTCGAGGCCTATCACACCGCCAAGAAGCGCCTGCTCGGCGAGCCGGTGGATGAATTTTCCTCGATTTTTCCCAATTCGCACCTTTACACCGGATTTCCGGTATTGCCCGTGCTGCTGATTGTCCTCGGCGTCGTATTCCTGCTCGACAACCTCAACTGGCTCGACTTGCACGCATTGGCGCCGTATGTCGTGCCAGTGCTCATGATCGCACTCGGTGTTTTCCTTTTGTACGCGCGGCTGAAATCCAACGCGCAGTTGGCGCGGGAGGTGAATCATGAACGTTAATGCCCCGCGGGTTCCTTTAATACGCGCGATCCGCGGCCCCATCCTGCTCATCGCCGTCGGTTCGCTCTTTGCCATTGACCATGTCGGCGGGTATGCGTTTTCCACAACCTGGCCGGCGCTCTTGATCGTGGTAGGCTTGCTGAAATTGATGGAACGCGCCACATCGAGCGCGTCCTAGGGGGGAGAGAGGAGGAACGAGTCATGAAACCGAGATCCGTTGTAGGGCCTTTGCTGCTGATCGCCATCGGCACGCTCTTCCTGGTGCGCAACCTGTGGCCGGACATTCCTTTGTTCGATATGTTCGCCCGCTACTGGCCGTTTCTGCTCATCCTCTGGGGTTCGGCCCGCCTCGTCGAAGTGCTCTACTGGCACTTCACCGATCGCCCCTTGCCCGTGCAGGGAGTCTCCGGCGGAGAGTGGTTTGCCGTAATCCTGTTGTGCGTCTTCGGCTCGCTCAGCTTCTGGGGCGCGAACGCCTATTCCCGCTGGCCGAACAGCCGCATTTCCGTGCGCGGCCTCGAGATTTTCGGCGAGCGCTTTGAATTTCCCGTCAATGTGGAACAAAAAGCGGGCAAGGCTTCCCGCGTGGTGCTCGACTTAGGCCGCGGCAATGCGACCGTCGTCGGCGCGGAAGGCGACAGCATCAAGGTAACCGGACGCAAGACCATTCAGGCCTACAACCAGTCCGACGCCGACCGCGGCGACAAAGAGGCGCCGGTCGAAATCGTCCCCATGGGAGACCAGATCCTCATCCGCACCAATCAGGAAAAGATCGACCGCAACCGCCGCGCTTCGGCCGACCTCGAGATTTCCATCCCCAAGAACTTGAGCTTCGTCGGACGCGGCCGCTATGGCGACTTCGATGTGCGCGACCTCGCCGGCAGCGTCGAAATCGACAGTGACAACGCCGGCGTTCGCCTCCAGAACATCGGCGGGTCGGCGAAGGTCGAATTGCGCCGCAGCGACATCGTGCGCGCGGTGAACGTCAAGGGGAACGTCGATATCAAGGGCCGCGGCCAGGATATCGAACTGGAAGGCATCGCCGGCCAGGTCACCGTCAACGGCGGCTACTCCGGCGAATTGACCTTCCGCAACGTGGCCAAGCCCCTGCGCTTTGAAAGCAGCAATACCGAGGTCCGCGTCGAGCAGGCCACCGGTCTGGTGAAGATCGCCCTCGGAAACATTTCCGCGGAAAATGTTCAGGGCCCGGTAAAGGTGCGGACGAAGGTCGCCGACGTGCAGTTGCGCGGATTCTCCCAAACCGCGGAAGTGCGGTTGGAGCGTGGCGATATCGAGATCCGCCCGCTCCCCACCCACGGACGCATCGAGGCGCGCACGGATAACGGCAATGTGGATCTCATCTTGGCCGCCGGAGCGAAATTCGATCTCACCGCCACCACCCGGCGCGGCGAGATCAACAACGACTACGGCCCTCCGCTCAAGGTCGAGACCGAAGATCGCGCATCGACGCTCCGCGGATCCACCGGCGGTCCGGCGATTCACCTCGAGACCGAGCGCGGAGAGATCACCGTGCGCCGTGCCGGCCAAAACGAATCGAGCGCTCCGCGAACCGTGTTGCCCCGCAAGGTTCCCGACACCCCCGCCGCGCCCGCTCCGCCAGTCCC
>CAYOBO010000100.1:20496-28247 GCA_964402295.1 uncultured Candidatus Solibacter sp. | reverse complement strand
ACATAGCCTGGAAACACCTCCGCGCCCGGAGGGGGCGGGATAGGCGGCAGAAAGGCGATGGCACCGTCGCGAACGATGAAGCCGGCCGCGCCATCGCTGAAGCGTTCATAGGCAAATCCTGTCATATCGCCGCGGTCGTTGATCCCCGTTAATGAGGTATGGCGGTAGCCCGGCACGGAAAAGGGTTGCAGCGCCGATTCTTTCAACAGGAATCCGGTCAGATTCGAGACGCCCTGCCTGCGCGCCAGGAAGGTACCGATCACTTGGCCGCGGTTGTTGATGGAACAATCGGTGATGTCGCTGGGCGCAGGTTCCCAGAAAGTCAATGTGGCGGGCTGCACCGTTGGTGGAGGGGGGATCTGCCCAAAGGCGGATGGGGTTGCCACCAACAGTAGAGCAGTCAGGAAGCATCTGCATCGACGGCCGGACGGGGCCGAACTAACGGCTGGGGTAATATTGAGCTTCATTGGATCTTCTCACTTTCCAACATTCACTCCTTACATGGCGCAAACGGCGAGGATTTTCGCCGCCTGTCCGGTTACACTGTATCTACCGTGGCCGATATCACCGATATGCTGAACCGGTGGAGTGAGGGGGAACCCGCGGCGCTGGAGAAGCTGGTTCCGCTGGTCTACGCCGAGATGCGAACGATCGCGCAGAGCATGATGCGCCATGAGCGGCCGGGACATCTGTTGGGGACGACAGCGCTGGTGCATGAGGCATACCTGCGGCTGGTGGACCAGAACCGCGTCAACTGGCAGGGGCGGGCGCATTTTTACGGCGCCGTGGCGAAAGCGATGCGGCGCATCCTGGTGGACGATGCGCGGAAGCGGCTGTCGGCGAAGCGGGGCGGCGGAGCGGGCACAGTGGACCTGAATGCGGCACTGACGATCAGCGTCGAGCCGGATCTGGATGTCGTGGCGCTGAGCGCGGCGCTCGATGAACTGGCGCAGTTGGACAGCGAGCGGGCGCGCGTGGTGGAGCTGCGGTACTTCGCGGGGCTGACGCTGGAGGAGACGGCGGAGATTCTGGGGCGAACCGCGCAATCGGTGAACCGGGACTGGAATGTGGCGCGGGCGTGGCTGGCGCGGCGAATCCAGGGCGGCGGCGATTGAACCGAGCCTGTTTTGCGCCAGGAGTATTGTAGGGAGAAGCGCATGGATGCAGGAACTTGGGCCGTGGTGCGGGAGGCGTTCACGCAGGTCGAGGAAGCAGCGCCCGCCGAACGCCTGACGCTGATGGAGAAGCTACAACCGGAAGTACGGGCGGAGGTGGAGAGTCTGCTGGCAGCGCTGGCGGGGGCGGGCCGCTTCTTGACGCCGTCCGGTGAAGACGGGTTTGGCGTGGGGGAAACGGTGGGTCCGTACCGGCTGTTGGAGGAACTGGGGCGAGGAGGCATGGGTGTGGTGTACCGTGCCGAACGCAACGATGGGGAATTCCGGCGGGAGGTGGCGTTAAAGGTGGCCGGAGGGGCGGTATTCGGCCCGGAAAGCGAGCGGCGGTTCATTCGCGAGCGGCAGTTGCTGGCGAGGCTGGATCACCCGGGGATTGTTCGGCTGCTCGACGGCGGCATCCATGGGGGACGGCGCTATTTCGCGATGGAACTGGTGGAGGGTTCCCCGATCACCACGCATTGCACGAGCCGCGGGCTGGACAGGGCCGAGCGGCTGCGGCTGTTTCGCGATGTGTGCCGCGCGGTATCGTACGCCCACCAGCACCTCATTCTGCACCGGGACCTGAAGCCAGGCAACATTCTGGTGACGCCGGATGGGGCAGTGAAGGTGCTGGACTTCGGCATTGCGCGGCTGGTGGATGCCGAACCGGCGGAGGCGACGGCCACGCTGCTCCAGCCGATGTCGTTGCTGTACGCCAGTCCGGAGCAGTTGCGGGGGGCCGCACTGACGCTGGCATCGGACATCTATGCCTTGGGGCTGCTGCTGTACGAGTTGCTGACGGGGGTCAATCCGCGGCGGCTGGAGGGGGCGGACTACGTGGCGGCACTGCGGCATGCGCTGGACAACGAAGCAGCGCCGCCGAGCCGTGTGGCGAGGGGGATCCCGCGGGACCTGGACGCGATTGTGGGCAAGGCGATGGCGGAGGATCCGGCGCGGCGCTACGCCTCGGTGGCGGAGTTGGAGGCGGATGTGGCGCGGCACCTGGAGGGAATGCCGATTATGGCGGTGCCGCCGCGCGCGGGATACCTTCTGGGGCGGTTCGTGCGGCGTCACCGGGCGATGACCGCGGCCATCGCGATATTGGCAGCGGGCCTGGTTCTGGGAGCGGCTTTGTGGGTGCGGCAGGCGGACCGGGAAGCGCGGCGGTTTGAGGACGCGCGCAAGCTGGTGCACACGGTGATCTTCGAGATCCAGCCGGAGTTGGAAGCGATTCCGGCGACGCTGCCGCTGCGGCGCAAACTGGTGGAGGGTTCGCTGGAGTACCTGGCGGCGGTGTCGCGGGACGCAGGTGGAAGTCCGGCGTTGCAGGAAGAGTTGGCGGGCGCCTACCTGGAGTTGTCGCGAATCCAAGGCAATCCTCTGTATTCCAACCTTGGGGACATGGGCAATGCGCAACTGAGCTTGCAGAAGGCCGCGGCGCTGATCGAGCAGGCGCTGGCCGCCGGGGCGGAGCGGGCGGATTCGCTACGCATCGCCACGCAGGTGTATGTGCGTCTGGCCGAACACGACAGCCAGAGGAATGAGATGGCGGCTGCGGCGCGCCATGCGCGGCAGGCAGTGATTTACGCGGACCGTTTCCGCGCGGCGCGGCCGGAGGAGGCCGAGGGAATCTGGCGGGCGGGTGTGGCCCGGTTCACTCACGCACTGGCGATGCCGGCTGGGCAATGGAGACAGCAGGTGGAGGAATTCCAGGAGGCGGCCAGATTGGCGGAGGAGGCAATGGCGCGGCGGCCCGCGGAGGCGCGCTACCGGCGTTCGGCGGGCAGCGCCTACCGCCGGATCGCGGAGATTCATGCGGTGCATGACGAGCACGGTCCGGCGCTCGAGTACGCGTTACGAGCTTCGCGGATTTCGGACGAGATGCTGGCGGCAAGTCCGGGCAATCCCCAAGCGATTCTGGACGCGGCGGCGGATGCGGCGGTGCTGGGCGAAGTGTACGATTATGCGGGACGGGATGCCGATTCGCTGCCGCACTACCGGCGGGCGATGGAGTTGCTCGAACGTGCGCAGAGCGCGGATCCGGCGAACGTGAGAGTAAGGGAACGGCTGGCGGTGGCGGCGCGCGAGTACGCAAACGGGCTCATCCAAACGGGCGCGCCCGCGGAGGCGATCGAGCCCGCGCGCAAGGCGTTGCGGACTTATGAACAGTTGGAGGAAAGCGGCCAGCTTCCGCCCGTGCGAAGACAGAGCTACGGGTATGCGTGGTACGTTCTGGGCCAAGCCGAACAAGGACGTGGAAACCAGCGCGAGGCCTGCCACGCCTACCGGTTGGCCGCCGAACGGCTGGAGGCGCTCGACTGGGTAACGCCGCTGGCGGCCAACTGGCGGGCGATTCTGGACAAGGCGCGCCGGCGCGCCGGCGAGTGCGCCACGGCGCGGTGAGCATCCTGCGATAGAATGGCACGCATGCGCTTGCCACTCATGCTTGCGGCTTGTCTCACGACAGCCGCCGCGCAACAGGATGCCGAGTTCTTCGAAACGAAGATCCGGCCGATGCTGGCTGCCCATTGCTATTCGTGCCACACGCAGACGGCGATGGGTGGATTGCGGCTGGACTCGCGCGAAGCCGCGATGGCGGGCGGCAAGTCGGGCGCGGTGATCGTGCCGGGCAATCCCGCGGCGAGCAAGCTGATCGAAGCAGTGAAGCGGACGGGCGCGGTGAAGATGCCACCCACGGCTCCGCTGACGGCTTCGGATGTGGCGCTGCTCGAAGAGTGGATCCGCCGCGGGGCGGCGTGGCCGGAATCGAAGGCGGTTGCCTCGCATGCGGCCAAGGGATTCACGATCACACCGGAGCATCGCAAGTTCTGGAGCTTTCAACCGCTGGCGGCGGTGAAGCCTCCGCGGTTGGAGAACGCGAGTTGGGTGAAGACGGGCGTGGATGCGTTTGTGCTGGCGAAGCTCGGGGAGAACAAGCTGGAGCCGAATCCGCCGGCGGACCGCACGACGCTGCTGCGGCGCGTGACGCTCGATTTGACGGGGCTGCCGCCGACTCCGGAAGAGGCCGAGGCGTTTCGCAACGACAAGTCGCCGGATGCGTTCGCGAAGGTAGTGGACCGGCTGCTGGCGTCGCCACGTTACGGCGAACGATGGGCGCGGCACTGGCTGGATCTGGCTCGCTATTCCGATGGACTGCTGGCGGCCGGCGTCGATACGCCGCTGCCGAATGCGTTCCGGTATCGCGACTGGGTTGTGGATGCGCTGAACAACGATATGCCGTACAACACGTTCGTGAAGGCGCAGATTGCCGCGGATCTGTTGCCCGAGGCCGAGCGCGAGGCGCTGATGCCGGGGCTGGGGTTTCAGGCGATTGTGACAAGCCCGAACGATCAGGTGGATACGACGACGAAGGTGTTTCTGGGCCTGACCGTGGGTTGCGCGCAATGCCACGATCACAAGTACGATCCGATTCCGACTCGCGATTACTACTCGCTGTTGGGTGTGTTCCGCAGTAGCGCGGGGCATCAGTATCCGCTGGTTTCCGATGCCGAGGCGAAGGCGTTCGCCGAGCAGAAGAAGAAGGTGGATGCGCAGAAGGAGATCATCAACGACTTTCTGATCGACCAGCAGAAACTGCTGGTGGATATGCTGGCGCGGCATACGGCGGACTATGTCGTGGCGGCATGGCAGAAGATGCAGGGACAGGCGGCGGACAGTAAGGGGTTGGATGAAGAGACGCTGGGGCGGTGGGTGGAGTATTTGAAGAACCGCGACAAGGAGCATCCTTACATGACGGATCTCTATGCGGTGCTGGATGCGAAGCCGACATTGGCGCAGGTGCGCGAGGCGGCGGCGAAGTATCAGGCGTTTGTGCTGGCGCTGCTCGATGAGTCGAAGGAAGTGGACGATCGGAACTACGTCGCCTTCGGCGGCAAGAAGGGGATGAAGGACGAGAAGACGCGGCAGTATACGAACATCGTGGCGCTGCCGGTGTTGAAGTTCTACCAGTGGCGGGAACTGGCTTCGGGGCCGTATTACATCGATGGTTTCCGTGCGCCGGCGGGGATCTATTATTACGCGCCGAAGGAGATGGACCGCTGGATCGGCGGGTTCGCCAAGGCGCATCTGGAGCAGTTGCGGGCGGAGTTGCAAGCACTGGAGGCGCGGTTGCCGCCGCAGTATCCGTTCCTGCATACGCTGAAGGAGGGTCCGAAGCCGGCGGATGTGAAGGTAGCGATTCGCGGAGACAACAAGACGCTGGGCGAGGTGGCGCCGCGGCAGTTTCTGAGCGTGCTGTGCGATGGAGAGGCGAAGCCGTTTACGAAGGGCAGCGGGCGGTTGGAACTAGCCGAGGCGATTGCGGCGCATCCCTTGACGGCGCGGGTGATCGTGAACCGGCTGTGGCAGCATCACTTCGGGGCGGGAATTGTGCGCACGCCATCGAACTTCGGGCAGATGGGCGAGCGGCCGTCGCATCCGGAGTTGCTCGAGTATCTGGCGCGGAAGCTGGTGGAGGCGAACTATTCGCTGAAGGCAGTGCATCGCGAGATTCTGCTGTCGAGCACGTATGCGCTGTCGCCGGCGCATCGGACCGGGGCGGCGCAGGTGGATCCAGAGAATAAACTGCTGTGGCGGGCGAATGTACGGCCGCGGCTGGATATGGAGTCGCTGCGGGATTCGGTGCTGGCGGTAAGCGGGACGCTGGATCTGACGAAGGGCGGCGCTCCGCAGCCGCTGAGCGAGACGAATCCGCGGCGTTCGCTATATCTGACGGTGAGCCGGACACGGCTGGATGCGACGATGTCGCTGTTCGATTTTCCGGATCCGAATGCGACGGCGGAGGAGCGGCCGACGACGATCGGTCCGTTGCAGGGGTTGTTCTTTTTGAACAGCCAGTTTATTTCGGGGCAGGCGAAGGCGCTGGCGGCGCGGGTGGAGAAGGAAGGCGGAGCGGAAGCCGAGGCGCGCATCCGGCGGGCGTATGCGCTGTTGTTCACGCGCGAGCCCGATGCCGACGAGTTGCGGCTTGGCATAGAATATACGGCAAAGGGCACAACGGGCTGGCCCCAGTATTTGCAGGTGCTGCTGGGGTCGGGCGAATTCACGAGCGTTCCTTAAGACTGGAGATCCACATATGAACCGGCGCGAATGGCTACAAACATTGGGAGCAGGTTTTGGTTTGGCCGGCCTGCACGGAACGCTGCAAGGGGCGGCCGTGCATCCGATGGCTCCGAAGCCTCCGCACTTTCCGGGGAAAGCCAAGCGCGTCATCTTCCTGTTCTTGAATGGCGGCATGTCGCAGGTGGATACGTTCGATCCGAAGCCGGCGCTGACGAAGTACGACGGCACGCCGATGCCGGGACCGAAGATCAAGACGGACCGCGCGTCGGGGAGCCTGATGCGGTCGCCGTGGGAGTTTCGCAAGCACGGGCAGAGCGGGATTGAAGTGAGCGAGATCTTCCCGCATGTGGCGCGCAATATCGACAGCTTCTGCGTGGTGCGGTCGATGTATGGGGATACGGGAAATCATGGGCCATCGCTACAGTTGATGAATTGCGGGCACCAGTTGCCGGGGCGTCCGTCGATGGGCGCGTGGATCACCTACGGGCTGGGGACGGAGAATCGGAATCTGCCGGGGTTTGTGGTGCTGTGTCCGGGGTATCCGGTGCTGGGGAGTTCGCTGTGGTCGAACGGCTACATGCCGTCGCTGTATCAGGGCGTGCACATCCAGAATTCGGCCGTGGAGCCGGAGAAGCTGATTCACCATTTGCGGAATACGGAGCTGTCTTCCGAGGAGCAGAGGCGGCAGTTGACGCTGCTCGAGCAGGTGAACCGGAAGTACCTGGCGCGGACGGGCGCGGATGCGCAGTTGGAAGGGGCGGTGCGGTCGATGGAATCGGCGTACCGGCTACAGGCGGAGGCGATGGATGTGTTCGATATCCGGAAGGAGCCGGAGAAGATCCGGGAGCGTTACGATATCTCGGACTTCGGGCGCGGGTGTTTGCTGGCGTTGCGGATGATCGAGAAGGGCGTGCGCATGGTGCAGGTGTACTATGGCAACGGGCAGCCCTGGGATAACCATGACGATATCCGCGTGCATGCGAAGCTGGCGGCGAAGGTGGATGGTCCGATCGCGGCGCTGATTGAGGATTTGAAGGCGCGGGGGTTGTTTGAGGAAACGATTGTGATGATCGGCAGCGAGTTTGGACGGACGCCGATGATTCAGAACAGCGGATTGGAGAAGCTGGGGTGCGGGCGCGATCACAATGTGCCTGGATTTACGTATCTGCTGGCGGGCGGCGGGTTCAAGGGCGGCATGACGTATGGGGCGACGGATGAATTCGGATTCAAGGCGGTGGAGAACAAGGTGCACGTGCATGACCTGCACGCGACCGTTCTGCATCAGCTTGGGTTCGATCACACGAAGCTGACGTATCGCCATGCGGGGCGCGATTTCCGGCTGACGGATGTGCATGGGAACGTGGTGAAGGCTCTGGTTTCCTGAGTTCGGTTGTTGTCCCCGAGAATGCTAACAGGATGGCCTCTGCCGCGTGGTGGCTTGACACACAGTGGACAATAAATAGTGGAGATGATTATCGAAAACCTCGCAAGCTGGAGTGAATTTCGGAGCCGAAT
>CAYOBO010000100.1:0-20396 GCA_964402295.1 uncultured Candidatus Solibacter sp. | reverse complement strand
TAGTGGAGATGATTATCGAAAACCTCGCAAGCTGGAGTGAATTTCGGAGCCGAATCGAATCATTATTGAATGAGCCGGAAGAAACGGAGGACAGTCTGGTTCCGTACACCGGCCGGCGAGCACTTCTCACTCCATGACGAGTTTCGCTTGCTCATACGTAGCGCTACTCTGAAAGCATGCGACGATGGGCGCTGGCGCTAGTCGGGATGGCTGTGTTCGGACAGCAGCCGGCTTCCCAGGAGCAGGATCACGTCATTCGCATCACGGTGAATCTGGTGCAGGTGGATGCGGTGGTGACGGATTCGCGCGGGCGGCATGTGGCGGATCTCGAAGCGCGGGACTTCGAGTTGCTACAGGATGGGAAGCCGCAGCAGATTACGAGCTTTCAGTTTGTACGGGCGGCGCCGCGGGCGGAGGTTGTGACAGTGGAACCGGGCGCTCCGCCGCCGCCGGCGAGGTTGCGGGCGAACCAGGTGCAGCGGACGATTGCGGTGGTGGTGGACGATCTGAGCATGTCATGGGAGAGCATGGCGTATGCGCAGCAGGCTTTGAAGAAGTTCGTCAATGAGAAGATTCAGGCGGGGGATCTGGTGGCGGTGGTGCGGACGGGAGCGGGGATGGGGGCACTACAGAGCTTCACTTCGGACAAGCGGCAGATGCTGGCGGCGGTGGAGCGCGTGAAGTGGAATCCGCTGGGGCGCGGCGGGGTGAGTGCGTTTGGAAATACAAGCGAGGATGAGGAGGAGGCGTTCCAGTCGCTGGACGATTTTCGGGACCGGATTTTTTCAGTGGGGACGTTGGGGGCGATTCATTACGTAGTGAACGGACTGCGCGAGTTGCCGGGACGCAAGAGCGTGGTGCTGGTGTCGGATGGGATGCGGATTCTGGACCGCCAGGGGAATACGGACATGGTGCTGGAGCAATTGCGGCGGCTGACGGACCTGGCGAACCGCGCGGGGGTGGTGATTTACACGCTCGATGCGCGAGGGCTGCCGACGTTGTCGATGGGGGCGAATGAGCGGGGGCCGACGAATCGGAACCCGGTGGCGATGTCGGACCGGATGAGCCGGCGGCGGTCGGATTACTTCGAATCGCAGAACGGGTTGTATTACCTGGCGGCGGAAACGGGTGGGATATTTTATCGCGATTCGAACGATATTGCGGGGAGTTTAGGGAAAGTACTGGAGGACCAGCAGGGGTATTATCTGCTGGGGTATTCGCCGGCGGAGGCGACGTTCAACAAGGACTATCACAAGATTCAGGTGAAGGTGAAACGGGCGGGTTTGACGGTGCGGTCGCGGACGGGATTCCTGGGGATCCCGGACACGGAGGCGCGGCCGGCTCCGAAGACGCGGCAGCAGCAGATGCTGGCGGCGCTGACGTCGCCGTTCGGATCGGGCGGGGTGCCGATCAAGCTGACGGCGCTGTACTCGGAGAATGCGAAGGCGGGATCGTTTGTCAGTTCGCTGCTGCATATCGACGTGGGAGGGTTGCGGTTCGAGGAGGATGCGGCAGGGTGGCGGAAGGCGAATATCGACGCACTGGTGATGACGTTTGGCGATAACGGCGTGCCGGTGGATGAGAGCGATAAGACGTTCACGATCAACCTGCGTGGCAATACGTACCGGCAGGCGTTGCGGAACGGGCTGATTTATACGATTCACCATCCGATCAAGAAGCCGGGGGCGTATCAATTACGGGCGGTGATTCGCGACGCGGCAAGCGGGAAGACGGGATCGGCAAGCCAGTTCATTGAAGTGCCGGATGTGAAGAAGGGCCGGTTGGCGATGTCGGGGTTGTATCTGCGGCTGCCGGCGGACAAGGCGCAGATCGGCGAAGGGCAGCAGGGGGCGCAGGATCCGCGGTCGAATCCGATTGTGCGGGTATTCCGGCAAGGGCAGATGATGATGTACATCTTTCAGATTTTGAATGCGAAGATGGGGCCGGATAAGAAGCCGCAGGTGGATATCCAGGCGAGTGTGTATCGCGATGGGAAGCGTGTGTTTGAAGGGAAGAAGATGCCGTATCAGCCGGGGGAAGGGTTCGATGCGAAGCGGATGCTGACGGCGGGGCAACTGCGGTTGGGCACGGAGTTGGCTCCGGGGGAATATATGCTGCAAGTGCGGGTGACGGACCGGCTGGCGAAGGAGAAGCAGAATACGGCGGTTGGCTGGATTGATTTTCAGTTGGAGGGGCGGGAAACGGGGAGGGGACAGTAGCGGTGTCCCCTCGCGCCGGCAGTTACAGGATTGAGCGTTAAAAGATGAACTTCAGCGCCAATTGGGTTTGGCGCGGAGCGTTCTCTTGCGCCGTGACCGTACCGAAGGCGTTGCTGCCGACGGTGGTGTTGGGCATGGCGAAGATGGGCGAGTTGGTGAAGTTGAACCATTCGGCGCGGAACTGCAAGGTGGCGCGTTCCTTGATCCGGAAGTTCTTGAAGATGGAGAAGTCGAGGTTTTCGACGCGGTCGGCGCGCAGGTTCGGATGCATGCGGCCGAGTGTTCCGAACGTGTATTGCCGCGGAATGGCGAAGGCGGCGGTGTTGAACCAGCGGCGGATGGACCGGTCCTCGATTTTGGCGGGTTGGCCGGTGACGTCGGGGCGCTGATTGCCGCCGAAGGAGAAACTCGTATTGGCGGGGACGTTGAACTGGAGGTTCAGGCCGCTATTGACGGTGGCAATGCCGTTGATCTGCCACTGCCCGAGGACGGCGTTGAGGAACGGATTCCAGCCGGCGCCATAGGTTTTTCCTACGCCAAACGGCAAGTCATAGGTAAAGCTGGTGACGAGGCGGTGGCGCTGATCGTAGGGCGATACCGACTTGTCGCAGGCGCGGCAGTGGAAGTTGGTCTGCGCGGCGGAGTCCCAGGCATTGTCGGCGCCATCGGAGAGGAGCTTGGAGAAGGTGTAGGCGACGACGACGCTGTTGCCGGAGGAGAAGCGCTTCTCGAGTTTGGCCTGGAGGGAGTGGTAGTTGGAGTTACCCCAGCCGGGGGCGGCGAAGGTGACACCGGGGTGCTGTGGATAAGGGGTGAGCAGATGGCCGCGTTGCACGTTGGGAGTCGACATGGTGCCAACGGGGATCAAGCCGAAGAAGGGATTGGGCACGAGATCGAGCAGGCCCGCGGTGGGACTGATGAGCGCGGGATCGAGTTGATCCATTTGCCAGCCGGTGCGGAAGGGCAGGTGGACGCCCTTGTTGCCGGCATAGGCGATTTCGAGGCCGAGGCGGCCGCCGAGTTGCTGGGCGACGGTGAAGTTCCACTGCTGGTTGTAGGGGGTGGTCATGGTGGAGGGGACGGGGCCGTTGACACCAAGGCCGAGCGCGGCGAGCAGGCCGCCGGAGGCTCCTTCGGGTTGAATGACGCCGCCGGGGAACGGATTGCTGAGGTAATGATTGGGCGTAACGCCATCGAGGGAAGCGAGCCATGGAGTGCTGGCGACGAAGGGCGAGGTGCCGTAGTAATTGGCGCCGTAGGGCGCCATGGCGTAGAACAGGCCGTAGCCGGCACGGAGGATGGTGTTGGGCCGCAATTGATAAGCGAGGCCGACGCGTGGGGCGATCTTGTCGTATTCGGGACTGCGGAGGTTGCGGCCTTCGAGGCCTTGCATGGGGAAGAGCCAGCCGCCGAAGAGATCGCGTCCGGCCCGTTCGCTGAGCGGGCTGCGGACATAGGGGTCGAGCACGGCGTAGCGGTTGTAGCGCTCGGTGAGTCCGGTTTCCCAATCCCAGCGCAGGCCCAGATTGAGCGTGAGCTTGCGGCTGACCTTCCAATCGTCCTGAATGTAGAGTCCGTAGGATTTGCTTTCGAGGGCGGGGCGCATGCCGTTGGTGACCTGGCCGCCGGAACCGGCTCCGAGGAGGAAGGAAGCGAATCCGGTACCACCGGTAGTGGTGACCGCGCGGGCATCGGGGCCGGCGGTCATGCCGCGGTTGAAGTTGAAGATCAACTGCCAGGGAGCCTGCATGTGGTTAATGAGGTTGGAGCGGATTTCGACGCCTCCCTTGAGGCTGTGGGTGTTGACGACACGCGAGACAGTGCCGATGAAGGTATGCGACATGTTGGCGGAGCGGAAGTTCCAGTGGTGTTGGAGGCCGGGGGCGGTCATTTCCTCGATACCGAATTGGGGAAAGACGAGGAGGTCGGCGCCTTGTTCGACATTCGCGGGGAGACCGAGCGACGAGGGGCGGAAGCCTTGGAACCACGATCCGCGGTTGAGGATGGAGCGGGCGAATCCCCAGCGAAGGGTCATGAGGGTGCGTGTGTCGATCATATTGGAGTACTCGAAGGCGGCGTTCTGCTGACGTTCGGAGTTGGTGAAGCAGCCGCCGTCGGGGCAACCGGGTCCGGGCCAATATTCGGGCTGCCGGCTGGAGATATCGAAGATGGTATAGCGGACGAAGAAGCGCTGCTTGTCGGTGAGGTTGTGATCGAACTTGAAGGTGTCGCGATTGACCGTGTCGGGGCGCGCGCCCTGGAAGACGAAGTTGTTGATGCCGGTGTTGGGTTGGCCGGGCACGTTGGGACGAGCGCCGTAGAATTCGAGGACTTTGGCGGAAACAGGGTCAAAACGCGAACGGGGGATTATGTTTCCGGCGAAGGGCTGGCGGAGGAATTGGCCGGGACGGGAAGGATCGGGGGTGGAGGTGACGGGATCGTAGATCTGGCGCATCTGGCCGGCGGCGTTCAGGGTGCGGGTAAAGTTGCCGGCGAGTTCGAGATCGGTGGGGAGGGTGAACTGGCCGAGCACCTGGGAGCGCTGGCGGCGGCCTTCGAATGCATTAAAGAAGAACGATTTGTTGCGGCCGTCATAGACCTTGGGGATGACGATGGGTCCGCCGACACTGGCGCCGAATTCGTTGCGCTGGAAGGTGCCGAGGCGGCGTCCGGCGGAGTTGGCGAAGAAGTTGTTGGCATCCATGCGGCTGTTGCGGAGGAAGTCGAACATGGTGCCGTGGAGTTCGTTGGTGCCGGACTTGGTGGCGATGGTGAGAACGCCGCCGCCGCTGCGGCCGTATTCGGCGGAGTAGGAATTGGTTTGGATGCGGAACTCCTCGACGCCTTCGACGGTGGGGAGCGCGGTGTTGGCGTTCATGTTGTTGGTGTTGGAATTGACGGTGACGGGGACGCCGTCCATGAGAATGGCGTTGCTCGAATCGCGGCCGCCGTTGACGGTGAAGATGCCGATGGAGTGGAAGCCTTCGAGATTGATGCCGGTGGCGGGGCGGCGTCCGAACACTCCGGGGGTGAGGGCGGCGAGCGAGTAGACGTTGCGGCCGTTCAAGGGAAGGTCGACGATGCGGCGGCGCTCGACGACTCCGCTGAGTGTAGCGGTGGTGGTGTCGATCAATTGGGCGGAGCTCTGCACGGTGACCGATTCGGTGATGGCGCCGATGTCGAGGGTGATGTCGTGGTTGGCTTTCTGCTGCGTGGCGATGGGGAACGACTCGAGCACGTAGCGGCGGAAACCGGTGCGTTCGGCGGCGATGCTGTAGCGGCCGGGCGGGAGGGAAGTAACGGTGTAGAATCCGGTTTCGTTGGAGGTGGTCTTGAAGCTGGTGTTGCGGTCGATGTCCTTGACCTCGATGGCCACGCCGGCCACGGCCGCTCCGGAACTGTCGGTGACCAGACCGGAGAGGGAACCGGTTACGGTTTGCGCGTAGACGGCGCAGGAGAGCATCGTTGCCAACAGCAACGTTGTGCAGGCTTTCATGGAGTGCATCCTCGCAAGTGAACTAGGAAGTCGAGATCGGTTTATCCCCAACTCCTGTGCGAGGCATTATATACCACGGAAAGAAAGGTGCAACACGGCGCGTGCCGCCGTGGGCTGGCCTGCGTCTTCGTGAGACCTGGAGTTCGCACGCATTGGGGCGATTGTGAAGCAGCGCTTCGCGTTCGCGCCTTTGTGCGGCGGTTACGGCCAGTGGAGCTGCCGCGTGGAACAGAACGCGGGCAAACCGGCCGTAACGTGAACCGCTATGCGAGACAGGACTTCCTAGAAGGCGATACGGAGGCCGAAGCGGATATCGCGGCCCGTGGAAGCGCTGGTGATACTCATGAAGTTGCCGGTTGGGTTGGCAACATCGGTGCGCAGCGTGCCGGCGGGCGTGAGCAGCATGGCGCCCGAACCGCCATTCGGGTTGCCCCAGATCGGTGAGTTCGTAACGTTGTTGGATTCGGCGCGGAACTCGGCCCGGACCTTTTCCTTGATTACGAACTCCTTGAAGATGGCCGGATTGAGGCGCCAGTAGCCTGGTCCGCGAAGAATGCCGTATCCGCTGTCGCCGGGGCGATAGACAGGATTGGCGGCGTTGAAGCTGAAGAGCGGATCGCGGAAGCTGAGCGGATCGTAATAGGGGTTTTGGGGACCCTTGCCGCCGAGCTTGCGGATGGGAGCCACGATATCGGCTGTTTGCGTGCAGCCGATGCACTGGAGCGAAGAGGCGCTGCCGGTGACGGTGAAGGGGGTTCCCGTGTAGGCGACGAAGGTGCCGGCCAGCTTCCATCCCCCGGCGATGAAGTTGGCCACGGGGTTGTCGAGGCTCAACTGCTTGCCTTTGCCGACCGGCAGTTCGTAGTTCCATCCGGTGGTGAAGGCATGCGTACGGTCATAGCCGGCGGGCCCATAGTTGCGATCGATCATGGGGCCCCAGTTCCAGAGGCGAAGGCCGACCCATCCGTCCTCATCGGCGTAGTTGAGAGCTTTGCCGAAGGTGTACGAGGTGCGGAGGAAGAGCCCGTGCGTGAAGTTCTTCTGGAGTGTAGCCTGAAGCGAGTCGTATTTGCCGGTGGCCCAACCATCCCACATGTTTGCGGCGATGGTGCGTCCATGGAGGCGTGCGAGCGGGAGGTTCGCTGTGGATGTGCCGAGGCCGGGCCCGACGGTGTTGATGTTGATGTCCACCATCTGGTTGATGGTGCGCGTGGCGACATAGCCTGCGCTGCCCACCATCTGCCAGGGCAGCTTGCGTTCCAGCGTCAGGTTCCAGCTTTGGATGTAACCGCGGCTGAGCATGCCGCCCCAGGGGCTACGCGGTCCCATGTTGATGTTGGTGGGCAGGGTAGCCTGGCCTTTGCTGACATCAGGGGTGGCGATGTCCGGAATGCCTTGGTCGATGGTGTTGAACCAGCCGAAGGTAGTCACCGACGGCACCCAGGAACCGGTCAGCGTGGCGGGGTACAAGCCGCGCAGCGGGCGGCCGAAGGGGAGCGGATCGAAGGTGATACCGTAGCCGGCACGAATCACGAAGTTCTCCGAGGCGCGGTAAGCGAGGCCGATGCGCGGAGCGAAGAGTTTCTTGCTGACCTGAATGCCGACATCGCGGGGCGTGTTGCCGAAGCCACCGAAGTAGACGATGTTGGTGAAGGGATCCCAGCGTTCGATGCCGCGGTCGCCGCGATTGATGAGCGGGTAATACTCATAGCGGAGGCCGAGGTTGACGGTGAAGTTGCGGGAGGCCTGCCAGCGGTCGCGGAAGTAGAAGGCCATCTGGGTCTCGCGAGTTTTCATTTCGAAGAACTGGATGGATTTGGAGTAAGAACTGACCAAGCCGAGCAGCGCCGTGGCGAACGCATTGGCGGCGCCGCGCTGCTGGACGGTTTGGGCGTTGTTGATGGTGGGACCGGTGGCAAAGGCGATTGCTCCACGGGGATTCGCCGTTTCCGGTTGCCAGTGGTTCAATTCGAGGCGGCGAATCTCAAAGCCCCAGCGGAATTCGTGCGATTTGCGGAGTTTGGTGAAATTGGTCTGGTAGGTGTAGCTGCGTTCATAGCGCCAGACCGGAGTCCAGGTATCGAGGAAGCCGATGTCGGAAAAGCCGAAGCCGGTGATGGCGGGCGCGCCGCCGTAGCGGGGATCGTTGGCGAACTGGCGGCCGCCGTTGGTGCCTGGGATTTTCCATTCGTCCAAGCCGACGTTGCGGTCGACATTGGGGATACCGACAAACTGGTCCATGCGCGTGTAACCGAAGACGCCGTCCATGAGGAAGGTGGGCGAGAAGGTCTTGTTGAAGCCACCGGTGACCAGTTGGGTAGTGGTGTCACCCTGCCCGGCAGTGCCCAGGGCCGCACCGCCGAGATCGCCGAACGGGTAGACGCCCTGAACCGGGGCGTCCATGCGGCTGTACTTGCCCCAAACCATCATGTTGGGGCCGACGTTGTAGTTAATCTTGGTGTCGTATTGATTGCGGTTGAGGCGAAGCATGCCGCTGACGCCGTAGTTTCCGCTGAGATTGAAGGGGTCGGTGACGGAGACCTGATTGGGCAGCGGCATGTTGCGATAGATGTTGGGAAAGATGGGGTTGAACCGCCCTTGCGGGACAATGTTGCCGGGAAAAGGCGTGCGCGCGGTGTTGTTGTTCTGGGCGGCGGAAGCCGGATCGTAGACGACCGAGATCGGCGTGACGCGGCTGAAGTCGCCGGTGCGGAATTCGGGCGGGGCCACGCTGTAATTACCGAAGACGCCGGTGCGTTCCGTGGTGCGTTCGAAGTTGAAGAAGTAGAACAGCTTGTCTTTCTTGATGGGTCCGCCGAGGTTTCCTCCGAAAATATTGAGAATGTTGAGAGGTTTGCGGAAACTTGCCGGACGGAAGTAGGTTTGGGCGCTTTGCAAATGCTGGTCGCTATGGAACCACCAGCCGGTGCCGTGCAGATCGTTGGTGCCGCTCTTGGTTGCCAGCGTGACGGCCATGCCGCCGGCCATGCCTTGTTCGGCATCGAAGGAGCCGGTGGTCATGTTGACGGTTTCAATGCTCTCCACCGGCTGGACGTAGGCCACGTGGTGGGGGAGCCAAATGTTGACATTGACGGCGCCGTCGACGAGGGTGTTGTTGTTGTTGGTCGGTGTGCCGTTGACAAAACTGCGCAAAGCGCGGCCCGGGGTGTCGACGACGGCGTTCTGGAAGGCCGGCGGCGATGCCCCCGGCACCAGCGCGACCAAGCTTTGATAGTTGCGATAGCTGGGCAGCGGAAGATTCTGAATGGTCCTGCCAGTGATTTCGTGGCGCACGTCGGACTTGTCGGTTTGCAGAGCGAGGGCTTCGGCGGTGACGGTGATCTGCTCCGTGGTTTGGCCGACCTCGAGACGGGCGTCGGCGCGCGTGACGGTGTTGATGGCGACTTCCAGATCGGTGCGTACCCAGGTGCGGAATCCCGGTGCGCTGACCTTGAGTTCATACGGACCGGCGGGCACGTTCAATAGCGAATACCGTCCGGATGCGTCCGTCTGGCCGTCGCGGGTGGCGCCGGTGGCCTTGTTGGTCAGAACTATTTTTGCGCCGGCAACGACAGATCCGCTTGGGTCTTCCACCGTGCCCAAGATGGAACCGTAGAGAACTTGCGCTGCAATCGGAGAATAGGATCCGAATAGAAGAGCAAGAAGAGTTACACCCGTAACCCTGAGCAAAGTACCCATTACGACCAACCTCCCTCGCTTATTTCATTTACCGTAAAAAACGGCGGAAGGCAAGAGAAAAAATTCTTATGGCACGATCATTCGCAGGCTGGCGGCACGGATGCAACGGATTCGTAGAGAAGGAGAGCCAAAGCATGCGCGCTCGGGCGACGGACGTTTCGCGGCGATGCTGGGGAATCCGCGGCGCCCGGCCCGGCGCATGGGGTTTCGAGGTGAATCTGCGTTGCGGGGTGAGAATTTCCGGGCGGCGCCGGGACTAATAGTCGATGGGACTTTTCCGGACGCGCAGCGCGGCTGTCTATGGGATCGACGCGCACCTGATTGACGTGGAAGTGGATCTGTACCGGTCGGGAAGCGCGAAGGATTTCATCACCGTGGGGATGCCGGACACGGCGGTGCGCGAGAGCCGCGAACGGATCAAGAGCGCGCTGATGAATTCGGGGTTCGGGTATCCGAACAAGGCGGTGACGATCAATCTGGCTCCGGCCAACGTGCGGAAAGAGGGCGCGGGGTTCGATTTGCCGATGGCGATGGGGATTCTGGGGGCCATGGGAGCCGTGCGGGGGACCGAGCAGTTTCTGTTTGTGGGGGAGTTGTCGCTAGACGGGAGCCTGCGCCCCGTGCGCGGGGCCTTGCCGGTGGCAGTGTGCGCGCTGCGGGAGGGCGTGCCGAACATCGTGGTGCCGGTGGAGAATGCGGCGGAATCGGCGGTGGTGGAAGGTGTGCGAGTGTACGGCGTACGGCACATTGCCGAGGCGGTGGCATTGCTGAAGGAGCCGGAACGGTTCACGCCGCAGAAGGCAGGCGAGGGGACAGCGGAAAAAGGAGCGGAGGAAGGCTGCGATTTCCGCGATGTGCGCGGGCAGACGACGGCGAAGCGGGCGCTGGAGGCAGCGGCGGCGGGTGGGCACAATGTGCTGATGGTGGGTCCGCCGGGCTCGGGGAAGACGATGCTGGCGAAACGGATGGCGGGGATACTGCCGCCGCTGACGTTTGCGGAGGCGATTGAGACGACGAAGATTCACAGCGTGGCGGGGATTCTGCCGAAGGGGACGGCGTTGCTGCGGGAGCGGCCGTTCCGCGCGCCGCACCATACCATTTCGGATGCGGGGATGATTGGCGGGGGAAGCGGGTCGTTGCGGCCGGGGGAGGCGTCGCTGGCGCATCATGGGGTGCTGTTTTTGGATGAATTGCCGGAATTTCCGCGAAATGTGCTGGAATTGCTGCGGCAGCCCCTGGAAGACCGGAGCGTGGTGCTGGCGCGATCGAATATGACGCTGAGCTTCCCGGCGAGGTTCATGCTGGTGGGTGCGATGAATCCGTGTCCGTGCGGGTTTTACGGGGATCCGACACGGGAATGCCGGTGCACGGGGGCGACGATCCAGCGGTACCTGGGGAAGATCAGCGGGCCGTTGCTGGACCGCATCGATCTGCATATCGAAGTTCCGGCGGTTCCGTACAAAGAGTTGCGCGGGCGCGACGATGGCGTGTCGAGCGCACAGATGCGGGAGCGGGTGGTGGCGGCTCGCGAGCGGCAACGGCAACGGGGGTTTTACAACAGCGATATTCCGGCGTCGCAAATCCGCACATTATGCGCGCTGGAAGATGCCGGTGAGCGGACTTTGGAAATGGCGGTGCGGCGGCTAGGGTTCTCGGCGCGGGCCCATGACCGGATCCTGAAAGTGTCGCGCACGCTGGCGGATCTGGAAGGGGTGGAAAAGGTGTCGGCGAAGCATGTGGCGGAGGCAGTGCAATATCGAAGCCTGGACCGCAGCTACTGGGGAAGCTGAGGTTCCTGGAGTGCGGCGAGGGGCGCGAACGTATCCTGCGCGGCGCTGCAACCTAGCGCCACAGATCTCCGGTTTGTTATACTGAGATTTCGTCCTCAAGGCCAGGTAGCTCAGCTGGTAGAGCGCAGCCCTGAAAAGGCTGGCGTCGGCGGTTCGATTCCGTCCCTGGCCACCAAAAAATCCCAAAACTTGGCTGGTTTTGACACCGCTGCATGGCGTTTGTCTTCGGACGGAAGCCGAACTTCAGCGGAGGAGAGCGCTGTTGCCCCTCCGATGGCGCTCGACAGACCGGCCGGTGTTCAAAGCTTATTAGGGTCCGAGGACGAATGCCCAAACCACCGAGCCATTCGACGCCGGCGACCGCCGGTGGCCGCCCGCGGGCTTGAGCCGGTCAGCGGCCTTTCGGGATTCGAAAGCCCGAGCGGGTACGCACCTGGACTTTGCCAAGGCCGGGGGCGCGAACCTTCACCTCCAGGGAGCGGAATTCTCCACCTCGCACTTGGCGAGGGACGTAGCCGAGCACATAGCGCGAGCGGATCTCCGCGGCAATCCTTTGGCAGACATCGCCGATGCGTTTCAAGCTCTCCGGGAAGAATGCGCGCCCTCCGGAATCGGTGGCGAGTCTTCTCAGCACGCGTGGATTGCGATCACGATCCAGGCGATCAAACAGGCCGATCGTATAGACGGTCACGCCGGATTGTTGGAGGAGCGCCAGAATCTCGCTCAGGTTGTGCCGGCTCTGGTTGTCACCTCCATCGCTGAAGACAATGAGAACTCTGCGCTCATGGCGGCCGAACTCGAGGTGCTTTATGCCTGCGGCCAGCGCGTCGTACAACGCCGTCCGTCCGGCGGCGGGGGTGGCATTGAGGGCGGCAGCAAGCGCACCGCGGTCGCTGCTGAACGGCACCGAGGCGGGCAGCCCGAACTTGGGTGTGTCATTGAAGTTCAGGACGAACACCTCGTCAGAGGGATTGCTTGCTTGCACAAATGCAAGGGCAGCACTTATGGTTTCGCTCCGCTTGGGCAGCATGCTGGTGCTGCTGTCGACGATGAGGCCGACGGTCAAGGGAGAATCCTCCGTCCGGAAGACCGTGATCGGTTGAGGCCTCCCATTTTCCAGGACTTCGAAATTCTCTTGGCCGAGACGCGTAACGAAATGGCCCCGCCGATCGAGAACGGCAACATCCAGAATCACCAAATCCGCCGTGGCACGAAAGGCCGGCTCCTGAGAATACAACAGACTATTGCTGGTGAGGGCTCGGGTGAACAGGGTGAAGGTGATTGTTTGCAACAAGCGTCGCACGGCAGCCTCCCCACAAAGAGTTCTCGCCGGGACCGGAGATCCCGATCCCGGCGAAAGCGTCCCCCGGCAAGAGTGAGGTCCGCTTACTTCTTCTCCTTCGGAGCGGAGTATTCCTCTTTGGACAGTTCGGCCTCCTTGCCCTCCGGCGTAGTCGCACCGATCCTAGCATCCTTCAGATCGGCCGGTTTTTGAGACTCAGAGTAGACGGTGGGGATGTTGTGTTTGCTCCGACGGGCAATGTCGGCTGCCGCCTTGCGGGGATACATGAATTCCAGGCCGTAGGTGTCACCAGGATAAAACCAGGATCGCAGGGCCACTGGTTCTCCCGAAGGGGTCTCCCAGAACGTAAACTCCGTCTTTTCAGCCGGCTTCATCCGGTAGTTCGGGATGGCCAGGACGGTGGCGAAGACCTTGTCCTCGCGGTCGTTGAAGATCTGGGCGATGCTACGCGTACCAGCGACGTCGAGCAACTTGATCACGTACTTGCCAGCCGGCAGCACCAAGTTCGCGCTTGGGATCTTAATCGGCGCGTTCGTGGTCATGATCGTCTTTTTGTCACGCACGTCCGCCTTGGCATCGACCGGGAAGAGCAGGCCGAAGAAAACCAGGCATGACGCGAAGAACAACGCAGACAGTCGTTTCATAGTATCCTCCTGCTTTTCATGGGATTAGGCTGAGGCTCAAAGTTCGCTCAACCGATTTTGGAGACGCGCGGAGGCTGCTGGGGGTTACATATATCTTAGTCACCAAAATCATAAAATCTTAGTGTGGTATTGACATATAATTATATGTAGTGATATAAATTTTTATGAGTGATACTTATTCTGGCCGAAAGCAATGCCGCCGGCCGGAGATTTGCCGTGCCTGATCGCGCTTTTATGTTACTCTCGGTTTGGCCCGATTGTAGAGGGGGTGGTCCTGATGAACAAAGGACGTAGTTTCCAAGATTGGGGGTGGCGGCGTCCCGTGGCGCTGCTGACCTCCTTTTTATTAATACTGCCGCCAGCCACCGCACAGCGCGGGAGGGAGGCGCTGCCGCCGGAAGTCCGCATGCCGATGGAGGAAGCTCTGCGGAAGTCGTACCTGGAACTGTTCGACGAAGCGCCGAGGCTGGAATTCAGCGCCTCTCAGATCGCCACCATGCGGAAGATCCTGGAGGAGGCCCAAAGTAGCTGCGTGAGGCGTTACAAGCGCCGGAGCGAGGAGTTGGGCAGGCAGTTGCGATCGGAACAGGCATCGTTGAAAGCGTCAACCGCTCGAATTGACGATGTTCAACGAAAGCAGAAGCACTGCACGATTCAGAATCTCCGGGCACTGGAGGCGCAGGCGCGGGTTCTGTCCGAACAGGCGATTCCGGTGGCGTACGATAACCGGAAAGCCAAGCTGGAGCTGATCGAAAAGTGGCCGGACGAGTTGAGGCAGATCAAGGCTGAGATCGCCGCCGGCACACAGCATCAGCGCAAGTGGGGCGATGTGAAGGATATCGGATTCCGGGAACTGGTTCCGGGACAGGAAAAGGATGTGAGGGACGGGCAAGAGGCCGTGCGGCAAATGAAGATGGCAGGCCTGATGCCGCCGGAAATCGAGAACGCCACCGTCCGGAAGTACGTGGTGGCGCTCGCCGAGCGGGTGGGCAAGCGCTCCGATCTGCGGGTTCCGTTGCATGTGACGGTGTTGAACACCAAGGAAATTAACGCGTTTGCCTTGCCGGGCGGTTTTCTTTTCGTGCAACGCGGGCTGCTGGAAGCGGTGGAAAACGAGTCGCAACTGGCTGGGGTGTTGGCGCATGAAATCGCTCACGTGACGGGGCGTCACGGCAACAAGCTGATGAAGAAGGCGACGATTGCTTCGATCATCTATCAGGCGGCCCAAATCGCGGCCGTAATCCTCACCGGCGGCGCGGCCAGCATCGGCACCTACTACGCGCTCCAATATGGCTTCTACGGACTGGGCCTGGTGCTGAGCTTGGATCTGCTGGGGGTGAGCCGGGATTTTGAATTGGAGGCTGACCAGCTAGGAGTCCAGTATGCGTGGAACGCGGGTTTCGACCCGAACGGATTCATCAAATTCTTCGACAAGATGGCAACCAAGGAAGGCTACGTGAACGGTTTGAGTTGGTTCCGGACCCACCCGCCCTTCTACCAGAGAATGGTGCATAGCAAGCGGGAGATCATGTTCTTGCCTGCCAAGGAGGGCCTCGCGGAGAACAGCCCCGAGTTCGAACGGATGAAGGCCGAGTTGCAGAAGGTGACGGCGCATGCCGAGGAAGAAGAAAAGGACCGGCCAAGCCTCTTGGCCCCTGTCCAAGGCTGTCCTGCGCCCGAAAAGATCGAATACAAGCCCGGGGATCCAATCGAGATCTTATGTCCAGAGTCAAACGATGGCAACTCTCGTGCGCGGTAGCGTTAGCCGCATGGCTACAGGGCAACCTGGCGATGCAGGCGCAGACCCTCGGCCAGCGATCCCTCTACTTCACGGTTGAGGAAGGGGACAAGCTGATTGGAGGACTGACGGAGAAGAACTTCCGCCTTTTCGAAGATGGGCAGCCAGTGGAGTTCCAGTTGGCCAAACCGGAGTCGCCTGTTCTCGTCACACTGCTGGTGGAGTACAGCCAGGCGTCGGGTTTGTACCTGAGCGACATTGAGACGGCGTTGCGCGAGTTCATGGATGCGGCACCGGATGGAAACTGGTACTCGCTGGCGACATTTTCACAGGAACTTCAGGTTAACGTCGATTTCACAAAACTAAAGGGTGAGATTCTGGCCGGCTATGGCAGGCTGGGTCAGCCGTTCTGGGGGGAGGTGAACACCTACGATGCGGTGTTCGATACCCTGGAAAAGCTGGAACTGCTACCGGGCCGGAAGGTTCTGATCGTAATTGGGTCCGGGTTGAACACGTTCAGCGCCCACACCCTAGGGGACGTTCAAAAGAAGCTTGAGGCCACCAATGTCACCGTCTTCGGACTTGGAGCGGGATCACTGCTTCGCGGCCAATATGACGCATACCTGGGAACGGGCACGCGGATGGAGCTTACGCAAGCCGAGGCGTTTCTGAACATGCTGGCGAACAAGAGCGGAGGGCAGGCGTTCTTTCCGCGTTTCGAGACCGCGTACAAGGACATCGTGAGGGGCGTGATGGCGATGCTCCAGAGCCAGTACCGGATACTCTACGAGTCGCGCGTCCGGCCCGATAGGAAGTTTCACCGGCTCAAGCTCGAGGCGTTTCAAGTGGTAGATGACAAGAGGCGGGACTTCAGCGTGCGCGTCCGGGATGGTTGGCGATGGTATTAGTTTACTGCTCAGGGCTGGAGGGACTCCACTCTCGCGGTTGGGCGGATGGGGCGGGCCATCGGACGTTCGATCGTATTATTGGGTTCAGTCCCGCGATACGACGGGGAAAAGGAGTAATTTTTCCATGAAAGGACCGATTCTAATGACAGCTAACAGCAACGGTTGGGTTCGAATGCGCCGGCCAGCGGCTGTTTTGGTGCTGCTGGTTGCGTTGGGGCTGGGGGGCGTTGCCGGTTCCTGGCTCACGGGACACAAGAACCAGCAAAGCGTCCATTTCCTGGTATCGAGCGCGAATGCACAAACGGGACAGCAGGTTTCCTTCGAGGCCGGCCTGACGCCCGTTGTCGAGCGCGTGGTCCCAGCAGTCGTCAACATCTCGTCCGAGAAGATTACACGCTCCGCGGATTCCGGACCCACGTCACCGTTTTTCTTCGACCCGTTCTTTCGTGAGTTCTTTGGAGAGGAATCGCCCCGCGGCTACAACCAACCGCGCGAACGGCGGGAACAAAGCCTCGGCTCTGGCGTCATCATCAGCGCGGACGGCTATATTTTGACGAACAACCACGTCGTGGAATCGGCCTCGCAAGTTCGGATTTCGCTGGCGGACAAACGCGAACTGAAGGCGAAGATCGTTGGCACCGACCCGCGGACGGACATCGCCGTCCTCAAAGTGGAGGAAAAGAACCTGCCCGTCTTGCCGATCAGCGATTCATCGAAAGTGAGAACCGGGCAGTTTGTCCTGGCGGTAGGGAACCCGTTTGGCTTGGGGCAGACAGTGACCATGGGAATCGTCAGCGCGGTTGGGCGAGGTAACCTGAGCATTGTCGACTACGAGGACTTCATTCAGACGGATGCCCCGATCAATCCCGGCAACTCGGGAGGAGCGCTGGTCGATATCCACGGCGCTTTGATCGGCATCAACACCGCGATCCTATCGCGGAGCGGCGGCAATCAAGGGATTGGATTTGCCGTGCCGATCAACATGGCGCGCGACGTGATGCAGCGGCTGATCAAGGACGGCAAGGTCGTCCGCGGATGGCTCGGTGTTTCGATTCAACCCGTGACGCCCGCAATGGCGAAAGCCATGGGACTGAACAAATCCGGCGGTGCTCTCATCGGCGATGTCACCCCCGGCAGCCCTGCGGACAAAGCAGGGTTGCGGCGTGGGGATATTGTTCTGTCGATCAACGGAGAGGCGATCAATGAGACCCGCGAGTTGAGTCTGAAGGTCTCGATGCTGGCGCCTGGAACGACAGCGCGCTTGAGAGTCCATCGAGACAGGGGTGAGGTGGAGATCCCGGTTGTGCTCGGCGAGCAGCCTTCCGAGCGCCGGACGTTCGGTTCCGGGGCGGAGCCGAGCGTGGCGCCGGCGTTGGAAGGAGTCACCGTGGGAGACCTGACTCCGCAGATCCGCAGGCAACTTGGGCTGCCTTCCGGAACGACTGGCGTGGTGGTCAGCGAGGTCGAACCTGGCTCACCGGCCGCCGAAGCGGGATTGCGGCGCGGCGATGTCATTCAGGAAGTCAACCGCCGTGCAGTCGCCAGCGTTTCCGAGTTTGAACGCGCCGTCCGCCAGTCCAGCCGCGAAGCGGTTCTGCTGCTCGTGAACCGCGGCGGAAGCACGATGTTTGTGCTCGTGGAACCGCGGTAGCCGTGGAGCAGAACACGATTCGCACCGCTGGGCGGTGCATCTCGTGTAAGGCGCCGCCTTCCGGCAAGCTCATTGAACCGGAGGGCGACGCTGGCGGCGGAAAGCGGTTTGCGAATCGAGCAAGGAGAGCAACACAATGGACAGGCTGCAAAAGAGGCAATTTCAATTCTCGACGATCTACATTATCGTCGGATTTCTCGCGCTCCATTTGTTTCAGATCTTCGTGGCAACGCCACAGCCGCGACGGTTGTCCTACAGTGAGTTCCTATCGGAAGTGCGCGCTGGGCGGCTCGCCGAAGTTAACGTTACAGCCACCGAACTGGTGGGAGTGTTGAAGGAGGAGGAGTCCAAACGGAAGGGTTATCGGATGATTGCGGCTACTCGCCTGCCGGCGATGGACGAATCTTCGATCGTCAAGGAACTGGAAAGCCGGAATGTAAAACTGACAGGAACCATTGAGGTAAGGTCGTGGTGGACCGAGCTTCTCCTCACGTGGCTCTTCCCTCTCGCCTTGCTTTTCCTGTTCTATGGCTATGGCATGTGGCGCGTGGGACAGGGGCCGGGTTCTCCCTTGAGTTTTGGCAAGGCGCGAGCCAAGATCCGAGACGAATCCGGCGAGAACCAGGTGAAGTTCGCCGATGTGGCCGGCGTGGATGAGGCCAAGACCGAACTGGTTGAGATTGTCGACTTTCTCAAGAACCCACAGAAGTACCAGAGGCTGGGAGGGCGAATCCCGAAGGGAGTTTTGCTGGTGGGACCGCCCGGCACGGGGAAGACGCTGCTGGCCAAGGCCGTGGCCGGCGAGGCGAACGTTCCGTTCTTCTCGATTTCCGGCAGCGAATTCGTGGAGATGTTTGTCGGCATGGGAGCGGCACGCGTTCGCGATCTATTCGATCAGGCCAAGCAGAAGGCTCCGTGTATCGTTTTCATCGATGAAATCGATGCCATCGGCAAGGCGCGATCGGCAGGTCGGGGAATGGTTTTCGGCCACGATGAGCGGGAGCAGACTTTGAACCAGTTACTTGTCGAAATGGACGGCTTTGAATCCACCAAGGGTGTCGTCCTGATGGCGGCAACAAACACTCCCGAGGTACTGGACCCTGCCTTGCTTCGAGCCGGACGATTTGACCGTCAGGTGGTGGTGGATCGGCCAGACTTAAAAGGCCGAGAAGACATCCTTCGCGTGCATGCACGCAAGGCGAAGCTGTCCCAGTCGGCGGATCTGCACACGATCGCGGCCCGGACACCGGGGATGGTGGGCGCTGACCTCGCCAATATCGTCAATGAAGCTGCGCTGCTGGCCGCGCGGCGCGGCGCCCAACAGGTGGAACAGCGCGATCTGGAAGAGGCGATCGACCGGGTGATGCTTGGCCTGGAGAAGAAAAGCCGCTGCATGAGTCCCGAGGAAAAGCGGCGGGTGGCCTATCACGAAGCGGGACACGCGCTGGTGGCGCTGTCGGTGGAGCATGCGGACCCGGTTCATCGTGTTTCGATCATCCCGCGCGCGATCGGAGCCCTGGGACACGTGCTGCAACTTCCCACCCACGAAAAGTACCTGCTCACAAAGCCGGAACTGGAAGATCGAATCGCCGTGATGCTGGGCGGCCGCGGCGCCGAGGACATCGTCTACGAAGGTGTGGTGTCGACCGGAGCCTCCGACGATTTGCAGCGTTCCTCGGAGCTCGCGCGGCAGATGGTCACACAGTTCGGAATGAGCGAAGAGCTCGGCAATGTGACATACGGCGTTCCGATGAAGCAGAGCTTTCTTGCCGGGCCGTTCGTGGACTCCACACGCAATTACAGTGAACGCACCGCGCAGCAGATCGATGACGAGGTTCGGTCCGTGGTGGACTCCGCGTATTCACGGGTGAAACGGATCCTGACCGGGCGGCGCAGTGACCTCGAGAAGATCGTCGCGCAACTCGTCGAGAAAGAGACGCTCGACCGCAACGAACTTGAGTCGCTCATCGGTTCGCGGCTTGCAGCCACGAAGGAGACCTTTTCGGCATGAGTTCCGCCTGGCCCTCACCGGAGGACGTGATTCGATTTGGCCTTCTCTCACTCAGCTCGGTATTCTTTACGGTTGACCCCTTTGCTTCGATCCCAGCGTTCGTGGCAATGGGATTTCGTGGCACCGCGGAGCGAAACCGGAGAATCGCCAAGAGAGCTGCATGGACCTGTTTCCTGGTTTTGATTGTCTTCGCATCGGCAGGCAGCCTGATGTTCAAGCTCTTCGGCATCACCCTGCCCGCGTTTAAGATCGCCGGCGGTATCCTGCTGTTCCAGATTGCCCTCGAAATGCTCCACAGCCGGCGCTCGGAAACGCAAGAGGTGGCGGCAGAGCGCGAGGAAGGCGAGGGGAAGGAGGATTTTGGCGTCACACCGCTTGGAGTGCCCATGCTGGCCGGCCCGGGCGCGATATCCGTGGTCATGGTTCTAATGGCCCAGTCGCGGTTCTGGTGGCAGGCGGTTCCGATCTTCCTATCGATCGCGCTCACTTCGGCCGCGTCGTTCTACGTTCTGGCCGGTGCGGTGCGGCTTCAGCAGCGGCTGGGGGAAACCGGTGTTCGCATTCTGATGAGACTGATGGGGTTGGTCTTGGCGGCGATGGCGGTCCAGTTCGTGTTAAACGGCATTGCGGATGCATGGCCGCATTCGTGAGGCGCGCCACAGGGACCGATCTCCGGCCTCCACCTACGGGAGCCAGAGGGCAGGATTTCGCCAAAGAGTTTTCTTATGCGGATGCGGGCGGCCAGGGAGGCCGGCGGTGAGCCCGCCGCTACGAGCGCCATCGAGATCACGGGGGAGTCATGCTTCGGCGGGCGGTCTGGCTTAATCCCAGGCCGCCTCGCCATGGACGGGATGACATTGGCTCCTGCGGCTGTCAGGCCTTCTAACCTGACTTTCGCAGTTCGAGCAGTTGAGACCAGCTAACCCGCATGGAATCA
>CAYOBO010000099.1:8805-28441 GCA_964402295.1 uncultured Candidatus Solibacter sp. | reverse complement strand
AGCGACTCTTCGCTTTCCCCATGGTCAAAGCTATGGAAGTAGCGAGTCAGCGCCAGTGCAATCGCACCCAGCAGCGACGAATCCCGCGCGTGCATCGAGGGATAAATGCGAATCCCTTCCAGCCACGCTGCCGGCACCCGCTCCCGCAACACGGTCCACACCGTCTTCTCCACCATGTCCCAGGCATCGGCCGCCCAGCTATCGACGACAATCGCCTCCGGATTCAATCCGATAATCAGGTTGGAAACTCCCAATGCCAGGCTGCGCGCGCCTTCTTCGATCACTTCCAGCGCCACCGCATCGCGCTGCCGTGCCCGCTCCACCAGATCCTTGATCGTGATGCGCGTGCCTTCCGTGCGCTCATGATAACTGCGCAGCAATGCGCGTTCCGCCGCATACTCCTCCCAGCACCCTCGATTCCCGCACAGGCAATACCGCCCGCTCGGATGCAGCGTCATGTGTCCAAACTCGCCCGCGCGTCCGAACGCCCCATGCAGCACGTGTCCCGAAACAATGATGCCCGTGCCGATTCCCTCACCCAGCGTCACGAATACGAAATCCTCCAGTGGCTTCGCCCCCTGCGACCGGAACCACCGTTCCCCCAGCGCCGAAAGATTTGCGTTGTTGTCGAAGTACATCGGTACGTCGAAACCTTTCTCCAGCAGCGGCACCACCGCCACATCCTTCCATCCCAGGTTCACTGCCGTGGTGATGGTCTGCGCCGACGTGTCCCATGTGCCCGGCACCGCTACGCCCACGCCCAGAATCCGCCGCCCGGACTTCGCCGCCACGAAGTTGCGGATGGCCCCGTGCAAAGCCCGCAGCACAACCTCCGGGTCGCGGTCCCATTCCACTTCCTGCATCTCGTGGATGTGCCCCGTCCAATCTGCCAGCGCCACACGCGAGCCGTGCGGCGAGATATCCACGCCGATCGCGAACCGCGCATGGCTCGCCAGTTGCAGAATCGTCGGCGGCCGGCCCACCTGCGTTGCGCTATCCACCTTCTCTTCCTTCACCAGTTTTTCCTTCGTCAGCCTTTTCACAATGAATGTGATCGAACTCGGCGAAAGCCCGGTGATGCGGGAAATCTCTACCCGCGATAATTGCGGATTCTCGCGAATGGCGTTCAGCACCAGCCGTTCATTGGCGTGCCGCAATGCCGACTTGCGCAATGCGCCCTGCGTCGTGAAGGTTACCGAAGATACGGATTTCTGCACCTCATCACGCTACCATGAAATGCTATGGCTCAGATTCCAATTGGCGCGAAAGGCGAGCAGAAGGTCCTGGTGACTCCGGACATCGCCATCGATTTTCTCGGGCACGAAGGCGGCCGTGTGTTGGCCACGCCGCACATGATCATGCTCATGGAGATGACTTGCCGCAACCTCATCAAATCCTTCCTCGAGGACGGTTTTGATTCGGTGGGCACGGAGGTCAACGTCAAGCACCTCGCCGCGACTCCGATCGGGATGAGCGTCACCTTCACCGCCGAGGTGTTGCAGGCCACCGACAAGCGCGTGCTGTGCCGTGTGGAGGCGCACGATGAGCGCGAGAAGATCGGCGAAGGCACCCACGAGCGCGCCGTCATCAACGTGGCCCGCTTTGCTTCGCGGCTGGCCTCGAAACTTGCGGCGAAGTAGTATGCCGCTCTCCCGCCGCGGCTTTCTGGCGCAATCGGCGCTGCTGGCGCAATCCCCCGCGCGGGCCTTCTATACCGTGCGCGAACAACGCGGCCGCTGGTGGCTGTTCACCCCCGCCGGCGAAAAGCAACTCTCGCTCGGGCTCAACCACATCGACCCAGCCGGCCTCCGGTATGCCGAAAACGGCACCATTTGGCGAGAGAAATATTCGAACAGCATGCGCCGCTGGCTCGAGGAGAGCGTGCGCCCCAATCTCCTGCGCTGGGGCTTCAACTGCGTCGGCTGGTCTCAGGAAGTAGTCACACGTGGGCTCACCAATCACCGCCATTCCCGCGCCTGGACCTATGAGGAATACCAGTGGCTCAACATGCCCTACTGCCACTTGCTGCCCTTCGCCGACTTCCATCAATGGGATGCCGAAACCCGCAATCCCAGCCTGTTCAGCAGCGAATTCGCCGATTGGTGCGACCACGTTGCCCGCGAACATTGTGTCCCGCTGTCGGACGACCCCAAGCTGATCGGCTACTTCTTCATCGACTGCCCCACTTGGATTCACACCAAACCCTGGAGCGCCTGGAAGGGGCCCATGTTCGATCCGAAGCAACTTGACACACCCGCCGGCCGCAAGCAACTGCAAGAGATGGCCACGCAGTACTACCGCGTCACCAGCGAAGCCATCCGCCGTTACGATAAGCATCACCTCATCCTCGGCGACCGCTACGAAGCAGCCGAACCGGTCGCAGGCGAAGTGGTGCAAGCGGCGCTGCCTTATGTCGACGTGCTCTGCTTCCAGCACTTCGCTTCGCCCGAACGCATCGCCGCGAACCTCGCTCATTGGCACAAGGCAACCGGAAAGCCCGTGCTGCTGGCCGACAGTGCAGGCAATGTGCGCGGCGAAAACGGAGCCGTACATCACAATCCCAAACACTATCCCGGCGTGCTCGCCGAGATCCGCAAGATCCCCGGAGCCATCGGCTATCATCTGTGCGGAGCCTACACGACGAACCGTGTACGCCGCCGTGGCCTGCTCGATGAACAGGAACGCCCCCACAAAGAAGTGGTCGAAGCCATCACCCAGGCCAATCTGGAAACCGCGGCTTGGGCACGCGCGCAGTAGTTACTTCGGGAACCCCGCCATCCCCTTCACTTCCAGCAACTGTAGGATGTGCCGCTCCGAGTGCGCCGATAGCAGCAGAATCCACTGATACCCGTCCAACTGCTTGAAGACCGGATGCGGCGTGGCGCGGTTGCGCAAATCGAAGTTCGTCGTCTGCACGAAGGCGATCGTATTGTCGCGGCTTTTCTTGAAAGCGGCGATCAACTCTTCCTTCGTCTTCCATTTGTGCGAGGGCTTCAGGGGTTCCGGCGCCTGTGCCTTCTTGCTGCGGTCGACCATCATCTTCAGAATCGTCTCGTCCTTGCCCTGGGTCTCCGCCTTCTGCGCTTCACTGGCTGCCGGACCCGCGGCCATCTTCAGCACCAGCCCATAGATCATGTCCTCGCTGAGCGCGATGTGCTCCGCCACTTCGGCCACCGACCAGACTTCCGGCGAAGGTTTCCAGGACCACTGCGCGGGAGTCACTCCCTCCAGCGCGTCGAGAAACATCTTACGCGTCACGTGCAAATGGCTCATGGCGCGGTCGCGCTCACCTTGTTGTAGTGTCTGTGCGGGCATGCATCCAACCCAAAAAATCCCCAGCAGCAAAACGGATTTCATAGCGGTTACTATAGCGCGGCGGTCAAGGCAGGTTGCGTTCGAGCCACTGTAACATCTCCTGCTGGCGCTCCTTCTTTCCCAGCGCGCACTCCAGATTCACATAGCGCATGCGGCGGCGCGCCATCAGCCGCGAGAGCGATCCATCGTCCTCCGCCGGACCCTTGGCCTGCAAGACCACGTTATACGGCCCGGTGGCGAGGATGCGGTAGTCCGATTCATCCGTGGCGAGAAAGAACTCATGCGGCGAGTCCTTCTCCTTGAGTGAGACGGCATCGCTGACCGGCACTTCTTCATTCACCGAATATCCCCGTGCATTGTTGTGCACGGCCACCAGCAGTCCACCTTCGGGCGGCAAGATCGCCTCGATGAGCTTTCTGCGCTCTCGGTCGAGACGGGCCAGTTCCGCGGCCACCTGTTGCCCCGTCCACTCCGGATTCACGCGGCGCAGGTTCTTTTCCGCGCCCTCGCGCGACCACAGCCGGTTGGGATCGATCTTGCCTCCCGGCACGGGCACGTACCGCTCCTCGGACATCACCAGATGCGCGATGCCCTCGTGCGTCTTCATGTGCTCGCGCAGCACCTCACGCGCCGTCTGTTCATCGCCGTGGATCAGCAGGTAGCGCCGCTTCGACTTGCCGTTGCGAATGACTTCAAACGCAATGCCGCCGATCTGTTTCGCCGCACCGCAAAGCGGCGAAGCGGCAAATGTAGCCAGCAGCGCGCGCCGCGAAAGAATCCCGATCACACGCGCTCCGGAACAACGTAGGGGGCGCGGTACTGGCGCGTCACCAAACGATTGGCTTCGTCGTCGTTGACGAAGCGCTCCTTGGCCGGATCGAACTGGAGTTTTCGTCCCGTGCGATAGGAGATGTTCGCCATGTGGCAGAGCGCCGCCGACAGATGGCCCACCTCAATATCGGCGGTCAGATCCGTATGCTTGCGGCTCCGCACGGCGGCGAGGAAGTTGCGCATGTGCGGAGTGGTGTCCCAGCGCGTCGGCTCCTGATACTTGACCTGCTTCACAACCTCGCGCCTGTCGCCGCGCCATACGGTGAAGCCGTTGAGATCGATGCTCATGTAGCCGTCGCTGCCGAAGAAGGTGTTGCCGATGGTGTGTTCGCCGTCCGGCTCCAGGCCGCCTTCGCCATGCGTGGGCAGGCCGCGCACTTCGAACACCAACTGGCAATCGCCATATTCAAAGACCGCCCGCTGCGTGTTGGGCGTTTCCTGATCGTCGTCATAGGCGAACTTGCCGCCCGTGCTCACTACTGAGGTGGGCAGTGTCGTCTTGCCTAAGCCCCAACGCGCAATGTCGAGTTCATGCACGCCCTGATTGCCGATGTCGCCGTTGCCCGTGTCCCAGAACCAATGCCAGTTGTAATGGAAGCGCACGGCGTTGAAAGGACGCATCGGCGCGGGGCCCAGCCACAGGTCGTAATCGACGCCGGGAGGCACAGGGCCGTTCTGGCCGCTGCCGATGGACCTGCGGCGCTTAAAGCAGAGCCCCTTGGCCATGTAGATTTTCCCGATGATGCCTTCGCGCAGCAACTGGATGGCCTGCTGCTTGTGAGCCGTGGTGCGGCTCTGCATGCCCACCTGCACAATGCGGTTATACTTCCGCGCGGCCTCCACCATCTTGCGGCCTTCCCAGATGTTGTGGCTGGCCGGCTTTTCAATATAGACGTCCTTGCCCGCCTGGCAGGCCCAGATCGTCGAAAGCGCATGCCAGTGGTTGCAATTGGCGATGGACACGGCATCGATCGACTTGTCCTCGAACATCTTGCGCATGTCCGAGTAAACCTTCGGCTTGTGCCCCTGTAGCTTTTCCACCAGGGCCACGGCGCGTTCGCTCTGCGATTGATCGATGTCACAGACGGCGCCGATGTGCGCGCCCGGAATGGCTGAATAAAAGTTGATATGGTCGCGCCCGCGCCCGCGCACACCGATGACGCCGAGCGCGATGCGGCCGTTGCTGGATGTCTGCATCCTTTACAATCTACCGCGGGCCGCGGCCGCGGCGGGAACGGCCTCCGGCTCCGGCGGCGGCACGATTTTCTTGGGCCTTGCGTCGAGACGCGCTTTCAACTTCTCCGCCTTGCGCTGCTTGAATTTCGGGGTGCCGGGTTTCAGACCTTCGGCTTCGATTTCCTTGTCGGTTACTTCCATGGCTGCCGGCAGGTACTTTTGCAAGTAGTTGCGGATGCGGTCCTGCACGATGCGATGTTGCGAACGCATCAGCAACAGCAGCAGCGTTTCGCCGGATTCCGGGGCCAGCGCGTTGTAAACCTGCGAAGGCTTTTGCAGCTTTGCGGACTTGAGTATCGTCTCCAACTTCTTGGCGCGCGCCTCCAGCTTCGCTACGCAATCGGCTTCAGCCTTCGTCGCTTCCACGGCCTTGAGCATCGCCGAGCGCTCTTTCGGCGTCAGCTTTTCTTCCAGCAAGTGGAGAAAGAGGGCGAAGTTGTCCACCGCGAATTCAACGCCGAACGGCACATGGATGCGCGCCTTCTGCAACTTCGCGAAGCCCTGCAAATTCAGCTTCGGTCCGGTGAGCGCGGGCGATACCGCGGCCAGGAGTTTTTCCTCGTCGAGCGCCTTCAGCACTTCGGCCGGATTCAGTTCGTTGGCGATGGCACGCAACTGCTGGAAGAGCGGCCGCGGAGCGATGTGGCGCTCCATCCCGGCTTCGCGGGCGTTCCGGTATTGATGGAGCGTGCGCTCTTCGATCGCAAAGCCGAGCCGCACCTTCAGCCGGATCAGCCGCCACAGCCGCACCGGATCGTCATAGAGCGAGTAGTTGGTGACCGCGCGCAACTCACGGCGTTCCAGATCGCCGAGTCCGTTGGTCGGATCGAGCAACAAGCCCTTCGACGCCTTGCCGAGCGAAAGGGCGATGGAGTTGATGGTGAAGTCGCGGCAACGCAAATCCTCATGAATGGAAGCCGGCGTGATATGGGCCTTGCCGCCGGCCTTGAGGTATTTCTCACTCTTGGCCATGGCGATTTGAAACGTCTGGCCGCCGGGGAGAACGAGTTCCGCCGATTTGCGTGCGTCGTCGGTGGAAACGATGGTGGCATCCAGGTCCGGGGCCAATTCCTTGGCCAGCTTGATGCCGTTCGTTTCCACAACAAAATCCAGGTCGCGGATGGGAAAACCGCCGAGCATATCCCGCATGGCTCCGCCGGCGAGAAATACGTTGACGCCGGCGGCGTCGCAACTCGCCTGAAGCTTGGCGAGACATTTCGCCTGCCCGGCGTTGAGGTGGTTTTCCAGCATGAACATGTAGTCGCTCATGTCGCAAAGATCCTCATGCGCGTGGGTGATGAGAGTCCACCGCCGCCCGCAAACGTGACTTTGCGACGTGCGTGTAGATCTGCGTAGTGCCAATGTCCGCGTGGCCGAGCATCGTTTGGAGGCTGCGCAGGTCGGCGCCGCCTTCGAGCAGATGGGTAGCAAACGTATGCCGCAACACGTGCGGGCTCAAGCCACGAAAAATACCTGCCTGCTTGCCATAACCGCCGAGCGCTTTCCAAAAGCCCTGGCGGGTCAACCGGGTGGCCCGGCTGGTGACAAAAACGAACTTGCTCGGACGGCCCTTGAGTACGGCGGGACGGCCTTCCTCGAGCCAAGTTCGGATTTCCTTGACGGCTTCCGATCCCATGGGAACCAACCGTTCTTTATTTCCTTTTCCGGTCACTCGAACCAACCCCATCTCCAGATTCAGGTCGGGCATCTGGAGCGAACACAACTCGCTGACCCGCAGCCCGCTGGCATATAACAGGGCCAGCATGGCGCGGTCGCGCTGCCCGTTCGGTTTCGCCGGATCGGGCGCGGCCTCGAGAGCCTCCACCTCGCCGGCATTCAAATACTTCGGGATCTTGCGCGGCTGCCGCATGACCGGCAGCGCCGCCGTCGGATCCTCCGCGATCCTGCCTTCCCGCAACAGGAACGAATATAGATTCTTGACCGTGCTGACGTGGCGGGCAATCGACCGGCTGCTCAGCCCAGCCTGGTAAAGCTGGTCAACATAGGCTAGCAACTGCGAGCTGTCGGGCAAGTTGCCGCCTGTTCGTTCTACCGCAAAGGCGGCGAAACGGGCCAGATCGCGGCCATAGGCAGCCACGGAATTCTCGGCCAGTCCCTTCTCCATCCGGCAGAAGTCGAGATACGCCTCCCGGGCTGCGGACACAGAGGCGTGGAATGGCATTGAGCCAATGATACAATATCCGCAATATTGTTTTGAACAATTTGCGTGCGGTCCGGCCAGCGGCCGATTACGAGACGAAAGGATGGGGAGTGGCTGCCTCAACGAGCAAAAAGGCTTTGATTCAGAGGTTTGACAAAGAAAATCTCTACGGCTACTTGAATCTTGCCACCTATCTCCAGCCGAATGGAGTGGAGATGCTGAACCCATCCGGGGCGCTGCTGTCGATTCCGTACGAAGAAATCAAGACAGTATGCCTCGTGCGCGAATTCGAGGCTCCGGATCCGGCGGAGAAGCGGGTCTTCACGACCCGCCCGAAGTCGCAGGGGCTGTGGGTACGCATGTATTTTCGGGACAACGACCAGATGGAAGGCTTGATGGCCAATAACTTGCTAGCCATTGAGAGATATGGATTTGCGTTCACGCCGCCCGATCCTTCCTCGAACATTCAGCGGGTATTTGTGCCGAGGCAGGCGGTGACGGGGTTCCAGGTGTTGGCCGTGGTGGGCAGCCCGCACAGGGCGGGCAAACATAAGGCCAAACCGATCGCCAAGGAGCAGATGGGGCTGTTTGAGTAAGCGATGCCGCGGTTTCGACTTGGGGTTCCTTTCTCTATATTGGGCCTGCTGATTCTGGCCTATCTGTCGGTTCTGTATTTCCGGTCGACGTCGGTGGAGTTGCAGGTACAGACTCCGGTGAAGGTGATTGGGGCGGCCACCCCTCTGCGTGTGTTGGCCATCAATCGTAACGGGGTACGGCGCTTCGCCGCGGCGGTGGAGCAAGGCGGTAAATTGTTCCCGGTCTACCAGAAAGACTTTCCTTCCAGCCGTTGGAGCCTGTTCCGGACAGCGGTGGCTCCGACTGTCGTGCAATTCGAAGTGGGAACGACATCCGTTGCAGGATTGCGGGACGGAAAAGCGGCCCTGCGTTTGGAGGCCGTTTCGAACGACCTGGCGGGACGGACCACGGCATTGACGCTTGGGGTGGAAGTGAACTCGAAACCACCCGGCGTGGCGGTGGACGAAGACGAGATCGTTGCCACGCTGGGCGGAACCGGGGTTGTGGCGTTTACGATCAGCGGGTATGTGACGGAATCCGGGGTACGGGTGGGGAAGTATCGATTTCGCAGTTGGCCGATGCCGGGGGGGCGCGGCCCGGAGCGGCGCATCGCATTCTTCGCCCTTCCGCATGATATGCCGGAAGGCGAGGTGCCGCTGGTCTACGCTTCGAATCCATCTGGCGCGGAGGCGGTTGGGCGCATCCGTCATAATATTACCCGGAAGCAATTCCGGCGCCGCGAGATCAAGCTGGACGATGCGTTTCTGGTCAAGGTGTTGCAGGAACTCGACCTTGGCGGGCGAGGTAGCCATGCGATCCGGTTTGTGCGCATCAACAAGGACATGCGGCAGTTGAACAATCAGCAACTGGCCGATTTGCGGTTGCAGAGCGCCGACCGGATGTTGTGGGATGGGCCTTTTCAGCAACTGGCGAACTCGCAGGTGGAGGCGCAGTTTTGCGATTACCGGACGTATTTCTATCAGGGGCAGAGCATCGATGAGCAGGTGCACTTGGGGTTCGATCTGGCGACGACGGCGCGGGCGCCGGTGACCGCTGCCAACCAGGGGACTGTGATTTTTGCCGGGAGGTTGGGGATTTACGGGAATGCCGTCGTTATCGATCATGGATTGGGAGTGCAGAGCCTGTATGCGCATCTGAGCGAAATCTCCGTAAAGGTGTCAGAAAGTGTAAAAAAACGTCAAGTGATCGGCCGGAGCGGATCCACCGGGCTGGCCGGTGGAGACCATTTGCACTTCACCATGCTGGTGGAAGGCGTGCCGGTGAATCCGGTGGAGTGGTGGGATGCGCACTGGCTCCAGGATCGTGTTTATTCGCGCCTGAAGAAATAGTGAACGCGTTGGCTATTGCCGGCGTCAAAGATTCCAGCTACTCTCGAATCGGAAGGAGTATTCCGCCATGCGGTTCGCATTGGTTTTGCTGGCCGTTGGGTTCGTTCCTGCATTTTCCCAGCAGCGGGGCATGTACGGAGGCGTCTCGACGGGGCAGATGGTGGGGTCGATCAACTCGACGGGATTTGCATCCGGGCTGGGCGCGACTGTCAGTTCGTTGCCACAGACGGGGCGGGTGATCCCGATGGCTCCCGGGGTGTACTCGCGGCCGGGACGGGAGGGAAATAGCTGGTCACCGCGCGGGGGGCGAACGATTGCGGTGCCCTGGGGGTTGCCGATTACCACGGGATACTATCCCACGGTTCCGGAATACGTTCCGGTGCCGGTGCCGACGCAGCCGGTGCAGCCTGCGCCATCGGTGATTATCAATCAATATTACAGTCCGGAGCAGGTGCGGCCGCAGATGAAGGAGTATGAAGATCTTCCGGAGGCGCGCTTACCGCGGACGGAAGTGCACGGCGGCGACGTGCGCGTGCATCCGCCGGCGGCGCGGGAACATGCCGCGGCCGCACCGAAGCCGGCAGCGGCCGAAACCGCCACGGATTCTTCCAAGCCGACGATCACACTGCTGGCGTTTGCCGACAGCAGCGTGGTGGCTGTGATTGCCTACTGGGAGCAGGCGGAGCAATTGCATTATGTGACGAATAGTTTCGCCAAACGGATTGTTCCGGTGAATACGCTCGACAAGAAGCTGAGCGAGCAATTGAACCGGGAGCGCAACGTCGAGTTCAAGTTGGAATCCATGCGCTAGCCTCAGAAGATGCGGTGCATGCCCCAGATGGAGGGCTGCGACCGCTTTGCTTTCCACAGCCCGAGGGCAAGGGCGATGACAAGGTCATCGTGGACGGATTCCTTTTCGGGATCGAAGTTTTCCTGGCCCCTTGCGTTGAGGCGGAGCTTGAGATTGCGCAATTCGTTGCGGATGTGATCGATTTCCCCGGCGTGGCTGGAAATCTCCAGCTCGCGTTTTTCGAGCATGAGCGCCAGTTGGGACATGAGTTCGGTGCGCGGCATCTTGTAGCCGTGATGATCGACTTTCATATTCTGGCCGCTGGTGATGGTGACCGGATCGAGCGAGCACTTGGCGCTCTTGCGGAGCATTTCGACCACCGGCGAACCCACTCCACTGGCATCGACGACGAGACTGGATCGGTCGACTAACTCGCGGGACTGCATGAGCGAGATGACCTTGTCCACCACTTCGACGTAGCCAAGGCCAAGAGGCAGGCGGCGCAAGCAGCGGCAGCGATAGCGGACGTTTTCGCGATGGCTGCGGGTACCCGGGTCGAGATCCAAGGACTTGATGGTGTGACGCTCGACGACGGCGATGGCCGTGTAATCCTGGCGCTGGCCGAGATCGAGGCCGACGAAGAATCGGCGGGAAGGTTCGTCGATGACCCATCCGGGGATTGGCGGATCAGGACGTCCGAGGGGTGGCACGTCATTCCGCAGCGCGTCCTCGATCCAATCCTCGCGGAAAGCGCCGTCGTCGCGGTCGAGGAATTCGCAAAGGTACTCCTGGCGGAAGAAGCGGTCGCTGTTGGCGCGGCGCTCTTCTTCGAGGAACTGAGGGGAAATACGGGGGCAATCGGTGGCTGGAACGCGGACACGGGTCCAATCGGGTCCACCCTTGTCCCAGATGTCGTAAAAGAAGCCGGATTTGCCGTTCGGGGTGCTCATCAGCCAGAGATCGCCGCCCAGGCCGCCCCGGCCGCCGACGGCGAGCATGGGACGGACGGCATGATACAGCTTGTCGTCGACGCGGGAAGCCTCGTCGATGACCATCAAACTAACGGAGGAGAATCCGCGGATGCGCTCTTCGGTGCTGGGCAGGCCGACGATGCGGCTGGCGTTGGGGAGCAGGAGCGAGATTTCGTTATCGCCGTCGCCGCGCGGCCGGATGCCGAGCCGCTTTACAAAATTTGACACTTTTCGCAAAAATTCGGCGCTCTGACGGCCGCTGGGGCTGAGCACCAGGGTGAGGCTCCCGGGGTGGAAGTAGGCGTGATAGACGCACTTGACGGCGGTGACTGTGGATTTGCCCCACTGGCGGGTGCAATTGACGATGCAGCGGCGTGCATCGGAGCGAAGCAATTCGTGCTGCCTGGCATCGGGCTCGAAGGCGAGGAAGCCGCGGGCGAATGTAACGGGGTCGATGTGATCGAGCAGTTCCATGGATCAGCCCTTTCTCGACAAGGCCTCGATCACCTGGCGTTTGACCTCCGGGTGCCGGTCGAGAATCTCGAGAAGCCGGATGTAGTCCGGGTCGACTTGGGGTCCGGATGCTGCCTTGCCTCCGGGCACAGCGGCGCCTGAGGCGATCCGTTTGACAGCAGGGCGATCCTGGTCAGGAGAAGTCATCCACATAGTAGCGATCGAAAGCCTCCAACAGAAAAGAATCGGCCGGCCATCCGCAGTGGATGAGCCGGCCGAGCCATGAACCCTTCACCCCGTCGCAAGGACGGGTCGCATAGGAACAATCTGCATTCATTGTAGCGGAGGGGTAAATCAGGGCAGTTGTTGACAAAAGAAGAACTGATTTGAATGCAACGTCTTGCGCAAGATGCGATGGTTGTGAATGGCGGAGCGTGGTGGTACGCCGGGCATGATGCAGGACGGCCAAGCGATCCGTGGGAGGGCGGCGGAGCAACCGGTGACCCTTGGGTGGATTTCTTATCGATGCTGTCAAAATGGATTGCAAAAAAACAAAAAATCTCTTGATTCAACCGATTTCTTGTGTCATAGTCGTACCTGTCTGACTGAACTGGGAAAGATTTTCAATTGAATCGGATCAACATCTTGATCGCGGTGGATGTAATCGGCGCCATCGCCGCCGGAACGCTGATGGGTTCTGTATACCTGGTGGACACGAACAAGTATCTGGGTTCGTGGCAAGAAGGACAAAGCCAACTGAATACCGTGTGCCAGGACGGCCAAGCCATCACGTGGGCGGTTTCTCCCGTCAATCCTGGCAATGCGATCACGATCTCCGGCTTCTCCGGCCAGATGGTGAGTTCGCGGATCTGCACGCCCGCGGCGGACCCATTCGCCGGTCCACAGGTATGGAACGGAGTCGTGGAGAGCCAGGGGGCGTTCGCCAGTTACAGCTACACCGTGACGCTGGCGCTCGAGGGCAAACAACTGCAATTCAACGCCTTTATCAAGGTAGTTTAAATCGATTTCCTGCATGTATTAAGGAGAAACATGGCTGAATCCGTACTGGGAGTGGGCGCCATCAAAGAGATCAACGTACTGATCGTGGTGGATGTGGAAGGTGCTCTGGCGAGCAACGATTTGGGTTCGAACGTTTACCTGATCGACACCAACAAGTTTTTCGGATCGGGCAGTGAAGGGCAAACGGAGCTGGTGACGGCGTGTATGGACGGGCAAATCATTATCTGGTCGGTGGCTCCGGTAAATCCGGGGGATGATGCTGAAATCACTGGCTTTACGGGACAAATGGTGAATCAGAAGATCTGTGTGCCGCAGCAGACGACGATGCCGACCGGGGACGTGGTGTGGTCTGGGCGAGTGGAATCGCAGGGTGCCACAGGAAAGGTGCAGTATAGCTGCACCATCTCCTTCGATGGGAAAAATCTGGCATTCGATCCGTTTCTGAATATCAAGACAGCCTGAAAAGCCATTGCAAGGGAGCCCCAGCCATGTTGGCGCCAGACGTAAACGACACGTTCCAAAAACTCACCAGTGCCTACTCGGGCATTCTGGCCATTGACAACTTCTCCTCTGCTTCGCAGAGCATACAGATCGTCCAGTTGCCGAATGATCCGGACTGGCTTCCGCCGGTGCGCGAGGAGATCAGCGAACTGACGACCGCTTCGGATGCCTGGCAGATGGCGCGGCCGCAGATCTGGTCGGGCACGCTGCTGGCGTTCGTCAACTATATCCACACGTTCAGCGGTTTCGCGAGCACAGTGAAGGCATCGAAGCCAACCACCGCGGCGGAGTGGATTGCCCTACTGCAACAAACCCTGCTGCCGGCGGTGGGGGCCGCACTGGCGGCGACACAGTCCGCGGAACGGCAGGTGGCGGACAAGCTGACTCCTTTCAGCGGAGTTCTTCCATTAATGGACAAGTCGATTCAAGCGGGTTGGGATGCACTGGCCGGCGAAGAACAGGACATGCTGAAGCTGACCGAGCAGCTGGGCGAACTGAACCAGACGGTACAGAACCTTGGGGTTCAGCTCGACAGCAGCATCATCAGCAGCGGAAAGAGCTACATTTCCACGACGGTGACCATGCTATACACGGCAGCCGCGGCGGGAGAAGCGGCGACAGTGCCCGTGCTTGGTCTTGCCGTTGCCGTGTTCACCACGGCGAAGAGTTTTTACGACCTGGTGAAGAACGACGACGACCTGATCGCGGCATTGCATCAGATCAACCAGGTCAAAGCGGAACTCAGCGACGATGCGTTGGGGGTAGCCCTGACGAAATCGACGCTCCAGACGCTGTACAGCCTGGAGGAGGAGTATCTGGCGGCGAAGGATGCACTGCCGGGGCTGATTGACCTGTGGACGGCGCAGCAGACGAGCATTCAGGACACGATCAACGCCTTGCAGGCGGGGGCCAACCCGGATCAGTATTTTGACCTGCTGACGGTGCCGATCGCGCAGACGAGCTGGCAACAGATCAACGGGTTCCTCCAGAATCTCATGAATATCGATGTGACCGTGGGCGAACCGGTCACCATCGATATCGCCAAGGCCGAGGTCTACCCGACGCTCGCAGCATCACGGCCGCGGCGGGCCCGAGTTCGCTCGTAACAAACGGCAATTCAGAGGAGAACCGAAAATGACACTACCCGCTGCCGCCCGAGCCGCGGCCGACGATCCCACCCCGGCGCCCGATAATCTGTTTGGGAATACCGGCGTTTCCTATAACGCGGCGACTTTGATCACGATGGCCTGTCAGGCTGTTGTGAATACGGTGTTCGTTGCACCGTCTCCCAAACCGGACTGGTTTGACGGACTGAACGCCCAACTCGAGGCGGCCCAGGCGTTAGCCAATCAATGGCTGAACACCATCGGGCAGCAGGTGACGCAGTCGATTCCGCTTCAGGTGATCAACTTCGGAGCGGATTTCACGGCGGCGACGCAAGCGATCACCTCGATTGTGCAGGCCAATCCGAATGCGAGCGGCCCGCAGAATCAGTATGTGCTGGAAATCAAGGCGATCATCGAACAGACTTTGTTGCCGCCGATCCAGTCGGCAATCACGAATATCGACAATACCTCCACGACGCTGACGAACTGGGGCAACAGCATGCAGACGGCGCATAACAATCTGTCCTCCGGAGCCACTAACATTCAGTCGGCGGAGATTGCCTTGCAGGGCGACATCGATAAGATGAACAACGCCATCAGCTCCTTGCATGCGGAGATTGACGGCGAGAACAAGGCGATTGCCGCATCGGCGGCAGCGATCGCGATCGGCGTCTTTGCGTTGATCGTGGGCGTTGCCCTGGCCCCTGAAACGGGAGGGGCGAGCCTGCTGATCGGCGGCTTCATCGGCGCGGCAGGAATCATCGGCGGCTCGGTGACCTGGGGCATCATGCAAAGCCGCATCAACAAGCAGTTCGATCAGATTGCCGCTGACCAGAAGGAACTGAGCGACGACCAGCGGCAATTGACGGCGCTGCAAGGGTTGGCGCTGGCGTCGCAGAATGCGGTGAGCAATATTGAGTTCGCCACGTCGGCACTTGCCAAGCTGCGCACGCAGTGGGGTGTGTTCCAAGGGGAATTGCAGTCTGTGGTGGAGAAGCTGGAATCGGCCGAGGATGCGATCTCGACGATTGTGCAAGGCGTGTTCACCGATGCGGCAGTGCAGGAATGGAACGCCGCCATCACGACGGCAAACGCGCTGGTGAATGCGAAGATTCCGGTCGAAACCAAGACGCTGCCGATGAGCAGCTCGCAGGCGGCCTGACATGACCATGCCCGCGATGGATTCTCAGCCGGCGCAGTTCAGCGCGGCGGTGACGAACCAGCAGTTGAGCGAGGCGATTGGAGCGATGCTCCTGTTGCACGCCTCCTGCCAGGCGGTGATCGAGGTTTCGATCACGCCCTCGAGTTCGCCGTGGTATCCGATTCTCGACCGGCAACTGGGCCAAGCTGAGAATCTCGTCGTGGGTTGGCGTCAGAACGGTTTTCTTTACTTCCAGCAAGATATTCTCACGGAGATCCTATCTTGCGGCCAAGCTTTTCTCCGTGCGAAGCCGGGATTGGATGGACTGTTTCAGCAGTTAGAAAATGGATTCAGCGCCTCCATTCAGGCGCAGATCGTGGCCGCGTTGTCGGCACTGACCCAGCCTGTGAGCGGGATGATCAGCCAGATGCAGGCCTACGAGCAGAAACTGGAGGCATTCCAGCAGGCCTTGGAAGTTCCGTTCGCGGCGATGAATCAAGACATCGCGGCGATACAGGCGCAGGAAGCGGAGATTCAGCAGGAGATTGCCAATATCAATGCGCAAATCGCCAGCCTCCAGCAGCAGGTATCCGCTGACCGTGCGGCCATTGCCAAGGCGAAGTCGGCGAGAACCGGGGGAATCCTGGAGACGATTTTCGGCATCCTGCTGGCGCCGGTGACCGGGGGCGCCTCACTGATTCTGGCCGGAATCGGGGTGGGCACGATCGCCGAGGCCGAAGATAAGGTGAAGCAACTCCAGTCGCAGATTTCCAGTTCCCAATCGGCCATCGCCGGAGATCAGAAGCAACTCACAACGGACCAGCAGCAGGTGGCGACGCTACAGGGACTAGCCATGAGTGTGCAAATGGCGCTGAACGACATCGGGGCAATACAGACCTCACTCCTGGCACTGGAGACGAGTTGGGGTGTGCTGAACGGCGAAACGCAGAACGCTACCGCGGATGTGCAGAAGGCGGAGAACGCGGCACAGGCGATTGTTGCCAAGGTATGGTTCGATGCGGCGTGTAATGAATGGACTGCCATCGTGTCCTTTGCCCAGCAGATGCTGAGCAATAACGCACCGGAGCCGAACATTGTCATGATCGGCTCCTGAATGCGCGGCGAAGGTGCGTGCTATAGAACCGCGGCGAGTTCTTTCCAGGCGCGGCCTTGGGATTCGGCGACCGCCGGATAGACGATTTCTCCACGATACGTGTTGACGCCTTCGCGGATGGCTTTGTTTTCCATGCAGGCGCGTTCGAGGCCTTTTTCCACAATCTCGAGCAGATAGGGGAAGGTGGCGTTGGTGAGGCCGAACGTGGAGGTATGCGGCACGGCGGCGGGCATGTTCGACACGCAGTAATGCACCACGTCATCCACCACATAGGTGGGGTTGGAGTGGGTGGTGGCCTTGGAGGTCTCAAAGCAGCCACCCTGGTCGATGGCGACATCGACGACGACCGCGCCTTTCTTCATGCGGCGGATCATGTCGCGCTTCACCAGGCGCGGGGCGGCGGCGCCGGGAACGAGCACGGCTCCGACGACGAGATCGGCATTGCGGACGGCTTCGCCGATGGTCCAGGAGTTGGACGCCAGTGTCATGACGTGGCCGTTGAAGATATCGTCGATTTCGCGGAGGCGGTTGAGGTTCCTGTCAATTAAGGTGACGTCGGCGCCGAGGCCCGTGGCGATCTTGGCGGCATTGTGGCCGACGACACCGCCGCCGATGATGACCACGTTGGCTGGAAGAAGGCAACATCGGCGGGTTGGATCCTAATCCCAAGGCAATCAAACTGAGCGAGTCAACCTTGCCGCTGGCGTTCAGATTCTGGTCTTGCTGAAAACGCTTCAAGGCATCCGTTGATCCGGCATCCCAAGTTCCGGTCGGATCGCCCTGCAAATATCCTTTTTGCTGAAGAGCCTGCTGGGATTTCGGAAGCGAACTTCCGGTCTGGATGGCGAGGTTGCGGGCACGTGGGGCCCGGCAGACTGTCCATGAGGCAAAGACCTGGATTCAAGCGCCAGATCAAGTGCCACCTCATCTGTCGGACCGCTATTGCGGATGGCTCGGTGGAGATTGCGCGAAAACGATTAGCGCTGGGGGGGGATCGATTCATGCTCAGTGCAATTTGCCTATATTTAACTAGATTCAAAATGAAAGTATTGACATGTTGGAATTCCGTTGTTATTATTCCGTCATGAACCAGCGGCAAAACTCCATTTTGGTTCTCGCCTTCGCGAATATGACCAGTTTTCCGGTGCAATCCGCCGCGGCGAACACGGTTGAACCCCTTCGAACCTTCAGTTTCCGCGCTGAAGTGGCTATCCGTGAAACAGTCGCGGCTACAGTTGTGGGTAACAACAGGATTAACCTGCTGATCACGGACCGCGCTCCGACTGGCCGAAGCGGCATATTGCTGAATGCTGATTCTTATGGAAGGGATCAGAAAGGGGTGGATCTCAAAGGGCCGGCACATGGGTTGGTTCAATCCGGTAGTCTTGTCAAAGCCTTGGCTCCCGTGCTGGGGGGCATCCGCCTTCTTGAGCCGAGTGCAGGCGATGTCCACACCGTCGACCTCACTGGCGTGACCGCGGCAACGACCGGTTCCGAGTCACATCTCGTTCGTCTCCTAGGCACGGGCGACATTGCGGTTCATAGCGTTGCCGGGCGAAAGCTCGCAGCATCCCGGCTTCTTCCAACAGCGGCGGAATTCAAGGTGCAAGGAGCTTGTGCGACCTGCGGTAACGAAAAACTTGTCACACAGGGTGCATACGTGCTGTGTTCACTCCCGGGTAACCGCGTCGCCGCGACCCACCGTAGTTCCGCAAGGTTAAAGGTCGTTGATCTCAACACAGGCAAAGTATTATTGTCCGTGGATCTTGACAATGAAGACCTCCGCCGGGGCCGCGCAATGTTTGCTAGACAGCAGGAAGCATTGTTGACGGTGCGTGCCAATCCGTCAAATCCATCGCTTGTCCTGAGCGGAGCTGCTCATTCGTCGGGGGACATGTTTTTTCTGATTGGACCCTTTGCTCCTTCCGAGGGTGCGCGCGTGATTCGGGTTACCCCCAATGGTGCGGTAGTTTCTAGTATAAGGTGCAGCTATTCTGCATTCAAGCCGGAGAATGGACCACCCCAATTTCTCGGCATTAACGAGGATGATCTGTATCTGATTTCTTCGCGCGGCCATGTCAATGTCTATTCCATAGCAAACTCGGCCGCGCCGAGCCAACGCTAGCCGAAGACATCAAAATCAGTTAAGCTTCGCTTATCCTCTAGCAAAGTTGGTGCGCTTTCCCGTCAGGGGCCGCTGAATTCGGCCGAGTTGGTGGTATTCGACTGCCGGGACTAAGATTCGCAGCGAAGGCAGGGATCACCATTGTCAGTCAACTCCGTAGTGATTCCGGCAAAATATCAAGCCGCTACAGTTTCTCGGGTAGAGCATGGGCGCGCCCCGTTAGACTAGACGATTCTGAAAGGATGCGATCATGAAACAATTGACATTATGGCGAAAGAAGTCCGTTGCATTGGTACTTCTTTTAGGAATCACCGTATCGTCGGCTTTGGGGCAATGTCAATACGCGTATGCGACTTGCTGGCATTGTGTTCGGAACACGTGTTGGAGTCAGGCTGGCCAGGTAAGCTACTGGGGATCGTATTACTCTCACTTCTGCAACGTGTCATCTTACTATGCGTGCGGTGCGGGCGAGTGTAACAATCATTATCTTGAAGTCACGTCGGTTTGCGACGGCGTGTACTACGGCGCCTGGGGATTCATCTGCTGCGACGTGTATTGAGACTGACCGAATGGATAGCGGAACTGCCGGTGGAGGAGAAAAGACGCTCTGCTGGTGGGAATCGCGCTGGGAGAGATGATGGCGGTTTCGTCGAGTCATGCCTCGAGGGCAGGAGGATGCAGCGACGACGGGCAGGACTGCGGGAGAATTGACGGGCGCGGCATCGGAGCGGGCTAAGGATTGGGGGACAGGCGGCGATTGGGGGGCGGATGCCGGAGTTTCAGCATCGGTTGCGCGATATCGCCGGGCGGCATGCCGGAATGTGGACGCTTGTGCAAAGGCTCAGGCGCGCCGGGATGAGTCCCAGCGCGGCAGAGTGAGAGTCCGGGCTACAGAACCGCGGCGAGTTCTTTCCAGGCGCGGCCTTGGGATTCGGCGACCGCCGGAT
>CAYOBO010000099.1:0-8705 GCA_964402295.1 uncultured Candidatus Solibacter sp. | reverse complement strand
TGGCGATCTTGGCGGCATTGTGGCCGACGACACCGCCGCCGATGATGACCACGTTAGCCGGGGCAACGCCGGGGATGCCTCCGAGGAGGATGCCGCGGCCGCCGTGCGGGGCTTCAAGATACTGCGCGCCCACTTGGACGGACATGCGGCCGGCCACTTCGCTCATCGGGGTGAGGAGGGGCAGGGAACCGTCGGCTTCGCGGATGGTTTCATAAGCCACCGCGTTGACCCGCGCCTTGAGGAGTTCGGCGGTGAGATCGGGCAGCGGCGCCAGATGGAGGTAGGTGAACAGCGTCAGGCCGGGACGGAAGTAGGCAACCTCGGCGGGTTGCGGCTCCTTCACCTTGACGACGAGGTCGGCTTTGGACCAGACGTCGGCGGCGCTGTCGATCATCATGGCTCCGGCGGCAATGTAGTCGGAGTCGGGAATGGTGCTGCCCAGGCCTGCGCCGGATTGCACCAGGACTTCGTGGCCGTGCTCCCGCAGCGTGGTGACGCCGCTCGGAACCAAGGCGACTCGAGTTTCGCGATCTTTGATTTCTTTGGGTACGCCAATAATCATTGAGGCCTCGCTTGCGCGCTGTTGTTGGTTCGCTGGGGTCCTAATCCCAAGGCAATCAAACTGAGCGAGTCAAGCTTGCCGCTGGCGTTCAGATTCTGGTCTTGCTGAAAACGCTTCAAGGCTTCCGTTGAATTGGCGTCCCAAGTTCCGGTCGGTTCGCCCTGCAAATATCCTTTTTGCTGAAGAGCCTGCTGGATTTCGCGGTAGCGCTCCGGCGTCGGTTGCGTTTGTCCGCGCGGGCGGGAAGGCGCTTTGTAGCGGCTTCTGGCATAGCGCGAAGACGATTTCGTGGGTGCCTTTCGCGAGGAGGCTTTGCCGGCGGACTGTTTGGCCACGGTTCGCTTACCGGAAGTGTTTTTCGCGGAAGTTTTCGCGGCGGATTTTGGAGCGGACTTCTTCTTGGCTCCGGTGGGAGCCGAAGAGAGGGTCCAGGCGGCCAGCAAAACGATCAGGACTACGGCGATTGGTTTCACGCGCAATTTTATTTTAGCAGTGTCCCGCGCCGAGGATTTCAATACTCACGGGAGCGAAGCGTTGTTTTCGGGCTTGTACTTGGAGCGTGTGCCGGCCCGCGGGCGTGCCTGGCGGGACGGGCAGAACGATTTCGATACGGGGCGTGCGGCGATCGGCCCAATGGACCAGGGAAGGCTGGAGGGGCGCGCCGTTCAGGTGGAAAGAAACATCCTCGGGGTGGGAGACTTCCTCGAGAATGGCTTTGATGTTGCCGTGAGAGATGCGCGTGCCGGAGAGCAGATCGGTGGCGTCGGTGACGGCGAGGAGGCGCGGCACCTGAGGGCTGGGCGGCACGACGCGCATGATTGCGGGCGGGCCCACTTGCCGGCCGAGCCACTCCAGTTGCACGGGGATGAGTCCGGTGGGCACATCCTTGGGCAGCAGAACGTTCATCTGCTGCTCGCCGCCGGCGAGGGGCGCGGCGATGTAGTTGGGCGTGCCCCAATCATCGCCGATGCGAACGCGGACATGATTCAGGCCGCACTCGGGGTGGAGGTCGTCGATCCACAGCGATGCGCACGCGAAGCGCCCGCCACAGGGCACTCCCGGTTCGGTGCCGTGGGGATTGGAGATACGGCGGATATGGGCGTTGGTGAGGGGCCGGCCGGCCGGCAATTGCCGGAACCAGCCGGTGGGGCGCTTGCGCAGGCTGGTCCACATGTACTGCGTGTGCACGCCTTCGAGCGTGTACATCTGGAAGTCATGGGCGTTGGCGAATGTGACAATGTCCTCCGCGGTGAAGCGTACGCCGCTCCATGTATCGGGCGGGGCATCGATGGCGGCCAGTCCATTGACCTGAAACCAGAACAATCCGCCCTGCTTGAGGACACGCCGTGCTTCGGTGAGATAGGAATAGACAATCTCGCGGCTGGGGATGTGCTGGAAGACGGCGTAGGAATAGACGAAGTCGAAGGACTCATCGGCGAACTGGCGCAGATCGGCGCCGGGGCTGAGATGGACATGGGCGTGGGGGATGCCGGCGAGACGGCGGCGGGCGAGGGCGACCATTTCATCGGAGACATCGACGCCGTGGATCTCGCCGAAGTGGCGGCTGAGGGGCTTGAGCAAGCGCCCCGGGCCGCATCCGATTTCGAGGGCGCGGCGGGCGCGCGGGTTGCTTGGCGGCAAGCGCTTGAGTTCGTACTCCAGGCCATAGACGACCTCGTGGGCGGTGGCGTAGAACTCGTCCTCGTCCTGGCCGTGGCGGCCGAAGGCGACATAGTAGTGCGCGTCTTCGCGGGCGCGGCGGTTCCAGTCTTCGCGCATGCGCGGATCGTGGACAATGTGGCGTCGGTCTTCCACGGCGGATTCTATACGGCGGCTGCTTGGAACGATTGCGCGCGGAGGCGGCGGCGCCTGCCGATCAGGGCGAGGCGGACGGCAATGGCGGCGGCACGATGCGGGTCATGGCGCACTTTTTCCGAGCGCGCCAGCAGGTCTTCCTCGATGACGCGCAATCCCATGGCTTGCAGAGCGTCGACATCGACTTGCACCGGCTGCACGTGCGCGGCGGCGTAGCGGCGGCGATGCGGCGCGCTCACGGGTTTGGAATTGACTACGATGCAATCGATGAGATCGCGTTTGGCGTGTTTGTGGATGGCGGCGACATGATCGACGGCGCTGAAGTGCATGGTTTCGGTCGGCTGCCACATCAAGTTGCAGAAGTAGGCCTTGATGGCGCCGGATTGGGCAACCGCTTCGGGGATGCCGCGGACCAAGAGATTGGGGATGACGCTGGTGAACAGGGAGCCGGGGCCGAAGGTGATGAGATCGGCCTGTTCGATGGCCTCGAGCGTTTCCGAGAGCGGATGCACGCGGCGCGGTTTGAGGAAGATGGACTGGATACGGGATTTCGCCTTGCTGATGTGCGTCTCACCCGCCACCAGCGATCCATCCTCCAGTTTCGCCTGAAGGATGACGTTTGCCGCCGTGGAAGGGAAGATGCGGCCGGCGCTGGCCAGCACTTCACTGGAGAGTTTGACGGCATGGGCGAAGTCGCCGGTGATTTGCGTGAGGGCGGTGAGGAAGAGGTTGCCGAAGCTGTGGCCTTTGAGTCCGCGGCCGGAGGCGAAACGGTACTGGAAGAGCTTGGAAAGCAGAGCGGCGTCTTCGGAAAGAGCGACCATGCAGTTGCGGATATCGCCGGGAGGGAGCACATCGAAGTCGCGGCGCAGGCGTCCGCTGCTGCCTCCGTCATCGGTAACCGTTACGACGGCGGTGAGTTCCACCGGGCGATTCAGAGCCTGGAGCACGGGGCTGGCGGATGTGCCGGAAAGAGCTGGGTTGGCGTAGTGCTTAAGTCCCTGGAGGAGCGTGGAAAGACCTGTGCCACCGCCGATGGAAACGATGCGGATGGGGTCCTCGGAGGGGACGCGCCTCGCGTGCGGGTTGCGTAACGGCATGTATTCGAGCAGGTGCACCTACGAAGGTAGTTGCCTGTCTGGCTCCTTTTTCTCCAGAAATACGAGTTCGCGGACGGGAGAACAGCGGCCGAATTCGAGGAAGTCGGGGTCGGTGCGGGCGATGGAACGGTTCTTCGGATCGATTTCGATGGCAGTGGAGAGGTGACGGGCGGCCGTTTCGAGATCGCCGGAGAGCCCGAAGCCGATGGCGAGCGCGTAGAAGATGTGTCCCGCGCGGGGGGCCATCTCGGCGGCCTTGCCAAGCGCTTCACGGGCGGCATCTAGTTTGCGTTGGGCGATGAGGCCGATGCCGTAGTGGTAGTAGTCGTCGGCGGTGCGGAGATCCGGCTTGAGATCGGCCAACCGCTGCTCGCACATGCGGCGGTGTTGGCGCGCGGCGTGGGCGATGTCCCGGCTGGAGCCTGCCTCGGCCTGAGTGAACAGATCCAGGGCCGCGCGGAAATCCCTCCGGTGAAACAGGTTCATGGCAGATTCAAACAGTTCCAATTGAGACGAAGCTTCTTTCATCGCGGGCAGTGGTTTTGTTTTCCCCGTCTGGGCTCGGGTGGTTCGATTCGGCGCGGACGGGGAGTGCTTTTTCATGAGTCTCGCCATGGCTGGCGGAAATTCAAATTACTAGCAAATGGTCAGGGCCGATGCAAGCGAGGGGGCGCAGGTAAGAGGGGACGCAGGCCGGCCTGCGCCCCTCTGGAACGGTGGCTCAAAAATAGAACTTGAGCGCGATCTGCATCCGGCGCGGGCCGTTGAGTTGCCCCTGCACGCGGCCGAAGTTGGGGTCCTGCACATTGGTGCTTCCGGGGCTGGGGCGGAAGCGGTTAAACGCGTTGAACATCTCCCAGCGCAGATCCGTACGGATGGATTCGCGAATGGCGAAGGTTTTGGCGATGGAGAAATTCTCGGTGAGGTTCCAGGGCTGGCGGGCCTTGGGATTGTGGCGTGTGGCGTTGCCGGCGAGGTCGCTCGGTTGCGGGCCGAAGAACGAAGCCGGCTGGAAGTAGCGGTCGGAGCCTTTCCAATCGGGGTTGTCGTGCTTGACGATCCAGTTGTCGTAGGTGGGGACGTGCGCCGGAGAGCGTCCGTTGAAGAGCACGCCACCGAGGGCGGCGCTGTTTCCGAACGAGAGCGGGAAGCCGCTCGAGTAGAAATGCGTGGCCGCCAGGCGCCAGCCGCCGAGGACCCAGGACGCCGGTCCCGAGTTCAACCAGCGCTGCCCGCGGCCGAAGGGGAGATCGACGATGTAGGTTGCCTTGATGTTGTGGGTGAGGTCGAATTCGCCGATGGATTTTTCCAGCCGCCGGTTGTAGTGATCGAGCGTGGCGTTGTCGGGCTGATAGCCGTCGGCATCGGTGATGAGCTTGGAGAAGACATAGGAGCCCTGGAAGGTGACATTGCGGGAGTAGCGCTTGTCGAGTTTGATGACCCAGGAGTGGTAGCTGGAGTGGCCGCTCTTGTCGCCCGCGCCGGACGAGGTATCGATGTTCAGATACTGCGGGAAGGGGCGCAAGGCCTGAGCGACACTGACCGGTTGGCATGTGGCGCTGAAATCGCAATCGATGTTGGCGTAGGGCCGGGTGATTCCGGCGGCGATGGCTTGCGGCGAGTTGACGCGGCTGGTGAGCAGGTTGCGGCCATAGCGCTCCAGCATGCTAAAGGGGAGCTGATTGTAGCGCTTCAAGCCGGCAACCAAGTGTGCGCCGATGGTGGCGTTGTAGCTGGTCTCGAGAACCGTGGAGCTGTTCAGTTGGCGCTGGATGCCGAGGGTCCACTGATAGTTTTCCGGCAGGCGCACGGCTTCGCCGTCCCAGTAGGCGGTGTTGTTGCCGTTGGAGAAGCTGGGATCGATCACGGGCGGGCGGGTGTAGGGGGGGAGCCCCTGGTCGAGCAGGAAAGACGGGGTGATGCCGTTGTCGAGGCTGGTGGGCCGGAAGATGAGCACGGCGCCCTCAAAATGGGTGCTGCCGGTGATGGTTTTGGCGACGCCGAACGTGCGGCCGGCGCTGGCGCGCAGAACTGTCTTGTCGTTGAGTGCATAGGCTAGGCCGAAACGGGGGCTGATGCCGCCATACCAGCCAGGTGTGATGGAGCGGGTGCCTTCGCGGCCAGGGCCTACGCCGGCGAACTTCAGGGCGCCGGGGAGGCCGCCGGCGCGAGGATTCGGCCTCGTCGGATCGAAGTCGCTCCACTTGTCTTTCTGCTCGATGGGCGGCAGGGTGAACTCGTAACGCACGCCCATGTTCAGGGTAAGTTTGGAGTTGACTTTGAAATCGTCCTGGAAATACCAGGCGTGGCTGCGCCACTGCTGCCCGACAAAGCGGTCATTCTCGGTGCCGCCGGAGAAGCCCTGGCCCAGCAGGAAGCTGGCGAATCCGTTGCCGCCGCCGGTGAGGAGATTGTTGTCGTTGGGGACGCTGGTGGAGCGGCGGTCGCCGCGGATGAGCCCGCCGATGGTCTGCTGGCCGAATCCGTTGTAATGGATGCGTTCCCAGAGGTAGCCCATTTTGAAGGTGTGCTTGTTGTGCGTGACGGTGAGATCGTCTCCGAAGGAGAATACGAAATTTTCCGAACCGTCATAGGCCGAGGCAACCCAGGTATTGTAATCGGAGAACTGAACCTGGAGGAGGTTGCGGTTGCAGTCCCAGGCGCCTTTTAGGCAGATGCCTTTGGATTCCCAGCCGCCGTCGAGGCTGAGGGCGTCGTGCGATTCCTTCCAGAAATTGACGCCGCCGAACATGTGGTTGACGATGGTGGGCGTGATGACTTTGTCGTAAGTGGCGCGGTAGACGTCGCTGCGCTGTTTGTCGATGCGGTTTTCGTTGATGGGGTTGGGCAGGCCAGGGAAGCCGTCGGGACCGGGGTTGCCGCCATGAAATCCGTAGTTGTAGAGGAAGCTGACGCGGTCGTTCTGGCCGAAGTTATGATCGGCCTTGACGCTGAACTTGGTCCAGGGATCGAGGCGCGTGCCGGTGTTGTTGATGTAGTTGTTGCGGACGTATTCACTGGTGCCGGGGGCGGCGCCATTGTTGGGTTGCAGTATCGGGCTTACGAGTGCGCCGTAGGCGCGGGCAATCGGAGAGAAGCGCGATTGCGGAATCTGGTTGCCGGCAAACGGGGTGCGAATGAATCCGGAACCGTTGGGATTGGCGCGAGTGGTGGAGGGATCGTAGATGGGAAGCTGGCGGTTGTTCTGATCGACCCAATTGCGGAAGTCGCCGTTGAACATTTCCGGGGTGGGTATGCTGAAACGGCCGCTGGCGGCGCCGACACGGTTGCGGAACCATTCGCCGGCGGTGAAGAAGAATGTCTTGTTTCGCCCGTCGTAGAGCTTGGGCAGGTAGACCGGACCGCCGGCGCTCCAGCCGAAGTCATGCTGCTTGTATTTACCCTTCTGGTCCTCGAAGAAGCGGCGAGCGTCGAGGGCGTCGTTGCGGAGGAACTCGTAGGCAGTGCCGTGAAGCTGGTTGGTGCCCGATTTCGAGGAAAAGGTGAGCATGCCGCCTTGTGCGCGGCCGTATTCCGCCTTAAATCCGTTGGTTTCGACGGCGAATTCGGTGATGGCATCGACGGAGGGCGTGTTCACATTGGCCCATTCCACGGAGTTGAAACGTCCGGTGAGCACGGAGACTCCGTCGAGGGTGGCTCCATAGGCGCCGCCTTGGCCGCCGCCGACGTTGAAATTGGCGTCGTTGGGGCTGTTGGCTTCCGGCGTGATGAGCGCGAGATCGAAAGCCCCGCGCATGGCGCCCCCCACCACCAGGGGCAGTTCGTCCACCATCTTATTGGTGACGGCTGTGGAAACCTTGGCCGTGGTGGTTTGCAGTTGTTCGAGAGTAGCCTGCACCTGCACGGACTCCGTGACAGCGCCGATCTCGAGTGTGGCGTTGAACGTGACCGTGCTGCCCGCGGTCACCGTGACGCCGCTGGCCACAGCGGTTTTGAATCCCTGTTTTTCGACGCGGATACGGTACTCGCCGACGGGCAGGGCGGGAATGGTGTAGTCTCCACTGGAAGTGGACTGGGTAGTGAAGACGACGTTGGTTGCCAGGTTTGTGGCGGTGATCTTGGCCTCAGGAATGGATGCTCCGGTGGTGTCGGCTACAGCGCCGCCGATGATGCCGCGGTCGGTTTGCGCCCACAACATGGAGGTAGCAAGAGCAGCAGCCCAAAGAAACCGAGTATGTGACATGTTAATCCCCTTTTTCGAACGTGGGAATTAATATATCAAAGCTTCGTCCGCGGTGCAGACACTTTGTCGGATGATTGCCGTCATGGGATACGGACGAGCATGGCGCCGGTGGTGGCGCGAGCCTCGTTGAGGGTGATGGCCTCAATGGTATTGGCTTTTGGGTTGACGCGCATCATCGCCGGGGTCTGCTGTACGGGCTGGCCTGGTTGTGCCTGTACCGGGGCATTGCCGACGTAGGCGACGCCGTCGGGATTAGGAATGATTTCCAGATCGCCGTTTGCCAGATCGTAGACCAGGAACTGCGATCCGCCGGGGCGGTTGCCGCGGGCCACCAGTTTTCGAGTCGCGGGCAGTATCCCAACCAGTTGCGCGGCGGTGAACCCGTCGGGCAACAGGAGTTGGCGCACTTCGAGTTTGGCCAAATCGAAGACGAGGAATCCACCGTCGTTTTGCTGGCGTGCGCGGCCGACGGCCACGGCTAATTCCATATCCGGGACGGGTTGCATGTTTTGAAAGCCGATGACGCCCTGTGGCAAATCCAGACGGAAGGCAGATAGGGTGACCCCATCGAGCGCGAAGACAGTATCGCCTTCGGTGTTGGCGGCGAGAAGAAAATCGTTCAGGTCGAGGACATTGGCGGAGACGTTGAGTTGTCCCTGCCCGGGCAGAGCAATCTCAGTGAACTGCTGCGTGGCGAGGTCGAAGGAGAGGAAGCTCAAGGCGCCGCAGACTTGGCGGAACTGACGTTCGGCGCTGTTGCTCCCCATCAGGACGATGCGCCGCGAGGTTTCGATATTGGCGAGGCGAGGCGCGGGTGTACAGGATGCGATGAATGTTCCGCTGGGAGTGGGGACAGCCTTCACGTCGTCGGGAGCGAACACGGCGAGGGCGTGGCCGGAATCGTCGGCCTTGCGGGACGCAATGTAGAGAGTGCGGGTCTGGGTATCGAAGAACTGGGCTACGCGGAATCGCACCTGGGCCGGGGCCGCGCCGCCGGGCGCTCCGCCACCGCCGCCGCCGGGTG
>CAYOBO010000098.1:0-28442 GCA_964402295.1 uncultured Candidatus Solibacter sp. | reverse complement strand
CACCAGCCACGGTGCGTAATGAAACGGCACTGCGGCGCCGTGCAGCAAACCGGCGGCGGCATTGCGCAGCGCGCCCGACATCGTCGCCGCCAGCACCAGGCTCACCGCGCCGTGCATCTGTAGCGTCGTGCGTTGCCACCGGCATCCCGCCCACATGCCTGTCAGCGCCATCGCGCTCCAGACCGCCGATGCGGTTATCGGTCCCAGCGCCAGCAGCGTGCCGGTCAGCAGCAACAGAAGACCGTACGTCGCATACGTGTAGAAATTGCGGTCGTGCGCGCTGCGCCGTTCCTGGAACGCGAACGCCACCAGGTAGCAGGCAACGCCCGCCGCAAGGCACACCAGCGCCACCGGGACGTCGCCGTTCCGCGCAGTGCGCCAGGCGCCGCCAATCCCCAGCAGAAACGCTAACGCGGTCTGTATGATTTCAAACGTCGAAATGCGCCGCCCGCGCAGCAGCGTGCGAAACGCCGTGCTGGCCAGGTATATGGCCACCAGCGCCGTCTGCATCAGGAACAGCGCCGCCGCCCCGACAGGCGCGTAGCTTTCCGGCAATCCTCCCTTGCGCGAAACCAGGTACGTCGCCAGCAGCACCGCCAGGTTCACGGTCATCGCCACGATGCCGCGCACATCCAGCCAGTGATCGCGGCAGGCGCAGATCTCGACGGCCGCCGCCATCGCGAGCAGCGATACGGTGAACGGCACGATGTGATGCGTCACCACCAGCAGCGCAATCGCGGTCATCAACCCGGCCAGCACCGTGACCCACACAATCTCGCGCAAGCTGCGCTGCCAGGCCACGGCGAGTCCGATGGCCACGAACGCCGCCAGCAGCGCGGCCGCTCCTTCCGCCGGCAACGTGTGGAAGCGCACCGTGGTTTCCCACACCATCGGATAGATCGCCAGCACTGCCGTGACAGCGTGCGCTCCGGCAATCATGTGGCCCTGCGCCGCAAGCCGCGCCGAGCTCAGCAGCCACCACAGCGCGTACACCACGCCCGCCGCCACGGCCGCCAGTTGCGGGATCATACCCGATTCGGCCACCGCCCGCAGCAAGTAGGCTCCGGCGATGCCCAGCAGCGCGCGTCCCACCACCGGCGCCAAGCCCGCGGCCTGGTTCCATGCTCTCGATTCCGCTTCCGCTAGCGCGGCGGGCGCCGGCTCCGGCGTCGATTCCGGATAAGGCCCCGGAACCAGGTTCAAACGCCGTTCCACAATCTCCAGGCGGGCCCGCAATTCCCGCACTTCTTGCGACAACTCCGCGATCGGCTCAGGCGGCGTGACCTGTCTGTCCATGGCGTCCTCCTCGGGAACGCGTTAGGCCTTGGCCTCGTTTTCCGGCCAGGGCGGCAGCAGTTTCACCAATCCCCACAACAGCAGGAAGGGCAGAATCATCAGCGCAACCGCCGCGAGCAACCCCTCGCGGTGGGCGAACTCCATCTTGTAGGACGTGTAGCCGAGAAAGCTCTTCGAGAATAGTTGCCCGCCGATCACCACATTCCAGCGCATGGCGAAGATTCCGATCAGCGTCAACACTCCGGACGTAAAATACAGCTTCCGCCGCAGCGGTTCGGACAGCTTCCACAATTGCGTCACCGCCAGCACACCGAGCGGCGCCACCGTGCCCAGCAGAATCTGCAACACCACCTGCGACGTGTACAGCCGCGTGTGGACCATGAAGTCCAGCGTGTGGAACGATTCGTCCGCTTCGTAAATGCGATGAATCAGATCGAGCATTTCCAGCGAGAAGTCGATCACAAATGCGTAGAACAGATACTTGGCGATCGTGTCCACGCAACGCATATCGAGCGGCTTCTTCCGCAGCCAGGTGGAGACCATGTACAGCACCATCACCGCCGCGATGCCGCTCACCATCGCCGAAAACAGAAACACGATGGGCATCAGCGGCGTCGACCACCACGGATTCGCCTTCACCGATCCGAAGATGAATCCAACGTATCCATGCAGCAGAAACGCCGAAGGAATTCCGATCACCGTGACGATGTAGCCGATGCGGTCATCGGCATGCAACGCACCCGGCGACACGTTGCTCGATCCCAGGGTCAAGGCCTTGTACACCCAGCCCAGCGCGCCCTTCGCCGTTTGCGACAGCCGCACGATGTCCTTGCGGTAGTCGAGCCAGATCTCCAACAGCAGGACCACCATCAGGTACCACAGATACACAAACCCGAACATCGCCATCGCCGACGAGCGGTGCGGCGTCAGGTACATCTCCAGCGACCGTTCCGGATGGCCGAGGTGGAGTTGCAGCGGGAGAGGCGCAACCAGCAGAAACGCAAGCGCCGTGAGCAGCGCCAGCCGGTAGGTCGGCTTCACTGCTTCCACTTTGAACACACGTTCGAGCGACGCCAATATAAACGCCCCCGCCACCAATCCGGTGATGTAGGGATAGAGCACAATGAGGATGCTCCACTGCAACTCCACCTCGTTGGGATAAAGGAAACCTTCCACGCCATGGGCAGCCTGCATGCTTGAACCTCCTAGCGGACGGAGCCATCCAGGCCGCGGTAGTACACCTTCGAGCCCGTGGCCATCTGCGGTTTCAAAACCTGAATGCTGTTGGTGCGCAGGAAATCGTGCACCGGATCCTTGGGATTCTTCAGGTCGGCCAACTGCCGGCACCCCGTCGGGCACGCTTCGCAACAGGCCGTCGTGAGCCCTTTCGAAATGCGGTGGTAGCACAGCGTGCACTTGTCCACCGTGTTCGTCTTCGGATTGATGTAGCGGCAGCCGTACGGGCACGCCTGTACGCAATAGCGGCACCCCAGGCAATATTTTTCATCCACCAGCACCAGGCCGTCGGGCGTTTCAAACGTCGCGCCCACCGGACAAACCTGCACGCAGGGCGAATGCGCACAATGATTGCACAGCTTCGGCACGAAAAAGCTCTTGCCCTTCACGGGCTTTTCCGGAAAGCCGTCCATGCCGCCGTTGGGCGAATCCACCTCCGGCCGGTCCATCTCCCAGCCAGGCACGTCGTAGCGTTCAATCCAGGTGCGGAAGTATCCCTTGGGCACGCCGTTTTCCTCGGCGCAGGCGCGCACGCAATTGCCGCAGCCGATGCATTTGTCGATGTCGATGGTCATCGCCCACCAGTGCGCGTGGATATCGTAGTTCGGCGCGGCTTTCGCATCTCCGGCGAGCACGAATTCCAGCGCGGCTTGCGCGGCCGAGGTGAGGAACAACCATCGGCCGGATTGCGCCAATAGATCGCGGCGGCTTGTCGACACGGGCAGCCTCCTCTTCAGAGCTTGGGTTGATGGGGTGGATGGCAATCGGCGCACGCCATGCCAGGGTTGTGTTCTTTCGTCGCTACTTGCGGAAAGCCACGCGGCCGGGCCGAGAGCTTCTCATGGCAACGCGCGCACAGCCATGCGGAATCCGGTTTCACGGGCTGGATCGATGGATCTTCGGCGTGTTTGGCCAGCGGGCCATGGCAGGCTTCGCACGCCACAATCGCGTGCTTGCCGGTATTCTTTACTTCCAGGACTTCGCCGTGGCATTCGGCGCAGGCCTGCCGTCCCGCAAAGGAGAGGGCGCGTTGCCGGTTCTCTTCGAGAGCATTCCCGCGGTAGTGGCCGTATTGGCCGAAGCTCTCCGGAACCATCAGCGAACGAAGCCCCGCGAACGCTGCCATTGCCAGTAGCACGACAACCACGAGGCGGATCAGATGCGCGGCATCTTTGATTGTGATTCGCATGGATCACAACTCCTCTGCCAACGGTTTGCCTGGCACGAGCAACCGATATGCCAATCCACAAATTTGCGAATTGGCGCGGAAAATGTGCGTTCGAAGGTGCGGAAATTGCGTGGTCTTGCGCAGGGCGATGCGCGATTTCGCTCTAAGGCGCCTGCCGCACGGTGCGCGCGCGCCAAGCCTTCATCCGCGCCGACATCTTCTCCACAACAGCCGGCCGCGCCGCCGCAAGATTGCGTTCCTCGCCGGGATCCGCCTGCAAATCGAAGAGTTGCTTCTCGCCGGTCTGGAGAAACTCGATCATCTTCCAGCGCCTGTCGCGAATCGCCACCGCCGATTTGCCCCCGAGAAAATGATCCTTCTCGAGCGGATAATACCAGGCCAGATCGCGCGCCTTGAGTTTGGCCGCCGGCTTGCGGAAAATCGCGGCCAGCGACACCCCGTCCACCACGTGACCCTTGGGCGGGCGCACGCCGGCAAGATCGAGCAGCGTCGGGTAGAAATCGATGCTGCTGACCGGCTCGTGCGACACCGCGCCCGCGGGGATGCGGCCCTTCCACCGCGCAATCAGCGGCACACGAATCCCGCCTTCATACAGCATCGACTTGCCGCCGCGCAGCCCTGTATTGGCCGTCACGTTCGTCTCGCCGCCGTTGTCGGAACAAAAGATGACCAATGTGTTTTGGGCCAGATTCCGCTTCTCCAGCGCATCGGCGATCATCCCCACACCTTCGTCGATCGACTCGAGCATCGCCGCCAGTTGCGGGTTATTGCGATTCTTCCCCGCTTCCGGACGCGCCGCGTATTTCTTCACCAACTCCGGCTTCCCGTCCAACCGCGTATGCGGCGCATAGTGCGCCAAGTAGAGGAAGAACGGCTTCCCCGCGCCCGCGTTGCGATCGATGAAATCCACCGCTTCCCGATTCAGCCGGTCGGTGAGGTACTCGCCCGGAGTTCGCGCCGCCAGCCCGGGCAGATGCTTGTAGGGATGCCAGTAATAGCCCGGGCCGATGTAGCTTTGCTCGGAACAGATCACTTCATCGAAGCCATGCAGCTTCGGATCGCCGGGCCGTGTGCGGTAATCGCCCATCAGGTGCCACTTGCCGATGAGACCCGTGCGGTAGCCGCCTTCGCGCAGCATCTTCGCCAGCGTGGGAAGCTTCGGCGAAAGATGATTGCTGTCGTCGGCGCGCAGGTAATCGGTGATGCCCACGCGCGCCGGAGCCTGTCCCGTCAGGAAAGACGCGCGCATCGGCGAGCACACCGGCGCGGCGGCATAGGCATGGGTGAATCGCAAACCCTCCGTGGCCAGCCGGTCCAGATGCGGCGTGGAATTGAACCGGTTCCCGTAGGCGCCCAACTCCGCCCAACCCAGATCGTCCGCCAGCACGAAGACGATGTTCGGCTTCGCCGTCTCCGCGTGCGCGGCGGCCGCCAGCGCCGCAGCCAGAAACTCCCGGCGCCTCATATCCGCACCGTCACTTTTACCACCGAAGCCGGCGGCGCGGTGCAGCGCACGGCGCCATTGGCCACGCGCACCGGGAGCGCGGCCGGCTTGACGCGGTCCGGCGCATCGAACGTATTCGCCGCGCGCACTTCACTCGCCGTCAGCACCTCGCCCGTGGCCGATTGCGCCTTCGCCGTCCCCATCCATAGGTCCGTCTCCATCGCTTCGCTCAGATGCGTATTCACGAACGTCACCGTCACGGTACGGTCCTTGCGCGTGGCCGATCCCGCCGCGCGCAGCACACCGCTGGAACGAAAGTGGACCCGCGGCGCTTGCACTTCCGCGCGCACGGCCTCGCCGCCCTGATGATCGCGGTACATGCGGAACACGTGATAGGTCGGCGTCACCGCGAAGCGGTCCTCATGCGCCAGGAACAGCGTCTGGATGCAATTGACCAACTGCGCGACGTTCGCCATCGCCACTTTGTCCGCATGGCGGTGGAAGGTATCGAGCGTAATGGCCGCCACCAGCGCATCGCGCACCGTGGGCACGCTCCCGAACAGATGATGCGGGGCGACGGCCGTGGTGTCCAGGTGCCAGGCGCCCCATTCATCCACCACCAGCTTCACGCGGTGCTCGCGGTCGAACTCCGCCATCGCCGCCCAGTGCTTCTCGATCAGTTCCTCCATGCGGCCGGCTTTGCCCATCAGGTCGTAGTGATCGTCGTCGCTGTAGCGGAGCGATTCCCCGCGCCCCGCGCCGCTACAGTAATAATGCAGCGCCCAACCCCACACACGATTGAGCTGATTGCCGCCTTTTTCCTGCAAGCGCCCGAAAAACTGGCGCGTCCAGTTGTAATCGAAGCCGTTTGGCCCGGCGGGGATGAAACGCAGCGGCGTATTGTCGTAGCGCGGCGCCCAACTGACGAAGCGCCGGTATTCCACCGAATACTCCTCGGCTGTCAGATTGCCGCCGCAACCCCAACTTTCATTCCCAACGCCCCAATAGCGCACGTGCAAAGGTTCCGGAGACCCGTGCGCGGCCCGCCGCTGTGCCCACGTCGTCGATCCGCGCGGTGAATTGCAGTAATCGATCCATTCGTTGAATTGCGCCGCCGGGAGGCTGCGCAGATTCGCCGCAAAGTACGGCTCGGCCTGAATGAGCCGGCAGAAGCGGGCGAATTCCAGTGTCCCGAACACGTTCGTGTCTGTCCGCGCCGGGTGCGACGGATCCAGCTTCTGCAACCGCCCGCTGGTGGACCAGAAGTTCGTTCTCCGCGGCCGCGTATTCGACGGGCCGACGCCATCGCGCCAATCGTAGGAATCGGCGAAGCAGCCGCCCGGCCAGCGCATCGCGGTCGAGCCCAGCTCGCGCATCGCATCCACCAGCGCCTTGCGAATGCCATCGTAATTGGCGATCTTCGACCGTTCACCCACCCAGATACCGTCGTAAATGACGCCGCCCAGATGCTCGATGAAGTGGCCGTGCACCAGCGGACTCACCGTGGCGATCGGCTCCTCGGGGAAAACGGCGATGGTGGCCGTGGCCGCGCGCGCCGGGCGTGCGGCAACAAGGGCTGCCGGAATCAGTCTCGCGAAATCGCGGCGCGAAAGCGTGGAAGGGTTCACCCCTTCAATGTACTCAGTTTGCGGGTTTCTTGGAAGCCGTCAGCAACGCCAGCGAACCGGGGAGCATCGACAGCAGATCGCTCACTTTCTTCTTTTGCTGCATCGGCACGACTTTCTTGTCGAGCAACGTCCGCGCAAAGCGCGTAAACTCGCCGCCCAACTCCGAACCCGCGTCAACAGGCTTGCCCGCCGTCAAGGCGCGCGTCACCTCCTGATAATGGTTTCCAAAGGCGAACTGCACCGGCAACCCGAGTATCTCCTGGATGCTCGAAAGCTGGAGAACCGGCCGCTTCGGATGCCGGTTCAACAGAATCTCCACGCGGTCCTTCCAGCCGGCCTTGCCCAAAAAGGCGATCTTCTCCTTGCACAAATGCAGGCTCGGCACCTCCGGCGTCGCCACCAAATAGATCTTCTTGCATTCTTGCAGCGCCTCCATTTCCCTTCGATCGAAAACGCCAGGAAAATCGAGGAAAATAAACCCGTAATTACGCCGCGCAAAATCGATCAATTGCTTGGTGGCGCCTTCCTCGCCGCCGTCGCCCGGCCGCGGCGTGCCGGAATGGATCACATGCAGATTCCCCGCCTTGGCCACCAGTTGCGGCCAGAGGTTCTCGTCCAGATGCAAGGCCCGGTCCAGTGCATCCTGAAGGCTGTATTCGTTGTCCAGTTGCAGCAGAAACCGCACCATGCCGCTGATGCGGTCGGCGTCAATCAGCAACGAAGGCCGGTCCCCCAGCCGCGCCGCCGCCACCGCCGTGTTCACCGCGATCGTCGTCGCGCCACAGCCCGGCTTGGCGGGGAGAAACCCAAACACCTTGTCCGTCGAGTCCGCCTTCACCGGCTTGCGTTCCAGAATATCCTTCACCCGCACCAGAGCCTCCAGCAATGGACGCTCCTCAAACGGGTAACTCAAAAACTCCCGTACCCCCACGCGCATCAGTTGCAGCAACGCCCCTGGATCCGCATGCCGCCCGATGGCCACAAACTGCACGCCGTCCAATAGCTCGGCTGCCTGTGTCACCAGTTCCACGGCCTTCTCCAGACGATCGATGTCGACAAAGAACACCTCCGGCACGTGCATGCGCAGCAACCGCGCCAAGTCTTCGCCCTCCGGATACCCATCGATCATCCGCACCACGGATACCCCGCTGATGGCCTCCAGATGAAACTGAAGTTGCCTTGAGAGTTCCATGTCCGGACAGGTTATCGCCGCTCGTAGCATCGTTACACTGCTCTCCTAGTTCCCACGCTAAAGGGATTGGGGGGGATTGGGTATCGAACCGAATCGTTAGGATGTGAGGGAAATGCGTGCATACCTTGTGCTCAGGTGGGGGGGTAGTACTCGGGGAAAGACCTGAGTGGCGCGCCCCCGGCACCTTCGATAAGCTAGCTGTCATGGCTAAGTCACCCGCTCCCATCGACGTCATCTGCCCCTGTTGCGAAGCCGCTCTTCGCGTCGATCCCGCTACCGGGGCGGTGCTCCACCACAAAGCCAAGGAGAAGCCCAAAACCTTCGAGGATTTCTCCGCCGCTGTCCAGCACCATCGCGGCGAAGCGGCCCGCCGCGAAGATGCGTTCCAAAAATCGCTCGCCGAGCATAAAATCCACAAAGACGTGCTGGCCAAGAAGTTCGACGATCTGTTCCAGAAGGCGAAGGAGAACCCCGATGAACCCCCGCCCAAGCGCGCTTTCGATTTCGATTAGCCTGCTGGCAACGCTGTTGCTGCTGCCCTCCGCCGAGGCGCAACAGAAGAAGAAGGCGAACCGCGCCAAGAAATCCGAATCGAACCCGGAAGGGCCTGTCGAAGCCGGGCAAAAGGCGAAGTGGGCCGGAACCCTCAGCGGCGTGCCCGCGGGCGACGCCGGCAAGCAGTCCGATTTTCCCGCCATCGCCGTCACGCGCGACGGCGCCCTCTGGATCGCCTACATCGAGTGGAACGACAAAGACGCCGACCGCGTGCTCGTGCGGCGGCGCAATGCACAGGGCCAATGGGGCCAACCCGTCGAACTCGCCGACGGCAATTGGGACCACTACTCGCCCACCCTCGCCGCCCGTGGCGATGCCGTGGCCGCCATCTGGAGCGGCCAATCGAACGGCAACTTCGAGCTGTACTGGTCTCAGATCTCTCCGGATGGCAAGGCATCGAAACCGGCGCAATTGACTCGCGCGCCGTATTCCGACATCAACGCCCGCGCCGTCAGCGACGCACAAGGGAACGTCACCGTGGTCTGGCAGTCCTTCCGCGCCGGCAACGCCGATATCTATGCGCGCCGCCTCAGCGGCAACACCTGGTCCGCCGAAACCGCCGTAACCGCATGGCCCTCCAACGAATGGGATCCGGCCGTGGCGCTCGATTCCAAAGGCGCGGCCTGGATCGCATTCGATTCCTACAAGAACGGCAACTACGACGTCTTCCTGTCGCGCTTCGATGGACGCAAGGCGTCGAGCCCGCTCGCCGTCACCACCGAGCCCAGCGCGCAATTTCATTCCACCGTGGCCGTCGATGCGCAGGATCGCGCCTGGGTAGCCTGGGATGACAGCGGCATCAATTGGGGCAAGGATTTCTCCCGGTCGAGCGCCGTTGCGGGAAGCCGCGGGTTGCACTTTTCCCGCACGCTCGGCCTGCGCGTGGTATCCAACGGCGCCGTGCAGGAGGTCTCGCCGCGCCCGGAGACGGTTTTCAATGGCCGTATGCTGCGCTATGCCGAACTCCCGCATCTGATGTTCGACGGCAGCGGCGCGCTGGTGCTCGTGTTCCGCCATTGGACCGAAACCCGCCCCAGAGAGATTTTCCATTACTTCGTCACGCGGCTGAGCGGCGAAGCCTGGGCGCCGCCCCATCAACTGGCTTCGAGCGCCGGCCACAATTCGCAGCAGGCTTCGCTTGCGCGGTTGCCGGGCGGCGCCATTGCCATCGCCACCGCCAGCGACGGGCGCACGCCCGAAATTGTCCCCAAGGAAGTCTTGCACGCGCTCCACTACAACGCCTTTGTCTCGGAATGGGCAAACGGAGGCGGCCCGCCCAAGCCCACTCTCACCGCGGCGTCACTGCCCGCTCCCGGCACGCCTTCGCCGCGGCGCGTGCGCGCCACCATGGCCGTGGCCGGCAAGCGCTACACGCTCCTGCTCGGCGATTGCCACCGCCATACGGATATCCGCGGCCATAGCGGCGTCGATGCCTCCGTGCTCGATACCTACCGCTATGCCCTCGATGCCGCGCAACTCGATTTTCTCGGCACCTCCGATCACAACGTCGTCGATCCGAAATGGACCGACGGCCTGCGCGATTACCAATGGTGGTACACGCAGAAAGCCGTCGATCTGTTCACGCACGAGCCCGTCTTCACCGGCATCTACAGCTACGAACATTCCATGCAGCGCCCCGGCGGGCATCGCAACGTGCTCTTCCTGAAACGCGGCGCGCCGCTGCGTCCCATCGACCGCACTACGAAAACCGGCGATGACAACCTGCCGCCCGCCATGTGGAAATGGTGGGAACAGAACGTATTCACGCAAGCCGGACAAAAGAGCGTGATCGTGCCGCACACCTTCGGCGCCGGCCCGCTCGCCGATTTCAACTGGCCCAACGCGCGCTTCGATTGCCTGCTGGAGATGTATCAGGGCGCGCGCGGCAGCTACGAAGCCTGGCGTCTCCCCGACAAGGAAAAGCGCGGACCCACGCAGGTGGACGAGGACGGGCACTTCGCCCAGAACGCGCTCGCCAACGGCAATACGTACGGCTTCGTCTCCTTCAGCGATCACGGCTCGACGCACAACTCCTGGGCCGGCGTCTGGGTGGAGCAGATCAATCGCGAAGGCGTGCTCGACGGCATGTACGCGCGCCGCACCTTCGCCGCGAGCGACGAGATCCTGCTCAAGGCAAGCGCGCAGGGGCACATGCCCGGCGAGGAGTGGAAGTCACAGGCGCCCATTCAAATCGACGCCACCGTCGAGGCGCCCGACACCATCCTCCGCATCGATGTCGTCAAGGACGGCAAGTACGTCTACACGACGCGTCCCAACGCCCGCCAGGCAACGCTGCACTGGCGTGACAGCGAACCCAAGCCGGGGCGGTCTTATTACTACCTGCGCGTCTTCCAGCGCGATCCGGAAAATCCCGATGGCGATCCCGAGATCGCCTGGTCTTCGCCATTCTATGTGAACCGCTGAGCTTCCGCTGCTGGAATCGAAGAGTAAGAAATCGCGGCAGAAATGGATTGTCATTCCGCCGCGGAATCGCATATAATACAGGGTAATTCTCCCCTTCCGGATACGGAACCCCACGTATCCTTCTCATACAAATCGCAAAGGAGCGCCGAGCAATGTCTCGATGGATTTCCTTCGTGTGTCTGTTGCTGGGGATCGGAGGCGGGAGCGCGCTGGCCGCGTCTCCCCTTACGAGTGTGGCATGGCAAGACCCGCTGATCGAAGACACCTCCGGCGGGTTCCGGCCGTTCTTCGCACCGGGGGACGGCAACTACCGGATCGCCGGCCTGTGGGAACGCATCGTCGAGGAGCGGGATGCGGGCGTTGCCGCGCGGGAGAACGCCACGCCGCCGCGCGCCTTGGAGAAGCCGAGCGTCGAGCAGTCCATCCTCTGGGCCGCCAGCCGCGCCGAAGGGCCTGTGCAGGCCTTCGCCGTGAAACATATGCCCGACATGGAGTCGCCGGTGCCATTGCTGGTGGACTTCCGCAACCCCAGCGGGCGCTTTGTCATCCGTGGCAATCTTGCCGACCTGCCGACTGCCTTTCTCGGAGCCACTCCGGACCTGCCCAGCCTGCCGCTGGTGGCGGCCGGGTTGCTGCTGTTGGCGTCGTGGCGCCTGATGCCAAATCGGCACCGCGCTGCTCCATAATGGGTTCCGATGCGGGAGGGACGAATCCCTGCCGATCTGTTAAGGTGTTGATGACAAATGGCTTGCTGTTTGGCACACGGACTGCATCCCGAGCAGGCGTAGGAAGCGTAGGGTATCGGCCGGAGAGCAGAGCATAGGGTTGCACCTGCTGGTTTCACTCCCCTCCCTTGACCAAAGGGAACTACCCCGCCTGAAGTATTACCTTCCCACTACGAGGCGAAAGCCAAGTCCTTGAGTCCCACCCAACCAGTTCTGGGTTCTGGACCGGTACCCGCATCTCCTACAGTTTTTCCAAAGTCCGCCGATGAGAGGACGTATGACGCAGTCGACCATTGACCTCACCAATCACCTGGGTTTCCAACTGAGCTTGTTGAAGCTGGCCACGATTCCAGGGCCGAACAACAGTTCGCCGAACGTGCAGTTGGCTCACGAGGCGCGCCAGATCGAGGCGCTGGTGGACCGCCTCACGCCCGTTCGCAAGTCCCACTAAGGGGCCGGCCGGAAACCGTACAGCGCCGAGCGCGTGCGGACATAGATGTTGTTGCCGGCAATGGCAGGGGTGGCGAAGATCTCTTCCTCAAAGTCCTGCGTGGACAACACGTTCCATTCCGCCCCGGCTTCCACCACCGTAAACTTCCCCTGCTGGCTGGCAAAGAAGAGCTTGCCCGCCGCAGCCACCGGCGACGCATAGTAGGTGTCCACCGCCCCCGGTAGCCGCCCCTGCTTGAGGATCTTCCCTGACTTCGGATCCACCGCCGTCAGAATACCGCCGTCCTTGATCAAGTACAGCACGCCCTGGTACAGCAGCGGCGACGGGCAGTTGGGGAGAAACTTCATCATCGTCCACTCCACATGCGATTGGGTCACATCCCCCTTGCCCCCGCCGCGGATGGCATGCAACGTATTGCGCGAAGCGCGCTTGGCGCGGTAGTAGTTCCATTCGCCCTCATCGAGCGCCCCGCTCGAATCGAGATCGAGCGTGTAGAAGCTCTTCTGCATGCGCGGGTCGACCTCGGCTTCGGACAGTTTGCCGTCCATGTTGGCATCGTAGACCTTGAGCGTGGCCGCGAAGTCCGGAGTCTCGGTAGGCGTTTCCGCCTCGCCGCCCCCTTCCCAGGAATGGACATAGATGCGGTCTCCGTCCACCACCGGCACGGACTTCGGCTGCCAGGAAAAGCCCCGCACCCACCATGCTTTCTCGCCCGTGGCCGCATAGTAGGAAATGACCTGGAATGCTCCAGGGACAATCAGTTCGGCGGGGCCCGAGGCTGGCTGATAAACGGCGGGAGTGACGTAGCTGCGGGTCACCTCCGGACGAGCGGCCTTCCACTTCGTTCGTCCTGTGTTCCGGTCGACGGCGATCATGTAGGAACCTGTGTCCTGGTCGCAGACCAGCACCACAAGGTCGCCGAAAACAATCGGCGAGGAGCCATGCCCGTTCACGTTATTGAACGGACCGAGCGGCACTTTCCAGCGCTCTTTTCCGGAATGGGTATAAGAAATCAGCCCGTAATCCCCGAAGAATACGTAGACATTTTCGCCATCGCTTGCCGGCGTGGGCGAAGCCGGCGAATTGGTGGGCTGGAAGCGCTCCAGGCGCGGCCGCGGCGCCTGCTGCCGCCAGAGGATTTTGCCCGTGTCGCGGTCGAGCGCGATGGTCACCAGCCGGCCGCCTTCGTCCACCACCTTCTGCCGTCCGGCATCGACGCGCGAGCCGCCTTCGACGGCGGTGAGAAAGATGAGCTTGCCGCTGACGATGGGCGAAGAATGTCCTGGCGGCAGTTCGGTCTTCCAGGCTACGTTTTGCGTGGGGCCGATCACCGAGGGCAGGGCAGTGGCATCGCCCACGCCGGTCCCGTTCGAGCCGCGGAACTGGCTCCAGTCGGCGGCGGGCATCGCATCGAGAAGAAGAACCAGGGTCAGGGAAAGCAGCACGATTCGAACATTGTACAACCTCAATCGCGGAGCAGCAGCGGCGCGCGCGACCAGGCGAAACGGCGGCCTTGTTCGTCGACGACGTTGATCTGTGCGGTGTAGCTGCCGGGCTTCAACTGCGCGAGCGCGGCCTGGAACTGGAGCGGCAGGGTTTGGCCGCGGTTGGGGGCGTACTGCTGGATATGGATGGGTGCCGATTCGAAGACTCGCTGCTTGCCGCGGTAGAGCGTAAGGTTGGCGGCGACGCTCGGCGTGTCGTAGACCTCGCAATAGACATAGAGGCGCTGGTTGCGGCGATAGACACGTGTGATGCTGGGAGCGAGCTTGTGACCATTGGCAATGAGCGGATGGCGCGAGGTGGCTTTCTTCGATTTTTCCGCCGCCCCGATCTCCGCGGCGAGCGGCTCGCGCTGGTTGCTCCAGACCACCGAGCTCATGCGCACGGCATCGGTGGCCGCACTGAGGTCGGGCACGGTGAACTGCGTCTCGAAAGCGCCCATCTTGCCGGAGGCGTTCTCGCGGGCGAGGAACTTCAACTTGTACTCGCCGGGCGGGAGCGAAAAGCCGGTATCGTATTGCAGATGCCGCTCGGCAAGCAGGGCTGCGTTCTCGGCGCTGAGCTTGACGCGGATGGTGTCGCGCACGCTGCCCATGACGCGGTTCCTGGCATCGCGCACCTGGCCGAGGAAATCGAGCTCGGCCTGCTCGCTCGCGCCTTTTCGGGCGAGCACGATCTCCGCGCCGGGAATCTTCACGGCAATGGGCACGAAGAACTGTCCCTTGTCCATGCGGAAGTAGTTCACCTCGAGGGCGACGGGCAAATCGGTGGCCGGACTGCCGAGTTGCATGGCCTCTTCGAGTTGGCGCTCCTTGTCTTCCTTGGTGAAGCTCTTCCAGACCTTGGGCGCGAAGTAGCCGGGGCGGTAATCGAGCTTGGCCTTGAGCGTGGGCGACACGCGCACGCGGATCTTGCGGAAGCGCCCGTCCGGCTCGGGGTTCGTGCTGTAGTAGCCGAGCAGGTAGTAGGTGTTGATGTCGCGCTGCGCCTGGCGGATGCCGGTGCTGAGGTCATTGCTGTCGAGGAGGGCTTTGCCTCCGGTATCGGCGGCCAGCGCGTAAAGGGTTTCCTGCTGATCCTGAAACTTGTCGCGCTGCTTCTTCATCGACAGGCCGCTGAAGAGATCCCGGCCGGAGGGCGAGGCTTTCGAGGCGTCGCCGGCGGGCGCGCTGGGGACGAGGCCCCGCGCATCGAGCGCATAGATGGCGACGTTGGCCTTGACCGCCGCATTGATGGTGGCTCGGAGTTGCGAGTGGTTTTCCGTACCGGTCTTGCTGACGCCGCTTGAGAAGTAGATGAGCGCCTTCTTCTCGGGATAGGTGGCCAACTGGCGGGCGGCGGCTTCGAGCGCGCTCAGCTTGCGGTCGGTGTTGAAGAGGCTGAACTCGGAGTCGTCGGCGGAAAAGAGAATATTGCCGCCGTCTTCGTCCTCTTCAGCCGGCGCGTCGTCCGAGGCGGCAAGATCCGTACCTTCGCCGGTGCGGAAGGCGCGAATGGCCGTCACCAAGGCCTGGCGGTCGGCGGTGAAGTCCTGGACGAGGCGCAGGTCGCCGGAGAAGGTCATCAGCGAGACGAGGTCGGAAGCGGTCATCTGCTTCTCGATGAACTGAATGGCGGCGTCCTGCGAGCGGACCTGCTCGGCGGCGGGCATGCCGGAGAAATCGAAGAACAGGACCATGAGGCGCTTGTCTTTCGTTTCGGGCTTTGCAGCCTCGGGCTTGACTGGTTCCGGGGCCGATCCTTTCGGCTCCGGCTGGATGGGGACTGAGATGGCGGGCAGCGGGTCCGTGCCGAGCTTCTGGAGTTCAAAGACGGAGATCTGCTGAGGCTTGTCGTCTTCCCAGAGCTGGAAGTCTTCGCGGGTAAGCCCTTCGATGGGGCGTCCGGAGGAGTCGCGCACGGTAACGTTGACGACGATCAGGTTCGTTTCCGTCCGGAAGACGATCTCCTGCTGGGCGGTGAGCCAACTGGCGATGAGGAGGCAGGCGAGAGCGCGGCGCATCAGAAGCGGAACCTCACTTGTCCGGTGATGGCGCGCATGGGCAAGGCAGCCGTGGCAAGCCCGTAGTTGAGCGAGTTGACGACGCCGTTAATGCCGCTGATGTTGACGCGGTTGGAGACGTTTTGGCTTTCGAGGCGGAAGTCCATGCGCTTGCGGTCGGTGAAGCGGAACGACCGGCCGAAGGCGACGCCGAAGACCAGGTTGGATGGGCCGGGGATGGTATTGCGGCCGGCGTTGCCGAAGCGGCCGGGGGGCGGCACGGTGAAGGCGTCCAGTTGGAAGAAGCCTTCGCCGCCGGAGACGGGGATGCCCGTGGAGTCGGCGCGGCCGCTGCCGATGACTCCGGTGCCGTTGGAATCGGAGCGGTTGCCGAGGACGCGGGCGGTGAAGGGGTTGCCGGATTGGAGAACCATGGTGCCGCTGAGGGTCCAGTCCTTGGTGAAGCGGCCTTGGGCGAAGGGCGACATGAGGAAGTAGTTGAGGGCGAAGGAGTGGCGGCGGTCGAAGGTGGAAAGGCCGCGCTCATTGGCGAGGTTGCGGTCATCCTGGGCGACGACGTTGCCGCCTCCGCCGAAGGTGGACACGTTGTCGATGGACTTGCCATAGGTGTAGAGGGCGCTCATGGAAGTGCCGCGGCGGAAGCGGCGGGTGAGCTTGGCTTGGCCGGCGTGATAGATGGAATTGCCTTCGGCGCTATCGAAGGTAAAGCCGACGGCATTGCCGATGAGGCGGCGGGTTTCGGCATCGAGTTGCGAGCCGGGGGCTGCTCGATTGGGCTGGCGCTGGATATCGAGGCGTGTGCCCTTGACGCCGAGGTAGGCGGCTTCGAGGACGAAGGACCGGGGCAGGTCTTGCTGGAGGGAGAAGTTCCAGTTTTGGGCGTATCCGATGCGGTAGCCGCGGTCGACGGCGAAGGTATTGCGGATGGTCTGGGTGGGTGCAGTGGTGAAGCCGTCAACGAGGGTGAGGGGGCGGGCGTTGCTGGTGTTGACGGTGCTAGTGCGGGCGAAGGGGGGCTGGGAAGCGAGGCGGGTGGCGAAGTTGGTATATACTCTACTGTTGTAGTAGATGCCGTAGCCGCCGCGCACCGTGAGCGGGCGGCGTGCGGACGGTTTCCAGGCGAGGCCAATGCGGGGGCTGAGGTTGTTGCGGTCGGGATCGATCAAGGTATCGGGGAACTGGCCGCTGTAGGGGCCTTGCTGGCCGGGGGTGACGACGGCGGCCGCGGTGAATCCGGGGGCGACGTCGAGGTTGGCCATCTGGCGGCGCTGTTCGTGGAAGGGGCTCACGTACTCATAGCGGAGTCCGAGGTTGACGCTGAAGTTGGAGCGAAGGCGCCAGTCGTTCTGGGCATATAAGGAATAGGAATGGGCGCGGAAGGCGTTGTCGGACGAGCCATAGCGGACGGAGCCGGACTGGGGCAGGCCGAGGAGGAAATCGGCGAAATCGAAGCCGGTGCCGGGCAGGGGATTGCCCTGGGCGTCGAAGCCGCTGGTGCGGAGTCCACTGAACGTGAAGGTGCCGCGGGCATTCTGATCGGTGAGGACGTTGTGGTGCAAGCGGCGGAAGTCTCCACCGAAGGACAGGTTGTGTTTGCCCCGGACGTGGGTGAGTCCTTCGGAGACGGCGAGGGTCCGGTCGCGGCGAAGGTTGGGGCTGCCGTCGGTGAGATCGCCGAAGTTGGTGAAATTGAGGTTGGGGGGGCCGTAGTTGATGGGGTCTGGGGACGTGCCCTGGATGCCGAGTTCGGCGGCGACGTTGCGGCCGTTGGCGAAGAACGGGGTGAGGTTGTTGCGGTTCCGGTTGTATTGGAATCGCAGGCTGTTTACGGTACGGCGGTCGAAGGTTTGCGTATGGGTGGCCTCGAGGTTGAGTCCGCGGCTGGAATTCGTGTCAAGAAATGTAAAGGGGAGGGCCTGGGTGCCGGCCCGGCTTTGGGACTGAAGATTGAGGGCGAGGCGGGATTTGGGGGCGAGGGTATGGCTGATACGGGCCGTGAAATCGTTGCGGTTCTGCTCGGCGGCCGTGGCGTACTGGTAGTTCTGAATTTTACCGGGCTGATTGGGGAGCGGGATGAAGGGGAGCAGGCCCTGCGCGGCGCGATCGATGCGCGAGGATGGGATACGGTTTCCAGGGAAAGGCTGGCGGGTGGTGGGATCATAGATGGTGACCGGGAGGCGGGTGGAGGAGGCAGAGAAGTCGCCCGAGCGCTCGCGGGCGTCGGCCAGGGTAGACACGGCGTGGAAGGGGTTCGAACTGCGGGCTCCGGTATAGCTGACAAAAAAAGTGGAGCCGGTTGTGACCGGTCCCCCGAAGGAGACGCCGAAGCGGTGTTGCGCGTAGTCGGGCTTGGGGATGGTTTGTCCGGTGATGGAGAAGGGCCGGGCGTCGAGGGCCGAGTCGCGGAAGTTCCAGGTGGCGGAGCCGCGGAAGGCATCGAGGGCTTTCTTTTTGCGGCGGTTGCCGGCGCGGGTTGGTTTGACGCCTTTCCCGGCGCGGGCTGGTTTGGCCTTGATCTTTCCTTTCTTGGTGACGCCGTTGGGTTCGTTTTGTAAATTTGCGGATGGGGACTGGGCGGCTTCGAGTTGCGCTTCGGCCGGGGCGGCGTTGGTGGGCGCGAGGGCATGGGTGAGGCTGCCGCTGAGGAGGAAGCTTTCGGCGGCGCTGTCGGTGGGAGGCGGGGCAGGATCTGGGGCGAGGTCTGCGGGCAGTTGCTGGATGATGACCTCGGTATAGCCATTAGTTGTCTGAGAAGGAGGAAGTTCCGGCTTTGGGATGAGATCCAGTAAGACTTCCACTAATGATGTGGAAGTGTTTGATAGATTGATTACTTGCGTCTTGAATCCGAACATCGAAATGCGGAGTTGACGGTCGCCGGGTGGCAGATCGAGGCTCCAGGCGCCGGATTCATCGGAGGTGGTTTGGGTCGATTTGGCCTCGATGAGAGCGCCGGGAATGGGTTGTCCGCCGAAGCGCACAACTCCCCGGAACGTCTCGGCGGCAAGGCAGGAGGCGACGCTGAGGAGAATCGGAAAAAGTGTCAAATTTTGTCAACCCGAGTCGGCTGCTGATGTTTCTTGGCGACGCCTTCTAATTTCGCCTTTCCCCAATCGATGATGCGGCGGGCCCACGGGAAGTGGTCGGCGAGAATGACCAAGCCGAGGATCATGATGGGAATACCGGGACCGGGCACGAGCGGCAAAGCCAGGATGGCTCCGATGAGGAGCAGAGCGAATCCCGACAGGATTTTTCCGGTTTTACGAATCATGATTCGATGGAGAAGACGCAGCCCGGAAGATGGCAGTTCCGGGTGGAAGACGCCCCTGGGCATATTGTAGCAGCCCCCCGCAAAGGGGGTGACCTCGAAGTGGATCGGATGCACTATTGGTACTGGTACGAAATGTTAGTATTGCTGTACTGAATCTATTGACTGGACTACGTACTACGCCTTAGAGTGAACTAGAGCCATGCAAGACCAACGAAAGAACCAGCGCTTTGATCTCCGGCTGCCGGTGGAACTGATTCGCTCCGGGGCCCAGACGGTAGACCGCACAGGGGAAACCGTGAACCTGAGTTCGGGTGGGGTGTTATTTCAATCGGACGTACCGGTGGAAATCGGGCAACCGATTGAGTTCATGATCACTCTGCCGACGGGGAACAAGGGGACGGCAGTGCGGTTGAAGTGCGTGGGGAAGGTGGTGCGGACGGAGATGGCGGAGTCGTCGTCGGTGGCGGCGACGCTCGAGCGGTTTGAGTTTGTGCGCACGGTGAAGGCGCGGGCGTCGTAGGGTTTGTTGCCCGATCTGTTTTGCATGCGTCTTTCTGCATTTGCTTCGTCTATCCGGGTGAAGCCCAGCGGGGCAACAAAGGAGAAAGACACAATGAACCCACAAGGATCGCCCGATACATCGGACAACCGGACGCAGCCAAAGCAGGCGGCGGCGTGTTGTTCCACCACGGAAGCGAAGATTTGCTGTGAGCCATCGGAGAAGGCCCAATGCTGCGGTCCGGTGGCCGAACCAGCGCCTGCCCGCTGCGGATGCCGATAGCGGCTACTCACAATCAGACGACTCAAGCCGGGGATGGGTAGTTCGCCTACTCATCCCCGGTTCTGTTTGGGGTTGCGTGGGTGGCGTGCCAGAACAGCAAGAGGGACAAAACGGCGAATAGCGCGAGAAGCATCAAAACCGCGGCATAGGCCTGTGAGAAGGCGAGGATCGCCGAGGCAAGGATGGGTCCCGCGGCTCTGGCGAGGGTGGAGGGTGCGGAGATGGCTCCGCTCACCTGCGCATAGTGCTGCCGGCCGAAGAGATCGGCGACACTGAGACTGCGGACAATCGTCATGACGCCATTGCCGATGCCGTAGAGTCCGATGCAAAGCAGGATCGCGAACCATGGTGTGTGGCCGGCGGCGAGACCCAGCAAGGCCGGGATGACGGCCGTGAGTGCGGCGATGCCGAGGTGGGACGGCCGCCAGCGGCCTCCCAAACGAAACTCCAGCACTCTTCCGAGCACCTGCATCGGTCCGGCAAATGCGGCCAGCCAAGCCGCCTGGTGGGAGGCGAGGCCTTTCGATTCGAGGATCGGAATGAGGTGCACGGCGAAAACCGCGAACACGATGGAGTTCAATGTGAAGCTTGCCGCGAGGAACAGGAAACGCGGCATGCGGATGAGGCCGAGGACGGTGTGCGCGGGCGCGGCTACGGCAGGAGGGCGGAAGGAAGCAGTTGCGGCGGGGAGCCCGGCAGCGTGCAGCGGCAGGCACACGAACAGGTGTAGAGCGGCATAGAGCAACAAGGTGGATTGCCAGCCGGTCCAACGCACCAAGCCTTCCGTGAGCGGCCAGAACAGCGTGCTGGCGAAGCCTCCCGCAAGGGTGACGGCCGTTACGGCGCGGCGGTAGTCCACATTGTCGATGGTTGCCAGAACGGCGAATGCGGCTTCATAGAGCGTGAGGGACATGGCGAGGCCGGCGCAGCCCCAAGCCAGATAGAAGAGGGGAAGGGAAGGAGCGGCGGAAACGGCTGCCAGGGAGAGGGCGCCACAAGCCGAACCGACGCTCATCGCGAGCCGCCCACCGAAGCGGTGTATCAGCTTTCCCACAGGGTAGGCGGCGAGGCCGGAGACGAGCAAGCTTACCGAAAATGCGCCGGCCATTTCGGCCTGATTCCAGGCGCGGCCGGCCCCGATGGGGGCCAGCAGCACGGAGAATGCGTAGTAAAGCGTCCCCCAGGAGATGACCTGGGTGATACAGAAGATCCACACCGGCGGAACGAGAACGGCGGAGTTCATCGGCAACAGGCGGCCGCCGCCGGCGCCGGGGCGATCGGGCCGCAGCAGGCGTCAGCACCTTGCGGCTGGGAAAGGGTGACACTGCAAACACCCGTTTGCGGCAAGTCCAGTTGCACTTCGTTTGCGGCGGCGAAATCTCCCGCGATCGCGGCCGCGATGGAGCGTACCTGCTCATAACCCGTCGCCATGAGAAACGTAGGGGCGCGGCCGTAGCTCTTGACACCGGCGGTATAGAAGCCGGGTTCGGGGTGAGAGAGCTCCTTGTATCCATGGGGCCGCACGGTTCCGCAACTGTGCAGATTGGGATCGATGAGCGGGCCCAGCGTTTCGGTGGATTCGAGCCAGGGGTCGAGTTTCAGCCGCAGTTCGGAGGCGATGGAATAATCGGGACGCTGGCCGGTGGCACAGATGATTTCGTCGATTCCAGCGATCTGGCGCTCTTCGCCGTTGGGCATACGGCCGGTGACGGTCATTGTGCCGGCGTGCCGCTCGATTTTCTCCAGCCGGAAGCCTGAGACGAGTTCGAGTGCGCCGGACATTTGCAGGGCATGTAGCGAAGAACCGAGCTGCCCACGGGCGGGGAGGGCGTCGGCATCTCCGCCTCCGAAGGCGCGCCGCAGGTCCGTGCCGCGGACCGCCCAAACCAACTGGGTTTGCGTTGCGTGGCGAGACAACTGGGCGAGCGCGAGGAGGCTGTTCGCGGCGGAGTGCCCGGAGCCGGCCACGAGCGTGCGGCGGCCCTGGTAGCGCGCGCGATGAGCGCCCAGAACATCGGGGATGCCGTAGAAGATGTTTTTCCGGTTCTCGAATTCGCCGAGCGCGGGAAGTCCGTTTGCGCCGAGGGGATTCGGGGACGACCATGTGCCGGAGGCGTCAATGACGGCTTGCGCGCGCACCTCGTGGATACGGCCACCGGCGGTTTCGTAGCGGATGACGAACGGGCTGTTTTCGCGGCCTTTTGTCTTGACCTTGTCGAAACCGTCTCGCGAAATCATGACTACTTTCGCGCCCAGGCGGAGGCGGGAGGCGATGGCGGGAAGGGCTGCCAACGGTTCGAGGTAGCGTTCCACCATTTCTCCGGCAGTGGGGAGAGCATCGAGGTCCGGCGGCGTCCATCCGGCATCTTGCAGGGCACGGCCTGCCGCCTTGTCGATGTTGTAGCGCCAAGGCGAGAAGAGGCGGACGTGGCCGAACTGGCGAAAATGCTCCGCCACGCGGGGAGCGGATTCCAAGAGAATGGCATCGATGCCGCGGTCGGAGAGGTGGGCCATGGCGGCCAATCCGACGGGTCCGGCGCCGATCACGGCAACCGGAAAATGGTTTGTGTGTTTGCGGTTCATTGTGAGTTCCTCGTCCTCAGCTCTACAGACGGGGAATTCGGAAATGGACGCAGGTTTTTCGGAAAAAAGCGCTCAACAATTGGCCGGAAGACAGTTTGCGCCGAGTTGGCGGTAGGCGACGATCCTTCCGTCGCGGTCGAATTCAAACTGGCAGCAGGCCGTCATCATTTCGCGGAGCTTGGCGCGGCCGCGCTGGATGCGCGATTTCGCACCGGAGAGACTGATGGAGAGGCGAGCGGCCACTTCGGCCTGCGTGAGACCGTCTAGTTCGCTGAGTTGGACCGCATCGCGGTAGGGTTGGGGAAGGGCGGCAATCATCGGAGCAAGCCAACTGTGAACGATGTCTTCGATATCCGGGCGGCGACTGTCGGCGGGGAGGTCCAAATCCTGCACATCCACCTGCTGGATTCGCTTGCGGCGGTAGGAATCGATGACCAGGTTGCGGGCGATCTGCCAGATCCAGGCATGGAGGCGAGTTTCGTCCGAGAGCCGGCCGGCGGCCTGATGGACACGCAGGAGGATTTCCTGAGCGAGGTCGTCAATGTCGGCGGGGTTGGCGACGCGCTTGGCGAGGAAGCCGCGCAGCTTCGGCAGCAGGTGGATGAAGGTTTGCTCGGCCGTTGCGGCGTCGGCGTTGAGAATGGGAAATTGCCCGGCGGCCGTGGGGCGGTTCATTCCGTTACCAACCCTTCTTGATCTCTTTTTCGTAATATTCGCGAAATCGTTTGTGGATGTCGTCGCGCACCTTGCGAAAGACAGCCAGTTTTTCGGCGTCCGTGCCGGTGGCCTTGGCGGGATCGGGGAATCCGATATGGACGCGCGTGCCTACTTTGCCGCGGAAGTTGGGGCAAGTCTTGTCGGCGTCATCGCAGACGGTGATGACAAAGTCGAAAGGCTGGCTGATGAACTGATCCACCTTTTTCGGCGTACCGCCGGAGATGTCGATTCCCACCTCTTTCATGGCCTGGATGGCAAACGGGTTGACCCGCGGAGCGGGGTTGGTGCCAGCGGAGTAGACTTCAAGCCGGGAGTCGAAGGACCGCAGGAAGCCTTCGGACATCTGGCTTCTGGCGGAATTGCCGGTGCACAGCACCAAGATTCGCTTCTTGGCGTTCTCGGCCGCGGCCAAGCCGGCGGCGCAGAGACACAGCACGGTCAAAAGAACAATGCGCATGAATCCTACTCCCCTTAATGACAGAGTTGAGCGATTTCTTCCGGTGTGATGACGTTGTTCCTGGTGCAGCATTCCGCGTACAGAAATGTAAGCAGATCGCGCATGGCTTCCGTGTTGGCGCTATACCAGAGATAGGTGCTTTCCCTCCGTACGCGCACCAAGTTTTCGTTTTTGAGCTTTTCGAGATGATGGGAGAGTGTGGAGGGTGGGATTCCTAGCTCGGCCTGGATGTCTCCCACAACCAGTCCCTTGGGGTGAGCGCTGAGCAGCAACCGGATGATGCGAAGCCGAGGCTCCGTCCCGATGGCGGCCAGCATATCGGCGAAACGAGCCGTTTGATCGACATCTGCGGGTGGCACATTTCGATGATAGCCGAAATATGGAATTTGTCAAGACCCGGTTGCCCACCGACGAGCCGCTCTTGGAGAGGACGGCCTCAAACGTGCTGGCCAGGCCAGCGAGGTTCCCGTGCAGGCAAAGGCCGGCCCGATTCCCGTCCTACTCCTACTCAGCCTAGGTTGTGGCAGCGGCGCAGCGCAGATGTTTCCGCCTCCCCTGCGGGAGTCCACCGGCAGGATTCGTTGGGCGAGCTATGTCCAGCTTCGCTATACAGCGGTCAATGGGGGAGAGGATTTGCCGGCGCTGCGGCGGTGGAAGTTGATGGTGGGAGGAGATCTCAGCCCGAGAATCCAGTGGTACGCACAAGGCCTGTTCAAGGACGGCAATGACAGTCCCACCGATGGCCGCGTGTATTTCCAGGAAGCTTGGCTGCGATTTGCTTGGAGCGAACGGATGCAATTGGCGGTTGGGCAGTTCAAGCCGCCTTTTGGGCGCGAGCGGTTCACGCCGGATTTTGAGATTTACACGATGGACCGGTCTCTTGTCACGGACGCATTAACGCCTGACGGCCCCTATATCGATTCCTTCTACCGGGACCGGGGCGTTCAGATCGATGGCGAATTGCACCGAGGATGGCGGTACGCCGTGGGGGTCTTCGACGGCAGGGGCGCCAATCACCAGTTCCGCGGCATCGGTCCCATGGTGGTGAGCCAACTACTGCACCGGCCGCTGCGCGAGAGAATGCTCAAGGGAGAGCCTTTGACCGTTCAATGGGGGATCGCGACGGGCTTCCGCCGCGGCCGTGACCTGCCGTTCCGGCCTTGTTGCGCCGAGGCCATCGCATCCGGTGTGGCGCACTTTCAGGGCGCGGACCAGCGATGGGGGCTCGAAGTTTCGGCTGACTGGGGGAACTCGTCGGTTCGCGCGGAGTACATGCGGGCTCGCCTGAGATTTGCCCAAACACCGGAAACCAGTCTGACGGCGGACGGGTGGTACGTCCAGGCGGCCAAGTTCCTCCGTCCGAAACTGCAAGCGGTGGCGAAGGTGGAGGGCTTCGATCCGAACGTCAAGCTGCTTAACGGGAAGGACATCAGGCAAACCACAGTGGGGCTGAACTACTATTTTCGGAAAAACCGGCTCAAGGCGATGGCAGCGTATGTCGTCCGGCAGGAAAGAATCCGGCCGGTGGCGAATCATGTGTTTCAGTGCCAATTGCAGGCATTTATTCATTAGAGGGCGGGGATCGGCGTGCGCGGGAATGCTGGGTGAGATCGCGCGCTTGAGCTATTTGGCGCAATGGCCAAGTACTGGCCGTTTCCGTGAAAGCGCGGAACGTGCGGGCGGGAGGGTGCTTGGCGAATTGGCCAAGCAATTGCTTTGAGCCAGGTTGATGGATGCCAAGACCCAAGTTCAATTCGAGGCGCGGGCGCGCATTCTGAAGGCGCTCGCTCATCCTTCGCGGCTGTACATGATCGACGTGCTCTCGAAAGGGGAGCGGTGCGTTTGTGAACTGACCGCGCTGGTGGGCGCCGATATGTCCACGGTGAGCAAGCACCTCTCCGTGCTCAAGTCCGCGGGGATCGTCGCGGATGACAAGCGCGGGATGCAGGTTTATTACAGCCTCAGAATGCCGTGTGTGCTTCGCTTCTTCGATTGTGTGGGCGATGTAATGGCCGCCGCCGAACGGATGAGTGAACCGGTTTGCATCCGTTGAAAGGACCATGGAATGAAGATACAGATACTCGGTACCGGGTGCGCCAAGTGCAAACAACTCACGGCGAATGCCGAGGAGGCTGCGCGTGAGATGGGGATTGACTTTGAAATCGAGAAGGTAACCGACATCGCCGATATCGTCCGGTTCGGCGTGATGACCACGCCGGCGCTGGCCGTGGATGGGCGGGTGAAACTGGCGGGCAAGGTCGCCAGCCCGGCCGAGATTCAGAGTCTGTTGCGTTAAGCAAAGGAGAATGCAGCCATGGAAGCGGAAAGGTGTTCCTGTCAGGAAGCGGTTGACATGATGTTCTGTTGCTCGGGCGCAGCGGATACGGCGGAGATCGCCGACCGGGCCGTGCGCGCGATCCACAAGAACAAGGAAGCCAAGATGTTCTGTCTGGCGGGGATCGCGGCCGGTGTGGAGCCGATGGTCCAGGCCACGAAGGCGGCCGGGCGCCTGTTCGCGGTGGACGGCTGTGCCGGCGATTGTGCGAAGAAGACGCTCGAGAGGAACGGGTTTTCCGGCTTCGCGCATTTCCGTGTGACGGATTTGGGGTGGGAGAAGGGCAAGACTCCGGTTAGCGAAGAGCGGATTGCCGAAGCGGCGGCGGCGCTTCGCCAGTGTCTGTCGCGGGCGCCGGTGCGGGCGGGCCTATGAATCCGCGAAGGCTGGTCACGGCCGCGCTGCTCGCCTTTGTTGGGGTGAGCTTCGGATGGATCGCCTTCCGGGATGCGAGCGAACCCACACCCGCCGCGGAGCATCGAGCGGCGGACACCGTGGCCGCTTCGACGGGTCCGGGCAAGATCATTGCTTATTACTTTCATGTCACGGTTCGTTGCAGCACGTGCCGCAACATCGAGGCGTACTCGAAGGAAGCGATTCAGCGGCGTTTTCCCCACGAGCTGTCGACGGGGCAGTTGGAATGGAGGCCGGTGAATGTGCAATTGCCCGAGAACCGGCACTTCATTCGCGATTACGGGCTATTTACCAAATCGCTGGTTCTGGTTCGGGAAGCGAACGGAAGGCAGCAGGAATACAAAATACTGAACGATACATGGGAATTGGTGGGGGACAAGCCTGCCATGCAGAGCTACGTGGAACGGGAGGTCCGCGATTACTTGCGGAAACTATGATGAATGCGGTCGCGGTGGAGAGCCAATGGATAGCGGCGGGAACAGCGCTGTGGCTGGGAGTGCTGACTTCGATCAGCCCGTGCCCGCTGGCGTCCAATATTGCGGCCATTTCCTATATCGGAAAGAGCATTGCCGAGCCGAGGCGTATCCTGCTGGCGGGAGTTCTTTACGCGCTTGGGCGGGTGCTGATGTATCTTCTGCTGGGGTGGTTGCTGATTGCGAGCCTGGTGAACGTTGCCGGCCTTTCGAATGGTTTGCAGCACATGATGAATCGGATTCTGGGGCCGGTGCTGATTCTGGCAGGCATGTTTCTGCTCGAGTTGCTGCGTGTTCGAGGGGTGGGCGGCGGTCCCAGCCAAGCGTTGACGGAGCGGATGAGCCGGTGGGGGCTTGCCGGGGCAATGGCCATTGGGGCGCTGTTTGCGTTGTCGTTCTGCCCGGTTTCGGCGGCGCTGTTTTTCGGTAGCCTGATCCCGCTTGCGGTGGCCACGGGAAGTTCCGTGGCAATGCCCTCCTTATACGGCGTGGGCACGGGGTTGCCGGTGATTGTCTTCGCCGGAGCGATTGGATTGGGGGCGCGGGCGCTGCGCAGCAGTTTCCAAGGCGCCGCATGGATGGAACATTGGGCACGCCGGATTACGGGTGTGGTGTTCATCCTGGTGGGACTGTACTACACGCTGAATTACGTGTTTGAGGTTTTCGACTAAAGGAGGCAATCGGCCGCCATGAGCCCATTCGCTGTTTTCGACTGGTTGGCGCGGTGGGTAGTGAGCTCCGTCTTCGGCCTTTCGCTGGAGTCGCATCTGGGCGCCAGCTTGCACTTCTTCTTCTACGACGTGCCGAAGGTGTTGACGCTGTTGCTGACGATCAGTTTCGCTGTCGGAACCTTGCAGACCTGGCTTCAGGCCGGTGCGGTGCGGCGCTGGCTTGGCGGGCGGAAAAGCCTGTTGGGGAACGCACTGGCGGCGGCGGTGGGAGTGGTGACGCCGTTTTGCAGTTGCTCGGCGGTGCCTCTGTTCATCGGCTTTCTGAAGGGTGGCGTTCCGCTGGGCGTTACGTTCTCTTACCTGATCTCCGCGCCGATGGTGAATGAAGTGGCGGTGGCGCTGCTATGGGGCTTGTTCGGTTTCCGGATTACGGCGATCTACGTGGGCTTCGGCGTGGCGCTGGCCATCGCCGCCGGCTTCGCAATCGGCTTGCTGCATCTGGAACGATGGGTGGAGCCGTTTGTGTGGCAGATTCCGGCCGGAGCGGCGGATGACGGTTCGGGAGTGCCGCGGATGAGTTGGCGGGACCGGATGAGCGAGGGCTGGAGGAGTTCGCGCGAGATCACGGCAAAGGTCTGGCCGTACATCGTGGTGGGAATCGGTGTCGGCGCGGGCATTCATGGCTATGTCCCTGGGGATCTGATTGCTCGCTGGGCAGGGGCGCGGAACGCGTTCGCGGTGCCGGTTGCCGTGGTGCTGGGGGTGCCTCTTTACGCCAACATCGCGGGTGTGTTGCCGATCACCGAGGCTCTGGTGGGGAAAGGGCTCCCGCTGGGGACGGTGCTGTCCTTCACCATGGCCGTTACCGCACTGTCGTTACCGGAGATGGTCATTCTGCGGAAAGTGCTGCGGCCGCAGTTGCTGGGTGCGTTTATCGCCATCATGACGGCGGGCATTATTTGCGTCGGGTATCTTTTCAACGCGCTGATGACTTAATGGAGGAGGAATCATGCCGCTCTCCGGAGTGTTCTTGTTTTCGGCAATGCTGGCCGCCGGATTGCTGATGCAGACAGCACGGATGCTTGCCCAGGGGAACAA
>CAYOBO010000097.1:0-28741 GCA_964402295.1 uncultured Candidatus Solibacter sp. | reverse complement strand
ATGCGCTGCCTCGGGCGCTGGATGCGGAGGTGTTGTTGGATGCGGTGGTGGCGGTAAGCGGCGTGCCGGAGCGATTTGCCACGGCAGTGAACGAAGACAATGCGGGCGGAATGACTCCGGTGGGGACGCGGGCGATTGAGCTGAAGGATCCGGATATGTTTTTCTCGCGCTTTCTGGAGTTGTATGGAAGGCCGAATCGCGGGGCGATTCCGGAGCGGAGCCGGCAGCCGAATCTGGCGCAGGCGCTGCACATGCTGGCCGGGGATACGTATACGGAGCGGCTGGGATCGAAGGACGGGCGGCTCGAGAAGTTACTCGCCAGTGGCGCGACGGATGAGAAGGTTATTGAGGAGTTTTACCTGGCGGCGTTCAGCCGGTTCCCTTCGAAGGAAGAACTGACGGATTTGAAGCAGTTGATTGGACAGCGCGGCGATCGCGAAGCGGCGTTGCGCGAGTTTGTCTGGGCGTTGCTCAGTTCGCGGGAGTTCGCGGAGAATCACTAGAAGGAGAGGCTATGCATCACCCCACATCTCGGCGGAGTTTTATCAGCGCAGGTTCGCTCGGATTTCTCGGCCTCTCGCTGAAGGAATATCTGGCGGCGGCCGAAGCGAAGGCGCCATCGAAGGCGACGGCGAATTCGGTCATTTTGTTTTGGCTGGAAGGCGGGCCGAGCCATATCGACACCTGGGATCCGAAGCCGAATTCGAACTTCAAGCCGATTTCGACGAATGTGCCGGGGATCCAGATTTCGGAACTGTTGCCGCGGATGGCGAAGCAGATGGACAAATACGCGCTGGTGCGTTCGATGCACACGCGCGGGAACGATCATCCGCAAGCGACGCACTACGTTGTGACGGGGCACGAGATCAATCCGGCGATGCAGTTTCCGAGCGTGGGGTCGATGATTACGAAGGAATTGGGGCCTCGGAACGCGGTGCTGGCGCATGTGCTGGTGCCGAAGTGGGACCGCGGGCGGCAGTATGAGGATTATTTCCGGGCTTCGTTTCTAGGCGGGGATTACGACCCGATGTGTATCCCGGACCCGAGCAAGCCGGGGTTCGAGGTGACGGATTTGAGCTTGCCGAAGACGGTGTCGCAGGTTTCGGTGGACAGCCGTTCGGCATTTCTGAAGATTGTGGACCGGCGCTACCGGCAGATGCATGAGACGGCGGAGCATGCGAATCTGGATGCGTTTTCGTCGCAGGCGTACAAGATGTTGTTGACGCCGGCCGTGCGCGAGGCGTTCGATTTGGGGAAAGAGCCGGAGAAGTTGAAGGAGCGTTACGGGAAGGATTCGATCGGGCAATCGGCGCTGCTGGCGCGGCGGCTGGTGGAGGCGGGGAGCCGGTTTGTGACGGCGGCCGGGTATCACGGGACGTCGTGGGATACGCATAGCGACAACGACAAAGGCCACAAGGACCGGTTGTGCCCGACACTGGACCGGACGTTGACGGCGTTGATTGAGGATCTGGATCAGCGGGGTTTGTTGAAGACCACGCTGGTGATTGCGATGGGGGAATTTGGACGGACTCCGGCGATTAATCCGAATCTGGGCCGGGATCACTGGCCGAATTGCTGGTCGCTGGCGCTGTCGGGGGGCGGCGTGAAGATGGGGCAGGTGCTGGGGTCGAGCGATGAGAAGGGGTACAACGTGGCCAGCCGCGTGGTGAGTATGGGGGATTTGTACGCCACGGTGTATAAGGCGATGGGGATCGATTGGACGAAGGAGATCATGAGTCCGATCGGGCGGCCGATCAAGATTGCGAACTCGCTGGAGGATAAGACAGGGGAGCCGATCGCGGAGTTGTTGGGGTAAGGGGCGCGAACCGCAAGGAGGGGCATGCGGCCTCTGGATCTGGCGAAGGCCCGGGAGATCGCGGACAAAGAAGGGCATCGGGTAACAGACGTTGCTCAAGATGCTGGTCCATGAGGGCTTGCTGCGTGGGAAATAGCACGAGCGGGTGATAGAACGGGCGAGGCTTTTTCCGCATGTCCCAGTGGAAGAAGCCATGACACTCGCTCCGTTCGCACTGCTATTTGCCTCACTGGCCCAAGCGGCCACGAGTACGATCCCCGCAACCAACTTCGGATTTTATAACCAGTTCGGCACGTTCAACAGCTCTTCGAACCATGCGGTGGGTTATTATGCCAGTTCGAATCCGGCGGAATTACGAAATTTCTTTACGTTCAACGTGAGCGGGCTGGCGGGGAAGATAACGGCGGCGAAGTTGCGGGCGTTTAACCCATCGAATCCGGTTGGGTATTCGAGCCCAAATCCCACGGAAACCTATACGTTGTTCGATGTCTCGACGCCGTTGCAGACGCTGGTGACGCTGGCTGGAGGCACGGCGGCGTTCGCGGATCTGGGAACGGGGACACAGCTCGGTTCGGTGACGGTTTCGTCGGCGGCGAACGGGACGATTGTGGAAGTGAACTTCAACGCAGCCGGGATTGCGTATTTGAATTCGGTGAACGGAACCATCGCCGTGGGCGGCGCCATTACCACGCTGAACGCCGGAGGCGCATCGGAGTTTTTGTTCAACTCCGCTTCCGGTGTACTGGTGCGGGAGCTGGTGGTGACGTACACGGATGCGCCCGTGCCGTGCACGTTCGCTCTCTCGCAGAACACGCTTTCGCTGCCGGTGGGCGGAGGCGGTGCGGCGTTGAATCTGAATAACACGGGCGGCGACAATTGCCAGTGGACATCGACGAACGGGAACAACTGGATTACGTTGTCGCCGTCGAGCGGAACGGGTTCGGCGACGGTGAACGTTGCGGCGGCGGCGAATCCGGGGGCGTCCCAGCGGATGGCGGCGATTACCATCGGCGGGCAGACGCTGACCGTCACGCAGGCGGGGTTGGCGAGCGGCAGCGGCACTCCGTTGCGATTCGTGAGCATGACTCCGTGCCGGCTGGTGGAGACGCGGCCGGAGTATAACTTCGAAGGACGGACGGGCACGTTCGGGCCGCCGTTTTTCACGAGCGGTGAGACGCGGACGTTTGTGCCACAGGATTCGAATGTTTGCGCGATCCCTTCATCGGCGAAGGCGTACGTGCTGAATGTGACGCTGGCGCCGAAGGGGAATGTGGATTTCGTCACGGTGTATCCGGCGGGCGAGGCGAGGCCGGAGTACTGGACGGTGCGGTCGCCGGACGGGCTGATTGTGGCCAATTCGGCGATTGTAGGCGCGGGTAATGGCGGTGGGCTCAGTGTGTATGCGTCGCACAACACGGACCTGATCATCGACATCTCGGGATATTTTACGGACAACGCGGCGGTGTCGAATCTGGTGTTTTATCCGATGACGCCGTGCCGCGTGATTGAGACGCGGGCAGCGTATCGTCCGCAGGCAGGGCCGTTTGGGCCACCGTCGCTGGGGGCGAAGCAGACACGGACGTTCGTGTTTCCGCAGAGCACGGATTGCCAGATTCCGGCGGGGGCATCGGCGTATTCGGTGACGATCACAGTGGCGCCTCCCGGGGCGCTGCCGTTCGTGACGGCGTGGCCGGCGGGGGCTCCGCAGCCGAATGTCTCTTCGATCAATTCGCCGAATGGGCGCATTCTGGCAAATAGTGTGATTCTGCCGGCGGGAACTGGCGGGGCGGTGAATCTGTATGCGTTCGAGGCGACGGATGTGATTGTCGATATTAACGGGTATTTCGCGGCGGATAATGGCTCTGGCCTGTATTATTTCCCGGTGACGCAGTGCCGCGTGGCGAATTCGAACGATGCATCGTATACGGGAGCGTATGGCGGGCCGGTCTATGGGGATGAGAGCAAGCGCGGCATTGCGATTCCGGCGTCGAACCGGTGCAGCGGCATCCCAGCGAATGCGAAGGCGTATTCGCTGAATGCCACGGCGATTCCGAATGGGAATCCGATGCCGTTCTTGACGGTGTGGCCGACGGGCCAGGCGCAGCCGAATGCTTCGATTCTGAATGCGTTTCAGGGACAGACCGTGAGCAGCGGGTTCCTGGTGCCGGCGGGAACCGGCGGCGCGGTGGATATATTCGCGTATCGCAGCACGCATGTGGCGCTGGAGATCAGTGGCTACTTCGGGCGTTAGGCGCGAGTCCGCGTACAATTGGAAGCGGTATGCTGCTTCCTGTTGTTTTCCTGTTGGGTGGATTGGGCCATGGCGCCACGTTTCCTGGCGTGCGGATTGTGATTGGGACAGAGGCGGGCGAGGTGGAGCGGAACGTTGCACGATTGCTGACCGAGCGTATCGCGAAGGCGCGCGTGGCGAGTGAAGCAGAGCAGGGAGCGGCGGGGGAGTTGACGGTTCTGCTGGGTGTGCCCGAACGGCATGCGAAGCTGCGGGAGTGGATGGAGGCGCGGCGGATCCGGCCGCTGACGGCGCTATCGCCGGGAGTGGAGGGGTTCCACTTGCAGACGGCCGGCGGTGGCGTGTTGCTGGCGGCGGGAATCGATGACCGGGGTGTGCTGTACGCGGCGGGGGAGATTTTGCGCCGGATGACGATTCGTCCGGCAGCGGTGGAGTTTCCCGATCAACTGACGGTGCGCACCGCGCCGGCGTTCGAGGTGCGTGGGACACAGTTTGGGCAGAGCGGGGTGGCGCTGACAAAGGGGAAGGTGCGGCCCTGGACGGAGGAGGAATTGCGGCGGCGGATTCTCGATTTCGCGCTGGCGGGGATGAACACGGTGCAGGTGAGCGAGGCTGTGACGGCGGACGATGGGATCTACAAGACAGCGCGCGCCTTCGGGTTGAAGACGCTGATTCACTACAGCGCGAATGCGGGGCAGGGACCGCCGGAGTGGGCTGCATCGGAGTCGATCGGGCGGCAGGGGTATTTGTGCCCATCGGTGCCGGCGGCGCGCCGGGCGCTGCTCGAGCGGTGTGAGCAGCGGTTTCGGGACAGGGCGCCGGTGGACTATGTGCGCTTCGTGGGTGGCGATGGCGGGGGCTGCGAATGCGACCGGTGCCGGCCTTATGGCAGTGTGTATATCCGGCTGTGCGCGGACATGGCGAAAGTGATCCGGCGCTACCATCCGCGGACGGAGTTTTTCGCCACGAATCAGAAGTTCGATAACGAGAGCGACCGGGCGATTTTTGCGTACCTGCGGCAGGAGCCGCGCGAATGGTTGCGGGCATTTTGCTACGGGCCGGGTTCGGACGCGATGAGCTGGCAGCCTGGACACCGGCAGAATCATCGGATGGATTTGTTCCGCTATCCGGGGTTTGGGCCGCCGGCGCGGTATGCGCAGGAGATCCTGCATGAACTGCCGCCGGGGCAGGATCTGGTGTTCTTCAACGAACTGACGCATTGGCGTTATGCCCAGAACGGATACATTCAGATGTACCCGCGGGCGGATCGGAATGGAGATCAGCCGCCGCCGTGGAATCACTTCTTGTACGAGCGGCATCCGGATGCGGCATTGACGATGGTGTATGACCGGCTGACGTTCTTCGCCTGGCCGCGGTATTATCACTGGTTTTTCCATCAGGTGATGCGCTACGGGATTGGGGATGTGACACATTCCAGCGGGACGCAGGATCACTTCAATCAGTGGATGTGGCAGCGGCTGCTGTGGGCTCCGCAGACGAAGGTGGAAGACGTGGTGGCGGAGTATACGCGGACGTGGTTCGGGCCGGAGGCGGCCGGGGCGATGGCGGAGGCGATCTTCCAGTTGGAGGAGAATCTGGAGGAGAAGCGGGGAGTTTCGATTAGTGGGAAGGATGGGATTGACCGCTATTACCGGCTGGTCAGCGAGGCGGGACGGAAGATGCCGGCGGCGGCGATGCAGACGAACTGGCTGTGGCGCGAGTACATGCAGAAGGCAGCGCTCGACAAGCACGTGCAGTTGAACGTGCGGCAGCAAGAGGCGTTACAGCGGCGGATTGAGGCGGCGGTGCGGGCGGATGGCTCAGACCGGACGATCGCGCGGGCGCTGGCCTGGCTGGGGGAATTGCGGGAGACGGCGGAGATGGCTGCGTTGCGGGGCGAGGCGGAGCGGTTGGGCGAGGAGAGCAATCGACTGTATGGAGTGCGCAATGAGGGGATCTACAATCTGGACCACGATTTCGTGGGCTTGGGGTGGCTGAAGCGGCAACTGGAACGGGCTCGGGCGGCGAGTGGGGAAGCGCGTGCGGAGTTACTGCATATGATTACGGACTACGAGGATGCGGGCGAGGGCGGCTTCTACGACGATGCGGGGACACTCGATCGGGCTCCGAACATCGTGCGCGGGTATCCGTTCGATTTCGGGCAGCCGTTTGTGCCGGAGATGCTGTGGGAGAGCAACCGGCCGAGCCAGCGGACGATGCACTACACGCAGGACGAAGATGAGGGCGTGACGTTTCACTACAAGGGATTGGATGAGAAGGCGCGGTATCGCATCCGGTTCACTTTGGTGCGGCCGTGGTATCAGGAGCGGTATCGGGGACGGATGAACCAGAAAACGGAAACGATCTACGCGGGGGATTTTGTGCTGGCCCGGGATTTGGAGGTTCCGGAGAAGGCGAGCGACTTTTTCACGTTCGATATTCCGGCGGGGGCGATCCGGAATGGGGAGTTGGTGGTGCGGTTTGAGCGCGCGGCGGATGTGGCGCGCGGATCGCGCCTGGAGCGGGAGGTGTGGCGGAATAGCGGGGGGTGGGGGACGCTTGTGTCGGAGGCGTGGCTGATGAAGCGGAAGTAGCGCTATTGGCCGAGGAGGTGCAGCACGAGGGAGCGGCGGTGCGGCATTTCGCGGTGTTCAAAGACGTAGATGCCTTGCCATGTGCCGAGGGCCAGTTCGCCGCCGATGAGCGGGATGGAGAGCTGGGTCATGGTCAAGGCGGCGCGGATATGGGCCGGCATGTCGTCGGGCCCCTCGATGGTGTGGCGGTAGAGGCGAGGGTTATCGGGGACGAGTTTCTGAAAGAAATCGGCGAGATCGAGGACGACGTCGGGGTCGGCGTTTTCCTGCACGGTGAGCGAGGCGGAGGTGTGCTGGAGGAAGACGGTGAGGAGTCCGGTCTGGAGACCACACTGGCGGACCCAGGTTTCAATGGGCCGGGTGACGTTATAGAGGCCTTTGCCGTCCGTGCGCACGTCGACCCGATGCGTGAACTGCTTCATTCGACGGTGACGCTCTTGGCGAGGTTGCGCGGCTGATCGACGTCGCAGCCGCGGCGCACGGCGATGTGATAGGCGAGCAACTGAAGCGGGACAATCTCCAGAATGGGGAGGAGCAATTCATCCGATGGCGGGACCCAGAGCACCTCATCGGCCATGCCGCCGATCTCCTGTTCGCCCTGGCAGGCGACGGCGAGCACCATGCCGCCGCGGGCCTTCACTTCCTGGATGTTGGAGAGGGTCTTTTCGTAGAGCACCTTGCTCAAGGGGTTGGAAGGGTCGCGCGTGGCGATGACGACGACGGGGAGGTTTTCGTCGATGAGGGCATTGGGTCCGTGCTTCATCTCCCCCGCGGGATAGCCTTCGGCGTGGATATAGGAGATTTCCTTGAGCTTGAGGGCGCCCTCGAGGGCGATGGGGAAGTGGATGCCGCGGCCGAGGAAGAGAAAATCGGTGGCGCGGAAGAGTTTCTTTACGAGATCCTCGTGAATCGGGTCAGTGTGGAGGATCTGTTCGAGCTTGCCGGGGATGTGGATCATTTCCTCCATTAAGGCGCGGGAGGTTTCGGGAGGCAGCTTTTCACGCACCTGGCCGAGGTACATGCCGAGGAGGAACAGGGCCGTCAATTGAGAGGTGAACGCCTTGGTGGAGGCGACGCCGATTTCCGGGCCGGCATGGGTGAGCAACGCGCCGGAGGCCTCGCGGGTGATCATGGAGCCCAAAACATTGCAGATGGCCAATGTTTTGGAGCCTTTTTGTTTGGCTTCGCGCTGCGCGGCGAGCGTATCGGCGGTTTCGCCGGATTGCGAGATGACGACCGTGAGAGTGCGGGTGTCGACGATGGGGTCGCGGTAGCGGAACTCGCTGCCGTAATCCACATCGACGTGGAGGCGGGCGAGTTTTTCGATCATGAATTTGCCGGCGAGGGCGGCATGCCAACTGGTGCCGCAGGCGACAATGCGCACCTGGTCGAAGGATCGGAACTCGGCGGGACTAATGTCCATTTCGTCCATGAAGACACGGCCCGATTCCTGGCCGAAGCGGCCGAGCATGGTGTCGCGGACGGCACGGGGCTGCTCAAAGATTTCCTTGAGCATGAAGTGCTTGTAGCCGCCCTTCTCGGCCATGATGGGATCCCAGAGGATGTGCGTCACCTGGCGCTTGATAGGTTTGAGATGGAAGTCCGAAAGGTGTACGCCGTCGGGGGTGATGACGGCGAGGTCGCCATCGGCGAGGAAGAACATGTCGCGGGTATGGCTGAGGAGGGCGGGGACGTCGGAGGCGACGAAGTATTCTCCTTCGCCGAGGCCAATGACCACCGGGGGGCCGGAACGGGCGGCGACGATTTTGTTGGGGCTCGATTTGGCCATGATGGCGAGGGCGAAAACGCCGTGAATTTCGCGGCAGGCTTTGGCGACAGCTTCCTCAAGGGAGATGCCCTGGTAGTGGCTCTCAATCAGGTGGGCCACGACTTCGGTATCGGTTTCCGAGACGAAGCGATGGCCAGCGCCCTCCAGACGATGTTTGAGGTCGAGGTAGTTTTCGACGATGCCGTTATGGACGACGACGATGTCCCCTTTGCTGTCGCGGTGGGGATGGGCGTTCTCCTCGGTGGGACGGCCGTGGGTGGCCCAGCGCGTGTGTCCAATGCCGAAGGAGCCTTCGACCGGTTTATTGCGGATGGCCTCTTCGAGGTTGCGCAACTTGCCGGAGGCGCGGCGGATGATCATCTCACCGGCGTCATCCAGAACAGCGATTCCAGCCGAATCGTAGCCGCGATATTCCAGGCGGCGCAATCCGTCGAGAATGATGGGAACAGCCTTGCGCTCCCCGATATAGCCCATGATTCCGCACATATGCTGCTAGTTCCTTCGGAAGATTGCGGGAAGTTGTTTAGAGCGGTTCGACGCGGAACTCTTCGATAACGGGATTGGTGAGCACTTCGCGGGCGATCTGTTCCACCTCGGCTCGCGGGTCCGCACCGGGGGCGGCATCGACGAGGATGTCGAAGAATTTACCTTGGCGGACGTCGGCAATGGCGGTATGGCCGTGGCTACGGAGCGAGGAACAGATCGTCTGGCCTTGCGGATCGAGCACGCTCGGCTTTAAAGACACGTGAACGCGAAATCTCATCTTTCCATTGTAGATAGAACTCGCGGGCGAGCGGCCTCTAATGGTGTACGGAGAACTGCGATTGGGGCGGATTGAGTTTGATTTCCACGGTCTGCTCGTCCTGGTTCAGTTCGTAGACGTTGCCGAAGGTCTGGTAGCCTTTGGCGATGACCTGAATGCGGACCTTGCCTTGGGGAATGGGGGGCAGTTTGGCCACGCCGTCCTGATTGGTACGGGTTTCCCAGTGTGTGCGGATTTTCTTGCCGAACTTGGCGATGGAGCGGCCCTCGACGAAGTCGAGGATGACGCTGGCGCGGTCGATGGGCTTATCCTTCCATGTCTTGATTTCCACGCGCAATGCCGTTGTCGGCGCATCGGCCAACAGCGGCAGACAGAGCAACACAGCTAGGCAGAGGATTCTGGTGCGCATGGTCCTATTTTACGAGATCTTCGCGGGTGTCGCCTTGCGTGGGCTGGTTTTAGAAGCCCAAGGCCATCGGACGGAGCGGGTGGTTGGTCTGGTGATGGTCGAGAAATTCGCGAAAGTCCCTGGCTCCGGATTCGAGAAACCCCCGGTAGGAGTTATACATGTGCGATTCCAGGGCGCTGTCGATCCCGGCAGGGTTGCCGTGGCGGAGGGCTTCCAGGATCTGTTTGTGCTCGTCCGCCGCCTGCGCAAGATCTTGCCGCCAGGCAGTGCGCATGATGCTGACGAAGGCGAACACGGGTGTGGTGATGCAATCGAGTCCTTGTAGCAGTGCACGGTTGCCGGATCGTTGCCAATACACCTTGTGGAATTCCAAATCCGCGTGTGCCGCCCCGGCGAAGTCCGCCTCGGCAGCGGCTTGGGAGAAGGTGGAGAGATGCCGTTCCATCTGCTGGAGATCGGCAGCCGTCATCTTGGACAAGGCTTTGTGGGCGGCGGTTCGTTCGAGCAACAAGCGCAGCTCGATGAGGTCGCGCATCTCGTCAGCGGTCATGTTTCTGACGGTGGTTTCGATGTTCGCTTTGCGGACCACGAGTCCGTGTCTCTCCAGTTCAAGGAGCGCCTCACGGACGGTGGGCTGACTCACCTGAAGATCTTTGGCGAGATGCAACTCGCGGAGCGGGTCGCCTGGCCTCAGTTGACCCGCGAAAATCGCGTCACGGATAGCTCCAACGGCTCTATCTTTGAGCGATACGCTTCGGACTGGTTTCAGGATAGACATCGGAGATAATTGTCGTTTCGATGGTATTACCCTTATCCAAGAGAGTCAATGCCTATATATATAGATTCGTAATCGATTGGCGAAAGGGCTAACGTTACAGATAAGGCCGGATTCGGCAGGGATTCTGAGCATGGACCAAACAATTTCCCGCCGCGCAGCGCTCTCTTGTGCGTCCCTCAAATGGAGGAAAGCCGGCCGTGCGGTAGCGCACGCGAGTGGGTGTGATGAAGCAAAAGTCTGAGCGGGAGAAGCGGTTCGCCATTCCCTGCGGACTATTGTGTCGGCCGCGACCTGGCGTCGATCTGCTGTAGTAACTCGCGCACGGCGGTGTCGAGCTGGATGTCGTTCGGCGTGTAGGTTTCACCGATGGGCCGTTCCACGGGAATGTCCACCGGCCGCGGGTGCATCTCCATCAGCACCCCGTCGTTATCGAAGACCTTGGTGCGCGGCATGCGTAGGGTGGAACCGTCGATCAGCTTCTCATTCCATGTGTAGACGATCCAGCCGGCGGTGGGCTCGCCGACAACTTTTCCCAGACGCAGGCGGCGGTAGCCTTCGGTGAAGTCTTCGGCGTCGGAAAGGGAATGCTGATTGGTGACGAGGATGGTCGGCAATTCGAGGGCACGCTGGCCCAACGCCGTGCGGGCGGGTACGGCCTTGCGGCCTCGCTCTTGAAACGTCAGGTAGCCGCGGCGCGAGAATACATCCAAGGCATAGGCATTGACGAATCCGCCGCTGTTGTTGCGTATATCGATGACGACGCCCTGTTTGTTGTGATTGGCGGCGTCGAGGTCGAGATACAGGCGGTCGAGGGATTCGGCGCTCATGTTCTGCATGTGGACGTAGCCGAGCCTGCCGCCGCTGTGCGCTTCGACGAAGGCGCGCCGCGAATCCACCCAGGCGCGGTACCTTAAAGCCTTCACTTCGGCAAGAGGCGCAGGCAGCGCTTGTAGCGCGCGCGGTTGGGATCCATCCGCTTCGGCTACAGTGAGGGTGACCCGCTTATTTTTCTTGAACTCGAGGAGCGATTGCACGCTGGTTTCGGCGGTGAGAGCGGCATCGTCGATCGCCATCAGGCGCTGTCCGGCGCGTACACCGGCGATAAAGGCAGGGGAAAGCGGTGTGACTTCGCGGATCAGGAACAGTCCCTTGGTTTCGTAAGCGGCGGGATCGAAGCCGATGCCCAGGTAGCCGGCCTGCGACGGGGCGGGGTCGGGAGGAGACACTCCCAGATGCGACGCGTTCAATTCTCCCATCATGACGGTGAGGAGCCGGTATACTTCCGATGGCGTGCGCGCGGATTCGATGAGCGGCTCATATTGCTTCCGCACGGCTTCCCAATCGACCCCGTTGAACTTCTCGTCGAAGAAATGGTCGCGCTGGTAGGTCCATGCCTGATGCAGCAGTTCCATTTTCTCCTTGTGGAAATCCACGTCGAGTTCGGCTTCGAGGGCGAGAGTTTTCGGTGTGAGGCTGTCCAGTGCGATGCGCTGTACCTTGCCTTTTTCGAGAAAATAGACCTCTTTGCCGTTGGGAGAAAAGTGCAACGACGACTTTTCGTCCGCGGTTGTGGTGATCTGCCTGGGGGTGGGTTTTGCCGCCAGCGTCTCATCGAGCGAGTAGGTGTACAGGCTGTCGCGGCCCGCGGCCGTGGCCGCAATGAGCAGCGTTTTGCCGTCGGGACTGACAACAAAGGAATCGGCATCCAGGCCGAGAGGGAGCAGCGAGATGCGGGAACGGATCTGCTCGAACTCGATGCGCGTGTCGGCGGGAGTTCCCGGCTCAGGGGAGGAGAACAGGCTTCGGAACTGATCTTCCCGGAAGGGGCGGTGCTGGGGCACGAGATCGACGCGGGCGATGCGGCGCGGCTCGGTGCGCTGCGCGGTGTCGAAGAGGAGATACCTGCCGCTGGGGTGAAAGGCGATGTGCCTGACGGTGCTGTTGGACAGGAAGGAAGCAGCACGGGATGGCGCCCCATCGAGCGTGGCGATCTCGACGTTGGTAAACCCCTTGGCGCCGCGGGAGGCGAACGCCAGATACCGGGAATCAGGCGACCAGGCCATGGCGCCCGGTGTGGCCAGCGGCTGGCGGCCCATTTCGCCCGAAGCAATCTGCCGCTCCCGCCGGACGGCGAATTCGTACACCCACACGGAGTGCCCGCCACGCTGGTAAGCGAGGAACTTCCCGTCGGGTGAGAAGCGGGGCGCGGCGTCCGATTCCAAGGTGGAGGTGATTCTGGTTTCTTCGCCTGTTGTGAAATCGTAGACGAATACGCTATAGGGGCCGGCGCGATCGGAAACGTAGGCGATGCGCTTGCTGTCGGGAGACCAATCCAGTTGCGTTTCGTGCGCGTGGGTGCGGGAAACCCGCAGTGCCGGAGCTGTCTCGGCTGCGCCGGCGGGCGCCGCGAATACTTCCCCGCGCACCGTGAAGGCGATTTTCCTGCCATCGGGCGACAGCGCCATTTCTTCGAACTGGTCGCGCAGGATGCGGTGGGAGACAGAGGGAGTGGCGGCCGCGCCGCGGAGGTAGATGGGGATGGAGGAAGCCTTTCCGTTGTTGGGGTCCATCTTCCAGATGGTGAAGTCCCGCTCGAAGACCAGCATCTTGCCGTCATAGGAGAGCGATGGCCAGAGGACGCGGCCTTCGCGGAACTGGCTCACCTGCCTGGATGTGCCCCCGATCGGCTGCCGCCAGAAATTTTCCACGCCCGTGCGGTCGGATACGAAAAAGAACGATTTGCCGTCGGGGGCCCACATGGGCCAGATTTCCTTGGCCGCTCCGTCGGTGATGCGCTCGTAGGATGGCGGGTCGCCCGGTTTCACGAGCCATATTTCGCTGCGGTCCAGGTTGCTGTGTCCTTTGCGCCACCACTGCTCTGAAGCAATGCCGCGGGCATTGATGGCCAGGGTTGTGCCATCTGGCGAGGGGGCGCCGAAGAATTCGTTGGTATAGCGATCCGCGGCGACGGGCATCGGGGTACCACCGGTGGCCTTTACGCGGAAGACGTCGTTCATGCGCGCGATCTCGTGGCTGGAGGAATGGAAGTACAGATACTTGCCGTCGCGCGACCAGGCATCCAGCATCTCCATGCCGTCGTCGAAAGTGATGCGGGTCGTTACGCCGGAGGAGAGTTGCAGGACATAAAGATCGCCTCCACCGGTTCGAGTGGAGACGAATGCCAGCCGGGAACCGTCCGGCGAGAACAGCGGCCGAGACTCGTCGGCGGGGTGCGAAACCAGCAGCGTTGCATCGCCGCCATTGGCCGCCACTCGCCAGATGTCGCCGCCGGCAACGAACACGATCTCGTTGCGGTTGGGGGAAACGTGCGGTTCGGTCATGTAGACGCGTGCCTGCTGCGCGCAAGCGGGAATAGCGGTCAGGCAAAAGAATACGAGGCGCGTCATAGCATCTTTTATCTTACTCGCGAGCGGACTGCAAAATAAGCGCGATGTTCGATGGCGCTGCGCCGGTGGAGTGCAAGATTTGCGCATTGCATGTGCGTGAGTGCTCCCGAAGTTGTTGATTTCGCTAGGTGGAGGATCTGGTTGGTGGGTTGCAGTCTGATTGGGCGAGGCCTGGAAAGGAGGCCGAAACCATGAAGATCCAGTTTTTCACAGCAGTATTGGCGACGATGTTTCTAGCGAGTGTAGCCATGCCGATCGACTTGCCGGTGCAATACCAGCATCGGAACGGACAAGGGCAAGGACAAGGTCAGGGCCAAGGCAAGAAGGCGAAGTCGCAGAAGAAGGCCGGGCCGCGGGATGGCTCCGGGCCGATTCACAGCCCTGGTACGGGCGGCGGTAACGGCGGCGGAAAACAGGGCAACCGGGGTGGCCGCCGTTAAGCCCACACGCATCCTCGATCTTTCGGAAGGAGATGCACCTGCGGCAGCCATCGGCGGGGGGCTTGGGGGCCGCCTTAGGTGGTTGCCGCTTTCTTTTTTCTGGCTCCGCGCTTTTCCGCAGGAGGCTGCCGGTCACTCTTCTTGAGGTTGGGCAAGACGATCTGGAGAACGAACTTTTTCTCTCCGTGGTCGTCAAATTTGATGGAGATGTGTTCCTCGGTGCAGCCTGTAACGCTTCCCAATCCGAACTTGGGATGCTCGACTTGAGCGCCCGCATTGAAGGGCGGCTTGTTGGCCATGAAAAAAGATCCTCAGGTTAAATGATACCAAACTCAGTAGGTTGTGTCGATAGGAGGGGGGAAATCCACAAGCTATGGGAGAATGGAGGGGAAATGGCGAAGCTGGCGATTCTTCTGCTACAAGTATCGTTTTTTACTTTTGGGCAGACTTCGATTCTGGATTCTCTGAAGAAAGTGGAGAGCCGGTATAACAACATCCGGACTCTGCGGCTCGATTTTGAGCAGACAATTTTCTACACGGCGCAGCCTTCGGCGAAGCGGACGGAAGCGGGGGTGCTGTTTCTGCGCAAGCCGGGGAAGATGCGTTGGGAGTATCGGAAGCCTTCCGAGAAACTATTTCTGTCGGATGGAAAAGACGTTTATTATTACAGCTCTGCGGCGAATCGTGTGGAGAAATCGAAGCTGAAGGAAAGCGACGACATGCGAGCGCCGTTGGGGTTTCTCATTGGGCGGCTGGACTTCCAGCGGGATTTTCGGGAGTACCGCATTCGGGAAGAAAGCGGAGGGCGTTGGGTGACGGCGGTGCCCAAGTCAGAGAAGGCGCCGTACCGTGAGGTGCAATTTCTACTGATGTCGGATAACCGCATCGCGCAGCTCCGTGTGATGGGCCACGATGAATCCGTGATGGAGTTCCGGTTTCGCAACGAATCGCTCAACCCGGCCTTGAGCGATTCGCTGTTCGTCTTTCAAGCTCCGAAGGGTGCGGAGATGGTGGAGGTTTCCGACGGCCAGTAGCGTGGCACGGGGCTAGTTGGCGTAGCGCAGAATTTCGGCGGCGATCTTTACGAATGCTTCGTTGAGGTCCGCCGGTTGTGGTGCGTAGACATAGAGACCTTCGAGCTTGTTCGGGTCATAGATGGGGCTCTGGGGGTCATTGGCGATGCGGCGCATGCGTGTGTGGCCGTCGTTGATCGCGGCATCGGCCAAGCCGATGACATAGACGACGGTGTTGAGGTTGGCGCCAAGGTCGTTGTTGCGGATGCGGAAGCCGACGTTGTCGAGGGCGGCGACGGCGGCGTTCATCATGTTCGTTTTATCGCGGACGTCGATCTTACCGGCGTAAGGATGTCCCGAGGGGAAGTTATTCACGGTGACGAAGCCTCCGTTCGGCCGCAGGGATGTCCCGTAGGCATCGGTCTCCGGGAAGTAGGCGATGTCGTACTGCACCGTATCGGTGCCGGTGTAGGCGCTGCTGAGGCTGCTGCCGTTGTGGCCTTGGCCGGACTTGAACCAGCAGTCGTTTGTCTGGCCGCCGGTATAAGCCACATTGCCGTTGGCCGGATCGAGAGGATATGTGACGGAACCGCTGGGATCGGAAAACCCGCTGGCAACGAAGGGAACCACCCCCATCAGGGTGTTTCCGCTTACGGGCAGATTCTCCTGTGAGTAGACGGCGCCGCGGAAGACCTGGCGGGCCGGTGTGGGGTTCCAATTTGGATTCTGCGTCCCCGGGTAGCCGGGCCGGAACCATCGTTGGCCGTGCTCCCAGTCATAGCAGCGGCTCGTGCGATTGCTAGTGAAACCGCTCAGGCTTACATGATCGGCAACACGCGTGGAATCGAGCGTGTTAACGGGAAAATCGGCGGTGACGGCGTTCGGTATCCCGTCGGTGAAATAGATGATGACGTTCAGGGCGCCGGGTTCGTTGATCTGCTGGATCTGCTCGTAGCCTTTGAAGAGCGCCTGAGCCGAACCGGTTCCGCCGCTGCAAGTGATGGTGTCAATCACACTCGGCAGGGAGGGGCTGCTTGTCTTGAAGTTGAGGGAGGGGGCGTAGGAGAGCGCATAGGAGATGCCGTAGGTGACCATGGCCAAACGGTCGCGCTGGTTGGCAAATAGATCGACAAATCCCTTGGCTGCGTTCACCATGGCCGGGCAACCACCATTGGCATTCATGGAACCGGAACGGTCGAGCACGAGGATTACGTTCACGTCGCGCCGCGATGCCTTGCCCGATGCACTGATGGTGGTGGTGGTGGCGTTGGTGATCATGCGCATGAAGAAGATGGGCGTGTCCACCGTTCCCGTGACTGTAACGGTGCGCGTGCGAAAGGCCGTTTCGGCAACTTCGGTGACGGGGTCGGGAGCATAAGTGTTGAACATGCCGGCAGGATAGTTGGCATGGAAAAAGGCGATGGCCCGGGCACGGGCGGAAGCTTCCTGCTCAGCGATGGTCAAGCCGACCGCCAGGGAGCGTGCGGCCGCCAGCGCCGCGGCGTCGACGGCGGATTGGAGCCGGGCTTTGACGGCGAACATGAAGCCGGCATCGATGGCGAGCCCGACAACGGGAATGGTGAACATAAGCAGCAGTGCCGCTGTGAAGATGACAAATCCCTTCTGTTTTTTCGTCAGCGGACTTGCGACGGGTTGGTTCATGACGGCTGCTCCTTGGTTAGAAATAGTTCCGGGCGTATACATTCACCGGGTTGTTGTGATTCAGGAAGGACAGTTCCGGAATGCTGAAGAAAGCCTCCGCGATGAAGGTGCGTTCGGAGTTCTGCAAGGTCAGTTGTCCGGAAGTGGGGTTCGGGCCGCCGGTGGACAACGTACTGGCGCGGCAACTGGTATTTGTCAGGTAGTCATCCACATCGATGGTCCCGTCGTCGTTGATGAGGTCCGCACTGGGGTTGCCGATGACGCTGGTATAGAGGCCGCTGTTGCCGATCACAATACGCTGCGTGATCACCGGGTAGTGGATGTTGGTGCAGTCTGCCTCAGTCAATCCGGCCGCATTGCATTCCGACGGTCCAATCATCAGCACCTGGGAAAGCACAACCGTGCCGTTGCCCCCGTCCACCGTCATGTTCAATCCGCGCGAGATCCGCACGATGATGTCCTTGTTGCTGGGCAGAGAGAAATCCACCTGGCGCACGAACATGTGGCCGGCGTCGCGTGCCACCTGCGACACCTGTATGGACTTGCCCAGGCTGACGCCCGTGGTGACCGTACCCATGAACAATGGAACGAGGAAGATGGAAAACAGCGCAAACTCAAGCAGGCTGCTCCCGGATTGGTTCCGCCGGCGGTTCGGTGACATTGCATTGGTTGGCATAGGTTGGGATCCTCTCTTGCGTAATCGCTGTACTCAGGTGCGCGGCGGCAGTGCCATATCCTGCGGGAGAGACTCCATGCGGTCGGATGCGCGCACATCCAGGGGAATGGGGGTGGCGGACCGCAGCAGTGGGGCGAGCATCCCGAAGGAATAGCCCTCCACGGAGACTTCCAGGATCATGCCAGGCCGGTTGGATGACGTCTCCTGCAAGTTGTTGTTCGGGTCGTAGTAGCGGATGCGGATGTACTCGGGATGGGCGTTGAGAAAGCCCATGCTGTTGTGGAGAACCACTGCCCGGATGGAGGAGTCGTGACCCATGGACGGCTGCAACTGATACGTTGCCCCGGCGCGAACTCCCTCGCGCACGGCATGCTGAAACAAATTCCGCATGAAAATAGTCAGGCCGAAATCAATGATGGCGAGAAAGAAGGCGAAGAAGGGAATCATCACCAGGGTGCCCTCGAGCAGAGCATGGCCCCGCTGGCGCGTCCGCGGTGGCAGAGAAGTGTTCGGTCCCTCTTTCTTAGAGCGTATGCAATTGTAGTCACTCATTGTGGTTCGACTTCTTGTCCAAACATGATCGAGAAATCACTCTGAGCTTAACTTACACCGGCCCGGAGCAAGTTCCCATAGGAGAATCCTCCTGGAATGGGGTGGAAAGAAGTACCTAACAACGCTGTGATAAGCTGTCTACGCCGTACAGGATCGGGGGCGTTTTTATGGGACTCGAGTACTGTTTTCTGAAGTCCTCAATACGGTTCGTAGGTGGATATAGATCCCTGCCGCCATGAGTACTAAGGCCGTCCATTGCGCCGTGCTGAGGATCCATCCAAAGGGGTTGGCCTGCTCGTGCGCGCGCAGGAATTCGACGCCGAAGCGAACCGCGGGATAGAGGATCAAGTACAACCCGATCAGGCGTCCGGTGGGGGGCTTGGTGGCCGCCAACCGGTACAGAGTGGCGAAGATGAGGAACTCTCCGAGGGCCTCGTAGAGTTGCGTGGGATGCAGGGGTTGATGCAGTGGGACGCCCACCAGGCGGTGTGCCTCCGGATCGGTGAACGTCACTGCCCAGGGCCGCTCGCAGGCTAGTCCCCAGCAGCAGCCGGCGGCAAAGCAGCCGAGCCTTCCGATGGCGTGGCCCAGGGCGATGCCTGGCGCAAAGCAATCGGCCACCGGCAGGAACGGCAGCTTCCGCGACCGCAGATACCAGATGGCTACCAGCAGGGCGGCGATCAATCCACCGTAGAAGACGCCGCCGGCCTGTAGTGTGGCGAGGGAAAAGATCTCTGCTGGATGCTTTAGGTAATACGGCAACTCATAGAGGATCATCATCAACTTCGCGCCGGCGAGTCCCGCTAGCGCTACGTAGATGCCCAGGTCGGTGACCAGTTGCGCATTGAGTCCGCGCGCGCGTGCCAGTTTTCCCGTGATCCACAGGCCCAGCAGGAAGCCGATGGTCACCAGAACGCCGTAGGAAGGCAGGAAAAAGTCGCCGTGCGAAATGAGCTTGGGAAACATGGATTATGCGGCTGGCTGGGGTTTGGCTCGCCACAAGGCGAGGAAGAGGAGGCCTGCGCCGATGGTAATGGCGCTGTCGGCCAGGTTGAAGCTCGGCCACTCATAGGAGCCGATGAAAACTTGCAAGAAATCGGTGACCGATCCGCGCCAGATGCGATCGAACAGGTTGCCGAGCGCGCCTCCGAAGACCAGCGCCAGCGCGACAGCCGCCACCGTTTCCTGAGGCCACATCTGTCTTGGCATGCGCCACAACTGTAGGGCGATATAGACGAGAATCGCACTGGAGACGCCGATCAGCAGGAAGCTCCGCAGCGGGCCCTCGGATTGGTTGAGGAAGCCGAACGCCGCGCCGCGATTCTGGGTGTGGACGATATGGAACACCCCCGGAATAATGGGGATCGAGTCAAAGGCCGAGACGTTTTGTTCAATCCAGTATTTGGAAGCGCGGTCGGCAAGAAACAGGGCGGCGGAAATGGCAAAGCGCGGGCCGCGCTGGATCATCCGAGGATGTCCTTGAGCGCGGTGGCACACGTGTCGCAGACCGTGGGTAATGCCGGATCGAAGCCGATGGCGTTTGAATACTTCCAGCAGCGCTCGCATTTGGCGCCGGATGCCCGCTCGACGTGGACACTCAACTCGGCGTCGGCGTGATTTTCGAGAGAGACCTGCGAGGTGATAAACAGCGCCGGCAGATCTTCCAGGTAGCTGTCGAGCAAGGGATACAATTCCTTGCCCGCCTGCAAGCGCACCCGTGCTTCGAGCGGCGCGCCGATGAATTTTTCCTGGCGCGCTACTTCGAGCGACTTGAGCACCTGTTCGCGCACGGGCATGAGACGTTCCCAATTGGCGACGCGTTCCCGTTGCGTTGCGGACAAGCCGCCGGTGGCGAACTCAGCCGTCGGGAACAGTGTCAGATGGACGCTTTCCGGATCCTCGGGCAGGTGCTTCAGATGCCGCCACACTTCCTCGGTGGTGAAGGTGAGGATGGGCGAAAGCAGCCGCACCAGGGCATGCGTCAGCTTGTAGAGCGAAGTCTGTGCGCTGCGGCGGGCCCGCGAATTGGGCGCGGCGGTGTAGAGCCGGTCTTTGATGACATCGAAGTACAGCGCGCTCAGATCCGTGGTGGCGAAGTTGTACAGGGCCTGGTAGACGCGGTGGAACGCGAATTCGGCGTAGTGCTTGCGGCAGGTTTCGGTGAGTTGTTCCAACCGCGTGAGGATCCACTGGTCGAATTCGAGTTGATCGCCGATGGCGAGCATGTCCTTGGCGGGATCGAAGTCCGCCATGTTGCCGAGCGCGTAGCGGAACGTATTGCGCAGTTTGCGGTAGGCTTCGGTGAGGCGTGTCAGGATCGTGTCCGAGATGCGGACATCTTCGGTGAACTCAACCGAGGCGGCCCACAACCGCAGCACATCCGCTCCGTTCTGCTGGATGACTTCTTCCGGCGCGATGACATTGCCGAGCGATTTCGACATGGCGCGGCCATCGCCATCGAGCGCCCAGCCATGGGTGGCGCACTCCCGATACGGTGCGGCGCCTTTCAAGCCCACGCCGACGAGCAGCGAACTGTGGAACCAGCCGCGGTATTGATCTCCGCCCTCCAGATACAGGTTCGAGGGCCAGGTGAGATCGTAGCGCTCGTTGAGCACGGCCAGGTGGCTCGATCCGGAATCGAACCACACATCGAGAATGTCGGTTTCCTTGCGGAAATTCGTGCCGCCGCATTTGGCGCAGGAAACGCCTTCGCCAATCAGTTCGGCGGCGGATTTTTCATACCAGATGTCGGCGCTGTGCCGGCGGAAGAGATCGACGACGCGATCGAGCACCTTACGGTCGGTGAGGGCTTCGTTGCAGTCTTCGCAATAAAAGACGGTGATGGGAACGCCCCAGGTGCGCTGGCGCGAGATGCACCAGTCCGGACGCGTGGCGATCATGTTCGAGATACGCTCTTCGCCCCATGCAGGCATCCACTTCACGTTGCGGATGGCTTCGAGGGCTTTCTCCCGCAGGTTGTTGCGCTCCATGCCGATGAACCATTGTTCGGTGGCGCGGAAGATGGTGGGGTTGTGGCAGCGCCAGCAATGCGGGTAGCTGTGATCGATGCGCTTTTCGGCGAGCAGGGCTTCGCGCCCGCGCAAAATACCGGTGACGATGGGATTGGCCTCCCACACCGTTTTCCCGATCAATTCCTCCGGCAGGCGTCCATCGGCGCCCTCGGCGTGGAAAAAGCTGCCGGTGGCATCGACGGGGCAATAGGTGTTAATGCCGTACTGCTGGCCGCTGACGTAGTCTTCCTGGCCGTGGCCGGGGGCCGTGTGCACTGCGCCGGTGCCTTGTTCGAGCGTGACGTGATCGGCGGTGATGCCGAGCGAATCGCGTTCGAGGAAGGGGTGGCGGAATCTGGTCTTTTCAAGACGCTCGCCTTTGAACGTGGCGACCGGGCGCGGATCGGCCCAACCGCATTTTTCCGCGGTTTCCTTGAGCAGATCGGAGGCGACGATGTAGGCATCGCCGTTGACATCCACGGCAGTGTACTCGAAGCGAGGATTGAAGGCGATGGCCATGTTGGCGGGAAGCGTCCATGGCGTGGTGGTCCAGATGAGTCCGTAGACTTTGCGGCCGGCGAGTGCGGCATCGATGGCCGCCGGATCGGTGGTGAGCGGGAAGCGCACCCAGACAGACGGGCTCGCGTGCGATTCGTACTCTACTTCGGCTTCGGCAAGCGCGGTGCGGCAGTGGATGCACCAGTTGACGGGCTTGAGCCCTTTGTAGACGTAACCCTTGTCCAGGAAGTCGACGAAGGCGGCGGCGATCTGAGCCTGGTACTCCGGGCTCATGGTGAGATAGGGGTCGTTGAAGCTGCCGAAGACGCCGAGGCGCTGAAACTCGACTTTGTGGATTTCGACGAATTTCTCCGCGTACTTGCGGCAGGCGCGGCGGATCTGCGCCGCGGTCATCTGGGCTTTCTTCTTGCCGAGTTCGGCATCGACTTTGATTTCGATGGGCAGGCCGTGGCAATCCCAGCCGGGGACATAGGGCGAATCGAAGCCGGCGAGGGTTTTCGATTTGACGATGAAGTCTTTGATGATTTTGTTGAAGGCGGTGCCGAGGTGGATGTGGCCGTTGGCGTAGGGCGGGCCGTCGTGCAGGACGTAACGCGGGCGTCCGGCGCTCGCCTGGCGAATGCGCTGGTAGAGGTTGGTTTCCTTCCAGTGCGCAAGCATCTTGGGCTCGGTTTGAGGCAGATTCGCCTTCATGCCGAAGTCGGTCTTGGGAAGGTTGACCGTCTTTTTCAAATCGACGTCTTGATGGGCCATGGGAAAACGGGGGTAATCTTTTATGGTAGCAGGAGGGATGTGAGCGTCCGCTACTGCATCATCCGCCGCAGCTTCTCCACGGCATCGAGCGCCGGCGCGTAGCCCGGACTCACTTCCGCCGCTTTCAAGAAGCACTCCCGCGCTTTCGAATAGATCTCCAGCGACACATACACCCGCCCCAGGTTGTACCAAGGGTAGTGATACGCCTCGTAGCGCTTGCTCTGAATCGCCTGCTCCAGCCACGGAATCGCATCCTCCGGTTTGCCGAGCTCGATCAGATACGCACCGATATCGTTGTACGGATTGCCGAACGTAGGGTCCGTGGCAATCGCCTTCTTGCATTCCTCGATGGCGTCTTCCAGTTTTCCCTGGAAATGATACGTCCAACCCAGAAATGTGTAGGCCTCGGCGGTGGGATGCAGGGCAATGGACTTCTTATATAGAGACACGGCCAGCTCCAGTTCGCCGTCCATCTGCATGCGATAGGCTTTCTGGAACAGTTCCTGAGCCATGCGCAAACGCTCGTCCATCATTCCTTCTTTTATGTACCTGATTGTTGGGTCCCGGCTCAAGTCTGGAGTTTAGAATAGAGAGGATGCCAACCAAAGTGCGAAAGGCTGTCTTCCCGGCGGCGGGCCTCGGTACGCGGTTTCTTCCCGCAACGAAAGCCCAACCGAAAGAGATGTTGCCGCTGGTGGATAAGCCGCTCATTCAGTACGGCGTGGAAGAGGCCATCCACTCCGGGATGAACAACATCATCATTGTCACGGGCCGCGGCAAGAGCGCCATCGAGGATCACTTCGATGTCAGCTTCGAACTCGAACACCTGCTCGAAACGCGGGGCAAGCGCGACCTGCTGGCGCAAGTGCGAAGCATCTCCGACATGATCGACGTATCCTATGTCCGGCAAAAAGAGGCGCTCGGATTGGGGCATGCCGTGCTGCGCGCCAAAGAGCTCATCGGGCCGGAGTCGTTCGCGGTCGTTCTTTCCGACGACGTCATCGACGCGGAAATTCCCTGCCTCCAGCAATTGCTCGAAATCCATCAGTTTTACGGGGCCTCTGTTCTGGCGCTGATGGAAGTGAATGGGCCGGAGATTTCCTCCTACGGCGTGGTGGATGCCGATCCCATTTCGCATCCGGGCCTCGGCGACCACAGCCTCTTCCGTATCCACAACCTGGTGGAAAAACCGAAGAAGGAAGAGGCGCCGTCGAATCTGGCCATCATCGGCCGCTACATCCTTACGCCGGAAATTTTTCATTCGATAGAGGCTATCGCGCCCGGCTCGGGCGGCGAAATCCAGTTGACCGATTCCCTGAAACACCTGCTGCGCAGCCGCCCCATCTATGGGCTGAAGTTCGAAGGAAAGCGCTACGATGCGGGCGACAAGCTCGGGTTCCTCAAAGCGACGGTGGAATTCGCCCTCCAGCGGCACGACCTCGGCGGACCCTTCCGCCAGTACTTGCAGTCGCTCTCATTCTAAGGAAAACTCATGGCGATTCCGTTCGAACTCCCCCTGAAGGCCGGCGAAGCGGCAGCGCTGGCAGACTTGATTTTGCAAACCGTGGAAGGACGCAAACTCACCGATGAGGTGCGTCAGCGGCTGGCCAACCGCGCAGCCGCTTTGCATCTGACATCCATCGCACCCCATTTGGGCTCGCTACAGCACGATCCCACGCATCAGGCGGCATACTTCCTGGCCGTGGACGGCACCATGAGCGGAAAGACGGAAGCACTCCTGCTCCGTTTTGCGCTGGCCAGTTCACCCACCAGCGCTCTGTTTCCGAACTCGTATCTGATTGGACGGATGCGTCCGGAAAGCGGGAAGGAAATCGTCATCAACGCGATCCCGTTTTCCTCCTATGACGGCGAAGCGATCCGCACCTTCGTCAAAGAGGTGGACAAAGCGTTCTTTCCGCGTCCGCAGGCATCGCAATCGGCCATCGCCGTGGGCAACCGCCATCCCGAAATCAGCCTGCCGGCGGCTTTTGCCGCGTTTCGCAGTATCTACAAGAAGTCTGGGATCAACCTCGCCTCCACGGTGCAGCTTTCGGCCACTCGCGAAATGGCCGTCGACGACGTCATCGCCGCGCGTGACGGCGAGAATCCGGTGGCGGCGGGGCATACGCGCGTCAGCATCAAGCATCTGTACGAAGCTGGGCTGTGGGCCGCGATTCGCTCCGGCTGGCGCGAGGGCTACAACGCCGAAGCCGACCATTTCATCATCACCGGCGAGAACGACGAAGCCGTCGCCCGCAGCGTGGAAGCCACGAAGCTGGCGATCCAGCACGCCGCCGGCTACACGAAGTTTACCACCGACACTTCGCGCCTCTTTGAACTCGAGGCCGACACGCGCCATCCGCGCGCCTGGAGCGATGCGCAAGTGGAAAGCCGCTTCCGCCAGATTCTCACCGAAGAGGAGGGCGCTTGGGTATTGAACGAGTTCTCGCGGCCGTTCGCCACGGGTAACGCCACCTACGATTTTTCCACCGGCGAGATCATGCGCCTGGCCGTGAAGTTCGCCCGCAGCCTGAAACTGAACGAGGAACTGTACGATTACATCCGCCTTGTGAAATCGCAGCAGCCGGGCGTGCGTGTGTTCGACTTCGAGCCGTCCATCGACGAGGCCGAGACACTCACCACGCCCAAAGAGCTGCTGTTCTACATGCACTGGCTCAAGTCGCGCGGCCGCCCGGCGCAACTGGTGCCGCCGAACCTCGGCTTCAAGAAGCGCCAAGCCTACCCGGTGGCCATCGCCAGTTCCGAGGAAGCCGGCGTCGGGCTTCAGGATTACGTTGCCCACAAAATGTGGCCCGAACTGCTGCCGCGTGTGGTTTCCGAGTATGGCGGCAAACCGCTCGAAGAATTCCGCGCCCGTGTCACGGAACTGGCCGCCGTGGCGCGCTTCTTCAACGGCACGCTCAGTATCCATTCCGGCAGCGGCAAACAGGCCGAAGTGCTGGAGCAGATCGCCCGCGCCACAAACGGACGTTGGAATTACAAGATTTCCGGCGAGTTGCAACTCCAGTTGTTCGACGTGCTGTACGAGCAGCCGGAAGATTCCCCCTGGCGCAAGCTCTACGAGCGTATGGTGGCCCGCTGCAACGCCTTCGCCGCAAAGAACGCTTTTGGCGAGGAGAGCGAACTGGCGGAAAAATACCGGGCCATGGGCCGTGGCTCGTACCTGGGCGATGCAATGCGCGGGCGCGTGGATGGGAACCTGTTCCTGGTCTTCTGGCTCGGTAACGTCAATGGGTCGCGCGATATCGATAGTCCCGACGGCGATCGCCGCTTTTTCAAGGAAAAGCTGGATGAGTTACCCGCGGACCTGCTGGCCGAAGTGCGCCGGCGCAATGCGGAATACATTGTCTGGCTGGCGGATCAACTGCGGGGGTGACCGCGCAGGACGGCGCCTATACCGCGGCAGCCATGGCCGCCACCTCGTCGCCGACGACGACCGGGATCTCCCGTGCCTTGGATTGTCTGAGATAGGGAATTTTGATGTCGCGCACCCCGTGCTGGAATCGCGCCTTCATGTTGTCCGTCTGTAGTCCGGGCAGTAGCAGCACCGTCTTTTCGAACCGGCCGTAGGGGAGCCCGAAGAAAACCACGTCGCCGAAGTGTTCCGGCTCTTTCCGCTCCCCGCGGATGGAAAGCTGGTTGCCAAGCACGGAAACCTGAAAATCCTTCTCCATCACCGCAGGGAGAGCGAAGCGTAGGTTCAGCCCGTCTTCCGCTCTTCCTTCGCCGACGGGAATCGGGAAACTTGAGTCAGTGGATTCCGACAGCATGTTCCAGCCAAGCTGCGGATGGAAGGGTTTCCAATGCGGGGTTTCGCTGAAGTCGAGGAATGTTCTAAGCAATAGTTATCTCATTTGTTATTGTTTTGTATAATTTAATTATAACACCACTTATGTGTGGTTGTCAGAAACGCCGCTGGCCGACGCAATGCAACAGGTCGATTACTGGATGGAAAGCCCCAGCCTCTGGGGGAAGGGACAAACTCCTGGGAACATCAGCGCCCGATGTTGTTTGCGGGCAAAGTGGCCGGACCCTTGGTGCACGATGCGCGGATCGCTTCGATTTGCCGTGCCGCCGGTGTCGTGGAACTGTGGACCGCCGGCCGCGATTTCTCCCGCTTTCCTGGTGTGGTGGTCCGCAACCCGGCAAGATAGGTTTTGCATTTGAGTTGTGGTTGACATCATCCCCCGGCATCGAGTAAATTAGAAAAGTTTGGCGAGTTGATTTCTTCTACTCCCAGCTACCACTCCGGCGAGCCGGAGTCCGGCTAGGGGTCGGCCCCGCTACCGCTCAGGACAAACGCGCCGAAAGCGATATGGGCCAGTCCGAAGTACCCTCGCGTGTCATGCAGCCCTCGTAAGGGTTGCTCATCTTTACGGATTACGTTTTCAAGCCAGTTGACCCGAATGCTGTAACCGCTCGGGGGTGTGATTTGTGGCTGGCGGAAAAGACTTGTTCAAAGGCTCTTAGGAAAGGGAAAGCTCGTGCCCACGTTCAATCAGCTTGTGCGTAAGGGTCGGAAAGCGCCGCGGTTTAAGACTGCCAGTCCCGCGCTGCAATCCTGCCCGCAGCGCCGCGGGGTTTGCACCCGCGTTTACACGACGACTCCGAAAAAGCCCAACTCGGCGCTGCGAAAGGTCGCCCGTGTCCGTCTCACCAACGGGATTGAGGTCACTACCTACATCCCTGGTGTGGGCCACAATCTCCAGGAGCACTCGATCGTGCTCATCCGCGGCGGCCGTGTGAAGGACCTGCCGGGCGTGCGCTATCACGTGGTCCGCGGAACGCTCGACACGGCCGGCGTCGCCAACCGCAAGCAGAGCCGCTCGAAATACGGCGCAAAGCGGCCGAAGTCCTAAGGAGACAATGATTTATGCCTCGTCGTCGCAGAGCTGAAGTTCGCGAAATCCTGCCGGACCCGCTGTATAACTCCACCCTCGCCGAGAAGTTTATCAACTCGATGATGTGGGATGGAAAGAAGCAAACCTCCAGCCGCATTTTCTATGAGGCCATGGATAAGCTGCGGGACCGCTCCGGGGATGACCCGCTCAAGATCTTTAAGAAAGCGATAGAGAACTGTAAGCCGGCTCTCGAAGTGAAAACCCGCCGCGTCGGTGGCGCCAACTACCAGGTGCCCGTCGAAGTGCCGCAGAATCGCCGCACCAGCCTGGCGATCCGCTGGATCCTCGGCAATGCCCGCAGCCGTCCGGACAAGGGGATGCCGGAAAAGCTCGCCAACGAAATCAACGATGCCGCCAACATGCGCGGCGGCGCCATTAAAAAGAAGGACGATGTCCACCGTATGGCGGAGGCCAACAAGGCCTTTGCTCACTATCGGTGGTAAGCGCGCGCACAGAATTTTTTATGCCACGCACCATACCACTTGAGAGAATGCGAAATATCGGCATCATGGCTCACATCGATGCCGGTAAAACAACCACGACGGAGCGCGTACTCTACTACACAGGTAAAACATACAAGATCGGAGAGGTTCACGAAGGCACCGCTGTCATGGACTGGATGGCGCAGGAGCAGGAGCGCGGAATCACCATTACTTCCGCCGCCACCACCGCCGCCTGGCGCGATATTCAGATCAACATCATTGACACCCCCGGCCACGTGGATTTCACCGCCGAAGTGGAGCGCAGTCTCCGCGTGCTCGATGGCGCGGTGGCAGTGTTCGACGCCGTAGCTGGCGTTCAGCCCCAATCGGAAACGGTCTGGCGGCAAGCGGATAAGTATCGAGTTCCTCGTATTTGCTTTATCAACAAGATGGATCGCATCGGCGCTGATTTCTACCACGCCGTGGATACCATCGTCGACCGCCTGAAGGCGAAGCCGGTGCCGATTCAGTTGCCGGTCGGAGCGGAGGAAAAGTTCGTCGGTGTGGTGGATCTCATCGAGATGAAAGCGCGCATTTGGCGTGAGGAAACCCTCGGCGCCAAGTACGACGACACGGAGATCCCCGCGGACCTGCAAGCCAAGGCCGCCGAATACCGTGAAAAGCTCATTGAAGCGGTTTCGGAGACGGATGATGATCTGTTTACTAAATTTGTAGAAGGCCAGCCGATCAGCAACGCCGAATTGCGTTCCGGGATCCGCCGAGCAACCATCGCCCAGAAGATTTTCCCTGTCGTCTGCGGTTCCGCCTTCAAGAATAAAGGTGTGCAGAACCTGCTCGATGCCGTGGTCGATTTTCTGCCTTCTCCCGTGGACATCCCTGCCATTAAAGGTACGGACGCCCTCAAGCCGGACGTCGAGGTCGAGCGCAAGTCCGACGACAACGA
>CAYOBO010000096.1:6814-28771 GCA_964402295.1 uncultured Candidatus Solibacter sp. | reverse complement strand
ACCTTGGCCAAATGATTGAGGCATTCGGCCACTGACCACGACCCTTCCGCTGCCCGCCAGGTGAGCCACTCGGGTGATAACGGCGCCGCCAACTGTTCCACTTCCGCCAAGGCGGCATCATATTGATCGATTAGCGAATCCATCTCTTGCACCCGAGGTTCCCCCAGTTCCACTACCGTCGCTCCCCAGCCCCCTGCCTCAGCCGGCGCATCCCCATAGGAATGAACATACGCAGTCTTGGCCAGTACCTTTCGCACCATTTCCCGCTGCACCCCTATCCCACGCCCGTGGATAATCCGCACATAGCGAAAACCCTGCTCGCGCGCCGCTTCGAGATAGGCTTCCACCGCAGCCTTGGCATCCCGCGCCGGCACCGAGTGCAGGTCGAACACATCGCCGAGCGGGACTGGGACCGGTTCATCCTGGGACTCTGGAGTCATGCAAACTGGTTCTCCGGGGAAGGTAGGAAGTCCCTACTTAGGGTACCAGACCCAAATAGGAACCCGTCGAAGGCCGTACTAAAGGCCCACAGAGCAACACAACCCCGATGTGGGTGTCATCAGAAGACATATCCCTATAAGGTGATTTCCCCATCTCCTATTGCGCTTCCCGTTCGATAAGCCTATACGTATCGAGCGTGATGTCACTCCCTTGCCTAAGTGGAACCCTCAGATGCCGGAAGAAAGAATCCTAGGTGGGATGCACAATGGCAGATAGCTGTTAAGATGGGGCTGGTCAACCAGAAATGCGCTGTTTATATTGTCGCCGGCCAATTGGAACCATGCGCCGCTTGGTGGACCGGGAGTTTTGCTGCTCCCAACACCGCAAGCGGTTTCGCACCTCAAGCGCTCGCGCGCTCCGCGACGCCGGCGAACTGATGTCCGACTACGGCGACTATCTGGCGGTGGTGGAATCCCCCGAACACAAAAAGAAGCCCAACGGCAAGCTCGGCCTCGGTATCGCCGTCATGGTCGGGCTCGTGCTTGGCCTCAGCCTCTGGATCGTCCCCGCAGGCCCCGTGCCCATCCCCACTGCCGAGCTGCGCTACACCTTGACCGCGAATCCGCTCAGTCAAAAAATCCGGTCGCTGCTGCCGGACTCCCCCAAAATCAACCTCCGGCATGACTTTCGAATGGGCGTCGGCGACTGGATCGGCCGCAGCTCGATCGCCGATTCCACCCCGGGCGCTCTGCGCACCGATACCTTGCGCCTCTGGAAACCCACCCTACGCCTTGCCGACTACCAGATGGAGTTCCAGGCCGCCATCGAAAAGAAGAGCGTCGGCTGGGCCTACCGTGCCACCGACCTAAACAACTACTACGGCGCCAAAATCAACGTCGGCGCCAAGGATGGCTCCCGCGCCGAGATTGAGCGCTTTGTCATGCTCTCCGGCCGCGAGAGCGAACGCGTGCGCCTCCCCATTCCCGTCCCAGTCCGTCCCGATACTCTTTACCGCGTCCGCATGCGCATCAAAGGCGACCAGTTCGTCACCTCCGTCGACGGCCAAGTCGTCGATACTTGGCGTGACCGCCGCCTCCGCCGCGGCGGCATCGGCTTCTTCGCCGAAAAGGGCGAGCAGGCAACCATCCGCTGGGTCAGCCTCTCGGAACCCGATGGCTTCTTCAGCCGGCTCTTCGCCATGGGCTTTATCGTCCATCCGCTCTATTCCATGCCCGCGGGCCCCATGATCATCGGCGCAGCCGAATAGGCGCACGCCCTCAAGCCGGCCGCTCCTCGTTCATTACTGTTAAGGTGATCCAGCTTAAGGCCAGGGATCCGCCTTGCGTTGGCAAGGACCGTGGGTTCGGCGAGCTTTGAGCCGGCTAGCCGTGCAGTTTTCGGAAAGTCTTGAGGCACTGCTCGGCGGCTTCGAAGGGTGGGACGTCGGCGCCTTCCTGCTCCACGAGATAAAGTTCGATGCCGCCGACGGATTCCGCGGCCTTGAAGATTTCTTTCCAGGGGGCATCGCCTTCGCCCATCAGCACGCGGTAGCCTTTTCCCTTGCTGGACCATTCCTTGCAGTGCATGGAGCCGATGCGGCCGGGGTTCTTCTTGATCCAGGCCACGGGATCCTGGCCCGCTTCGATGCAGGTGCCGACATCGAGTTGCAGCACCACGCTTTTGTCGGTGTTCTTGGCGAGCACTTCCATGGGCAGCGAACCTTCGAGCGGCTTGAATTCGGTCTGGTGGTTGTGGAATCCGGCGCGCATACCGGCGGGCTTCAGTTTACGTGAGGCTTCGTTGAGCACGTCGGCGACTTTCTTCCAGCCATCGATATTCTGCACGCGGCCGGCGCTGGCCATGACGACCTGCTTGCTGCCCAGGATTTGGTTCAACTCGATGGTTTTGCCGAGATTTTCGGCGGCCAGCGAACGCGCGCTGTTATGCGTGGAGAGGCATTTGATTTTGAGATCGTCCATGAGCTTGCGCATCTCTTTGGCTTGCTCGATGGACCACTCGGCGTAGGGTGAGAAGAACTCAACGGTCTCGTACCCCATCTGGGCGACGCGCTTCACGGTACCCATGAGGTCCGCCTTGAGTTCGTTGCGCACGGAGAATAGCTCCAGGCCAACGGGAACCTTTTTCGCGGCGAATGCCAGCGGAGACGCCGCCGCGGCGGCGAGGAGGGAACGGCGGGAGATGAGTTGTGCCATCGTTCCTGAAGATAGCACGAGCCGCGAGGCGCGTTTGGCGAGTGTTACCCTACATTCCATGTTGCGCCGGATTGTTTTCCTGCTGCTTCCGGCAGCGCTGCTCAGCCAGGCTGCCGCCAATGAACAACTCGACCGGATCATCGAGGAGACGCGCCGCGCCTTCGATGTCCCGGGCATCGCGGTGGCTGTGGTGCACAAGGACGCGGTGATTTACGCCAAGGGATTCGGCGTGAAGGAACTGGGTTCGACGGCGGCGGTAACCACGGCGACGCGCTTCGCCATCGGGTCGACGACGAAGGCGTTCACCACGGCCGCCATGGGCCTGCTGGTGGACGACGGCAAGATGCAGTGGGACGATCCGGTGCGCAAGCACGTGCCGTATTTTCGCTTGAGCGATCCACTGGCCGATGCCAATGTCACGATGCGGGATATCGTGTCGCACCGCACGGGCCTGTCGCGGCATGACGTGCTTTGGTACAACTCGCCGTGGACCCGCGAGGAGGTGATTCGCAAGATCGGGCTGGTGGAGCTGACGAAGCCGTTTCGCAGCGCGTATCAATATCAGAACATCATGTTCCTGACGGCGGGACAGGCTGTGGGATTGACGAGCGGGCAGGGTTGGGAGGGCTTTGTACGGGCGCGTCTGCTGGCGCCCCTGGGCATGAGTAATACGGACTTTTCGGCGAATGACGTAGTGAAGGCGCCGGATTATTCCCAGCCCCATGAGAAGCGCGAAGGGAAAGTAACGCGGATCCCGTGGCGCAATATCGACAATGTGGGTCCGGCGGGGTCGATGAATTCATCGGTGGACGATCTGGCGCGGTGGGTGCGGATGCAGTTGCAGGGCGGCATGTTCGAGGGCAAACGCATCTTGAAGGAGGCGACGCTGCGCGAGACGCACACACCGCAGATACCGATTCGCATGGATGAGGCGAACATGCGCACGGTAAACACAGGAACGAACATGATGGCTTACGGAATGGGGTGGACCATTCAGGATTACCGCGGACATCACATGGTTTCGCACGGCGGGGCGATTGACGGATTTCGCGCGCAGGTGACGCTGTTGCCGAATGACGGCTACGGCATCGTGATCCTGGCGAACCTGGGCGGGAACAATATGCCCGAATGCTTGCGGGCTTCGATTGCCGATCGGTTGCTGGGGCTATCGGAGATGGGGTGGATCGCGAAGTATCGGGATGTGGCGCGCAAGAGCGAGGAACGGACGAAGAAGCAGCAGGCGGAACGCGAGGGCAAGCGGAAAAGGGACACGAAGCCATCGCACGAATTGGCGGCGTATGGCGGCGTGTATGCGCATGCCGCTTACGGGGAAGCGCGGGTGGGGGTGGCGGATGGGCGGCTGGAGTTGCAGTGGTCGAACTGGAAAACGCCGCTCGAACATTTTCACTTCGATACGTTCCGGATTCCTGGCGGCCATACGCCGCTGCGCGACGCGCTGGTGCAGTTCCGGCTGAAGGACACGGGCGAAGTGGAGAGCGTCGAATTTCTCGACCAGGCGTTCCGGAGGAAACCATAGATGCGGTGGATTGTTTTATTGGCGATGGCCGGATGGCTTCCGGCGCAGGAGCCGGCGCTCGGCCGGCTACAGAAGGAAGTGGAGCGGCTGGCGCAGGCTTCGGGCGGTGTGGTGGGCGTGACGGCGCTGCATGTGGAATCGGGGCGGCGCATATCGTTGCGCGGAGGCGAAGGGTTCCCCATGGCATCGACGGTGAAAGTGCCGCTGGCCGTGCAACTGCTGAGCCTGGTGGATGAAGGCAAGCTGCGCCTGGATACGATGGTCCCGGTTGAGGCGAGGGATCTGCATCCCGGCTCCGGCACGCTGACGGATTTGTTCCATCAGCCCGGTGTCTCCCTGTCCATTCGCAATCTGATGGAGCTGATGCTGCTGATTTCCGACAATTCCGCCACAGATGTACTGCTGCGCATTGCGGGCGGCGGCGAGCAAGTAAACGCGCGGCTGCGGGCATTGGGCATCGCGGGCGTGCGCGTGGACCGATCCACGGCATTGCTGATCGCCGATGGCGTGGGGTATCGCGACAGGCTGCCGGCCGAGGAGCAATGGACTCCGGAGGCGTTCCGCAAAGCCGGCCGCGCAACTTCGCGCGAGGAACGGCGGCAGGCGGCGGAACGCTTTCAGGATGACCCGCGCGATACGGCTACGCCCGACGGCATGGCTGCGCTGCTGCTGCGGATTCACAAGCGGGATATTCTGAAACCCGATTCCGCAGCCCTGTTGCTGGATATTCTGGAGCGCTGCCGCACGGGCGGTGCGCGATTGAAGGGGCTGCTGCCGGCGGGCACGGTGGTGGCGCATAAGACAGGATCGATGCCGATGGTGGCCAACGATGTGGGCATCGTGACTTTGCCCGGCGATGCAGGGCATCTGGTAATCGCGGCGTTCACGAAGAAATTCGAAGATACGGGGAAGGGCGAGCGGGCGATCGCCGAAATTGCACGGGCTACGCACGATTTCTTCGTATTTCAACCGAAGGGAGCGGTGGATTACGGGGCGCTGGCGGAGCGCATCGTGCGGGCGCTGGCGCCAAAGCCCGGCGAGCGCTACTTCGCGCGGCCCGATGCCGCGTATTTCCTGCCGTTGGCGCACATGGTTCGGGAACGGATGCGCGCGGCCAAGGCTGTGGAAACGGCATCGTTGGACGAGGCGCAGATATATCTATGGCTGCCGTTGCAGCCCGGCGGACCGGGGTTGCCGCAAGCCGAACGCGATCGGGTGAAGCGCTGGACCGATCTGGGCGGGGCGCGCCGGCAACTGCATTTTCATTGGGGCGAAGGCAGCGTTTCTACCGATGGACTGTACGGCAAGCATACGGCGGCGCTGGATGCGCTATACGAAGAGGCGCTCCAGATCGACTACAAGGCGTTATCCGCCGCACAGGACAAAGTGATCGCGCAACTGCGCAGCGGCGCCGTGCGTGTGCGCACTGCCGAGGGGACGAATATCGCGTTCCGCATTGGAGACAGGCCGTTCAACAAGCAGGACGGCGATGCGTCGGCGGCGCGGGCACAACGGGCGCGCACGCGCATTGACCGGGACATTGAACTGCCCGCGGGCGTGGTGCGTGTCGCGCCACTCGAAGAAACGGTGAATGGAGTGATAGTCATTCCCGAGGCTCGGGTGGGCAACGAAACCGCGCGGGGCATCCGGCTGACGTTCGCCAAGGGTGTGGTGACGAAAGTGGAGGCGCGGGAGAATCTGGCGGCGGTGGAAGCGTATCTGAAGCCGGACGCGGCACGGCGGTTCCGGGAATTCGCCATCGGGCTCAATCCGGCGCTGGCGCCGCAGGCGGGTTCGCAGGCGCTGCCCTATTACGGATACGGGCACGGCGTGGTGCGGCTGTCGTTGGGCGATAACGAGGAAGTGGGCGGCAACGTGCGCGGCGGCTTCGTGCGCTGGTTCTTTTTCCCGACGGCGAAGGTGGAAGTGAACAACCACCCGCTCGCGCTTTCTGTAAACTAGTCGCCATGAAGGTGACTCGACGCTCTTTTCTCGCCACAGCCGCCGCCGCACTGCCGGTGTCCGGCAAGTCCTACTCATTCGAACTTGGCGTTACGGATTGGAATCTGCGCCTGGCGGGCAAACTCGACGCCGTGGCGCTGGCCGCGCGGGTCGGCTTTGCGGGCGTGCAGGTTTCACTCGGCCGCAAGCCGGTGGACAATAAACTCCCTCTCGACAACGACGAACTCATCGCGCAATACAAGGCGGAAGCGAAGAAACACAACATCAAATTGATGGGCACCTGCCTCGACATCCTGCATGTCAACTACCTCAAGAACGACAAGCTGGGAGCGAAGTGGGTGGCCGATTGCATCCCGGTGACGAAGAAGCTCGGCGTCAAGGTGGTGCTGCTGCCGTTCTTCGGCAAGGGCGCGCTAGAAACACAGGCGGAAAAGGATTACGTCGGCGATGTGCTGCGCGACATTGCGCCGGAAGCCGAGAAGCAAGGCGTGATTCTCGGATTGGAAGATACCATTTCGGCCGAGGACAATGTGCGGATCGCCGAGCGCACGCGGTCGAAAGCGGTAATGACGTACTACGATATCGGCAACTCGACACGCAACGGCTTCGATCCGGTGCGGGAGATCCGGTGGCTGGGCAAGAAGCGCATCTGTCAGATCCACTTGAAGGACAACCCGGGCTACCTGGGCGAAGGGAAGATCGACATACCGGCGGTGTTGCAGGCGATGAAGGATATCGGCTTCGACCAGTACGCGGTGCTCGAAACCGATTCCCCGTCGAAGAATATCGAAGCGGACATGAAACGGAATTTGACTTATCTCTTGAAATTGCTCCATGCATAGTTTCATCTGCGTGCTATTTCTGGCCGTGGGCGCGCAGGCGCAGCCCTCGATTGACACCTACCTTTCCTCGCTTGCCGAGGCTTCGTTTCGGGCCCGCACGGAAACCGTTTCGAAGCTCACGCGGGCGCAGGCCGAGAAGCGGCGCGAGGAAATCCGGGCAAAGATTCTGGCGGAAATCGGCGGCTATCCGGCGGCGAAGAGCCCGTTGAACGCCCGTATCACGGGCGGATTCCAGCGCCAGGGCTATCGCGTGGAAAACGTGATTTACGAATCGCTGCCGCGCTTCCACGTCACGGCGAACCTTTATATTCCCGAAGGCGCGGGGCCCTTCCCTGCCCTCATCGGCGTGGCCGGGCACAGCGCCAACGGCAAGGCTTCGGCCACCTATCAGCACGTGTGGATCAGCATGGCCAAGCGCGGCTACGTGGTGCTGGCCATTGATCCGATGGGGCAAGGCGAGCGGCTGGAAACGCTCGACAAGCTGACGCGTCTGCCGCGCGGCGGGGCAGGCACATCGGAACACACCCATAACGGGATGCAACTGCTGCTGACCGGCAATCACATTGCCCGTTATGAAAGCTGGGACGGGGTGCGGGCGTTCGATTACCTGGCTTCGCGCAAGGAGGTGGATGCGAAGCGCATTGCCGTGGCCGGCAATTCCGGCGGCGGGACACAGGCGGCGTATTTGTCGGTGCTCGATCCGCGCCTGGCGGCGATTGTATCGTCGTGTTACATGACCTCGTGGAAAGAGCTGTGGTACAAGCCAGGGCCGCAGGACGCCGAGCAGGTATTTCCCGGTTTCCTCAAAGACCAGCTCGATTTTCCGGATTTTGCCTTCGCCGCCGCGCCACGTCCATTTATGATGACCACGGCCATCCGCGATTTCTTCCCCATTGAAGGAGCGCGGCGCACGCGCGACGAAATCCGCGGTTTCTTCCGGCTGTTCGATGCCGAAGCGAAGGCGGGGTATTTCGAATACGACGATACGCACGGATGGTCGAAGCCGCGCCGGCAGGCGGCCTACCGCTTTTTCGATCAATGGCTGAAAGGGCAGAGCACGGACGGGGCGGAACCGGAAATCGTGACGGAACCGGAGCAACTGCTCTACGCCGCGCCCAACGGGCAGGTGCTGTCCACCATGGACGGCGAAACCACCCAATCCATCAACGCGCGCGAGGCGCTGGCGATGTATCCCAGGCGCGCGGCGGCGGCGAAGGGCGTGGACCGGCGGATGATCGAATCGCGGCTGCACTATGAACCGGTGGCCACACGTTTCCACGAGTTCGCGCTCGATATGCCGTCGCATGCGAAGCCGCCGGTCATCCTCGCCCTGAACGCCACCCAAGCCGACGCGGAAGAGATGCGCGCCGCCGGACATGCCGTGATGCGCATCCAGTTCCCTGCCTCGGACCCAACGCGTTCCGGCTACACCAGCCAGTATCAAACGGCGAGCCGGGCGTTTCTGGTGGGCCGCACGCTGCTGGGGTTGCAGCTTTCCGATGTACAGCACGCGTTGCAGGACATTGCCGCGAATCCGGCTCTCGACGGCACGCGCATCCGTTTGTATGGGCGCGGCACGGCGGCGGTGACTGCGTTGCACGCCGCCGCATTGCACCGGCAGGTGGAGAGCGTCGCCGTGGAGGCGATGCCGCTGAGCTACCTTGCCATCACCCAAGCAAAGCTGCATCGCGGCCTGGTGGAAATCATCGTACCCGGCATTTTGAAGGATTACGATCTGCCCGATCTGGCTGCCGCGATCGCGCCGCGGCCGGTGTATCTGGTGGACACACGCGATCCGGCGGGCGTTCCACTCATGGAATCGGCAGTGCGCGCGGTGTATCCGAAATCGAACGTGCAATACCGGCCGGAGGGCTGGACGTTCGCCAAAGTGTATGAACGGTGGCTGAGCGGAAAATGACGCGGCGCTGCTCCGTCAAAACCAACATCATTCTGATCCTCGCCGGCGATCTGGGCGTCTCCGTGGGGTTGCCGGATTATCCTCTTCTCAAACGTAAAAAATGAAAGTTATGAACATCCTTTTTCTTGTTCCGCTCGTGGCGATGCTGGCGAGCGCGCAATCGAAGCCCGTAATCGTCAAGCAGGGCACGGTACATCAGGAAGCGGGCCGCTTCGGCGGCTGGCCGGCGAATCACGGCGCATGGTCGTGGGGCAATGAGATGCTGGTTGGCTTCGAACTGGGCTATTTCAAGGACAACCCCACCGGGCACGATATCGACTATTCGAAGCCGGCCGAGCATGTGCTGGCGCGGAGCCTGGACGGCGGGGAGACTTGGAAGATCGAAAAGCCCGAAGGGTTGCGTCCGCCGCCCGGTGTGCGCATCGCAGGTGTGCCTGCCAGTGAATCGGGGAAAGCGCCGGTGGATTGCCCGGGCGGTCTCGATTTCACCGCGCCGGGATTTGCGATTACGTTTCGCATGACAGGCATCCATGACGGCGAATCGCGCTATTACCACTCATCCGACAAAGGCAAATCGTGGCAAGGCCCGTGCAAGCTGCCGAACTTCGGGCAGCCGGGCATCGCCGCGCGCACCGATTACCTAGTGGAGGGCAAGCATCAGATGCTGGCGATGCTGACGGCGGCGAAGTCGAACCGGCGCGAGGGACGCGTCATCGCCGTGCGCACACGCGATGGCGGCAAGACGTGGAACATGGTGTCCTACATCGGGCCGGAGCCCGAGGATTTCGCCATCATGCCATCGTCGGTGCGCGTCGGGCCGGCGGACATTGTCACGGCGATCCGGCGTCGCCGCTGGATTGATATCTTCCGCTCACACGACAACGGCGAGTCGTGGCACTTCGTTAATCAGGCGACGATGGACATCGGCGGCAATCCACCGAGCATGGTGCGGCTGAGCGACGGGCGGCTGGTGGTCACCTACGGCTATCGGCTGCAACCGTACGGAATCCGTGCGCGCATCAGCCGCGACAACGGGCTTTCGTGGAGTGAGGACATCATTCTGCGCCCCAACGGCGGCGGCACGGACCTCGGATACACGCGCACGCTGCTGCGGCCCGACGGCAAGCTGGTGACCACTTATTACTTCAACGATTCGGCGGATCGCGAGCGCTACATCGGCTACACCATCTGGGATCCGGGGCAGTAGAAGCCTTCCCAATCGCCGGTCACCTGCCAGGGAGGAGTTGCATCCTATCGAAGGGTAACGGCGATGCACCACGAGTTGCTCCGGATCGTGGGCGGCGCTGCCTTTAGTAGCGCTTTCGGCGGGGACGCTGTTGGGGGGCGCAATGTTTCACCTGGTGCCCGCCGCCATTGACCGCTCGGGCAACAGGCTGAACGTTTATGTGTGGCTGCTGGCGGGATTCGCCATTTTCTTCCTGCTGGAGCAGTTCCTGAGCTGGCATCATTGCCACCAGGTACGCTGTAACCACAAGCCGCTCACCTACCTGATACTGTTAGCCGACGGGCTGCACAATTTCATCGGCGGGCTGGCCGTGGCAGGGGCATTTCTCATCGACATCCGGCTTGGCATCGGCACCTGGCGGCGGCGGCACACGAATTGCCGCAGGAATTGGGAGATTTCGCGGTACTGGTGCACGGCGGATGGAAGCCGGTGCGGGCGCTAGTCTTCAACGCGATCTCGGCGCTCACGTTTCTTCTAGGGGGCATCGCCGCCTACTTCAGTTCGCGCGTCGCCGACATGTCCTTTCTACTTCCCCTTGCCGCGAGAAACTTTATCTATATCGCCGCGGCGGACCGGATTCCCGAGGTGAAACACCATACCAGCATGGCCCGCAACATTCTGCACTCCATTGCGTTTCTGGCGGGGATCGGATTGCTGCTGGCGGTGCGGCTGCTGCTCGACTAGGCTCCGTCAGAAGTAGAAGCGCAATCCCACCTGCGCCTGAAACGGATTGCCCACCTGCTGGTTGTTGGCATCGTAGGTGCCGTCGGGAAGTTTCAGCCTCTGAAAGCGCGGGTCGATTGGCGATGCTCCGCCGGACGCGGTAATCCCTGGTCCATAGAATGCGCTGTTTGGCCCGAAGACCACATTGTCAATGCCGAGCATGTTGAACAACTCCACGGAGATTTGCAGCCGCCGCACGTCGCCGCCGAGCCGCACGTTCTTGATCACGCGCAGATCGTTGAAGGTGACCTCGCGATTGCGAAACGAATTCCGTTGGAACGGTACGCCGGGCGCCGCATAGGGGCGGTCGGACGTGGAGAGATCCTCGTTCTGATCGACGATGGTGCGGGCATTCATGGGCGCTCCGCTGCGCAGGCGGAAGATGAGCGCGGTCTCGAATCCCCAGGGCAGTTGCACCATCGTGTGGGAGGTGAACTGATGTTTGGCGTCGAGATTCGAAAGGCCATAGTCGTGGCGGAAGTTGAAGGCGTCGTCATAGTAGACGCTGCCGGCGTCACGCTCGGAATCGTCGTCGGAATAGTTCGAAGACCGGGTGTAGTATGCGGAAAACTGTACGCGTTGCTTGCGGTATTGCGCCTGCACGGTCACGCCGCGATACAGTGACCGCGCCGAACTCTCGCGCACGATGATCGACCCCAGCGTGGAGATGGGACGCAGCCGGCCCTGCGTGCGCAATCCGTAGATCGGGCGGCCATCGCCTTCGCGAACCACCGGCAGCGGCAGGTTGTAATCGCGATTTCTGTGCAATTGGACGGTATTTATATAATTCCATTGCACGCCGGCGATGAAGCTGGCGGTGATTTCCTTCTCCACTCCGAATCCGGCCTGCGTGCTGCGCGGGTTGCGGTAGTCGGAAGCCATCATGGTAAGGCCGATGCCGGCGAACGGATCGCGGGCCACGCCTCCGGCGGCGAGCGCCGCGGCCCGCTGCACGGCTTCCACCGGAATCACCGGCAGACTGTCGAGCGGCGTGCTGTTCAGGTTGACGCCCACCGCCGCCAATTGCTGATAGACGGTCTGCGTGGCCGTCGGCGCGAGCGTGATGGACACATCGCCCGGCGGATTGCGCAGGTTGTTCGTGTGCCCGGAAAACAGCAGCAACGGAGTGGCCGCATGAAATAATCCGGTGTGTGCGCGGATCACCGTGCGGCGCACTCCGGCAAAGGGGACATAGGCGACGCCGAGCCGCGGCATCCACTGATTGCCGCGGCTGGCGATGCGGTCGGGATCGAGCACCGCTCCATTGGGAAACTGGAATCCGCGCAAGCGGCCGGCTAGCGCGGTATTGCTGGCCTCGACTTCCGGATTCCATTGCCCTTCCCAGCGCAGCCCGTAATCGAGCGTGAGCTTGCGGCTGAGACGATAACTATCCTGCCCGTAGAATGCGAACTGGTGCACGCCGTAGTTGGCTGCCAGATTCCCGATCTGGCGGGCATAGGTGACCTCGCGGCCGTCGAAACGATTCTGCGTGGCCGAGGTGGACAGCAGCGTGAGGATGCGCGTTACATCGGCCGTGCCGAGCGTGAACGCTCCGAATTGATTGAAGCCGAAGGATTGCGATGTGGTGATGCGGCTGAAATCGATCCCCAGCTTGAAGGTATGCCTCCCGCCGGACAGGGACAGTCCGTCGGTGATCTGATAGCGCAGATCGTCCTGCACGGTGGGCAGAAAATTCCGCGCGCCGAAGGAGCCAACCGGCGTTGCTGTCACGGTGGGCGCCTCCTGGTTGGCCTCGCGCGGGCGAATCTCGTAGGCGCCGGTGAATTTCACGTCGTGGATGGCGTGCGGACTCAACATATGGGTATACTGCACTGTCCCCATGTGCGTGCGGTCTTTTTCTGTGCCCTCGTTGCTGAGCGCATTGTTGGTGATGGGCGTTAGCGCACCGCCGGTCGATACGGCGTTGCGTTCGTTGGAATCGCTGCCATTGTAGCGGAGGGTGAGCCGGTGGCCACCGGTCAGGTGATAGTCGGTGCGGGCGGTGAATGCGGAAGCGCGATTGGTCTGGCGAAAATCCTGCTCCTGGCTGCGGAAGAAAGCCAGGGCCTCCTGGGTGGCCGCAGTGGGCGTGCGGTTGAGCAACTGTGCAAACAACACCTGGCGCGGCGTATCGGCGCGCTGGTGTTCGAAGGCGGTAAACCAGAAGAGGCGGTTCTCGCGGATGGGTCCACCCACCGCGCCGCCCATCTGCGAAAGCGTCTCCGATGGCCTGCGGTGAACGATCGGATGCATGCCGCTCCACTGTCGCGGGCGCCGTTGATAAAACCCCTCGCCGTGCAGGGCGTTGCCTCCCGATTTCGTGATGACATTCAGGATGCCGCCTGTCGAACGGCCGTACTCGGCGGCGTATCCGGCGGCGACCACTTGAAACTCCTCAATCGCGCTTTGGGGAATGGTGAAGCTGAAATTCGAGCGCTCTCCGCCGCGAATACCGCCAAAGAACGGCTGGTTATAATCCGCGCCGTCGAGCATGGTGTTGCCGTTGACGCCGCGCTGGCCGGCGTAGGAAAGCTGTTGGCGGGCGGGCTCCACCTGCACTGTGGGGGTGAGGGTAGCGAAATCCTGAAAACGCCTCCCGTTGATGGGAAGCCCGGCGATGGCGGCCCGCGCAATCGATGCCGAGGGGGCCGGTAGGGCGACGTTGAGCAGGGTGTCGCCGACGTCGATGGTGGTGCTGACCGGCTGTAATTGAAACGCGATGTCGACACCCAGTGCCGAGCCGACGCTCACTACCAGGCCCTCCACCGTAGCCGGGGCAAAACCGGCCGATTCGGCAATAACACGGTAGCGCCCGGGATCGAGTTGTAGAAAGCGGTAATGGCCGGCGGCGCTCGAAAGCGCCTGGCGGGCCGAGCCAGTCTCGAGATGCACCAGACGCACGGTGGCGCCGGCAACGGGAGCATGATTGGGATCGAACACCGTTCCGAGCAGTTGGCCCCGGTTGGCATCGCCCTGGGCAACGAGAAGTGCGGCGAAGGAGCAAATGAGTTCTAGAAGCTGCAAGCGAAACCTCGACAGGTAAAACCCCGTACTACTCCTTCTATGCTATGCCAGTGTCCCCCTCCACCGTCGGAGGGATTTCGTATATTCCCGTCCATCCGTGCCGATAAGCCCTACGTGAGCACGCTAACCCTGCCCCAACCGGACCTTCGCGAGCGAGCCTTGCGCTCCGTCAATCAATTGCCGCCGTTTTCGCCCACGCTGAGCAAGCTGCTGGCGACGCTGGCGAAAGAAGATGTTTTCTATGGGGAGCTAAGCGCCATCATTGAGAAGGATACGGTGCTCGCCGGACACGTGCTGAAGCTGGTCAATTCGGCGCTCTATGCGCGTTCCGGAACGGTGAACTCGGTGCGGCACGCGGTTTCCATTCTGGGGCTGAACAAACTCCGGAATGTGGCGCTGAGCCTGTCGGTATCGCGCATGTGGAATTCGGTGAAGACGCCGAAAAGCTGGTCGCAAGCGGCGTTCAATGTGCACAGCGTGGCGACGGCGGTGATGGCGGATTTGCTCGCCCAGCGCATCACGGTGCGGTATCCGGAGGGGGCGTTTACGGCGGGCCTGCTGCATGCCGTGGGTAAGCTGATGATCGCCATTGCCCTGCCCGAACACTATGAGAAGATTCTCTCCGACTACCAGAACTCCTCCGATCTCACCATGGAAGACGCCGAATTGCAGCATATCGGCTGCTGCCATTCCGAACTCGGGGCGGCGGCCCTGGCGCAGTGGAAACTGCCCGCTGAAATTGAGGATGCCGTCGGACACCAGCACCGGCCCAAACCGGACATTGGCGCGGTGAAAGATCTCAGCCGCCTGCTGCATGAGGCGCACTATATCGTCAATCACCTGGATGTCATGATCCCGGCCTGCGCCTGTCAGGTGGGCACGAATATCCACGAAGCGTTCCGCCAGCTCGGGTTGGAATCGCAAGCCGATGCCATCATCGAGGAATACAAGGCCGAGTTCGGGTCGATGAAATCCTTCTTCTGATTGCTATTCTGAAAGGATGGCCTCCCGGCTGTTCCTTCTCACCCTTTGCGTATCCGTTGCCCCGGCACAGGGGCCCGGCTTCGAGGGCCATTGGCTGGGCACACTGAACGCCGGCGGCGCCAGCTTGCGCCTGGCCTTGCACATAGAAACAGGCTCCGCCGGCTCCCTCACGGGGAAGATGGACAGCATCGATCAGGGCGCAATCGGAATTCCGCTGTCTTCGGTGACACACAAGGGCAGGGCCGTCAGCTTCGAAATCCCCGCCATCCGCGGCAGCTATCAAGGCACCCTCAATGAGGCCGGAGATACGCTCGAAGGGACCTGGACGCAGGGTCCGGCGAGTCTGCCGCTTTCCTTCAAACGCTCCGCCGCCGCCGTCGATACATCGAAACCACAGGATCCGAAAAAGCCGTATCCTTACGAAGAGACCGAAGTCACCTTCGTCAATCGCGTGCAGGGAAACAAGCTGGCCGGCACGCTCACCGTACCCAAGGATCGCAAAGGCGTGCCCGCGGTGATTCTGTTGAGCGGCTCCGGACCGCAGAACCGCGATTCGGCTTTGTTCGGGCACCGGCCGTTTCTGGTTCTGGCCGATCACCTCACGCGCAAGGGCATCGCCGTGCTGCGCGTGGATGACCGCGGCGTCGGCGGATCGGCGGCGGTGGCGGGATCGACGACACTCGATTTCGCCACGGACGCGCTCGCCGGGGTGGATTTTCTCAAGAAACAACCGGCCGTGGATGCGGCGCACATCGGATTGATTGGCCACAGCGAGGGAGGCATTGTCGCCCCCATTGCGGCATCGCAATCCAAGGACGTGGCCTTCATCGTGCTGCTGGCAGGCCCGGGTCTCCCCGGTGAGCAGATAATGTACGCGCAGGCCGCGGCGGTCATCCGCGCCGCCGGTGGCGGCGATGCGCAAGTGGCCGCCAACCGCCAGATCCAGGAGAAGATTTTCGCCCTCGTGAAGTCGGATCTGGGCGATGACGAGGTGCGCCAGAAAGTCGAGGCGATCGCCGGCGCCGGCCAGGCCGCGGCGGCCGGCACCAAGTGGTTCCGCACCTTCACCACGCTCGATCCGCGGGATTATCTGAAGAAAGTATCCTGCCCTGTGCTCGCTTTGAATGGCGAGCTCGACTTGCAGGTGCTGCCCCAACAGAATCTGCCCGAGATCGAAAAAGCTCTCAAGGCGGGGGGCAACAAGGATTTCCGCACCGCCACCCTGCCGAAGCTGAACCATCTCTTCCAGACCGCCACCAAAGGCACCCTGGAGGAATACTCGAAGATCGAGGAGACGTTCGCGCCGTCGGCTCTCGACACCATTTCCGATTGGATTCTCGAAAAAACCGCTCAAAAAGGTAAATAAGACCAAGTTCATGTCACAAACGTACGCCCCACTCAATCCGCCGAGACGGCTTCTGTTCGGTCCCGGCCCCACCATGGTGGATCCGAGGGTTTATCAGGCAATGACGAAACCCGTCGTCAGCCACCTCGATCCGTACTTCTTCCAGGTTGTGGAAGACGCCCGAGTCCTGCTGCGGCAGGCATTCGGCACCGCCAACGATTTCACGCTCGCCATGTCTGGAACCGGCAGCGCCGGCATGCAGACGGCCGTCGCCAATTTCGTCGAGCCCGGCTCGAAGTTCGTCGTGCTCGCCAACGGCTTTTTCTGCGACCGCATCAGCGAGATGGGCCGCCGCCAGGGCGCCAACGTCGTCCGCCTGGAAAAGCCCTGGGGAGAACGCTTCGATGAAGCCGAAGCCGCCGAGTTCATCCGCAAGGAGAAACCGAACGTCGTCGGATTCGTACAGGCGGAGACATCCACCGGCGTCTTCCAGACCTCGCGGCAGATCTGCGCCGCGGCCCATGAAGTGGGTGCGCTGGTGATTGCCGATTGCGTCACCTCGCTCGGCACCATGCCCGTGGAACTCGATGCCAACGGCATTGACATCGCGTATTCGTGTACGCAGAAAGGGCTTTCCTGCCCGCCGGGCCTGGCGCCGGTGACCGTATCGCCGCTGGCGATGGAGTGGCTCCGCGCCCGCAAGACAACGCCCGCCGATTGGTACCTCGATCTGAAACTGCTGGCCGACTATTACGAAGGCTCGCACCGCTACCACCACACGGCGCCGATTTCGTTGTTCTATGCGTTGCGCGAAGGATTACTGTGCATTCATGAAGAGGGACTGGAGAACCGCTGGGCGCGGCACAAGCGCAGCCATGAAGCTTTCGTTGCAGGCATCGAGGCGATGGGCCTGTCGATGCACGTGCCGGCCGGACAGCGCCTGTTGAGCCTGAACACGCCGCGCGTGCCCGAAGGCATCGACGATTTGAAGGTGCGCAAACGCCTGCTGGCCTCGGCCGATATCGAGATTCTGGGCGGCTTCGGCCCACTCGCCGGCAAGGTGTTCCGCGTCGGCATCATGGGTCCGCTGGCCACCGAGGAGAACGTGCTGCTGCTGCTCGGCGAGTTGCAGAAGGCGCTCGAGGCCGAAGGCTTCGCGGCCCGTGGCAGCGCGCTGGACGCTGCCAGAGCCTACTACGCCGGACAGCCCGTCACAGTGTAAGAAGGCGGGGCGCGCCGGGAGCTGCATTCCTGCGATATGCTGCTCCCTATGCGCTTTCTGCTTGTTCCCCTCTGCGTCCTCGCGCTCGCCGCGCAGCAACGCCCCGCCGTCACCGAGGCCACCATCGACCGCTGGATGACCGAGCTCTCCAATTGGGGCCGCTGGGGCAAGGACGACCAGCTCGGGGCCATCAACCTCATCACGCCCGCCAAGCGCAAGCAGGCCGCGGCGCTGGTGCGCGATGGCGTGTCCGTATCGCTCGCCCACGAAACGTTGAAGGAAAAAGCGCCGGACAATTCCTCGCCGTTTTCACACACCATGACCATGACCGGCATCGACAATCCGGGGCAATTCAGCGTCGATCAATACGCCGTGCTCTACCACGGCTGGGCGCACACGCACATGGATTCGCTGTGCCACATTTTCTACAAGGGAAAAATGTACAACGGATTTCCGCAGCAGAGCGTGACCAAGGACGGCGCCGGCAAGCTGGCCATCGCCAACTTCAAAACCGGCATTTTCACGCGCGGCATCCTTATGGACATTCCGCGCCTCAAGGGCGTCCCCTATCTCGCCCCCGGCACCCCGATTTACCCGGAAGATCTCGAAGCCTGGGAAAAGAAAGCCGGCCTCAAGATCGGCGCCGGCGACGTCGTTTTCATTCGCACCGGGCGCTGGGCGCTACGGGCGCAGAAAGGCGCCTGGGATCTGCCTAACAAAGCCGCCGGACTCCATGCCTCCTGCGCGCGCTGGCTGAAGGACCGTGACATCGCCATGCTCGGCTCCGATGCCGGCAGCGACGTGCAGCCATCCGGTATTCCCAACGTAACGCATCCCATTCATCGCCTGGTGCTGATCGCCATGGGCATGCCCATCTTCGACAACTGCGATCTGGAAGCGCTGAGCGCGGAAGCGGCCAAACGCAACCGCTACGAGTTCCTGCTCACCGCCGCGCCCATTCCGGTGCCGGGCGGGACGGGCTCGCCGCTGAATCCGATCGCGACGTTTTAGCGTGAGCGCAGCCCCTTCTTCTTCAGATACGCAATCAATTCCGCCGGATCGTCGGTAATGATCGCATCCACCTGGGCCGCGATCAGTTGGTCCCAATCGGCGGGCGTGTTCGCCGTCCACGGCACCACCTGCATGCCCGCCGCGTGCGCCGCGGCCACGTTTTCCCTGGTCACCAGCGTGTAATGCGGCGAGACGATCCCCGCCCCTGTGGCGCGCCCGCTGGCCACGTAATCCTTCTCCTTGCCGCCGAACAACGCCGATAGCCGCACCTTCGGCAGCAACCGTTTCATTGCCTCCAGCGTCCGAAAATCGAACGACTGCACGATCACCCGCGCCTCCAGTTTGTGCTTCGCAATGGCCGCCGCCAGCAGCCGCGCAAACTCCTCGGGCGAAGGCGTCAGATGCGGCCGGTCGCGGAAGATCTTCGTCTCGATGTTGAAATGAAACGTCCCGCGTGAGGCGAGCGCGAGCACTTCCTCGAGCGCCGGCACACGCGTCCCCGGCACTGCCTTCTGCTTCGGAAACGCCGGATTCGCCTTCGCTCCGCAATCCCAGCGCTGCAATTCGGCGAACGTCATCTCGCGGATGACGCGCGTGCCCGAAGGCCCCGTGCAGTAATCGGGATTCATCAGCGGATCGTGCGAAACCACCAGCACGTTGTCCCGCGTCACCGCCAGATCGAGTTCCAGCACGTCCACGCCGGTTTCGATGGCATACAGAAACGCCGGCATCGTGTTTTCCGGCCGCACCGCACGCGCCCCGCGATGCCCATGCACGTCAATGCGCGCCGCCTCCGCCATCGATGCCATCAAAAGAATCCCCCCCAATGCCGCGCCGGCCGCTCTCGCGCCAAGTATCATGAAGTTAGAATATCCAACTCAGGTGGCGTTATTATGAATCATCCTACTCGCCGCAATCTGATGCGCACTGCCGGCCTGGCAACCGCACTTAGCTACTCCAGAATCCTCGGCGCCAACGATCGCCTGCAACTCGGCTACATCGGCGTCGGCAACCGTGGCACGCAGGTTCACGAAGCCTTCCTCGAACACGGCGACCAGGTTACGGTCGCCCTCTGCGATCTGCGCGAAGACTACATGGACCACAACGCGAAAATCTCGCGCGCAACCCCGAAGAAGTACAAAGAGTACAAGAAACTGCTCGAAGATAAAGACGTCCAGGCCGTGGTCATCGCCACGCCCGACCACTGGCACGCCTTGCAGTTCATCGATGCCTGCAATGCCGGCAAGGACGTGTACGTGGAAAAGCCGCTCTCGCTCACCGTCCGCGAAGGACGCCGCATGGTGGAGGTTGCTGAAAAAACCCAGCGTGTCACACAGGTGGGCATTCACCGCCGCTCCGGCAAGTTCCTCAAAGAGGCCGTCGATTTCGTGCGCTCGGGCGCGCTCGGACACATCACCGTCGCCAAGGGCTGGCATCTCCAGAACGAATGGCCCATTGGCGTCGGCAACCCGCCCGACACCAAACCCATGAACGAATGGGAATGGGATCAGTGGCTGGGACCGGCCCCCAAAGTCCCCTATAACCAGAACCGCATGTATTACCGCTTCCGCTGGTTCTACAACTACTCGGGAGGCCAGGTGACCAACTTCGGCGTGCATTACATGGACATGCTGCGTTGGGCGCTCGGCAAGGAAGCTCCGAAAGCGGTCACCGTCATGGGCGGCAAATACGCCATCCACGACAACCGCGAGATTCCCGATACGCTCGAAGCGCTGTGGGATTTCGACGGCACCATGGTCGTCTTCTCCCAGTACAACGCCAACGCCGCACCAGGCAACATGCAGGGCGCGGAGATGGAGATCCGGGGCACAAAGGGCACGATGTACATCCACGGCAACCGCTGGGAGGTGGTTCCGGAAAAGAACACCCAACAGCCGTTGCCCGCCCGCTCGCCGGTGCAGCGGGAACTGGAACGCAGCTACCGCCCGTCGTTCCAGACCGCCATGGAGCCCGCATCCGCCAAGGGCAGCGCCGATACCGCATTCCACGCCCGCAACTTCATCGATTGCGTGAAGTCGCGCGCCAAATGCAACTGCGACATCCTGGACGGGCACCGCTCCACGGCAGCCACGCTCATCGCCAACATCGCTCTGAAGACGAAGTCGTATCTGGAGTGGGATGCGAAGACGGAGACGTTCCCGAACAACGCCGCAGCAAACAAGTTGTTGCACTACAACTACAGGGCGCCTTATAAACTTCTTTGATTATTCATTTTTTTGCTTATACAAAACGCAGTATAGCGTAGCATCGAACCAGGAGGGTTCTTCGATGGCTACGCCGGCGATGGCATTGCTACGCAACGAGGTGAGTTGTGGCGATGAAATATGGATCGCCACGGCGCTGCTGACGCGGGAACGCCCCTCCGAGGCGGACTAGGCGGTGGAAGACATCATGGCGCGCGCCGCGCTAGATGTTGTACGCCACGGGCTGCCATCGGCGGCGGCTGTACCGGCCCACGGACGATCATCATCCGGGGCGCACGGGGCGTAGCGTGCCGGCCTTGCACGACATTCCCGAGGCGTATCATGAATTGGTGGAATGGTGGTTGCAGCAACTGGCTTCTTTGCCGCCAGTTGGGCCCCCAAAGGGTAAGTCTTTCCTGAAGGCGATGGAGGAGCTTCGGGAAGCAGGCAAGGACACCTGGTAGGGCGTCGACACCGACGCCTACGTCCGCCAACTGCGTGAGGGTTGGGATTGAGCCGCATCTTTCTCGATACGAACATCTTCATTTACTTCTATGAAGATCCCGGGCCGCTGTCGGTCCTCACGCGTTCGCTGCTGGAGCGCCTCGATCAGCGCGGCGATCAGATCGTCACCTCGTCGCTGACCATTGGGGAATTGCTGGTGCACCCGCTGCGCACGGGCAACGAGGAACTGGCCAACCTACACGGGCAGGTGCTGCAACCGCCGGCGAATCGCGATTGTCCCGTTTGACCGCGCCTGCGCAGCCTCGTTTGCGCGCATCCGGCTGGACACCGCCATCAAGCCTACGGACGCCATTCAGCTAGCAAGCGCGGCCGCGGCACGCTGCCATTTGTTGATCACCAACGATTCCCGCCTCACGGGCAAGATTGTGCCCGGACTGCAATTCATTGCCGCCATCGACAAAGTGCCGCTGTAAGCGCCACAAAAAGTGAGAAGGGCCCGTGAGCTGGGAACTCGCGGGCCCTTAGAGGGGCTATGAACGGCGAGCTGGGCCTCGCCGCCGAGGATGCTGATAAGTCGATGACGACTTATTTATGAGTGCCTCATACAGTGCACGCGCCGTGCCAAAGGTTCTCATCCGCTAACTGGTTGAAAAATCATAGGTAGCTGTGTGAAACCTGCGTCAAATCACACTGATTGGGGAATCGGATCACCCGCTTGCCCCAATTCCCCACACCAAACCATCCCCAAACGTGAGAAGGGCCCGCGAGCTGGGAACTCGCGGGCCCTTAGAGGGGCTATGAACGGCGAGCTGGGCCTCGC
>CAYOBO010000096.1:0-6714 GCA_964402295.1 uncultured Candidatus Solibacter sp. | reverse complement strand
CGCCGAGGATGCTGATAAGTCGATGACGACTTATATAAGTGCCCTTATACACTGCACGGACTGTGCCAAAGTTCATTGCCCTTTAAGTGCTTGAAAAAACGTGAAAGCAAGCCGCAAAACCTGCGCGAAATCACCCAGTTGCGCAATCTCACTCACCTCAGCCCTCGTAGGGAAACTTCCGCACCATCTCCATGCACCCCGACAACGCCTGCAACAGCGTCGTCCCCCACCCGCACGGCGTTACCGGAGCCGTACTCTGGTTCACCTGCTTGTCGGCCCGCGCGAAATACTTCATCGCCGGATCCCGTGGCGTTAAGTACTCCAGCACGGTGATGAGAAATTCCACCTCCGCCCCGTTCACCGTCTTTACCATCGAAAAATGATGGACCTGAGCCAGTTGCTCACTACGGTCCCGTTGTGCAAATTCCCACTCAGCCAATTTTCCCTCCTCCTTCTACGGGCAATCCCGGATTATAACTCGTCCGCCCTCCAATGGTAGAATCCAATCGTCGAATGCATCGCCTGCTCGAAGCTACCGGATTGCGCAACCGTGAGCGCGCCCTGGCCAATCTCTCCGCGTTTCTCCCCCAGCTTTCCCCGGATTTGCAAGCCCGCCTGCTCTCCCTCATCGCCAATTGCCCCGACCCCGATTCCGCCCTCCACTACATGGCCCGCTTTGCCTCGGTCAACCCGCCCGAGTTCCAGCGGCTGATGGCGAACCCCGCCCTCATCTCTTCCTTCGTCACCGTTTTCGCGCAAAGTAAATTCCTTTCCGAGGAAATCCTTCTCAACTCGGCCTGGGTTGAGCAGGCCGTCACGGACCGCGATTTTCACCGCATGCTCTTCCCCGAGGAGATGGAGCTCCGCCTGGAGGAATTCCTCCTCAAGCACGGCTCCGGAGTGCCCAGCGCGCTGCATTTGGCGCAATTCCGCCGCCAGCAGATTCTGCGCATCCTGCTGCGCGATGTCACCGGGGTCTGCAATCTCGCCGAAACCACCGAGGAGCTTTCGAACCTCGCCGACGCCATTCTCCACGTCACCTTTCGCCACATCCGCGACGAGCTGACGAAACGCCACGGGCCGCCCTGCTACCTCGACGAAGCGGGCTTCGTCCGCCAATGCGAGTTCAGCGTCATCGCCCTCGGCAAGCTCGGCGGCCAGGAGTTGAATTACAGCTCCGACATCGACCTGATGTTTGTCTACTCGGCCAATGGCGAGACTTCCGGCGAGCGTTCCATCTCCAACAAGGAGTTCTACAAGAAGGCCGCCGCCCAGTACACCGAGCTACTCTCCACCTACACGGCCGAGGGGATGTGCTACCGCGTCGACCTGCGCCTGCGCCCGGAAGGCACGCTCGGCGAGCTCTGCATCTCCACGCAAGGGGCGAAGAACTACTACCGCAACCGCGCCCGCGACTGGGAGCTGCAAATGCTTATCAAGGCCCGCGTGGCCGCCGGCGACCGCGCTCCGGGCCGCGAATTGCTCGATTTCGTGCAGCCGCTGATCTACTCCTCCACGCTCGATTTTTCCGCCGTCGAGGCCGTTTCCCAAACGCGCGAGCGCATCCAGGAAAAGCTCCAGCATCGCAAGACCTCCGCAAAAGAGATCGACATCAAGCTCGCCCGCGGCGGCATCCGCGACATCGAATTTCTGGTTCAATGCCTCCAGCGCTTGCATGGCGGCCGCGAACCCTGGGTGCGGCACGGCGGCACGCTGCTTGCGCTGTTCCGCCTCCGCGACAAGCACCTGCTTTCCGATGTCGAGTATTCCCGTCTCTGCTCGGCATACGAATTTCTGCGCCATCTCGAACACCGTCTACAGTTTGAGGAAGACCGCCAGACGCACACCCTGCCACAAAGCCGCGAAGCCCTCCAGGTGCTGGCGCGGCGCATGCCCGTGCAGGAAATCGGAAGCCAGCCCACGGCGGCCCGCCTCATGAGCCGCCTCAATGAATACTTAGATGACGTGCGCGAAATCTACGAGCGCGTCATCCACGCACAGCAGCCCATGTATTACACCACCCCCGATCCCGCTCCGGAGCCCTCGCCCGCCTCCGAGCCCGACCACCCCCATGCGCGCATGGACGGGCTGGAGGGAAACCTCATCCGCTTTCTCGATCAGCGCGCTCCCGCCCTGGCGGCCACTCTGGCGCACACCAACCTCAAGCGCGGCGCCAAGGCCTTCGCCCGCTATCTGGAGTGGGTGGTGCCGAACCCGGAGTGGCTCCAATGGCTCGATTCGGACAGCGTCCTCACGGGCTACATCGCCGACCTGTTCGAGCACAGTATCTTCTTCTCCGAACAGTTGATGAGCCACCCCGACCTGATCGGCGAATTGCGCAAGATCCGCCAGCATCCGGGCCGCGACGCCACCATCGAGGAAGCGCTCACCATCGACGACGCCAACGATCTGCGCCGCTTCTTCCGCCGTGAAATGTTCCGCATTCAGGCCGAAAGCGTCTGTCTGGGCTCGAACGTGTTCCATACCCTAATGCGCACCTCCACGCTCGCCGACATCGCCATCCAATGCGCCTACCGCCTGTCCATCGAGGAAGTGGCGCAGTCCTCCGATACGCTCGCTCCCGGCTACGTACCCAAAGACCAGATGATGGTGATCGCCCTCGGCCGGCTGGGTATGCGCGAGTTCGATCTCGGCTCGGATGCCGACCTCATCTTCGTGCTCCCCGATTCGGATGCCGCCGAGCTACAGTTCTGGACGCGCGTCGCCGCAAAGATCATTGACCGGCTGTCGGCCTACACCCGCGAGGGCTTCATGTTCACCGTCGATACCCGGCTGCGCCCCAACGGCCGCGAGGGTGAACTCGTGCAACTGGCCAGTTCTTATGAGAGCTACTTCGCCTCGCGCGCCGAAGCATGGGAGGGCATCACCTACATGAAGTCGCGCGCCGTCGCCGGCAACCTCGACAACGGCACCCGCTTCCTCAACGCCATCCAGGAGCTCGACTGGCGGCGCTATGGGCAAAGCGGACGCTCGCAAATGCAGTTGCGCCAGATGCGGCTGCGCCTCGAAAAGGAGCAAGGCGCCGAGAATCCGCTCAAGGCCGGCGAGGGCGGCTACTACGACATCGACTTCGCCCTCATGTATCTGCGCCTCAAAGGCGCCGGAATCTTTTATCCCGTCCTCAATACCCCAGAGCGCATCGATATTATAGAAAAGATGGGCCACCTCGAACGCTCCGACGCCGCTTTCCTGCGCGACGCCGCCACCTTCTACCGCGCCCTCGATCATGGTTTGCGCCTGCTCACCGGCCAAGCCGAAGGGACCTTGCCCAAATCCCAGGCCCAGTTGGAAATGCTCACCGGGCTGGTCACACGCTGGACGCCCGACCATCTGCACGATCAGCCGCTCGAAGACGAACTGGCCCAGGTCCGCCACCGCACCCGCGAATTCTTCGACCGTGTCTTTGCCGCATGAGCCGCTGTCCCACAGCCGCGATGGCGATGGCGCTCTGCTGCCATCTGGCTCCGGCCGCATCGCTCGATGACGCCTTCGACCGCATGTACCGGCACAATTTCGCGGCGGCCCAGCAAATCCTTTCCGATTACGTCGCCCATCACCCCAAGGATCCGCTCGGCTACACCATGAAATCGGCCGCCTATCTGTTCGCTGAACTCGACCGGCTGCAAATCCTCGAAAGCGAATTCTTCGGCAATGACAAGCGCATCGCCGACAAAAAGCAGGTGAAGGCCGATCCGGCCGTGCGCGTGGCCGTCTACGAAAACCTCGACAAAGCCCGCGAACTCGCCAACGCCATCCTCACCGAGTCCCCCGGGGACAAGAATGCCATCTTCGCCATCTGCATCTCGTTCGGAATCCAGACGGACTACATGGCGCTTGTCGAGAAGAAGCAACTGCGCAGCCTTTCCGCCGCCCGCGAATCGCACAACTGGGCGCTCCAATTGCTCAAGCTCGACTCCACGTTCTACGACGCCTACCTCACCACCGGATTGAGCGAGTATCTGCTCGGCAGCGTCCCCTTCTTCGTGCGCTGGGTGCTTCGCTTCGAAAACACCAAGGGATCGAAAAACGTCGCCGTCGAGAATCTCCAGAAGGTGGCCGAGCATGGCCGCTACTTCCGGCCGTTCGCCAAGGTGCTGCTGGCCATCATCCACCTGCGCGAGAAACGCCCGTTGCAGGCCGAAATGCAACTGGCCGAGTTGCACCGCGAATTTCCGGAAAACCCGCTGTTCAAGAAAGAGATGGAAAAACTGGCCCGCCGCCGCAGCCTCACGCGCTAGAAACCGCTACTGGCTCCAGTCCACCGCTTCGGTGAGCGAAACCCGTTCCTTGGTGAACACTTCCAACTGGAAGGTTACCTTGTTGGACAGGTTGCGGTAGAACACCTGCGGATTCTGCAACTGCATGGCGTCGATGTCCACTTCCTTCTGCCGCCCCCCGTCGTTGATACGCAGTACGCCGCGCAAAGCGCCTTTGATGGCGGGCGCCCCGCGGTCCCATCGGACGTGGATATAGTCGCCCGATTTCGTCGCCGACAGCGATAGTTGATAGGCGTCGTTCACCAGACCCGCCGCCTTCGCCGGCCGGTAGCTGAGCGAAGCCTGAAATCCCACCAGCACGCCCACCAGCAAAAAGATGAACGACAACGGGATCCACACATTGCGCCGCCGAGGCAGATCTTCCATCGGCTGCCCGAAACTCGGCACGTCCACCGGGCTGGAAGCCTCCTCCAACGCCGCCGCGGATTCCGTCTCCAACATGCGCGGTATCACCGGATAAGATGGCGCCGCCGGCAGTGGCGCCGGTACCGTGCGCGGCGCCGGACCCGGTTCCCTCCCCCGCGCTCCCGGCGCCGCCCCGCCCCCCAGTTCCTTGCGCCGGAACGGAAACTCCAGATACGAGGATTCCACCCGGATGCCGTCGTCTTCCCGGAAAAAGAATCCCGCTTGGCTGACCTTCGTGGCAAACGGCTTGATCAGCAGGAACACATCCGACACATCGCGGAAATAGGCGTCAAAGTGCGCCAGATCCTCCGGCGTCAGGTTGAGGCCGTCGCGCGTGTGGCTGCGGTAACAACCCACCGCGTAGACCGCCTTCTGCGCACTGAACCGGTTGCGCGCCACGGCATCGGCAAACCGCCCCATGTCGGTTTCCGACAACAAGTACGAAGGCCCGCGCCGATGCTCGCACAGCACGGGCTCGAAATCCTCAATGTAGACCACGATCCGCTCACCCACTTCGGCCCGGCCGAGCAGCACACCGCCCACCTCGGCGCCGCGCCGCGGGATCGCCCCGAACCCGCGCATCACTTCCTGCACCATGCGGTCGATGACCGTGAAATCCATATGGATCGTCAACCGCTTGCCCGGGACTTCCCAGATGTAATATTTGGGCGGAACCGTACCCGGCTCCGGTGGAAGCTGTGCCGTATCCATGCCAGCCTTTCGTGGATCTTCGCTCTGCGCTACATTAGCCATCGTATTCCGGCTCGACCTGCCATCACAACCCTACTATCGGTGGTTATAGGCGAAACGTTAGCGGCGGGATACTCCGGCAGGGAATTGCCGTATCACTCAGGGTGCGGCTAACCTATCTACTTGCCGGCTACCCTGTACATTGTCGCCACCCCCATCGGGAATCTTTCCGACCTCTCCCCCCGCGCCGCATCCACGCTCGCCTCCGTGGCCGCCATCGCCTGCGAAGACACCCGCCAAACCCGTAAATTGCTCGATCACCTCGCCATTCAGCGCCCCCTGCTCGCCTTTCATGAGCACAATGAGCGCGAACGCACCCCCGAACTGATCGCCCGCCTCCAAGCCGGCGAATCCCTTGCCCTGGTCTCCGACGCCGGCACCCCGCTGATCTCCGATCCCGGCTACCGGTTGATCGATGCCGCCATCGCCGCCGGCATCGCCGTCGTTCCCATCCCCGGACCCTGCGCCGCCATCGCCGCCCTATCGGCCTCCGGACTCCCCACCGACGCCTTCTACTTCGGCGGCTTCTTCCACAGCAAGCCGGCGCAACGCCGCAAGCAGCTCGAAGCCGTCGCCGATCTCCCCGCCACGCTTATCTTCTACGAAGCCCCGCACCGCATCGAGGAGGCGCTCGGCGACATCGATGCCGTGCTCGGTGCGCGCCGCCTGGTGCTCGCCCGCGAACTTACCAAGCTGCACGAAGAGTTCCTGCGCGGCACGCCCGGAGAGTTGCGCACGACGCTTGCCGCCCGCCCCGCAGTCAAAGGCGAATTCACCGTCCTCATCGGCAAAGGCGACGCCGCATCCACAGCCGAAGCCGCCGCCCAGGTTCCGCTCGCTGAAGCCGTCGCCGCACTCGAGGCGCAAGGCCTCCCGCGCATGGATGCCATCAAGCAGGCTGCCCGCGAACGCGGACTCTCCAAACGCGACGCCTACCGCATGCTCCACCCCTGAACGCACGCCACCGCGCGCCGTGATACCCTCTCCCTCATGAACCGACGCAATGCCCTCGCCGCCCTGGCCGCCTCCGCCTCAGCCGCTGTCCCCGCCTCAGCCGCTGTCCCCGCCTCAGCCGCTGCCTCAGCCTCCGCCTCCGCTGCGGCCTCAGCCTCCGCCTCCGCCGCTGCCTCAGCCTCAGCCTCCGCCGCGGCACAGTCCCCCACCGCCTGGTCGAACCCCTTCGCCCGCGCCTTGCGCGACTCCTTTATCGAGCACTGGAAGGACACCCGCGAGTACACCCTCGCCATGCTCGACGCCATGC
>CAYOBO010000095.1:0-28780 GCA_964402295.1 uncultured Candidatus Solibacter sp. | reverse complement strand
GGCGCGCCCGTACGCATCGGCGAGCCCGGCATGGCCGACTGGCTCTGCCTGCGCCCGCTCTCTCGAAGGCCTGGCCGAGGTGTTCTACCTGGAGGTGAAAGCGCCTGTTGGCAAGCTCTCCGAGGCGCAGCAGGAATGGATGCGCCGGCGCACGGTGGAACGCTTCGAGGCCGTGACGGCGCATTCGCTCGAGTGGTTCGACGCGTGGTATCGGAAGCGGTTCCCGGGGCAGGAGCAGAAGGCGGCGTGAGGCTGGGAATTGTGCGGCGGCTGCTGCACAATTACTCCTTCGGCAGCGCGAAGGCAACGTATTGCCCGTTGATCTGCACCTGCGTGGCCGGCGTCAAGCCCACCTGCGCGGAGGCGCAGAAGACGATGTACTGCCGGCCGCCGAGTTCGTACACCGCGGGGATGCCTTCGAGCGCCATGGGCAGTTCGTGCTCCCACAACACGGCTCCGCTTGAGGCATCGAGCGCGCGCACCTTTTTGTCGCGCGTTCCCGTGAAGATCAGCCCGCCCGCCGTCACCACGGGTCCGACCTTCGGATAATGCGTCCCCGTGTTCTTGATTCCCTTCTTCGCCAGTTCCGGCACTTCGCCGAGCGGGATTTTCCACAGAATCGTCCCTTCGTTCATGTCGTAGGCCGTGAGCGATGTCCATGGCGGTTTGATCGGCGAGAGGCCGTCGCTTGCGATCATGAAGCCGAAGCCGCTGTAGTAGCGGTCGCCCGCCGAGGCTTCGAGCAGCGCATCCTGCTTGGCATCGCGCTCCAGTTTGAGCATCGACGGCAGGTCCTTGGAGACAACGTACAGGCGCCCTGATGTGGGATCGACAGCCGTGCCGCCCCAGTTCGCGCCGCCGTTATTGCCGGGCATCTGTACGGTGTTGCGCTTGCCGGGCGGTGTGAAGAGTCCTTCGTTGCGCGCGCTGAGCAAATCGTCGCGGAACTTCGCACGGTCGGCGGGACTGAGGTACGGGCTGAGATCGTCCACCGTGAACGATTGCCGCGCAAACGGTGGAGGCTTGACGGGGAAGGGTTGCGTCGGCCAGGCCTCTTCGCCGGGCATGTCGGATCTCGGAACCTTGCGTTCCTCGATCGGCCACAGAGGCTTGCCCGTGACGCGGTCGAACGCCCAAACAAAGCCCTGCTTCGTGACCTGCGCCACGATGTCCACGGTTTTGCCTTCATGCCTCACGGTGAGCAGCTTCGGCGCCGTTGCGTTGTCGTAATCCCAAATATCGTGATGCACCATCTGGTAATGCCACAGCCGCTTGCCGGTGCGGGCATCGAGCGCGAGCAGGCAATCGCTGAACAGATTCGCGCCGCGGCGGTCGACTCCGTAGAAGTTGTACTTGGCGCTGGCCGTGGGCGCGTAGAGGATGCCGCGCTTCTCATCGACGGACATCTCGCTCCACACATTCGCGCCGCCGACGCGCTGCCAGGCATCCTTGGGCCATGTGTCATAACCGAATTCGCCGGGCCGCGGCACGGTGTGAAACGTCCAGGACAGCTTTCCTGTACGTATGTCGAAAGCGCGGATATCGCCGGGCGCGGAACCGTAACCCTGATTCGTCGCCGAGCCCAGAATCAGCAGGTTCTCGAACACACGCCCGGGAAACGCCGATTGCACGAGACGGATCTTGGCCGGATCGCGGTCGAGGCCCTGCTTCAAATCGACGCTGCCTTTGTCGCCGAAGGATTCGATGAGACGCCCCGTGCCGGCATCGATGGCATACAGCCGGTGATTGGCGCAGAACAACAGACGCCGGTCCTTGCGATCGTTGCTCTGCCAGTAGTTAATGCCGCGATTCGTTACCGCGGTGACGCCCTGCGGCTGCGTGTAGGTCCAGATCTCCTTGCCCGTGGCCGCGTGGAGCGCCACGATGGAATTGTTCTTCGCCAGCACATACATCGTATCGCCCACCACCAGCGGATTGAACGAATAGCGGTTGTGATCGCCGGTGGGATAGGTCCAGGCCACGGTGAGCTTCGCCACGTTGCCCTTGTGGATTTGTTTGAGCGCGGAGTACTGCGCGGAGTCGGACGAGCCTCCGTAATCGCTCCAGGTGTTGTACTGTTGCCCCGCGGCGGGCGCGCAGGCGAGCAGAAAGCAGACGGACAGACGCATCTCTCTATGATGCCTCGACGAATCTACGTGATACAGTGTCAGGACAATGCGAATCCTTTGTGTCCTATGCCTGCTTTCCTCATTCGCTTCGGCCGAGACCGTTGCGATCGCAAAGAAGATGTCCCCGCCCGCGTGGGCGCTGCTGGAGCGGGAGCTGATCAAGGCAAACTCCGAGGCTGCGGTGAAGTTCGGGAAGAAGTATCTGGACTCGCGCGGCTACCTGTTGCATACGCCCCGCTGGGGCACGCTGGACGGGCCGGATGACGCGATTGAGACCTTCCACAACTGGACGCTGATGTACGCGCTGGGCGGGTCGGATGGCTTGCTGCGCACGTTTCAGAAGGCCCTGGAGGGCCACTATCAGCAATACAAGGAACTGCGCACGGTAAAGACGGAACTGGCGAAGGACGGCGCTTATTACAAGGAGTTCATCACGCAATCGGACTGGTTCCACACGGGCGAGGGGATTCGCGGGCTGATGTTCCTAGGGCTTGCCGATCCGAACGCGCCGATGCTGGTGGAGCGGATGAAGCGCTTCTCGGCCATGTACATGAACGAAGACCCCGAGGCCCAGAATTACGATCCGGTGAACAAGGTGATCAAGTCGATTTGGACAGGCAGCAAGGGTCCAATGCTGCACAAGGCCACCACGTACGATTGGGTAGGCGATCCGGTTCCGGGCAGCTTCCATCTGCTGCATGGGCCGAAAGGACGCGGACAATTGATCAATCTGCTCTCGGTGTACGACAAGATGCTGGCGCATTGCGCGGAGTATCTCGATTCGGTGGGCGATCATCCGTTGAACCTGGCATCGACGGGCCTGGCGCTGAATGCCTACATGCTGACCGGCGAGAAGAAGTACAAGGATTGGATTCTCGAATACGTGGGCGCGTGGAAGCAGCGCACCGATGCCAATGGCGGCAACATCCCGACGAACATCGGACTGAACGGACAGCCGGGCGGGGAATATGGCGGCAAGTGGTACAAGGGCACCTACGGCTGGAATTTCACGATCTACGACGGCGAGATCGACAAGGTGGCGAGCCGCAATACGGTGACCGCCGGATCGTGGCCGGGGTTCGGCAATGCATATCTGGTGTCGCAGGGCGATGCGGGGTTTGTGAATACGCTGCGCAAACAGATGGACAACCTGTACGCGCAAAAGAAGGTAGTGAACGGACGGACGATGATCCCTTCGATGTTCGGCGATCCGCGCGGGTACAAGTACACGGGCCGCGAGGAGTGGTATGAGTGGACTCCGAACTTGCAGACGAACCGGCTGACGGAGATTTACTTGTGGTCGATGGATCGCAAGGATCTGGAGCGCGTGCCGGTGGAAGGATGGATTGCATTCCTGGAGGGGAAGGACGCGTCGTATCCGGAGAAGGCGCTGCGCGCGGATCTGGAGCATTTGCGGCGCCGGGTGCAGGATATCGACGAAGACGATACGACTCCAGATACACGCCTGGCGGATTACGTGATGATTCTCAATCCGGTGACGACGGATGCGTTGACGAAGCTCACGTTAGGGAGCTATCTCACGGGCAACATCTGGACGCTGCACTCGCGTGTGCGCTACTTCGATCCGGTGAAGCAGCGCGCGGGGTTGCCGGAAGATGTGGCGGCGCTGGTGGAGAAATTCGATGCCGAATCCGTAACGCTGACGCTGGTGAATACGAATCAGGTTTCGCCGCGCACGGTGGTGGTGCAAGCGGGCGCTTACGCGGAGCATCAGTTCCTGCCGGGCGGGAATTCGGCGATTACCGTGAAGCTGGGGCCGGGTGCGGGGGACCGGTTGTCGCTGAAGATGAAGCGGTATGCGAACGCGCCGACGCTGCGCTATCCGTGGGACCGGTAGACGCCTGTCCTATTCCCAGCGCAACGCGCGCATGGGGTCGATCATTGCGGCGCGGCGGGCGGGGATGAGGCTCGCAATGGCCGTGACGGCGAGCAACAGCAGGGGCACCACGATCATCGTCACCCAATCGATGGCGTCCATCTGAAAGGCGGCTTTCATGGCGAACCCGGCTCCAACGCCGCCTAGCATTCCGAGCGCGAGGCCGATGGAGGCGAGTGTCATGCCTTGGCGGAGCACCATGCGTAATACGCCGTCGCGGCCCGCGCCGATGGCCATGCGGATGCCGATTTCGCGCGTGCGGCGGCTGACGGAATAGGAGATGAGCCCGTACAGGCCGGCAAGGGCCAAGGCAAGACCCATCAATCCGGCCATGCCGATGATTTGGGTGATGAGCCGGGTGACCTTCACGGCACGCATGTCGTAGAACTCCTCCATCGTGCGCACATCGTAGACGGGCTGATTGGGGTCGAGGGCTCGAATCGCTTCGCGGATGGGCGCGATCATGGCCGCGGAGCCTGTTGCCGTGTGGGCAAGCAGGCGCATGCGGGAGCGCGGGAACTGGCGGTAGGCGAGGTAGATGAAGGGAGTGGGCGGTTCGGCGATCCAGAGATAGGCGCCGGTTTCCGCTACGCCCACAATTTGTACCCAATCGCCGTTTGCGGAGCCGATTCGGAAACGCCGGCCCACGGCATCCTGATTGGGCCAGTAACGGCGGGCGAACTCCTCGTTCACCACAGCAACTTTTGGTGCGTCTTTGCGGTCGGTTTCCAGGAAGCCCCTGCCTTTGAGAATCCGCACACCGGCGGTGTCGAAATAGCCCTCCGATACGGTGTTGGCGAGCACGTTGACGCCCTCCTGGCCCTGCGGGAACTGATGGCCCTCCGGCGCCACAAACTCCTGCTGCTGGTTATTGCCAAACGGTACCACGCTCGAAAGAGCCGCGGATCGGACTCCTTGCACCTGCTTTGCCGATTCCACTACGCGCTCAAAATACTTCTGCGTTCGCTCGGCATCGAATCGCACCAACGTGGGATCGAAGGCCATCATGACGAGTTGGTTCGTGCGGAAGCCAGGGCTTTCTTGCAGCAGGGAACGGAAGGCTCGAAGCATCATGGACGCGCAGACGAGCAACACGACGGAGAGCGCCACTTGCGCCACGACAAGAGCGTTGCGGCCGAGCAGCCGCCGGCGTATGGACTCCGCCTGATCTCCCTGCTTGAGTGCTGTCACGAGGTCGGTACTGGTGGTCTGCAATGCGGGTGCGAGGCCGGAGGCGAGCGCGCTGGCGATGCCCGCGGCGAGGGTGAACCAGAGCACACGCTCATTCAACTCGATGTTCAGAACCACGGGAAGGTCGGTGGGAATCTGGATGGTGGAGAGCAACCTTACTCCGGAGGCGGCGATGAGGAGGCCGATCGCCATGCCGCCGATCGCGAGCATGAGGCTTTCCGTGAGCAACTGGCGGATCAGTTGGCCGCGCGTGGCGCCCATGGAAAGACGGATGGCGATTTCGCGGGCGCGGCCGCGGGCACGGCTGAGCATGATGTTGGCAACGTTGGCACAGGCGATGAACAGAACGACTCCGGTGATGCTCATCATGAGGATGACGAGTGTGGTGTCGGGCGGGGATTGCTCCATGCGGTGCTTGACCTGGGTGCGGACGAGGAAGGAGTAGTTACGATTCGTATCGGCGTAAGCTTTCGCGAGGTTGGCGGCGATGGCGGAGAGTTCCGCTTCGGCTTGTTCTGGACGAATGCCCGGTTTCAGGCGGCCGTGCACTTCGAGAACGCGGCTGCCTCGATTCTCGAGGAAACTGTAGGCCGTTTTGGAAGTGGAGAGTGCGCCGGACATTTGCAACGGCACGAAAAAACCGGGGCGGAAAAACTGGTCCATGCCTGTGAAGGATTCCGGGGTCACTCCGACGATGGTGAATTCCACCCCGTTGAGGCGAACTTTACGGCCAAGCACACCCGGGTCTCCGCCGAAGCTCTGCTGCCAGAGATCGTGGCCCAGGATCAGGACGGCGTCGCGGCCGGGAACCTGTGTTTCTTCCTTACGGAAGATGCGTCCGAGTTGGGGTTTGATGCGGAGGACATCGAAGAAATTGGCGCTGACGGCGAAGCCCGCTTTGAGTTGGGGGAGAGCATCGGGGGAGGTGGCGAATCCCACGTTGTGGCTGCGGTGTGCGACGAGTCCCTCGAAACTCTTGCTGAGCGCGGCGATGTCGAGATAGTCGCGGTAGGAGACGGAACTGAATGTGTCGGACGGCGTCTTGCCTCGCACGGTGACAACGCGCGAGGCGTCTTCGACGGGGAGCGGGCGCAGCAGCAACGCGTCGGCGAGGCTGTAGATGGTGGAGTTTGCTCCGATTCCCAGAGCCAGAGATATCATCGCCAAGGCGGCATAGCCAGGGTTGCTTTGAAACGTGCGGATAGCGAAACGGACGTCCTTGAGGAGCATATCCTTCTAGACTACGTGGATCGGTGCGGAGAAGTTCCCCGCCTTGGACGCACCTCACGAGTCTTGACAACTGGCTGGGAGCTCACAACGAGTGGGCTATGATCAGAGGTTGACTCACGAGTTCCACATCGACGCCGCGTCGGCAGGGAAGCGGTTGGATCATTTCCTGAAACAGCACATGGAGGATCGCAGCCGGGCGCAATTGCAGGAGTGGATCAAGGACGGCAAAGTGCTGGTGAATGGCGCCACCGTCAAGGCTGGGTGCCTGCTGAAGGTGGGGGATACAGTGGTGGTGACTCCCGTGGAGCGTCCAGGGCTTGCCGCGCGCGCGGAGGACTTGCCGGTAACGGTGCTGTATGAAGACGACGCCGTGATCGCCGTGAACAAGCCGGCTGGGATGGTGGTGCATGCCGGAGCGGGGGTACATTCGGGGACGCTGGTGAACGCGCTGCTCTATCGTTTCGGACGGCTGTCGAGCGCGGGTGGAGACGATCGGCCGGGCATTGTGCATCGGCTGGATAAGCTCACGAGTGGGGTGTTGCTGGTAGCTCGCAACGATGCGGCGCATCGGAACCTGGCGGCACAGTTTGCCCGGCGGGAAGTGGAGAAGACGTATCTGGCGCTGGTGGAGGGCGTAGTGAAGAAGGACACGGGCCGCGTCGATAAACCCATCGCACGCGATCCGGTGGCGCGGGTGAAGATGACGGCGCGGCTCGGCCGTGGCCGCGCAGCATGGAGTGAGTACCGGGTGGTGCGGCGCTTCGCGAAGCATACGTTGGTGGAGGTGCGGATCGGCACGGGGCGGACGCATCAGATCCGTGTGCACCTGTCCAGCATCGGGCATCCGGTAGCCGGAGACCGGCTGTATGGCGCGGCGGCGGAGCCCGAGAAGGCACGGTTCTTCTTGCATGCGTGGCGGATCCGGTTCACGTCGCCGGCGTCGGGCCAAGTGGTCACCGTTGCGGCGCCACTGCCGGATGAGCTTGAGGAGTGGTTGAACACGCTCCTATAATCAAAGCGGGTATCCCATCATGAAGTTGTTGTGTGTCTGGTTGTGTGTCGCCCTGGCTTTGGGACTGGTGGTCTGGGCGCAGGCTCCTACGCCAGCCGGCATTGCAGACGACCCGCAGAGCCGGATCACGCTGGACGTGACCCGCGTCAGCATCCTGTTTACTGTCACGGACAAGAAGGGGCGATTCGTCACCAACCTGACGAAGGACGACTTCGAGGTGATCGAGAACAAGAAGCGGCAGAACATTCTGGAGTTCACGGCGGAAAGCGGCTTGCCGCTGCGGCTGGGGTTGCTGATCGACACGAGCAACAGCATCCGCGACCGGTTCCGGTTTGAGCAGGAAGCAGCGGTCGAGTTTCTCAACAGCCTGCTGCGGCCACGGACGGACCGGGCGATGATTGTGAGCTTCGATACGGCGGCGGAGATGGTGAGCGACCTCACCGACGACCATGAAAAACTGATCAAGACCATTCGCGACCTGCGCCCGGGGGGTGGCACGGCGCTCTACGATGCGATCTTCAACGCCTGCCGCGACCGCTTGATGAAAGATCAGCCGCGGCACAAATTCCGGCGCGCCATCGTGGTGTTGAGCGACGGCGACGACAACCAGAGCCGGTATACACGCGAACAGGCCCTGGAAATGGCGCAGAAGGCCGATGTGGTCATCTACACGGTGTCGACGAACATCACGCGGTCGCCGACGGATGGCGACAAGGTGTTGAGGTATCTCGCGGCGGAGACCGGCGGCATCGCTCTGTTCCCCTTTAAGGTGGAGGATCTGTCGCAGAGCTTCGAGAACATTTCCAACGAATTACGTTCTCAGTACAACATTCTGTACCGGCCGGAGCCGCTGGCGACGGACGGGTTGTATCATCCCATCGACATCCGTGTGAAAGGGCGGAAAGACCTTGTCGTGCGGGCCCGCAAAGGATATTACGCGCCGAGACTGTAAATTTTTACAGTATCGTGCTAGGATGGTTCTTTCCACTTCACCGGTCAGGAGTCAACATCACATGGCGGTCATGGACGACAAAGAGCGCGCGCGGGTGCTGAGCACAACGCTGGGGGCGATTGAGAAGCAGTTCGGGAAGGGATCGATCGTGCGGCTGGGGTCGCGCGAAGCGGTGGTGCCGATTTCGGCGATCTCGACCGGGTCGATTTCACTCGACTACGCGCTGGGCGTCGGCGGATTCCCGCGCGGCCGCATCAGCGAGATCTTTGGGCCGGAGTCCTCGGGCAAGACCACAGTGGCGTTGCAGGTGGTGGCAGAGTCGCAGAAGGCCGGCGGGATGGCCGCCTTCATCGATGTAGAGCACGCCTTGGACCCCATCTACGCGCGCAAGCTGGGCGTGGATGTGGACAACCTTCTGGTGTCGCAGCCGGACTACGCCGAGCAGGCGCTGGAAATCACCAATGCCTTGATTAGCTCGGGGTCGATCGATGTTCTGATTGTTGACTCGGTAGCGGCGCTGGTTCCCAAGACGGAGTTGGACGGGGAGATGGGCGACAGCTTCATGGGCGTGCAGGCGCGGCTGATGAGCCAGGCGATGCGAAAGCTGACGGGCGTGGTGGCGAAGTCGAATACGTGTTTGATTTTCATCAACCAGATACGCGAGAAGATCGGGGTGATGTTCGGAAATCCGGAGACCACCACGGGCGGCCGCGCGCTGAAGTTTTACTCCTCCGTGCGTGCCGATATCCGGCGCATTGCGGCGTTGAAGGACGGTGAGACGGTGACCGGGAATCGTACGAAAGTCAAGATCGTGAAGAACAAGCTGGCGCCGCCGTTCCGTGAAGCCGAGTTCGACATCATGTACGGAGAAGGGATTTCGAAAGAAGGCGATCTGCTGGATCTGGGTGTAGCGAACAACCTGGTGGAGAAGAGCGGATCGTGGTACAGCTTCCGCGGAGACCGCATCGGACAAGGGCGCGAGAATGCACGGCAGTTCCTGCGGGACAACAGCGATATCCGGGCGACCCTCGATGCGGAATTGCGGAAAGTGTTGGGGTTGGCGCAGGAGGCTGCTGAGCCGGCGGCCGTGGCCGCGGCGGCTCCCGGCAAATCGAAGTAGTTACTGCGTGCGAAAGGGGGATACACTATCCCCATGCCGGCCACGCGACGCGAACTGATCTGTACTTTGGGCGGCGCGGCGCTTGCCGCCGCCGTGGAACGTCCCAAGGGCGTGCTCATCGACACTCACATTCATCTCTTCGATGACAAGAAGTTCCCGTATCACAAGAATGCGGTGTACAAGCCGGCGGCTTCGCCGCTCGATGCTTACGCGCGGTTTGTAGCGCAGGCCAAGATCAACCATACGATCATCGTGCATCCGGAACCGTATCAGGACGACCATGCGTATCTGGAGTATTGCTTCCGGAGCGAACCTTCGCCAGGGTTCTTTAAGGGCACCTGCCTTTACGATCCAATCGACCCCGCCACGCCGAAACGCATGGAGGAGCTGATGCGGCGCAATCCAAAGCGGATTGTCGCGTTGCGGGTGCACATCAACCGCAGGCCGGGTGAGGCGCCGACGGTGTCCGGAGCGATTCGCGACCGCGACTTACGCCATCCGCAAATGAAGAAAACGTGGGAAGCCGCGTCGAAACTGGGGCTGGCGATTCAAATGCATTTTATTCCGCACTGGGCCAAACAAATCGGGGAATTGGCGGCTGCATTTCCGCAAATGCCGGTGATACTCGATCACTTGGCGCGCTCCGGCCAGGGAACGGCGGCGGAATACAATGACGTGCTGGGGCTGGCGAAGTTGCCGCGCGTGCACATGAAGTTTTCCGGATGGCGGTATTCGTCTAAGCAGCAGCATCCGTATTTGGACGCCAAGCCGCTCGTGCGGCGCACGTTCGATGCGTTCGGGCCGGATCGCATGATCTGGGGTGGACTAGGCCACAACATGGACGAGTTCGCCAAGGCGGTGGAGGTTTTCGAAGCGATGTTCGATTTCGCGGCGGAGAAAGATAAGGCGAAGATCCGTGGATTGACGGCAGCGAAGCTGTTTGAATTCTAATTATCATTATCCACACCAGGGAAAAAATCGTCGCAAATTCTTTTGCGGGGAGTGTAACGGTTTCGGCGGGTTTGTCACTACCTCAGTGACCCTGGTTGTGGGCGAAACCGCTCGCACCGGAAGTTCAACCTGTTCCGCGGGCCGCGGATGCAGCACTCCTAACCGGGAGCGTGTGTCCGCGGCGATCAACACTTTGTTCTCTCTGGGAGGCATAAGAATACCCACACGAGGGGCCGTCACTCTTCAACCAAGGAGATAGCAGTATGCCCTTTCGCGTAAAGGACATCCTCATCGATGTCCTGCAACCCCAACCTTGTCCGCAGTTCACGCTGATCACGTGCCACTTCTTCTGTAGCCGCCTGATCAGCTTCTGCCACTTCGGATGCTCGTTCCAGATCAGTTGTCATTGGAACCCGACACTGGTGACGTGCCACTTCCATTGCACACATCTGATCTCGCCTTGCCCTGCCCACTCGGTGGCGTGCCCGATTGGAACGCTACAGTGTCCCGGTGGATCGGTGGTTTGCCCTGGCGGGTCCATCGCCTGCGGCGGCTCGATTCTGGAGCAGACTCCCGTGGATCCGGCCGTCATCCGCGAACGGATGAAGGCCGAACTCGCCGCCGCGCAGGCCGCCGAGGAAGCCGCGGCCGAGGCGATGCGTCCGCAAACGCTTGAGCAGGTGGATCTGCTCGAAGGCAAATTGAAGGAAGCTTTGGCGGAACTCGGCAAGCGCCGGGAAGAGCTGAAGAAACCGCGCTAAGTTCGCAACGAATGAAGGAGGCCCCAATGACGGAAGCAATCATGGAAACAGTGGAACAAGCCCAGGACGATTCGATCCGCAACGTCCTTGGGGCCCGATTCCGGGCGAATCCGGAGTTTGAACTGATCCCGTTTGAACGGTTGTCGAAAGACCAGCGGAAGCAATGGAAAGATCTGGCTCGCGATCCGCTCTTTTACGGCCTGCTGCTGCCCCGTGAGGGAACGCCGTGGCGAGCGAAGTCGGCGTGCCGGGATACGGCGCTGCTGTTCTACACGCTGCAAGCATGTGGGCATTTGCCGTCCTTCGCGATCGCCGCGGACCGTGAGGAGGCGAATCGCGCGGTGGCGCAGTTGGTGCTGGACGGCATCCTCGCGATGGAGTGCGAAGGCGAGTTCGTCACCGGCCCCGCGGCCGCGTCCTCCATCGTTCGCCGGAAGGAACCCAATAAGCGGCAGTACCCGCTGGCCGCACTTTCGGCGGACGCGCTGGCCTACGGAGCAGCCCTGACCGCATTGGATGCGGGGCGCGTATCGGCACGGATGTATTTCTACAATCGCCTGCCGGTGACCGCCTACTGGAGGGAGAAGTTTGCCGGTGAAGAGGCGGTTCGGCGCGAGCTCGGGACGATGCGCGGTTGGGAGGAATTGCCGTGCGACCCCCTGAACAATGGCTGGATCTCATGGCGGCGTCCCGCTGTGCATGCGATGCCTGCTGCGATGAGGACTTACAAAGTCTATTTCAGTCCGCGGCCGGAGCATCTGCGCGAGTCGTTTCCCGAGTTTGTGGGGGCAATCGCACGGTGCGGGTCTGTCAACTGCAAAGCCGGACGCAATGCGGCGGGGTTGCTCCGCCCGGACAAAGCCGTAGCCTACTTCCACTCGAAGGAGCAGGCGCTGGAAGCGGCAAGCCTGATTCGCGATGCCTTGTCGGGGTGTCCTGCGCAAGGGGTGCCCTTCACTGCTCCGGTGGGAGACTCGCTTCTGGTGTCTTGGGGCACGGATCCTCCGTCCGAGGAATGGGAGGCGCGGGAGAGTTGGAGGCTGTGGGTGACAAACCGGTTAGCCGTGCATCTGAAGGCGGCGCAGGCTGCCGGTGCACGCGATCCGCAGCGGTTCGCCTTGGACCGCATGCGGCTGGAGCATGTCGATACGGACACGTGGGCCATTTTGTAGCAGAGGAAAGGAAGTGCAGTCATGGAAGGAATTCTGGTTCTTCCCGCCGATGTGCGGTTTGTCCCCGCAAAGGAACTGGCAGAAGAGATGCGGCGCAAAATTGGAGCGTCGGATGACGACATCACCGTGACGCGTCCGCGCTCGCGCACTCCTTCGAAGGTCATCGACCCGGACACCTACGCCTTATTGAAGGAATTCGAACAGCCGACCACTATTGTGAAGGCAGTGCTGCATTTCAGCAAGGCACGAAAGCTGAAGGCGGAACGCGTGCTGGACGAGGCGTTCCCTCTGTTGCAAAGTTTCTTCGAGAGCAAACTGCTGGTGGACCCGCAATCCGTTGAGGCGAGCCGTGTCGAGGCGAGTTACGCGGCGGGCGATGCCGTGGACGGGATGACGGTCGAAGAAACGCTGGCGGTGATATCGGACACGGAGTTGTACCGCGTGCGGATGGGCGATGGATCGGAAGCGGCGCTCAAGATCGCCCGCTCGGACGACCGGCAGATCCGTTATCTACTGCAACGCGAGGGGGCGATTCTCGCGCATGCCGGCGCAGCGAAGGTTTGCCCGCGATGGATCGCACAAGGCGAGGCGGATGGCAGGAAGTACCTGGTGATGGAGTATGTAGGCGGGCAGGATCTCATGGCGGCTGCCTCCGAGGCGCGCAACGAAGGTCCGGAGGCGGTGTTGCGCCTTTGCCTACAGGTGATTCGCAGCTATGCGAAGTTGCACGAGGCTGGGGTGGTGCACGGGGATGTGCATCCCGGCAATTTGAAGTGGGAGAGTGGCTGTGTGCGGCTGCTCGACTTTGGTGTCGCCGTCGTTGCGGGTGCAAAGGACCTGACGGGCGCCGCGCCGCGGGCCGGGATCGGATTTTTCTTCGAGCCCGAGTACGCCTCCGCCATCGCATCTCAAACCGCTCCGCCGGGTGCATCGCCGGCAGGCGAACAATATGCCGTCGCCGCGATGTGCTATCTGCTCATTGCGGGCGAGCCGTATCTCGATTTTCCCGGCGAGAAGCTGGCAATGATGCAGGCGATCGTCCACCAGATGCCTGTCCCATTCGCGCAACGCAGGGTTGTGGTTCCCGAACAAGTAGAGCGGGTTCTGTTTCGGGCGCTGGACAAAGATCCGGCGGGACGATTCCCGACGATGCGTCAGTTTGGGGATGCCTTCGGCGAAGCCATGCGCGGCGGCGAGTCGCTACTGCGGGCAAATGCACCGGAAGCTATGGCGGCCGCGAAGTTGCGCGATGTGCTTCGGGAAATCGAGGAGCCGCGGACCGGGTTTGTATATCGCGGCCCGGGCAGCCCCTCGGTTTCGGTGACATACGGCTCGGCGGGAATCGCGTACATGCTTTACAGGCTGGCATGCGCGAACGGCGATGCAAAACTGTTGGCGCTGGCCGACCGCTGGGCCGTCGAGAGCGCACGGCACGCTGAAGACGAACACGCCTTCTACCATCCGGACGTGCAGATCTCGCCCGAAACAGTGGGACTCATTTCGCCCTACCATACGCCATCCGGTATTGCAGTGGTGCAAGGGCTGATCGCATCGGCGATGAGCGATGAGGCATCGTTGGCGATGGCCGTGGACAGTTATCTGATGGCCATTGAGCATCCGTGCGAGAAGATCGACGTGACGCTGGGGAAATGCAGCACTGTCATCGGCTCGGCGTTGTTGATCGAGACCATGGAGGACGGCGACTTGCGCCACCGCTTGGTTCGCGAAGGGTTCCGGCATTTCGGCGAGGCATGGCGCAAAGTGGAGGAATTGGGTCCGATTGCCGAATGCAAAGAGGAGCCGTACTTGGGGCTGGCGCATGGTTGGGCTGGATTCCTGTACACGGCGCTACGTTGGGCCGCGGCGTCGGGAACCACTCCGCCGGCGAGTGTTGCGTCACGGTTGCGCGAACTGGCCGCGCTCGGCGAGACACATTCTAAAGGTATGCGATGGCCATTTCATCTGCACGCGGGAACTGGCATGCGCCACATGGCGGGCTGGTGCAACGGAACCGCCGGATTTGTGCTGTTGTGGACAGAAGCATATCGTTTGTTGCGCGAAGATTGGCTGGGGAGGCTGGCGGAGCGGGCGGCGCTGGAATGTGCATCGGCTCCGGGTGGACTGCATAGCCTGTGCTGCGGAGCGGCCGGACAGGCCTACGCGCTGCTTTCGATGTACCGGATGAGCGGCGATGGCATCTGGCTGGATGCGGCGCGGCGCAAGACGACTGAGGCCGTACGGTATTCCGCACAAAGCGCGCGAACCGATGAGTTGCCGTTCAGCTTGTACAAAGGCGACGTTGGTCTGGCGTTGTTGTGCGCGGAGATGGAAAATCCCGATTTTGCCACGATGCCCTTCTGTTAGTAGCATTGGCAGACATGGGCTATGCCGCGCTGTCGTTTCGTGCCACCGTTTCCTCCTACGAAGCCGAAGCGGAGCGGTTGCTCGACGGGCATCGCCACCGCGAACCGGATGCGATCCGGCTGATTCATGCATGCCATCCAAGGTTCCTCGATGAGAGGATCCCCTGGCTGCGGAAGCCCCTATCGCAAGCGGAGGTAGCGGACGCCCCGTTCGACCTTGACGATGCGCGGCTGGCAATCGCCAGGCTGCATGATTTCCGGGATTGGGCAGCAGTCGTGGAATTCGCCGGAGCCGTTCGTGGCAATGGCCCGGTGTTCCGGTTTGAGGCTGCGGTGGAAGCGGTTGTGGACGGAGATACGGACGGGCTACGAGCTTTGCTGGCTGCCGATTCGGATTTGGTGCACGCCCGCTCCAGCCGTGTGACGCACTTCGACCCGCCGGTGCATCGCGCCCAGTTGCTGCATTATGTGGCGGCCAACGGAGTGGAGAGCCACAGGCAAAAAACGCCGCCGAATGCCGTGGAGATAGCAACGATGCTGCTGGAAGCGGGAGCGGATGCGAATGCTCTGGCATCGCTGTACGGAGGCGAGTGCTCGACGCTCAGCCTGCTGGTGTCGAGTTCACATCCCGCCGAGGCGGGTCTACAGATTCCCCTGGCGAAGGTTCTGCTGGACTACGGGGCGAAGGTGGAGGCGCACGGTTCCGGCAAATGGGTATCGCCGGTTCTGACCGCGCTGCTGTTCGGCTATCTCGCGACAGCAAAGTATCTGGTTCAGCGCGGTGCGCGGGTGGATTCGATAGAACTCGCGGCGGGGCTGGGACGGCTTGGCGAGACGAGGCGGCTACTGGACTTGTCGGATGCCGCCTCGCGTCACAAGGCGCTGGCTCTGGCAGCGCAACTCGGACATCTGGATGTGGCGCGGCTGTTGCTGGATGCGGGCGAGGATCCGAATCGATTCAACCCGGATGGTTACCACGCGCACGCCACACCGTTGCATCAGGCGGCGCTCGCGGGCAATACGGAGATGGTCCGGCTGCTGGTGGAACGTGGCGCGCGATGCGACATTGCCGATACGGTTCATCGCAGCACGCCACTCGGATGGGCGGAGTGGGCGGGTCAGACAGAAACTGCTACATACCTCCGTTCCCTCGGTCAGGGAAAGCGCTACAGTCATGGGTAGAGGTACCCTCTATGGCTACTCATGTTATGCCAGTCTCCGGGCTGTTTGAGCGCGGGGAAGACGGAGAACGCGCTGCCACTCTCCTGCGGGAGAAAGGCTTCGAAAAAATCGCTATGCGCCCGCTTCAGGAGGTGAACTTGCGGTTGCTTCCCATGACGGACGAGGAAACCAAGCAGAAGATGTACCGCACACTGTTCGCCGCGCCGATCGGCTTTGTGGCACTCGGCTCGGTTGGCCTGGTGTTGGGGAGCACGATCCGCCTTGCATTGGGATTGGCCGCGGGCTTGCTGCTGGGCATGCTCGGGGCGCTGATCGCCATTGCCTGGATGGATCGCCCGCCCGAGCGTTACCGGCGTTACATGCAGGAAGGCGGTGTGCTCTTGACCGTCGAGTGCAGTCCCGAAGACGAAGACAAGACCACCGGACTGTTGCGCAGCACGGGAGCGGTGGAAATCGAAAAGACCATCCACGCATCGTAGGGAAGGACGAAAATCCGTTGCCCGCCAGGGGTGGAGTGCGCCGCCCGTGGGGTTTGACGTAACCAATCCCCGCGGTGAACGTCTTCCAAGGTCGGAGCGATTTGACATAAGGCTGCCCTGTTCTTAAGATGTAGGATGCAACGCCATCCTACGCCAAAATCCGGCGAAGGCAGATCGCTGGAACGTCATTGGCACGGCGTCGATTAGTACTTTCCTTTTAACCAACTATGATCAAAGTAGAAGGCCTCACCAAGCGGTACGCGCGCAATGTTGCCGTGGACAACATCTCGTTCGAAGTCGAGAAGGGCCAAATTGTTGGTTTTCTTGGCCCGAACGGCGCAGGCAAGACAACAACCATGCGTGTGCTCACCTGCTTCCTGCCGCCCACCGAGGGCAAAGCGGAGGTAGCGGGATTCGACGTGGTGGACAAGCCGATGGAGGTGAAACGCCGCATCGGCTATCTGCCGGAAACGCCCCCGCTCTACCCCGAGATGGAGGTTGTCGAATACGTCGAGTTTGTCGGGCGGCTGAAGGGGGTTCCCAAGAGCGAGCTGTCCCGCAAGGTGAACGAAGTCTGCGACCGCTGCAACGTGGGCCATATGAAGAAGCGGCTGATCGGCAAGCTTTCCAAGGGATACAAACAACGTGTGGGCCTGGCGAGCGCGATCATCCACAACCCGGACGTGCTCATTCTCGACGAGCCCACGGCCGGCTTGGACCCGGAGCAGCGAAAGGAAACCCTCGGGCTGATCCGCGAACTGGCCGGCGAACACACGATCATTCTCAGCACCCATATTCTGCCGGAGGTGGAGTCCACCTGCGAGAAAGTGATCATCATTTCCCGGGGCAAACTGGTTGCCACCGATACGATGGAGAACCTGAACAGCCGGCTGCGCGGGGCGGAACTGGTTTCGGTGGAAGTGGAAGGCCGCGGGGGAGAAATCAGCCGCGAGGCCGTGCAGCATAGGCTGGAGCAGATTTCCGGCGTCAGTAAAGTTACCTATCGCGAATCGCGTCAAGGCCGGCTGCTGTTCCATGTGGAGAGCACGCAGGGCAAGACGGTGCGTCCGGACATCGCTCGCAGCGTGGTGCAGGCCGATTGGAATCTGACCGAACTGCACAGCGCCGGCTTAAGCCTCGAAGAGATCTTCCTCCAATTGACCGCATCGGACAAGGCAGCCTCGGGAGGTGCCCAGTGAGCAACATCTGGATTATCTGTAGAAAAGAACTGAAGGGCTATTTTGCTTCGCCCATCGCCTACGGCCTGATGGCCTTCTTCGCGTTGATCTTCGGCTACTTCTTTTACGCGGCCGTGGCCATTTTCGTGCTCCGCAGCACGGATCCCATGATGATGCAGCGCGGTATGCCGATGGATGTGAACGAATGGGTGGTGCGTCCGGTGATGATGAACGTCAGCGTGATCGGCTTGTTCATTATCCCGATGATCACCATGCGGCTGTTCGCCGAGGAAAAGAAATCGGGGACGATCGAACTGCTGGCCACATCTCCGGTGAAGGATATCGAAATCATCGTGGGCAAATGGATGGCGGCGGTACTCCTCTATGGCAGCATCCTCCTGTTGTCCACTGTGAACCTGGCGATTCTCTTTATATACGGCAGCCCGGAAGGAAAACCGATTCTTGCTGCCTATCTCGGGTTATTGCTGCAAGGCGCCTGTCTGCTGGCAATCGGGACGTTCATCTCAAATTGCACGAAAAACCAGATCATCGCCGGAGCGGGAACCTTCGCGGTGTGCCTGTTGCTTTGGGTGCTCGATTGGGTGGGAGCCTACGAGACATCCACCTTCGGCAAGATAATTTCCTACATGTCGGTCACCGGCCACTTCGAGAATTTCGCGAAAGGCGTGATCGACACTCGAGATGTGGTCTACTACGGGACGCTCACCTTCTTTGGGTTGTTCCTGACATCCCGGTCGATGGAATCGCTGCGGTGGAGGGCGTAAATGAATAGCAATTGGATGAAAACCCGGCAAACCAAGTACACGGCTTATGTCACCATCTATGTTGCCGTGGTCGTTGCTGTTCTGGGGATGGCCAATTGGTTCTCCTCGATGAACAGCAAGTCTCTCGATCTCACTTCGAATAAGCGGTTCAGCCTTGCTGACCAGACGGAGAAGGTAGTCAAGGGTCTCAAGACCGACGCAAAAATCTATTACTTCGACAAGACCGCCGATTTTCCGCGCGCCAAAGATCTGCTCGACCGTTACGATGCGCTTTCCAGCAAGTTGAGCGTGGAATACGTGGACATCGTGAAGAAGCCGCAAGTGGCCAAGCAGTACGGTGTCCGCAGTCTCGGTACGATCTTCGTGGAAGCGAACAACAAGCGCGAGGAAGCGCGCAGCCTATCGGAAGAGGAAGTGACTTCGGCGTTGATCCGCGCGCTGAAAACCGGCGAGCGCCGCGTCTGTTCCGTCATCGGCAGCGGCGAGCACAGCTTCGATGACAGCTCCCCGCAAAGCGGATATTCACGGTTGAAGGAGTTGATCGAGCGCAACAACTACAAGACCCAGTCCATCCGATTGATCGAGAAACCGGAAGTCCCCAAGGAATGCACGATTGTGATCGTGGGCGGGCCGCGGTTCGACTATTCGGATCCGGCTATTGGAGCGCTGGCCAAATTCTACGCGGAAGGCGGCCGCTTACTAGTGGCGCTAGACCCTCCCATGCAGTTGGGCAAGGAAACGATCTCCGAGAACGAGAAGCTGATCAAGCTGCTCGGCGAATGGGGCATCACGGTGGAGCGGAACCTGGTGCTCGATACCAGCGGCGTGGGTCAGCTTTTCGGTTTGAGCGAAGTGGTTCCCCTGGTGACCAGCTACGAAAGCCACATCATCGTTCGCGATATGCGGGAGGTAGCCACGGCCTTCCCGCTGGCCCGTTCACTCGATGTGAAGACCGGCATCGCCAACGTGACCACCGAAAAACTGTTCTCCAGTTCTCCGAACAGTTTCGCCACGACGAACCTGAAATCGGCTGAGATCAAGATCGACACCAAAAACGATAAGAAAGGGCCGTTGCTGCTGGCCGCTACCAGCACCTACAATCCACAGAAGGAAGGCAAGGGCATCGGACGCGCCGTGGTGGTGGGCTCTTCCAGCTTCATGAGCAACAATATCCTCGGCTTTAACGGCAACCGCGACCTCGCGATGAATATGCTCAATTGGCTGGCCGCGGATGAGGATCTCATCTCGATCCGGCCGAAAGATCCGCAGGATCGCCGGCTCAGTCTCACTCGCCGGCAGATGCAGTTTGTATTCTACTCGAGCGTGTTTCTGATACCGTTGCTCGTCATCGGTGCCGGAATCGGCGTTTGGTGGAAGAGGAGATAACAGCGATGCAGATTCGCGGATTACTCGCCGCGCTGGTCCTGCTGGCAGTGCTCGGCGGAGGAGTCTGGTATTCGAATAAGCGCAAAGCGGAAGAGGAGAAGGAGGGTTCCAAGGATGCTCCGAAGATCCTCAGCGTGCCGGAGGATCAACTGACGCAACTGGAGATCCGGCGCGCCGACGGCAAGAACACGACCCTCAAGAAGTCCGACAAGTGGCAAATCACCGCGCCGGAGCCGCTGCAAGCCGATCAGGATGCGGTTACCTCGATCGTAACCGCCGTGGGCAGCCTCAACGCCGATTCCATTGTGGAAGAAAAGGCGGGCGACCTTTCCACCTACGGGCTCAGCTCACCGCAGGTTGTAGTGGTGGCCACCAAGAAAGACGGCAAGTCAGCCACGCTAAAGATCGGCGATGAGATGGCTACGGGAAGCGGTTTCTACGCAATGATCGAAGGCGACCCGCGGCTATTCACCATCTCCACATTCAACAAGAATTCGTTCGATAAGACCCCCCTCGATCTGCGCGATAAGCGGCTGGTGGCGTTCGATGCCGACAAGCTGTCGCGCGTGGAACTGGCCGGCAAAGGCGCGCCCGTGGAATTTGGGAAGAACGCCCAAAACGAGTGGCAGATCGTGAAACCGAAGCCCTTGCGCGCCGACAATTGGGCCGTCGAGGAATTAGTCCGCAAGATTAAAGAAGCCAAGATGGACACTTCGGTGAGCGAGGAGGATGCCAAGAAGGCAGCCGGTAATTTCGCGGCGGGCACAAAGATCGCCGTTGCCAGGGTGACGGACGCCGCCGGCACGCATGAGATCGAAATCCGCAAGAAGGACAACGATTACTTCGCCAAAGGCTCGGCTGTTGCCGGCATTCACAAGGTGTCCACCGAACTGGGTGAGGGGCTCGACAAAGGACTCAACGATTTCCGCAACCGCAAATTATTCGACTTTGGATTTAGCGATCCCACCAAAGTGGAAGTGAAGGGCGCGGACGGGCAAACCAAGGTGTACGCCAAATCGGGCGAGAAGTGGATGCGCGGATCGGAAGCCATGGATTCGGTCAGCGTACAATCCTTCATTGACAAACTGCGGGATCTGTCGGCGGTGGAGTTCAAGGAGTCCGGATTCGGCACACCGGTACTGGATCTGCGAGTGACCTCGAAGGACGGTAAGTTAGTGGACCACGTGCAAATCTCCAAAGGCCCGGGCGCCGATGCGTTCGCCGTGCGTGTCAACGAACCGACGGTGTACCAGATCTCGGCCGCGGCGTTGCTGGAGTTGGAAAACACCGCTGCCGCCATCCGCCCGCCGGCGCCACCGGATACCAAGAAGAAGGACGAGAAGAAGAAGTAGCGCAGCAAGTGAACGCATTACTCACGGACCTTTACCAACTGACAATGGCCGCGGGCTATTTCGAAGCTGGTAAGGCCCGCGAGTCGGCTACCTTCGAATTGTTCGTCCGGCGGCTTCCCCTCAATCGCAATTTCCTGATCTGTGCGGGGTTGGCGCAGGCCGTCGAATATCTCCTGCAATTCCGTTTCACGGCGGAAGAGATCGCTTATCTGCGCGGGCTTCCGCAGTTCACGCATGCCAGTGCGGAATTCTTCCAATACTTGGCTGATTTGCGCTTCACCGGGGACCTATTCGCCGTTCCCGAAGGGACTCCGGTGTTCCCGGGTGAGCCGCTGTTGACCGTGCGCGCGCCGCTCGTGGAGGCGCAGATTCCGGAAACCTATCTACTCTCCACCATCGCCTTCCAGACTCTGATAGCCACCAAGGCGGCGCGCATTGTGGAGATCGCCGGCCCGAAATCGGTGGTTGAGTTCGGAACGCGCCGCGCCCACACTCCCCAAGCCGGTGTGCTCGCCGGCCGGGCCGCATACATCGGCGGATGTATCGGCACCAGCAACATTCAGGCGGGCATGCAATTCGGGATCCCGGTGTTCGGCACCGCCGCTCACTCGTGGGTGCAGGCATTCGACCATGAGCTGGAAGCCTTCCGCCGACTACAGCAACTACTGGGCCCGAACACGGTTTACCTCATCGACACCTACGACACACTCGAAGGCGCGCGGCGGGCCGCATCGCTGGGCAAACCGATGTGGGGTGTGCGCATCGACAGCGGAAACCTTGTCGAGATGTCGAAGGCGGTGCGGCAGATTCTCGACCGTGCCGGACTCGCCGATGCGAAGATCATGGCCACCAGCGATCTGAACGAGTACAAGATCGCCGAGTTGCTCGCCTCGAACGCTCCCATCGACGCCTTCGGAGTGGGAACCGACCTCGCTACTTCCGCCGATGTTCCCAGCCTCAGTGCCGTCTACAAAATCGTCGAGTTGCGCCGGGGCGAGGAGCGCCGCTACACGGCCAAATTCAGCGAAGGGAAACGCACGCTGGCCGGCGCCAAGCAGATCTTCCGGTTCTCGGATCGCGATGTGGTGGGGTGCAGTTGGGAATGCTTGGGATGCGACAGCGGTTCAGCCCCGGAGGCCCTCTTGCGCCCCGTGATACTGAACGGGAAAGTGGTGGAGCCGCTGCCTGATTTGCCGAGTTCCCGCCAGCGTTCGCTCGATCGGGTGAGTCGCCTTCCGGCCCCGTTGCGCACGCTGTTCGAAGCCAGGGATGCCTGGCCCGTGGATTACAGCAGGGAACTGCTGGCGTTGAACGCCAAGGTTCAGCGATCCTTGGATCAGGAGGAGAGACCATGAAAACCGTATACTTTGACGTCGACACCCAGATTGATTTTGTCTATCCGGCTGGGGCGTTCTACGTCCCAGGCTCTTCCGCTCTCATACGGCGCATCGCAGCCCTCAATCATTTCGCCGCCAGTCAGGGTATGCCGCTCGTTTCCACCATGGACGCGCATGCGGAGGACGACCCGGAGTTCCGTCAGTATCCTCACCACTGCGTTGTCGGTACGGCCGCGCAAGGTAAGCCCCAAATCACCCTGCTGGATAAACGCGTCACTGTGCCCAGCGCGGCAACCAAAGTTGTCTTGGGAGACGCCCAGCAGGTTCTCCTGGAGAAGCAGACTATCGACTGTTTCACCAATGCGAACCTCACAACGCTACTGGAGCAGTGGAATGCCGGCCGCTACGTTGTCTACGGAGTGGTGACGGAGATCTGTGTGCGAAAGGCTCTCGAGGGATTGCTGGCCACGGGGAAAGAAGTAGTGCTGGTGCGGGATGCGGTGCAAAGCATCGATAGCACAGCATCGGAGGAAATGATCGCCACGATGCGCGGTCAGGGTTTGAAAGTGGCCGTGGCGAGTGAGGTGATGACGGCTCAGTGATTCGCGGCAGAATCTCTGAAACGTACATGGGCCGCCGCGCGTCCTGATATACTGGAGACGAAGTCGAAACATGCGAAGTGGGCGAAAGCCCACTTTTTTGTTCTAGGAATGCCTTCTATTTTGAAACAGACCGTCCATGCAAAGGTGGTGGAAATCGCCGAACGGGTCGGTGTGTCCGCGGGAATCGAAATCGTGGATGTGGAGCTCTTGGGCGGCGGCGCCAGCCGTCTCCTACGCGTTTATATTGACAAGCCGGAAGGCGTCACCCATTCCGATTGCGAGCTGATATCCGAAAAACTTGGTGCGATTCTGGACGCTGAGGATGTCATCCCCGGGGAAGGCTACCATCTGGAGGTTTCCTCCCCAGGAGTGGAGCGGAAACTGAAAAAGCCCCGCGACTTTGAGCGGTTCGCCGGCCACGACGTTGTGGTTCAACTTCGGAACCCGGTGGAGAGCCGCAAGAAATGGGAGGGCGTTCTGGCCGGTATCTCCGGCAACGTGATTCGCCTCGAGGCTTCGCCAGGCAAGGTCATTCAGTTTCTCCTGGAAGACGTTGTCCGGGCGAACCTCAAGTTTAAGTGGTAAATCCCCGCGTCCGAAATCAATACCCAGAAGCAGAAGAAGGAGTAAGCCTTGGATACGCTGTTGCAGCACATCGAGCTATTGAGCAAGGAGAAGGGAATCGATCCGCAGATTGTTTCCGATGCGGTGAAGGACGCTATGCTTGTGGCCGCCCGCAAGCACTTTCGCACCAACGAGGATCTGGTCGCGGAGTTCGACCCGCAAAAGAAAGGTGTCTCCATCTACTCTGTTTTCAAGGTAGTGGAGGAAGTGCAGGATCCCATCCATGAGATGCTGCTGGCCGATGCCGTGCGGCACGATCCCAATGCCACCGTAGGCTCCCAAGTCCGCATTTACCGTTCCACGGAGTCGCTCGGCCGCATTTCGGCGCAAACCGTACGGCAGGTGATTCTGCAAAAAGTGCGCGAAGCCGAACGTGAGGCAGTCTATTCGGAATACGCCAACCGCGCCGGAGAGCTGGTCAATTGCGTCGTCAAACGCATCGAGGGGCAGGATCTCATCTGCGATCTCGGCAAGACCGAGGCCCGTCTCCCGAAGAAGGAGCAATCGCGTCTCGAAAACTTCTCCATCGGCGACCGGATCCGTGTGGTGATCAAAGCGGTCGAGAAGACGGGCAAGAACGCCGGACTCATCGTGTCGCGCGCAGCGGCCGAATTGGTGGAACGCCTGTTTGAGCAGGAGGTGCCCGAAATCTACGATGGCACGGTCCTGATCAAGGGTTGTGCCCGGGAAGCCGGAGAACGAACCAAGATCGCCGTCATCAGCCGAGACCGCGATGTCGATAGCGTCGGCGCCTGCGTCGGAATGAAAGGAATGCGCGTGCAGTCCATCATTCGCGAACTGAGAGGCGAAAAGATCGACATTATCGAATATTCCGAAGACCCCGTGGTTTTCGCCACGCACGCCCTGAGCCCGGCTAAGATTACTCGGGTCACGGTGCTGAGCGGAATCGATAAGCACATGGAAGTCATCGTCGACGACAGCCAGCTTTCCCTGGCCATTGGGAAGAAGGGTCAAAACGTCAGGCTGGCCTCCAAGCTTTTGGGATGGAGGATCGATATTAAGAGCGAGGAGGAGAAGCGCCAGGAAGTCGAATCGGCCATGGCGGCTCTCACCATCCCCGGGGCCCCTGTCTCCATCCTGATCGATCACGGTCTCGCCGAGCCGGTTCTGGAAAGACTCCTTGAAGCCGGCATACCCACCGTGGAGAAGCTGACTACCGTTACGCAGGAGGATCTCGACGCCGCGGGAATTACAGCGGAAATGGTGGAGGGAATCCAGGCTGCGGTCAACAGCTATTATGGGCAGTTTGAGCCGCAACAGGGAGAAGCCCTGGCCTACGCGGAGGACGAGGCTGCTACAGCGATGCCGGAAGCAGCAGTCGCTGAGGCGGTAACCACTCAGGATGCAGTTGCTGAACAGCAAGTCGCCGAAGACGCGTCGCCGGAAGCCGCTGCCGAACCTGTTCTGGAGGAGTCCGCCCCAGAGGTTGTGGACGCGATGCAAGAAAGCGAACAGGCTTCGCTCAAGCAAGAGCAACCCGCCGTTCCCGCCACCGCAACTGTGGCAACTACGAATGAAACCATGGAATCTGGTACCATAGAAAGCGCCGATTGAGGAAGCCGATTAACTGCGAGCGGTCGAATACCCTCGTGCTGTGCCTCCAATTCGAGCGATTGGGAGCACAGTGACCGACAAAGGCTCGCACAGTCAACATATGAGCAAGATCCGAATCAACGAGCTCGCACGGGAATTGGAGGTCAAGCCGCACAAGATCATCGACCTTCTTCCGGAGCTCGGCGTGTCCGAAAAAAAGACCCACTCGAGCTCGATCGACGAGGACGTAGCTCTCAAGGTGCGGCATTTGCTCGGACTGGAAAAGGGCGAATCGCCCGGGAGTGAGCAGGATTTGGGAATTGTCATCGCCCCGGCGATTGAGGACGAAACGAAAGCGGGAACGCCGATAAAAGAGGAGCCGGAGGCGATCCGGCGCGTGCCCGCATCTGTGGAACCAGCGGCTTCCGCTGCACCGGCTGCCGCTCCACCGGCTGCTGCTCCGCTGGCCGCTGCTCCACCGGCCGCCGAGCCGGAACCGGAGAAAGCAGGGTTTACCCCGGCGGTGCCTACACCTCGGCCTGCCACTCCCTTGCGGCCACCGCTTGCAGGACCTATCGCAGCCACACCGGCCCCACGGGAAACTCCAGCGCCGCCTCCGGCGCCTCCCGCTCCTTCAACTCCCCCGCCCTCACCGGCAATGCCGCAGCGAACCATCGCGATTCCGGCAAAGCCAGCCCCCAGTGCGCCCCCGCGTCCTGGCCAGATCATTTCCGGGCCCCGTCAGCCCATTCCGGCTCCACCCCCGCCACGTCCCGCGGTAAGCACCCCTGGTGCGCCGCCCCCAGGCAGCGTGCTTCCAGGTCGGCCCAAACCTCCACAGCCACCGGCGCAAGCTACACCGGCCGGTCCGGGTCGTCCGATTGTCCCACCGCCTGCTCCCCGGCCTCAGGTCGGCAAGCCTGCGGTGCTCGCCGGGCAGCCCGCCGCCCGGCCCGTTGTTCCTCCTCGTCCTGATCTTGTGGCGCGGTTGCAGCAGACGCAGAGCGCCAAACCGGCTCCGGGGCAACCTGTAGCCCGCGGACCCATGCCGGGACGCCCGTCTTCGCCCCCGGCCCCTGGTCAACCGGTTTACCGCGGCCCTATCCGCCCCGGGCAGCCTATTCTTCGCCCCGGCTCACAGCCCGGCGGTCCTGGTGGGCGTGGTCCGCAGCGCCCTGGCGGCCGGCCGATGCATCCCACAACGCCGTTGCGCCCGGAAGTCGCCACGCCACTGCCCACCACGGAGCAGCAGCGCCGCGATGCCGGCAAGAAGCAGCGCGAGCGGCATCGGGAAATTGAAATTGTCGAGAAAGATCTTCGCCTGCAACGCCGCAATGAACCCGAACAGGTTCTTGCCACCAACAGAGAAATCACCATCTCTGAAGGCATCACCGTGAAAGAGCTCAGCGAAAAGCTCGGCATCAAGGCGAACCTGGTGATCAAGAAACTGGTGGACCGCAAGATTTTCGCCACCATCAACCAGACGCTGGATGTGAAACTCGCCGAGGACCTCGCGGCGGACTTCGGCGCCACCACCACCCAGATGACCTTCGAGGAGGAGTCGACCTTCGACCTCGAAATGGCCGAGGACGCAGCAGACATGCAACTGCGCCCGCCGGTGGTGACCATCATGGGCCACGTCGATCACGGAAAGACGTCGCTGCTTGACGCCATTCGTAAGTCCAACGTCGTAGCCGGCGAATTTGGGGGAATCACCCAGCACATCGGCGCCTACTATGTCGAGTACAAGGGCCGCAAGATCGTCTTTATCGACACACCGGGCCATGAAGCGTTTACTCGTATGCGCGCCCGCGGCGCCAAGGTTACGGACATCGTCATCCTTGTTGTGGCCGCCGACGACGGCGTCATGCCTCAGACCAAAGAAGCCATCGACCACGCGCGCGCCGCGAAAGTCCCCATCATTGTAGCCATTAACAAAATCGATAAACCGGAAGCGCAACCAGATCGCATCAAGCAGCAACTCACCGAAAACGGACTCATGCCGGAAGAGTGGGGTGGCGACACCGTCACCGTTCCACTTTCCGCCAAGACAGGCCAGAACCTTGACCTGCTGCTCGAAATGATCCTCCTGGTCACCGACATGCAGAGCTTCAAGGCCAACCCCAACCGCCCGGCGGTGGGCACGGTGCTCGAAGCCGAGTTGGACCGCGGCCGCGGTCCGGTGGCCACGGTTCTCGTCCGCAAGGGTACGCTGCGCGTGGGCGATTACTTTGTCTGCGGCTCCGTCTTTTCCCGCGTTCGCGCCATGTTCGACGACCGCGGCAATGCGCTGCGAGAAGCCGGCCCGTCCATGCCCGTGGAAGTTCTCGGACTTGACGAGGTTCCCGAAGTCGGCGACACCTTCCAGGTGGTGACAGACACGGCCAAGGCCAAGCAGATTGTCGTCTACCGCGAAGCCAAGGAACGCGAAGAGCAGATGAAGAAAGGCGCCCGCGTTACCCTCGAATCCCTCGCCAAGAGCCTCAAGGAAGGCGAGATCAAGGAACTCAACATCATCCTCAAGGCGGATGTGGGCGGCACATGCGAAGTGCTCAGCGACGCCTTGCAGAAGCTGAGCACAGAGAAAGTCCGGGTTCGCGTATTGCACACCGGCGTAGGCGCCATCACCGAAACCGACGTATTGCTGGCTTCCGCTTCCAACGGAATCATTGTCGGCTTTAACGTCCGCCCCGACAAGAATGCCTCCTCCATCGCCGAACAGGAAAAGGTCGACATCCGTCTCCACACCATCATCTACGAACTGACCGACGAGATTAAGAAGGCGATGGCCGGATTGCTGGAACCGGTGATCAAGGAAACCTTCAAGGGACGCGCCGAAGTGCGCGACACCTTCCGCATCACCAAGGTCGGCACTATCGCCGGCTGTTACGTCACCGACGGCAGCATCACTCGCGACAGCCAGTTGCGCCTGCTCCGCGACAACGTGGTCGTCTTCACAGGCAAGATCGGCTCACTCAAACGCTTCAAAGAGGACGCCAGCGAAGTGAAATCAGGTTACGAGTGCGGTATCGGCATTCAGAACTACAACGACGTGAAGCCGGGCGACGTCATCGAAGCCTTCATTACTGAGAAACAAGCTGCGGTGATCTAAAGTGGCCCAGCCCCCGTCCAAGAGGGCGCTCTCCTTCTTATTCCTGACCGTGTTCCTGGATCTGCTGGGAGCAGGAATCCTGCTGCCCATCATTCCCTACCTGGTCCGCCAGTTCCGCACCGATGCCACCACCGTCGGACTGCTCTCCACCAGCTTCTCCGCGGCACAATTCGTCGCCAGCCCCGTCTTGGGCGTCTTGTCAGACCGCTACGGCCGCCGCCCCGTATTGCTGCTCAGTATCCTCGGTTCATCCTTCGGCTATTTCTTGTTCGCCATCGCCGGTTCGCTGCCGGTGATGTTTCTCTCCCGCATCATCGACGGGTTCACCGGAGGCAACATATCCACGGCTCAGGCTTATATCGCCGACGTCACACCACCCGAGGATCGCGCCAAGAACTTCGGTTTGATCGG
>CAYOBO010000094.1:0-28811 GCA_964402295.1 uncultured Candidatus Solibacter sp. | reverse complement strand
AACGTAACGGGATAGAATAGAAGGAGCGTCCGAAAGCGTAGGAGAAATGATGGTATGAGAATTGCGCACTACCTTCTTCTCTGTGTCTGCGGCGAAATCGCTTGGGCGCAGAATCTGGAGCTACAGCCGGCGGAGATTGTGCTCCAGATGACCACCGGCGGTCCGCTGAGTCCGACGGCTTCTCTACAGGTGAACTCCGGGCAAGCCTGGACGGCGACGGTTTCCAACCCCGATATTGTGACGATTCGGCCCGCGGCGGGCGATGCCAGCGCACGGGTGAGCGTAACGCCAACGGCCTGGTGGGCATTAACGCAGCCGGCGGGGACGCACGCGGTGACGATTACCGTGCGGGCCGGAGAAGCCGTGAAGACGGTAAACGTGCAACTGGAACTGGTGGAAGGCAATGTTTCCTGGTTCACCTACCCCAGCGGCCCGAATGGTTGTGAGAGCGTGGCGGGACTGCTCGCCGACAACTATGCCTTGTGCACGGTGGAAGATGAGCGGCCCGCGGGAAATTTCGATCCGCCCGCGCGCGGCGGCAGCTATATCGATCCCAATTTCGGCGGAGAGGTACGGATTATTGGAGGGCGCGGCTCCGTGCATGGGTATTCCTCCCCGTCCCCGGTGAGCGCCTCGGGGAGGCTTGTCTTGCTGGCGAATGCAGACGAGGCTCCGTCCGTGGTGCGGGTGGAGGATGGCGGCGTTGTCTACAGCGGCTTGCCCATCCCCTTTGAAGGGACAATGTGGGATGCCGTTGACGACCGGTTTTTGTATTTTCCACGAGGCGCCACCGTTGTGCGCTACAACCTGGAGACCCGGGAAAGGGAAACCGTGGCCGACTTCAGCGCGCAATTCACCAGGATCACGACGGGCGCCACCGGAGAGCTGTCCAAAGACAACTGGATCGCCTTTCATGCGCCGGCGGAGCGGCAGACCTGCGCGGCGGACTTGATGGCGCAACCCGTGACCGCTTATTGTGCCGAAACCTCGCAAAGCGTCGATTTCGTGACCATGGCGAAAGGTATCGACCGCACCACGGGAAAACGCTATGTGGTGCAGATTGGAAATGGCCCGTTGCTGCTGTTTTCCGTGAATGCATTCGAGAACCGGCTGGACCTGGTGACGCGCGGGCCGGAAAACGTGTGGATGGACGGGGGGAACCGGAACGGAATCTGTGAGGCGGGCGAGTATTGTATCGGCGGCTCTCATGCCGATACCTATGAGGATTTCGAGGGGAATCAACAGTTGATGGTGGGGCTGGAATCCCAATCTCCGTGCAACTTCGGCCTGTTCACGTTACACCTCGGAATGGAAGGCAAGATGGGGCTGTCGGCGGCCAATGGTGGCGGGATGCGGCGGATTTTGCCGCTGTTCCGTTGCTCGAGCTCGGACAAGTGGCTCGACTTCCATATCGGGTGCGCCAAGAACAGCGCCCATTGCGCGGTGTCGATCACGTCGGAATTATTCAATCAGGTGCGCAGTCCGGAGGATCGCTCCGCGCTGCGGCGCACGCCGTATCTGGGGGAAATCATGGTGGTGAGCGATGGCGAGGTACGCAGGCTGGCGATGCACCGGAGTCTGCGCTTCTCGAATGAAGATGGCCGGGGCTATTGGTCGACTCCGCGGGCGGCCATTGCACCGGCGGGGGACTGGGTGGTGGCCACGTCGAACTTCGGGATTCCGAACGGGCACCGTGTCCTCTCGATTCAGACGGGATATGGCGCCGTGGAGAATGTCGAGGCGCCGGAGGAGCAGGAGCCCTGAGGCAACGGGCGGATGTGGGGTTACCGGGCCGTGACCGGCTCGGGGAGATCGTAGCGGCCGGCAAGCAGCTCGCGGTACAGGCGTAAATTGGCCTCCACGGCCTTCTCGGTGGAGAACAGGCGGCAGGAGCGTTCTCTACCCGCAAGGCCCATGCGCCGGCGCAAGGCGGGGTTGCGGGCCAGGGTTTCGAGGGCGTTGGCCAAGCCGTCGGCCTCTGCCGGACCGGGTTCCACCAGGATGGAGCAGTCCTCGGAGAGCACTTCCGGAGTGCCGCCGCTGCGGGTGGCGACCACCGGAAGGCCACAGGCGAGGGCTTCGGCCAGCACATTGCCAAAAGCTTCGCCGATAGAGGTGTGGAGAAAGGCGTCGGCAGCCTGCAACAGGTGCTGCGGATTGGGGTGGTGGCCAAGCCAATGCAGATGGCTGTCGAGGCCGAGTTCACGGGTGCGCGCCTGCAACTGCTCCAATAAGGGTCCGGTGCCGCCGGCGAGGATGGTTACGGGGATCCCACGGCTGTGTAAACGGCTGCATACGTCGATGACGAGACCGGGCCGTTTCCAAGGCATGAGGGACGACAGATAGGCGATGAGGAATGAGGCCGTTCGAGCGGCGCCGGGGAGGGTGGGCGAATCGCGCCGGCCGGGCTCGGGGACGAAAGCCAACGTGTCGACGCCATTAAAGATGACACAGGTCTTGGAGGACGCAACGCCACTGGCAATGAGACGCTGGCGGATGAATTCCGAGATGGCAATGGCTCGGGTAATGGGATAGGTGACGAAGGCCGTCCGGAGGCGCAACAGGGCGGCTTTCCAGGCGGCATTCGGGCGGAACTCTCCGCTGTTGGCCTCCGTGAAGAGAATGGTGCGGATGCCGTTCAGGCGGCACAGCCAGGGAACCAGGCTGAAATAATCGAAAAAGCGGATATGCGCGAGCAGGACGTTGTAGCGGCGGGTGACGGCGCCGATGTAGGAGAAGTAGAGCCGGTAGCGAGCGTTATAGGCGAGTACGTTCACTTCGGCGCCTGCCTGTTCGAGACGCTCGCGGACGCGGGGTTCCATCTCGGCCGATACAGTCATGATGGGAACGATACCGGCCTGCCGCAACCGGCGCGAAAGCTGCGCGTAGAACTCCTCGCGGGTGCTCCAGAAGATGGGACGCCAGTCCAACAGGAACAGAACACAGGGCTGCTTCATCGCATTGAGCGGAATTTCGGAGCAGCCCAGGATGGACGGAGTGGCCGGCGGCGGGGTCCGCTGGGCAACTCCGCGGCGGCATCGGCGGCCGGGGCGTTTCGCGCCTCGCCTTGCAGCCGCAGTTCTCCCGCCCGCACCAGGGCTACGGCGACGGCGAGAATCATGGGGAACATGAACTTATAGGCGATGCTCGAAAAGAAGGCGGTGACGGCAAAGCTGGTCAGGGCGAACAGCATGGCTTGGGACATACGGGTTACTTCGATCATCGATTTGTGTTTCCTGCTTTCCCGTTCGAGGCGAATGACGGAGCGGAAGCAGGTGATCACGACACCGATATAGAGTATGGCGCCGATGATTCCGGTTTCGCTCGATACCTGAGTGTAGGCATTGTGCGTTTCCAGCCACATGGAGCGCTCGCCGCGCTCCTGGGAAAGATCGGAAGCAGCCACCTGGAATACGCCTGGCCCGACGCCGAAGATCGGGTTGCGCACGGTGAGTTCGAGGCTGCGGAAGAATAGTTTTCTTCGAGACTCGGAAGATTCCAGCGCGCTGGCGGTCCGCGACAGCGACGCTGCATCCTCCTCACTCTCGGCGATCTGTACGTCGCTCGATCCGCCGAAGATCGTGGCATAGCGCAGCAGGGTGGATCGGGGAACGATAGCGATTGCCGTCATGGCGGCAACCATGGCGGCGATGACGATGAGCAGGCGATGTGTGGCCGAGCTGCGGATGAAGACCAGCAACAGCAGGACTCCGATGGCAAGCAACGCCGAACGGGAACCGGATCCGAGCACGGCAAGCAGCAGGATGACAAACGAGACGGCACTGAGCAGACTCTTCAACATACCCTTGCCCCAAAAGAGGGCTGTCAGGGGGAGGGCGAAGAGCATCATTTGCGCCATGTCATTGGAGTTGGAGAACAGGCCGACGGGAAGCGCAAGCCTTCCGCCAGGCCGGTGATTTTTGAGCAAAGCGATGAGTCCCGCGGTGGTGGTTCCCAGCAGTACGGCGCCCATGATGCGCCGGCAATTGCCGAGCGTGACCGTTAAACCGGCTACCACAAGGAAAGTGGAGATCGCGCGCGACCAGTCATCGCGAAGCATGCCCCAGGAGCCGCCCTTCCATGTGCTGAACGGAAGGATGAACACCATCCAGGCAGTGAAAGCCAGCAGCAGCTTGGCCGGCGTGGTGGATGCGGCGCGCCACAATCCGCCCGAGAGGAGCATGAAAATGAGCGCAAGCGTGGAAAAAATGAAGGGCAGGTGAAGCGGGGCCAGGTAGAGATCGCTGAGGCGGCTGCACGAGAGGAACACGAATCCCTGCAATAGGGCGAAGCCGAGGATCTGTAGAGGGTTGGCTTCGTCCGGGGTAATCAGGGTAACGGGCTTGGGAGCCGTGGGGGAAGGCGTGGCGACGTTCATGGCTGAAGCCCTTCCGTGTCGCGATGCCATAGCTCCAGCATCAACAGCGACCAGAGCCAGTGCTGGTTGTCGCGCCGCCGCTCGTCATGCTCGCGCAACAGGTGGCGCAGGAAGCCGGGGGAGACGTAGCCGCGAGTCAGGAACCGGTCCGAGGTCAGCGTATCCCACAACAGCGGCCGCAACGGACCGCGGAACCAGTCTGACAAGGGAACGGCGAAGCCCTGTTTGGGGCGATGGATGAGCTCCGGCGGAAGGCGGTCCGCGAGAGCTTTGAGCAGGATCTGCTTGCCCGCGGCGCCTTGGATATTCCACTGCGGGGGGCATTGCGCGGCGAGTTCCGCCAGACGGTGATCGAGCAGCGGGGAACGCACCTCGAGCGAATTCGCCATCGACATTCGATCCACCTTCACCAGCATATCACCGGCGAGGCTGGCGGTTCCCTCGAAGTGTAAGGCTTGACAGAGGATATCGGCGCCGTTGGGGAGCAGAAAATGGTGCAGGGTACGGCGTAGCCAGGCTTCGTCGGCGGGAAGCATCCACTCCGGCCGTAGCAGGGCTTTGCGCAGGAAATAAAAGGCGTAGTTGCGTTCGAAATAGCGCTCCAGGGCAGAGGATCGGCTGAGGGTGCGGAGAAAATTCTTGCCATATGCCGAATAAGGCATGGCATCGGCCAGCAGCGAGAGCAGGGAGCGGGCGGGCTGGGGAATGCGGTCCATCCAGCGGTTGTTCTGAATGGCCAGGAATTGCTCGTATCCGGCGAAGAGTTCATCGCCGCCGTCCCCGCTGAGAGCGACTTTGACGTGCTGGGCGGCGAATTGGGAAACCAGGAACGTGGGGATGGCTGAGGAATCGCCGAACGGTTCACCGAAGTGGCGGATGAGGCGGGTGGTGAGATGGACCGAATCGGGCTGAACGAGAATTTCGTGGTGTTCGGTGCGGTAGCGTTCCGCCACCATGCGGGCGTAGGGAAGTTCGTTATGGCTGGCTTCCTGGAACCCGATGGAGAAGGTCTTGATGGGGTCGGGGGACTGGAGGGCCATGGAGGCGACCACGGAACTCGAATCGATGCCCCCGCTGAGGAACGCGCCAAGCGGCACGTCGGCAATCATGCGGATGCGGACGGATTCATCGAAAATGTCGCGGATGCGCGAGACGACTTCGCCTTGCGAAATTGCGGCGGGGGCCTGCTCGGCGGGGCGGGGGAACTGCCAATAGCGGCCGGTTACAGGCTCCTTTCCAAGCTCATACTGGAGCCAGTGCCCGGGGAGCAGCTTGCGAATCTGGCGGAACGGGGTCCAGGGGTCGGGAATAAAGGAGAACTGGAAATAGAGGCGGAGCGCTTCGTCATCGCGGTCTAAAGGAAGCCCGAGAGCGTAGAGGGAGCGCAGTTCGCTGGCGAAATAGATACTGTTGCCGGTGACAGCATAGTAGAGAGGCTTTTTGCCGAACCGGTCTCGGACGAGGAGGAGTTTTTTGCGGCGCGTATCCCAGATGGCGTAGGCGTACATGCCGCGGAGCTTGGACAGCCCATCCACTCCATACTGCTCGTAGAGATGGACGAGTGCTTCGGTGTCTGTCTTCGTGCGAAAGCGGTGGCCGTGGGCCTCCAGTTCCTGGCGCAGATCCTGGAAATTATAGATCTCGCCGTTAAATACGATCCAAATGCTTTCGTCTTCGTTGGCGATGGGCTGATGGCCGGTGTTGAGGTCGATAATGCTCAGCCGCCGCATGGCCAAGCCACAGGAGCCGTCCGTATAGTATCCCTCGTCGTCGGGGCCACGGTGGACGATCTGATTGTTCATCAGCCGCAACCGGGCGGCCGGCTCAGCCGAGCCGGGCGGGGCCACGAATCCCACAATGCCGCACATAGTGGTCTATCGGCGGACGATGGGACTCACCTTAACGGCGCATGGGCGCCCAGGCCCGAAGGGGTACGCTGGCGTCGGCATAGTTTCAGTATAGCGGCAGAGCCGCTTGCCGGATGTGCCGGAAGAATGGCCCTTTTCTTTTCCGATTGCGGCCGCCGGGTGTGTGAAATGCGCCGTGAAACCGGGCATCCGCCCTTCCCGCCGATCACAACGCGGCGGCAAAAGTATCTGCCGTGCGTTCAGTGAATTACAGCCGGTGCGGCGGGAGAAGGAGGGAGGCATACTTTATTCTAATGATAGGCTTATTCAGTCTATTATTTTTGTAAAACAGGAATTCATGAAAGGAAATTCGAATCATCATGAAGATGCGATGGGGTACAAATTTCCGACGGCGCGCGCGCGCGTTCGTATTGCTGTGGGCATTGGCGTGTCTGTTGGCCTGGGCCATGCCGGCGCAAACGAAGCTGCACTTGCCGACACAATCCGCGGCAGCCGATTTCTCGCAATTCGCTCTTACCCGGCCGGCGCGGTTGAGCACGGTTCTGCCTCCCTCCTGCCTCAACGGTGAGTTGCTGTTCAAGACGGATGCTCCGGCGGGGGAGAATCTCCATATTTGCTTCAATTCCTCCTGGCATGCCTTGAACACGAACAATAGTCCGGGTGGGGCAACGAATCTCAGTGAGTTAAGCGATCTGCGGGTGAGCGCCACCGCGACCTTGGTGACCGTCGCCGCGGGGAGGGTGCGGTTCCTCGACAGCATGGGCCGGTACGCGGTGAGCGAACTGAACCAGGCAACGGTTTCGGTGGCAGCCGGCGCCGAATCGGGGACATTGCGGCTGGAAGTGGACGATGCCAGTGGAATCCCTGTGTTGCGCTGCCTGTTTGGAAGCGGGTTGACTCCATCGAATTACACGCTCTCGAACTGTACGGCAACGGCGCAGAGCTTCTTCTCGGCGGGCGCGATGCCGTTGGCGACTGTATCGCTGTCCAACGGCGTATGGGGGGCGGTAGTGGATCTGCGGACCATGGGCGGCACGGCGAACTATCTGGCGGGCGCCGGATTGAGCAAAGTGGGCAATGTGTTCAGCGTGAACCCGGCGGTTGTTCCCATGCTGGCTACGGCCAACACCTGGACGGCGAAACAGACGATGGTTCCGGGAGCAAGTTCAGCCGGATTGAACGTGGGTGGGATGGCCGGCGATCCGTCGAGCCTCAGCAATGGCGATATATGGTACGACTCGACGGCCGGCAAGTTTCGCTGCCGTGAGGGGGGAGTTACGGTGAACTGCGTGCGGAGTGCGGGTGGTTCGAACGGACAGATACAGTTTCATGACAGCGGGTCGCTGGCGGGCGATAACGGGTTGACCTGGAACAATACGGCGAAGGAACTGGTGGTGTCGCGGAGCGGTTCGGGACCATCGGTCACGGTGTTGGCGGCGAACGTGGCGGCGGGGGGCGATGTAGCCACTGTGCAGAGCTGTCTGAATAACGATACGGCCAACTGCACGGCCATTCGGCACAGCTTGACGAATTTCGATGGAAGCGGAGAGGCCTACTGGGCCGGGCTGATACGGCGGAGCGGAGCGTCCACGATCCCGATTGTGACGCACAACGGCGCCAACCAGGTTCACCTGGGGGGAGATGGCGGATCCGGCCCACTGGGGAGCGGTCCGGGTTGGATGGCGGTGACGGCGGGGGGCGTGTCGCGGTTTGCGGCCGCGCCGACGGCAGGGCTTGGCTTGGCGCCTATTTTGGGGGTGGTGTCGTTGAGCGGACAAACGGGCAATCTGGGTGCGCTGACGCTCCTGAATGCCTCGCATGCCGCAGGCACTTACCGGGTTTGCGGAACAGCTTCGGTGACCTCGGCCGGCACGGGGACGTTTCCTGTCTGGACGGTGTCCTGGCGGGATACGGCGAGCGGCACGAACCTGGTGAAGAATCTCGCTTGGGACGAGGATGGAGTCATCACGCTGACGCCGTCACTCGCCACAGCGACGGCCATTTCGGCGATCTGTAAGACGCTGCATTCCACTGGCGCCAGTGCGATCTCCATCGATCCTGGCGATGGCGGCAGCGCGGTGTTCGATCTCTTCTTCACCGTGGAAAGGATGCAATAACATGCTCTTGGCCAAGTTTCTATTGCTTGCGGCTCCACTGGCAGCCGCAGTGGATCACCTGACCGCGGTGGGATCCACATCGGTGCAGATTGTATTCAGCTATACAGCGCCGTCGGCAGCGGCCTGTACGGTGGAAGCGAGCAAGGAGAGTGATTACTCCCCATTGGCGCCGGACGTGGATCCTGCCTTGTTTCCCGGCGCCGCGCTGGACAGCCGGAGCGGCAATCTCTCCACTGGCCGGCATCGCGTATTCGTGCTTGGAAAGCAAGGGCCGGCAGCGATCGAAACGGCGTTGAACGGTTACACGCTCAGCCGGGCCTTGCAGGCCGATACCGACTACTACATCCGCGTGAACTGTGGTGGGGAAACAGCCACACTGACGGCACGCACGGCCAATATTGCCTTGGGGGATCCGCGGGGCGAACCGCTGGCTGTGGACTCCTCCCGGCCATGGTCCTACAAACAGGTGACACGCAACAAGATAGCCAATCCCGAGTTTGCCGATCCGTACACGGGTGCATGGATACAGAATCCCGCCAACGTGATGGGATTCGCCTATTCCACTTCCACGGCCGTATCCGGAGTGGCGGGGTGCAATATCACACTCACCGGAGTGAAAGGCGCCTGCCGCTTTACGGATGCGGCAGGGAGCGGATGGACAGCAACCAGCGGCACGTTGACGGACGCGATTCAGGCGGACGACAACAATTTCGTGGAGTATAGCGGTACGGGGCAGGAGAAATTGTTTGTTCGTCTGGGGCCGGGTCGCTTTCCGACCCACGGCACCTACGGCGCCATACTGGCGTCGCAGAATCTTGCCTTCAGCGCCAAAACCACGGATGCCAATGGAGACGGCGGCTATGCGAGGGTGTGTTTGACGGAGGACGGCCAGACATGCATGAGCCCGCCGCAACGCATCTCTTTGACCACCACCAAGGCCGTTTACACGGTATGCCACGATTCGCCCTGTACGGTGAAAGATGCTCCTGGAGATGTGATGGTGGACACCCCGCAGGGGACGACGCCTGCGCCAGCGCGGGTCTACAATGTTTCCGGCTCCCTCAACGATATCCGCTTTGCGGGTGCTTTTGCCCAGCCGGTTTGCGATAGCATGTACGTGGGCGAATCCTTCTGGGTGTACGATTCGCGGACCAATGGCGATTCCCCCTATTTGCTGACGATTACCGCCAAAAACTGTCAGGCTTCGCCGCCGCAGGTAACCGTTTCGCAAACCTATGATTTGACGCACAGCGGAACCTCCGGTGTGACGATGTGGCGGTTCGGCGGCCCTACCTCTTCCAATGCGCGGTTCGGCATCCTGATTTGGAAAGAGAGCACGACCAGCGCTTCCACGATTCAAGTGGATCTGGCCTTGTGGCGGGCTACCTTTGCACCGGACTGGCGGATCAGTGTGGGTGCGGGTGGATTCGGCAAGAACTGCCAGAGCGTGCCCACCGGCAGCGGCCACTACCTATGTATGGGTGGGTACGATGCGAACATTATTTTCGGCATTAAGCCTACGCCGAACGGATTGGACATCAAGAACTTCGGATTCGCCAACTGGCGTGGAGACCTGATCAACCCCAATCTCATGAATACCGGCTTCAAGTCAGGGTATTCTTCCAGTACAAACAATGCCAACTGGGACGACGCCATTCCCGGTGTCTTCTACATGATCTACCAATGGAACGGCGGTGTGGCCCATGGCAACGCCGTGCTGGTGAAGATGACGTTGAGCCTGACAACACCGGCCACTCCCAACCCGGACGATGTCACGGGACCTCCCTTTGGCAGCCGGATGCCGTTGGCCGGGCTGGCTTCGGCCGTCATTCTCACGCCTTGCCTGAATTCCTGTAGCAGCCCATCGGACAACTTCACGCTGACGGCGCAGCGGAAGGCATTCAGCCAGGCGTGGGTGGAATCGGCGGCAAGCTTTCCGTCCTGCGAACTGCAAGCCGTACAGGGCCTGACGGTAATCGAGACGTGTCTCAATGGAGGCCAGGATTCCTATGCCTGGGTTTTTGCCTATGACCTTGGGAACCGGCTGCCGGTGGGCGGCGGTTTTGTGGGCTCACAGGGAGGAAATACCAGCCAGATCTTTGGCGGGTTCATGACGGGGGATACGCCGAGTTGCCGCTGGTGCGCTTTGCATACGTATCAGAATCCAGTGTCGTTGAATGGGACTCCGTTTGCGCTTCTGGAGATGACCAACAAGTGTCAGTTGACGGTGACCGGCGGTGCGCTTTCGGCTTGCTCGGCGACGGCGAGCGGAGGAACTTGCAGCGCATGTCCAGCCGTGACGCTGGACGGTTACGACTATACGGGAAAGAACATGTGCTCGACGCTGACACTGAGTTCGAGCTGGAACCCGGCATGGGGCGCCCAGCCTGCCGCGTTTGAGTCGGGCGATCCGGTGGACGCCGTTTGTGGCGAGGCGCCCAATCTGTACTGGTTGCAAAAACTGAAGCCGGGCGATTTCCTCTTCCACGGGAACGAATACGTCCGGCTGCTCGAGAAGGTGAGCAACGCCGAATGGAAGGTGATTCGGGGATGGGGCGGAATCCGCGACAGCAGTGTGTACGGGGCCAAAAGTCACGCCGCGGGTAGCGTGTGGCTGACGAAATGCGGCAGCATCATCAAAGATCCGGTGACCAGCAGTCCCCTGCATGGCTATGCCTTGGCTTGGTATTTCGGCCAGGATCCGCTGGGGCAAGACGAAAATTACGCTTTCCTGAACAAATTTCAGAATCACGGGCTCAACGCCCGCAATTTCGGCGTGGAGCTGGACTATTCGGTGGCCCAGTTCGACTTCAACAATCCGGCGGCCAACAAGGCGGCCCTGAACAACACTACCTACGTACAGTTGCCCTACCGGTTTGCCGGGAAGGATAGCTTCTGCTTTGGCAACAGTTGCGAGAAACATCCGAGCATGGGGCAGGTTGCCGCTACCGGAGTAGACGCCTCGTGGTTTGCCGATGTGCACCCCCGGTTGTTCATTCCTAGCGGTAACAATGCGGTCGTGAAGGCAGCCGGAAAAACGTATATCTACAAGTACACGGGGAGCGCCGCGATCGATCCGAAACAGTACGATATTGAGGTTTTCAGCGGCCGGTATCCGTTCCGGAGAGTGGATACGCTGTCCGATTCCGCTGCGGAAACCGGTAATTGGTGCGTTGCCATTCTCGCCAACGACTGCTTTAGCGGATCGGAGGCGGGCAAGCTCTATTTTGTCAGCGAGGCTTTTGACCCGACGTTTATTCCCCTCGCTACCTGCCGGGAGTCGCAGTTTGGGGTAACCAACGGGGATTTCTGCGCGGGGAACTCCAGCAGCGCCAGCGCCACGGTAACGCAGTGGAAATTGCCCTCCGGCAATTCCGGAAGTGTGCTGAACGGGCAGAAAATGCGGGCGGTGAGCAAGGAGTGGCGTTCCTATCGCGAAGCGGCTACGGAGAACGCGAAAATCGATCCCCTAGGGAAGGCCTTGCTCGCCCGGGGTCACTGGTACATCGCGCCGCCTCCATTAGCTGGCGAAGACAGCCGCAACCGGGCCACCTTCGCTCCGGTGGAGGTGTCGTTAGCAGCGGTTCCGCCCGGCACGGCCACGGCCTGGATCGAGTTCGGCTACGACGAGCAACTGCGGTGTTCGCGGAATCGCGGCGAGGTGTGTGTCGCCCAAACGCAGACTCTGAACGAGTCCGTTCCGTTCCTGTTTTCCCATGAAGGCCCTGCCGGGATCGCCTGTGCTTCCGGATGCACGATTACCATTCCTGCCCTGCACAATCGAGTGCTGTATTGGCGGGCGCGCTACCGGGATGGCTCCGGGGCGACGATCGGCACGGGTATCCTGCACGTACAAACGGTGAACTGAGCCGGCTGCCGCGCGCGCTGTTGGGGTGGTGCTCGCTTACCGCCCCCAGCGCGCGGCTGCGATTCACAGTGAGAAAGGACTGATCCGGACCCACTCATCCTGCTGCATCGCGGCGTATCCGCAGAGCACGATTTCCAGGTCGCGCATGGCGTGTATCGGATCGCTTTGGGGCGGCCGGTTCTGGTCGATGGCCGCCAGAAACTCGCGGATCTCGCTGAGATAGCCCTGTGTGTCGTCACCCGCAATGGGTCGCCGTACTTGCTGAAACTCCGGACGCATCAGCTTTTCCGCCAGCCAGGAAGGCCGCACATAGGAAAGCAATTGCATGATGGGTCTGGGCTCGGCGGGAAACCAATCGTAATAGGGCGTTGCCGGCCACAACTGGATTACCCCTTGATCGCCACTGATGATGATATCGGGGTTGTGGCCGCGGGGGCCGGCCCAATTCAGCAGCAGATGGGCCTGCCACCCGGCGGGGCTTCCAAAGAGAACCTGCACGCTATCTTCCCCAGCCATTTTCGTATCGATCTGCATTCCGCGTGTGGTGAGAATGCGGTCCGGCTCCCCCAGGATCATGCGAAGGGCGCGGATGTAATGGACGCCGAGATCCATCAGCACGCCGCCTCCCATGAGGCTGGCATCGGCTTTCCAACCGCGTGGCCGCAGGATGCCGCCGGCATGGGCTTTGAAGAAGAGGGGTTCCCCAATGTCTCCCCTGTCGATGGCCAGGGCGGCTTCGCGCACCGCCGGACGGAAGTGCACATCCTCGGCCACCATGAAGACCAGCCCGGAACGGCGGGCGGCGTCGATCATGATGCGCGCCTCTTCGAGGGTCGTGGCAATGGGTTTCTCCACCAGCACATGCTTGCCGTGCGACAACGCCAGTTGCGTGGCCGAAGCGTGAATATGATGCGGCAGCGCCAGGGAAAGAGCCTGGAACCGGTTGTCTTCGACGGCACGCTCCAGGCCGATGATGCAGTCCTTTGCGCCTACGGCGCGGCCGAGGCGTTCCACCCGCTGGCGGTCCCGGCCACAGACGTAGAGATCCACGTTCTCTCTGGCTTGGCGGAAAAGATGACAGTGAAACGATCCCCACTGTCCGGTTCCGGCAACACACACGCCGATGCGCTTGGAAAGCACTGCCGGCGGAGGTTCGGGAGGCGATATGGCACGGCCTTCGTCCAGGACGCCGTAAGCCAGAATCTGCCGGATTTCGGCTTCGGTTTGCCCACCGGTTTCATAGGTGGCCGACACCAGATCCACGGGCTGTTGCAGACGGTGGCGATGCAAGAGGCGGCGCAGGAAATCGGCCATGCCGCTCCGAGTGGCCAGTACACGCGCCATGCGCTGCGCCCGCGGGAACCGTGAGGGAGATCCCGAAACCTCCGGATACAGAATGGGACGCAACCCTTTCTGCGCCGGATTTTCATACGTATCGAGAACGCGGGCCATCATCACGGTGTGATCGCCGGTCTCCAACGGCTGAATCAGCTCGCAAAACAACACCCGCTGGCAATCGGGCAGATAGGGAATGCCATGCCGGTCCGCCTGGACCCGCATGCCCAAAACCCGTTCCTTGAAGGGTGTGCGGCGCCGTACCCGGATCATGCGCAACAGCGCGTCCCGGTTGGGTGCGGCGAAAACGTTGATGGCAAAGCGGCCGCTGTTGCGGATGGCCTGCTCGATGGGATACAAAACATTGGGGTTGATTACCACACATGGCGGATCCAGGCCGGCCTGCGCGAAATTGCCGCACATCCACATCTCCACGCGCGGCCCGTCCTGTGCGGTAACCACCGAGCAGACACACTGAATCTTCGTGTCCCAAATCGTTCTGGCGGGAATGCGCATCTAGATCAGATCCATCGTGAGCAGATGCCTTCGAATGGAATGTTTTGTCTCCAGTTCTCCCATCAGGATGTCCGCCAGAAACAAAGTGTGGTCATTCCAGGGATGGCGTGACCGCACCCGGCAGGCCACGGCGGTGAGCGCATCGTCCGGGAAGAGGTACCCTTCCGGACCGGCATGCAGGGCCAGATCCGCGCATTTATCCTTGTCGCGGCCGGACACGGATCCGCAGCGCAGCGCCAGATCCTTCTGCCCGTCGTGCAACACCGCGAGGCTGAACCGCCCGCTCTCCTCAATCAACCGGTGCGTGTAACGGTTCTGGTGAATGGAAACCCAAAGCGAGGCCGGATAGTGCGCGACCTCGGAAAAGAAACTCACCGTCATTACATTGCGCGCCGTGCCGGAAACCGTAATCACGAGCCCTACCGCACTCGGCGTGACGGCTTGGCTGATGTAAGGGCTCATAAAATCATTCCGTATGATAACAAGGCCCCGCTTTGGGAGGGAACGGCGAGCCATGCCCGGCATACGATACACTGCGAGCAAGGAGTTTGCCAAGAGTGGATCGATGATGGGGCGTAGGTGGTTACTTCCATGGGTGCTGGTCTGTTGTTGTGGACCGGCGGGGGTGCTGGCGCAAGTCACCGGCGTGGGTGTGTTGGGCGTTACCAGCACACAGGCCATTCTGAGCTATACCGCTCCTTCCAACGCCGCCTGCACGCTGGAAGTCAGCCAGTCTCCCACCTATAGCCCTTTGGTACACGACGTGAATCCGGCGCTGTTTCCCGGGGCTAACCTCGATTCCCGGAGCGGCTCGATTTCCGTGGGACGCGGACGCATTGTCGTGATTGGCTCCCGTGTGGCCGATACCGCCGTGAGCGGCGCCCGTTACTCCCGTGCTTTACAGGCGGACACCGATCACTATTTCCGCATCCATTGCGGCGGAAGTGTTGAGACCGGTTTCTTTCACACCAATACGATTCCGCTCGGCGACACGCGCGGTGAGTTGAAGCAGATCGATCCCCGCCAGCCGCTGCGCTATGCGTCGCCCTCCACCAGTATTTCCGTGAATCCCGAAATCGTGGATCCCCAGACCGGCGCCCTCTACCGGCAGGTTCCCGTCGAAGGTTGGGCTTACGGCTCAACCACCGCCATCGTGGGCGGCTGCAATATCGGATCTCCGGGAGCGTGTCCGTTTGAGGATGCCAGCGGCCTGGGCTGGACCCCAACCGGGGGAACGCTGGGCAGCGCATTGTCCGCGGCGGACGGCGCCTATGCCGAATACTCCGCCGCCGCCCAGGATCCTCTCTGGGTGCGCTTGGGCGGGAACAAATACCCCAATAACACCACTTTCGATACGGAATTGAGCTATCAGAACCTGCGTCTTACGGCCAGTTGCACGGGGCCTAACTGCGCATCCGGCGGTGCATTGGAAATCTGCATGGTGCAGGACATCGCCGGATCGGCCCCGGAGTGGTCCGATTGTGCTCCCGGCGTGGTTACCGTTCCGCTCTCCACCTCGGAGACCACACTCACCATCTGTGCCGATGCCCCCTGCTCGAACCCCGAAAAGCCGGGAGATTTCATTCAATTCGACAAGCCGTCGAAAGCCAGTTCCCAGATCAGCCGGGGCCGCATTTACAACAATCCGTCGGATGCGTCTGTGCTCTTTTTCACGGACCGTGTGGACTGCAACCGTCTGTTTGCCGGAGAAAGCATCAGTGTGTATTCGAGCCAGGCGCAGACCTACTACTCGGCATCGATTACCTCCAAATCCTGTGCCGCGCCGACGCCCACCGCCTCCGTGCAATGGGCTTCCACGGCTCTGCTGAACTATAACGGTACGGACGGAGTACCGTTCTTCTACCAGACGGGAATTCAGGGCAATCCGCGCTACGGCGTGCTGATTCGCAAGAAGAGCGCCGCCGCCGGCGCCACCATCCGGCTCAACCAATTGCTGTGGCGGGCCGCTTCGCACGTGTCGATGCGCATGAGTGTCGGCGCGGGCGGATTCGGCAAGCGCTGTACGCCGAAGGCCACCGAAGAAGGGTTCTTTCATTGCCAGGTGGGTCCGGGAATCATCGCGTTCAAGCCAGAACCGCTCGAGATCCGCTTTCTCGGGATGTTCTACTTTTTCGGCCATACTCTGCCGCATACCCAGACGGGATTCCTGATTTGCGGCGAGGCCGGCAACGATTTTCTCTGGGATGAAGTGGATCCGAATGTGTTCTACTGCCTCGTTCCCAGCAGTTATCCCGCGCTCAACGGACTCGGCCAGGGCCGCCCGATTCTGCTGAAGATGACCTATACCGGAAAAGACATTCCCTGTGGCGCCGAGGGAAGCTCCTGCCGTGCGCCGAACCGGGACGGCGGGGAAATCGAGCGTTGGCCCCCGCTTCCGGTTTCCGGCCAAGTGCTGACGCCCTGCCTGAATGATTGCTCCCGGCCCGAAGACGACTACACGGTGCTGGCGCAGATGATGCGGCTGGACCCGAGTTTCGACCGGTCGCTGTTTTCCCGTTGCGAGGCCAGTGCGGTACAGCAGGACACACTGATTCTGAATTGCCGCTCCGGTTCGCAGGACAGCCCATCCTGGGCCTTCACACTCGATTTAGGGAACCGGTTGGCGATTGGTTCCGGCTATGCCGGCAGTGCCGGCGGAACACAGCAGGTCTTCGGCAGCAACCCCTGGTTTCAGAAGCCACGCGGCCGGTGGTGTACGCTGCACACCTATCAATCCCCCATCGGCGGCGATTTCGCGGTTTTCGAAAGTGCCGGGAACCATTGCCAGTTTGCGGTGCAGTCCACCACTCCCCTGGCTTCTTGCAGCCGCACGGCTGCTGGGGGTACGGGCACCTGCGATCCTTGTCCGGCGATTACCTTTGACGGTGTTTCCTATGCCGGACGGAACTGGTGTGGAACGGTTCAGGTGAGCTCGGCATGGGATGGGAGCTGGGGGCCGGCGCCGGCGGGTTTTGCCCCAGGCGATCCGGTAAACTCCAATCCGCGTGGCGAATGCCCGATGCGGTATTTGCAGAAAGTGAAACCAGGGGATTATTTTCGCGGCAATGGCGAGTGGCTCCGGATTTTACAGATGCCGACTCCAACCACCTGGATCGTGGAACGCGGGATCGGGCACGACCAAACCATCAATTTTCCGCGCCAGATTGCCACCGGCACGGCCTTGGCATCGATGTGTGGCGCGGTATCTCCCGTCGCGCAGGAAGTAGTGACGGGATCGGCGTTAGGCTTTCAGTGGCACTATCTGCTCGATCCGTTCGCCAATGGAGTGGACAGCACCAGCTTCGTGACGCCGTACGTGAACCACGCCTGGCACCGCGGCATATACCGGGGCAGCTCCGCCTACAGTGTGCAAATCGTGGACCCGACTTCGCCCGAATCGATGCGCTCGTTGCGGCCGACCACGGAGATGCCGTTGCCTTCGTTGTTTGCCGGCAAAGTGGCCCCCTGTTTCGGCAACGGGTGCGAACGCCATCCGAGCGCCAGCCAGAACACGCGTCTTGGCGACAGTTCCTTTTTCGCCGACGTGAACCCGCTGCTGTTCATCCCATCCGGCAGAACCCCGGTGACACACGTGAGCGGACACCTCTATCGATTCCAGGGGACGTTTTCCGTGGATCCAAAACATCTTCCCACAGTCGCCTTTACGGGGATTTGGCCGTTGCGCAACATCAGCGCTCCGGGGGCGCAGCTTAGCGGCGAAGCCGCCGATCACGGAAAATTCTGTATCGCTACGGTTGCCGGGGAATGCCATCCCTCCTCCTCGCCGGGCCAGGTGTTCTTCAATCTCGCGAACCTGGACCGCTCGATGAGTTTCTGCCGGGAAACGCAGTTTGAGGTGTTGCAGGGAGATATCTGCATCGGCAATCTGAACGGGGTGGCGGCGGCTACCACACAATGGCGGCTGCCGGCCGAAAACGTACAGCAGAGTTTCCCGCAGATGGAAGTGGGACGCGTGGTGCGGCGCGTTTTCCAGCGCTATCGCGAAGCGGCCACGGAGAACGTGAAGATCGATCCCACCGGACGGTTCTATCTGCTTCGTACCAACGCGGTGCTGAAACTGCCCTCGCTGCCGGAGCCGGACGGCATCCGGCGGTCGACGTTTATTCCCATGACTTTCTCCGTAACGCCTCCCGCGGGCACGGACAACGTAGTGGTGGAGTTCGGCTACGATGCCAGCTTCCACTGTTCCGAGAACCGCGCCGAGGTTTGCATCGCCGCGAAAGCCTCGCTCGACGAAGCCGACCCGTACACTTACCCGAGCGAGCGTTCCGGCGGGGAAGCAGGCATTTCCGGCGTGCCCTGCCCGTCCACCTGTTCCGTCACCGTGCCGGCGCTGTCGAACCGCATGCTGTATTGGCGTGTGAAGTACCGCAACTCCGCCAACGGCCTCATCGAGGCTGGTCCGGTGCAGGTCACCGCGGTCCCGTAACGCCTGTCTCGGCGATAACGACGCGTTGCTCGTTTGGGAAGCCGAAGTTGGAATCGGCGATCACCAGAGAGCCATCGGGGGAAATCGCGGCCCGTGGTGTGGACCAGTAGCCGTTGGCTTCTTCATTGGCGAAGGAGAAGCTGCGATGGAAGAACAGCCTGCGGACGCTGGCGCCATTGTCGCCGAACAGGAAAACTTCGCCAAGGTAAGGGCTGGTCCGCGGCGCACTCAGGTCGCCGGGCTGACGCGGCCGGTTGTAGGCATGCGAGGCGATGGAGACCACGCAATAGGGAGCGCGTTTGGCGCAGCCCAGATGGAAGTCCGCCCAGACGTCCTTTCCTCCGCAGCGAAACAGCGGCAGGATGCGCTTGAATCCGCCACCGGTTTCCAAGGCCAGCCCCATCTTCGGCCCGGCATTCAGCCGTATCGAATACAACGAGAACTCGCAGGGGGTTTGGGTCTCGTGGGCGCCAACCAAATACTGGTGTCCGCCGGCATCTTCGTAGGTATCCGAATGCGACCCGCCTTCACACACTTCATTCGGATCGCAAATGCCATCGCGGTTTCCGCCCGACATTCCGATGTTCTCCGGACCCCGGCCCGCCAACACCAGTTTCTTCCCCGCTACATCGACGCTGTAGAGGAGGAACGGTTGCGGGCCGATGACGACGACATAGCGCAACCCGCTGGCGCGGTCCACGCCTTTGGACATTGTTGTGTAGTCCACGTTGCCGGGAGCCTCGATGGCGCCGCAATACGTTTGCAGTGTGGCTGTGTCCAGCGCACAGACCTTGCGCTCCCTGGGGGCATGGAAGGAGATCCAGTTGTCTTTGGATGTTTCTCCGGTTCCGCCGGTGCCGATGGTTTCGAATTGGAATGGCTTCTTCGTATAATCCACCAGAGTCTTCGTTTTGCCTGTGGCAAGGTTGTGCATCCGGATGGCGCCGTTCGAGACCGAATAAAGGACGTTGTCATCGAGTGCGTCGAACATCGTGCCTTCCATCCCCAAGCTACCGGTCTTGCCGTAGGGTTTCCCTTGGGGCACCGTTACGGCAACCGTCCTGGACTTGAGGCTGATCAGCGCGTAGCGGCTGTTGGCACTGATGGGAGAAGGCGTCGAGTAGCCGTGCAGCGAAGGTGCGTCGGCCAGGATATGAATCCGCGATCCGAAGTTCGGATCGCGGTAGCTCTGCCCCGGCGGCGGTGGAAGAAAACTGCCGGGAGGGCGAAGATCCACGATGGTGCAGACGGCCTTGTTTGCCGGCAGCAGTCCGGGCGCATCCATGCATCCTTTTGGCTCACTGGCGGACTCCCACCGCGGAGGAACTCGCGCAACCACCTCAAAAACGGCGGAAACCGTGGACTGGGCCGCTCCCGAAGCGATGGTAATGCGGACAGGATGCCGCCCCGGGGCCTGCCGCTCCACCCACCAGCCGGCGGGAAGCACAAAGGCTGAGGCATCGCCGGTTCCGCTGGCCGGCTCCAAACGCACGGCTTCGGGCAGCGAGGTAGTCGCGCTCCAGGGCCCCGCGCTACGGATCATGATTTTGACCTGAGGCGCCGGGCCGCCTTGCGGCAGCTTCACGGTTTGTTCCGCGGGCTCGGCGGCGAGCTGGGCAGCGGGAATTTTTCCGCACAGCAGCATCGCCAGACAAACAAAGAAGAGTAGCCGCAAATCGGGGATCGCCTCCTGCTTTAAGAGTGTCCCATATCTGGATTTGACCAGGAGAGCGTATGCAATAATGAGACACCAGTGGCTTTGTGGCTATTCCTGGCCAGTGCGGCCTTTCTCCTCTATTTTTTCGTAGGCTATCCCCTTCTCTTACTTCTTCTGGGAAGACTGTTCCCAAGGCCCGTGCGGAAGGCGCCGCTGCTGGTTCCGGTGTCTGTGATCCTCCCCGTACGCAACGGGGAGCGGTTCATTGAGGCCAAGCTGCGCTCCATCTTTGCGCTACGCTACCCGCCCGAACTTCTCCAGGTGATCGTCATTGGCGATGGCTGCACGGACCGGACATTGGAGCTGGCCGGCCGTTTTCCGGGTGTGGAGATCATCGAACTACCGCCTGGCGGCAAGTGCAAAGCACTGAACCGGGGCATTGCCGCCGCTACGGGAGAGATCCTGTTCTTCACCGATGTGCGGCAGGAACTGGACCGGGATTGTCTGGCGAACTTGGTGGAGAACTTCGCCGATCCAGAAATCGGCGTAGCCAGTGGGGAACTGGTTCTGCGGAGCGGCGACCGCCACGAGCATCGGCGGCTGGGTCTGTACACACGTTATGAGGAGTGGTTGCGAAAGCAGATCAGCAAGGTCAGTTCCGTGGCGGGAGCGACAGGGGCCGTCTACACGATGCGGCGCTCCCTGGCTGTTACGCTGCCCGAGGATATCCTGCTGGACGATGTGTACCAGCCCCTGGGAGCCTATTTCCAAGGCTACCGGGTGATCCTCGACGGGTCGGCTGTCGCCTATGACATCCCCGTGAGACTGGACGCCGAGTTCCGGCGCAAGGTGCGCACACTGGCCGGACTCTACCAGATCTGCTACCACTATCCGCAATTATTCGATCCGCGCCACGATATCTGGCTGCATTTTCTTTCCCACAAGTTCTCGCGCCTGTTGCTGCCGCATGCGTTTCTTTGTTGCGCGGCAACCAGCTTCTGGATTCCGGAGCCCTGGCGGACCGTGCTTCTTGCCGGGCAGGCTGCGTTTTACGGCGCGGCGTTGCTGGACCCGTTGTTTCCGGAGTGGTTTCCCGTGAAGAAGCTGAGCTCGCTTTGCCGGACCCTGGTGACCATGCTGGCGGCATCGTTGATGGCGGTGCGCATCCTGTTCGTTCCGGCGCGGAGCTTGTGGAAGGATCGTGCCTGATGCATGGCGGAAGGCTACGGCGCTGCTACCGGGGTGTGCGTGCCTTGCTGGCCTTGACCGGCATGTTGGTCTTAGTCGTGTCGTTGACCCCGTTGGGGTATTGGTGGGCCACCTGGCTGGCTGGTCCATGGGAGGATCCGCCGGGGGATGTACTGATTGTGCTGGGGGCATCGGTGGAGGATCAGCGTGTGATCTCCAACGACACATACCGCCGCAGTCTCCATGCGCTGATTGCCTGGAAGCAGGGCGGTTTCCGCGAGATCATCGTCTGCGGCAGCGGTCCAGCGGAATTGATGAAGGAATTCCTTGTCTTTTCGGGGATTCCGGCGCAGGCGGTCACCGCCGAGTCCCAGTCTCATTCGACACGGGAAAACGCCCTGCGGGTGAAGGAAATTCTGATCCACCACCCTGGCCGCAGAGTATTGCTGACCAGTGATTTTCACATGTTCCGGGCGTGGCGTTCGTTCCGCCAGGCGGGTGTGGATGTGACGCCGCGTCCCATTCCCGATGTGCGGTCTCGCTGGTTGATTCCGGCGCAACGATGGGGGGCGTTTCTGGACCTGATGCTCGAAAGCGGAAAGATCGTGTATTACCGGGCAAGAGGCTGGATCTGAACCGAGGGTTCAGATTTCCGTCAGGTTCACCAGCGGTTTGCCTGCCGCGCGCAGCCGGGCGGCATCCTCGGGCGAAGGCTTCTGCGCGATGACAATCGCCGTCGCCGAATCGAGCATGGCATCGAGCGAGGGAGTGAGCAACTTGCCGATGTGCGGCAGCGTGGCCAGGAGAAAGCGTTCATTGGCGCCGTAGATACTGTCGAGACGGATGTGCGGGTCGAATACCCTTACCTCATACCCTTTGCCCGTCAACTGCTCGAGCAGATGGACGACGGGACTTTCCCGCACATCGTCTGTGTTCTCCTTGAACGCCAATCCATAAAACCCTAAGCGCTCCGCCTTGAGGTCGGCGATTTTGTCAAAGGCACGCCGGAGATGCGCGTCGTTGCTGGGCAACACCGCAGCCAGCAGCGGCAACTGGAGATCGAGCCGCGAACCGCGATAGACGAGCGCCCGCAGATCCTTGGGCAGGCACGAGCCGCCGAAGGCAAAGCCCGGCTTGAGGTAAGCCGCCGAGACATTGAGCTTGCGGTCTTCGCATAAAGTGGCCATGACTTCGCCGGCGGGAACGTCGATGCGCTCGCATAAAGAGCCGATTTCATTGGCGAACGCGACTTTCAAAGCATGAAACGCATTGCAGGCGTATTTGATGGTTTCCGACGTCCGGAGCGCGACCCGGCAGGCTGCCACGGGCAGACCCGCGTAAAGAGCGGCCACTTGTTCCACCGCGGATTCATCGGTACCGCCGACCACAAGGAGCGATGGTTCGAGGAAGTCCTTCACGGCGCTGCCTTCCCGCAGAAACTCCGGGTTGGAGACAACGCGTACCAGCGGGGAGCGGTGAAAGAACCGCTCATAGAGATCCTCGCAAGTGCCGGGCCATACGGTGCTACGGATCGCTACGGTCAGCGGGCGGTTCCTCTGGGGAAGGAACGCAGCAATCTGCTCGGCGACGCGATGCAGTTGCTCCAGGCTGAGGTTGCCGTTCTTGTCCGAGGGGGTCCCCACACAGACCATGGCGACATCGGCCTCGGCCAGCGCCTCTTCGAGAATGGTGGTAGCCGCCAATCTGCCGGCGGCGACGGTTTCCTCCACAATCGGCGCTAGTCCAGGCTCGTAGAAAGGGGCTTTCTTTTCCCGGATGTGGTTGACCTTGCCTTCATCCCTGTCGACGCCAATGACACGATGTCCCTGCTGGGCCATGCATGCGGCCGAGACGCAGCCGACATAACCAAGACCCAGAACGGCGATGGTTTGCGATTGGAAAACGGAATTTTGCGATGGCATTCGATTGTTATGTTGATGAGGCTGGGGAATTTCTCACACCAAGCGCCTCTTCCTCCACTCACACAATGATCTCTTACGGAAACAGGTCCGCACAACAGACTTTACCCTTAGAGAGAGGGCGGTGCGCTTCAGCGCCATCCGCAGAGCTGTTCCACATGCGCGGCGGAGCCATCGCGGAGCCAGCCGTCGAGTTGCGCCGGCTCCTTCAGTTGCTGGCCGCGCACACGGGGAACAATGGCGAAACGGCAGTTCCAACCGGACAGCGCGGTCATGTCGCCCCATAGCTTTTCGAACTGGGCCACGGGGAAGACATCTTCCTGGCCCTTGCCCCAGCGTTTCTTGGCGTCTTTCAGCGTGACATAGGTGGGCATGGAAGCGGCTACGCGGCGGATGGCGGCGGTGGTGGCTTCCTCATCGGCGAGATCGTCGCGGGTGAGGCCAAAGAGTTCGAGCAGTTGCTCCAAATCCACCCAGTAGGTGGCGCTGTTGTAGAAAGAGAGCCGCGATTCGATTTCTTCATCGGGGAAGGCCAGGCCTTCCACCAGACGCATCCGGCCGTCGACGTAGGCAAGCCCGCCGCCGCGGTCTTCCAGATGCCGGGAGATGACCTCTGTCGTCATGCCCGCGTTCTGCTCGATGTGATAGCCGAGCAGCACCGGATCCACATCGGCTCCGGTTGTATCGATGTTGTGAATCATGAGGTAGCGCAATTGGGGGCGTTCGGCGAGAAGCGCGCGCAAGACGCCGTTGCGAAACAGGTTCGGCACTTCGTACCAATGCCCGACCGGATGCAGGCATTGCGCCGGGAGATTATCGGTGTAATCGCTGCCTTCGCCCATCTGTTTCGCCCAGCCGATCAGCGTCGCGTGGAGGCTCTCCCTGACTTTCTGCGCCTGCTCATCGAGCAGTTGTTGCGGCGATTCCTCCCAGGCAAAGCGCAGGTCGCGCTCCATGGGGATGAGGCGGAGGCCGATGCTGCGGCCGGGCGAGAGAAAGAGCGGGCCGGGATAGGCGTAGTTGCCTGTCCGGCGCAGGTAGGATTCGATGGCATCGTGGGTGAGATAGCTGGTGGTGATGATGTGCGGCAGTGGGGCGCCAAACTGGCGAGACACGCGGGCGCTCTTGGCGAGGTGCACTTCGAGGAAGGTGCGGTGCGTTCCGCCGAGGCGGCAGAACGGATTGAGGGCTTTCACCACGCCCGCGCCTTTGGTCCAACGCGTGCCGATACCGCCGGCAAGCGACAACACGGCTACTTTGCCCTCTGCCAGAGCCTGCGCGCCGATGTCGCGATAGTGGCGGTGGCCGCCGGCCGAGGAATCGAACAATTCGCCGCGCGGCACATCCTCAATGCGGCTGCTCGCCGGCAGGCGGTTGAGCGCCAACCCGATGCGGCCGCTGCGCAGGTCGGCTTGAATGCGCTCATGCTGGACGCGGTCAAAGCCATAGGCGGCGAGAACCGCATCGAGCCCGTTTGCTGCATCCTGGCGCGATTCGGCGCGAGGCACAAGGTGATCGAACAATTGATTCACCATGCCGGAGAACTCCGGAGCGGTGCGGCAGGCGGCTCCGAAGCGGGACAGCTCGGCGCGCTCGAGCGGCGAGAGCGTGCGCAGCTCGGAGCGCAACTGCGCCGGTACGCTGAGCGCATAGTAGGCCGGGGGCATCATCGCCTGCTCGCCTTCCAGCAGCACGGCCCAGGTGCCCCTCTCGTTAATGGCGAAGTCATAAATGACGGGCTCCATGGCGAAGGGCACGGCACGTTCCAGGTTGCGCTTGGTTTCGCTGAGAATCACGCGCAGGCGCTGCTCCGCGGCCGGACGGCTGGCGGGAGAAAAGAGGAAGCCCATGCCTCCGCCGGCCATGCCACCGAGCATCCAGAACCCGTAGAAGTCGGATCCCCATTCCTGGCGCACTTTGCGGATCAGCGTTTCGGTGTAGAAATTGCCGGCCCAAGGAATGATTGTCTGCACGGGGCCGGCGAAATTGCGGTCCGTGGCGGCGCCGATAGCCGGGATGTCGCCGGCTTCGAGCGCGGCGGAGATCTCATCGAGCAGGCGCATGGCTTCCTGGCGTCCGGTCCACTCGGCTTCCGCGCGCAACAGATACTTCTCGGTCACCATTTCGAGGATGGGGCCGACGTCCTGCGCCATGCCGCCATGAACGAGCACAAGGCTTTGCTGCAAGCGCTCGCGGGTTTCGGCGGAAACTTCGCTGGAAGTGAACAAGCGGTGGCGGGGCAGCAGGCAACCGCGGCTGATACCGAATTCGGGATCGCCTTCGGCGGCCTTCACGCCGTGAATCAGCTTGATGCCCGGCCAGACGCCGCCCGAGTCCTGCCATCCGCCGCCGGACCCGCCGAGCCATTCGCCGAGGATCGCCCGCGCTGCCACGAGGCGCCGGTCGGATTCCTCGAGCCCGCCGCTGAGGGCCTGAATCTGCCGCGTGGCGCGCATGCACACCGTAATCAGGCAGGCAAGCAGGTTTGTCGATACCGCCAGCCGCGAGCCTTTGGGAATGTCGTTGACTTTGCTGACAACTTCGATGCCGTGTCCGGGGAGTCCGGTGAGCCGGACGAGCAGGTCTTCCAGCCGTTGCGAAGCGCCTTCCATGCCCGGAGGTACGATACCGGCGGCAATCAGAGCCGCCTTGAGCAGGCCGAGATAATCGGCGGCGAAATGGAAAATATCCTGGATCTGGCGGATTTCCACCGTGGCATTGAGATCGATACTGGTGAGGCGGATGACGGGGCGATCGATGACGCGGAAGTAGGCTTCGACGGGCGGCTTGGGTTCGTTCCTTCGATTTTCTCCGCTGACGCTGAGGTCGATGGAGACGTTCAGAACGCGGGCGCCTTCTGGGAAGTCCATGCCCAGAAAGAAGATATCGCTCCAGCCGCTGTGGCTGAGATCCATCCGGACGGGGGTGGCTTCTTGTAGGACGGGGAACGGGGCGTCGGGACCCGGGCGGCCGAGCAGTTCCGGGCGGATGCGCAGGGGATAGTCCGCCGGATGGCCGGTGCGGAACATCCACTGATTGCCGCGTACGGAGCGGACGCTCTTGCGTACCTGGTCGGCGAGGGTCTGGAAGCCCAGCGAACGGTAGCCCGCGGCGAGCGCACTCGACACCGGGGCGTTAGGGCCCTGTGCGTCCTGAGCGGCGAGGAACAGGTCGATGGCTTCGTCAAATCGGCGCCGGAGCAGGTGTGCATAGCCGGCAAACGGGATGACGCCTTGCGCCGGCATCGCCTCACGGTAAGGGAGATGGAAGCGGTGGATGGCGTAGAGGAAGAACAGCGCCCGGACGCGTTCGTAGAGGTTGTCGCTGGAGCGGCGGAACCGGTCGAGCGCGCGGCATTGATCGAGCAGATCGGCGGTGGAAGCCTGGCGGCAGACGGCGTCCAAGGAGAGATCGCGCGTGGCGGCATCGGCCGCGGTGATGATGTCGATGAGGTTCGGCATGCTCTCTTACCCGCGCGCGGCCGCCATTTCGCGTGCCGCCAGTAATTCGAGCACCTGCGCCAGGACTTCACCGCGGTCGCGGCCGTTGAGGGCGAGGGCCATCTGCGCCATGAGAAGCCCGTAGCGCGCGCCGATGTCGTAGCGCTGCGAGGATTCCTCCAGGGCAAGGTACTGCTCGCGGCGGGCGAGCTCGGCGAGGGCGTCGGAAAGGGTGACGCGGGCGGTAGGGTTGGCTTCCAGTTTCGCGCCGAGGAGGTCCATGACAGTGGGCGTGAGCACGTGCAGCCCGAAGAAGCACAGGTAATAGCCGGCCCGCATGCCCGGGGTCATGAGGTGCTGTTCGGCTTCGGTGGGGGTGGGTTTTTCGAGGACGGTGTCGATGCGGTAAAGACCTTGCTTGCCATGCACGCGGCGGCCTCCGATGGCGCCATAGCGGGGGAGCAGGTTTTCGCGGGTGATCTGCGCCGAGGAGACGGTGCAGGCTTCGCTTTCCGCGGTCTGGATGAGACGCCGGATACAGTTGTCACCGGCGGAATTGACGAAGAGGTGATCGCCGACGAGGTGGAGGAAGGGGTCATCGGCCGTGAAGGGGCGGGCGCAGTGGATGGCGTGCCCATAGCCGCGGGGTTCGGATTGCGGCTGGAAGCGGACGGAGTTGGCATGCTTGCCCGCGGCCTGGAGGTAACGGGACTCATCGCCGGGCCAGACGACGATGCAGACTTCTTCGATGCCCGCGGCGAAGGCTTGTTCGAGAAGCAGGCCGAGTACCGAGCGCTCCTCTCCATCGGATCCGATGAGGGATTGCAGCGGCAGAGCGCGCTGCTCGCGGCCCGCGGCGGTGATGACGGCTTTCTTGATTTTCAAACGTGGCTCCCGATGCTTTATGCAGTGTAGCTGAAGGGGTGTGGGGCTTGTCCCGTAGAATGCAATGGCATGGGTGTGTTGTCGCGGCCCGCGGAGAATGACGGGAGCCTTCGGAGTTTCGCCGGCTATGCTGAGATGCCGAGAAATACCAGGAGGGCGCTGGCGCACTCAAAGTTGTCATGACATTGTCTGGCGGACGTGCTATGGTGGGTACGAGAAGGAGGGAAAACGCCATGCCGATCACGGAAGCCCGTAATGAGAAACTTGACCTGAGACTGACGCCCTCGGCCAAGCGCACCCTCCAAAGCGCTGCGCATGCTGTTCACCGCTCGGTGAGTGAGTTCGTTCTCGAAAGCGCTCTGGCCCGCGCCGCCGAGACCTTGCCGGATCGTGGCCGGTTCGGGTTGAATGCCAAGCAGTGGTCCGCGTTTCAGGCCGCTCTCGACGCGCCGCCGCCGCCCGCGCGACGACTGAAGAAGCTCTTGCGCGAGCCCAGCGTGTTCGAACGTTCCTCCAAATGATCGATCTTCGCATCGAGAAGCTGCATCGCGGGCACGCCGTCGAGAGCTTCGATTGCGGGCGCGAGGCGCTCAACCGTTTTCTCATCCGCTACGCCTTACAGAGCCAGCAGTCCGGAGCGTCACAAAGCTATGTCGCTCTCTCCGGCGAGGAGGTGATCGGCTATTACACCCTGGTCGTCGGGCAAGTCGAGTATGACGAAGCCTCCGAGCGTCTCAAGAAGGGGCTCTCCCGTCATCCGGTGCCGGTCATGCTGCTGGCGCGCCTGGCGATCGCCGTTTCCTGGCAAGGCAAGAAGCTCGGCTCCGGCCTTCTTAAGGACGCCATGCTTCGCACGCTCCAAGCCGCCGACATTGCCGGCATTCGCGCCTTCGCCGTGCACGCCAAGGACGACGAGGCGAAAGCGTTCTACGAGCATTTCGATTTCGTTCCCTCGCCGAGCGATCCCTATCACCTTTTCCGGCTGCTCAAGGATATCCGGGCGCTTATGAAGCCGTGAACACAGTCCCACTGCGCCGTCTACTGACGACCTCGGCTCTGACGAGGATGAGGGAGACGGGCTGCGATTGGACGGATGTGGTGAATCGCTAGGGCAGAAGGGCTATGCTTGCCGCATAAAGCCGCTCTGCCTCGGCGGTGGGCGGCTCACCGGAGGGGATAAAGTGCACATG
>CAYOBO010000093.1:0-29042 GCA_964402295.1 uncultured Candidatus Solibacter sp. | reverse complement strand
CCTTCCGATTCCAGGCAGAGATAGCCCTTTTTCTGTGTGGACCGGCTGATGCCGTTCACGAACTTTCCGTTCACCGATAGCTTGATCACGCCGTCCACCGCCACGACATCGTAGGTGTTCCACTGGCCGCGTCCCTTGGCGCGATTCTCAATGGACATGCTGCGGTCGCCGCGCGGCGTGTCGGGGATGGTCTTCACGCCGTTGACACCGAACAACTCGCCGTGCACATAGGCTAGCGGAGGCATGACGCCGTCGCGGATGTGCAGCTTCGGCCAATCGAGTTCCAGCATCTGGATCTCAACACCGTTGGGCAGACGGGTGCGCGGATTGGGTTTGGCATCGCTCCAGGCGAAGACGCCCGAATTGCCGCCGGGTTCGGTGTGCATCCACTCGATGTGCAGAAGGAAATTTTCGTACTGCCGGTCACTGCGCATCACGCCGATGGGTTGCCCTTTGCAGATGAGTTCGCCGTTCTCGACGTACCAGGTGTCGGGGTCGGTGTTGACGTTCACCCATCCGGTGAGATCCTTTCCGTTAAACAGATCGCGCCATTGGGGGACGGGTTCGCTGCCGGCACGATGGGCGGTCAGCAATACCAGGATTCCGGCAAGCAGTCCGCAGAAACGTTTCATCGGGTGATTCCTCCTTCCAGGAACTTCGATGGTAACCCGTCAGGGTATGGGTTGGATTGTGGCCCGTCCCAAGCGGCCCAGCTTGCGCCGGGCCAGGCCGGGACTGCGATGTCCGTGAGGCGGCAGCCCATGCCGGCGGGGCGGATGAAACGCTTTGTGTCCACCCGCGCCCGGAGTGATAGAGAGGAGGAAGCTACCCAAATACAGCATATGCCGGAAGGCTAACATAATCGGGCACGCGAGTCCGCTAATGCCGGTCTCTTGTACACTAGAAGGCTGCCAGGACTACGTATGACCCGAAGACAACTCCTCTCCACGCTGGCGGCGCCGGCGGCCATTCCGGCGCAGTCCAAACAGCGGCGCAACGTGATTTTCATTCTTGTGGATGACCACCGCTACGACGCGATGGGATTTCTGAAAGGCCAGGAATGGCTGGAAACCCCAAATATGGACCGCATGGCGCGCGAGGGGCTGCACTTCAAGAATGCGTTCGTCACGACTGCGCTGTGCTCGCCGAGCCGGGCCTCCGTACTCACCGGAGTGTACGCGCACAAGCATCGCATTGTGGATAACAATACGCCCATTCCCAAAGGCACCGTGTTCTTTCCGTCGTATCTCGAGAAGGCGGGATACAAGACGGGCTTTTTCGGTAAATGGCATATGGGCGCCGATAGCGACGCGCCGCAACCGGGCTTCAGCAAGTGGGTCAGCTTTCGCGGGCAGGGCACGTATCTGCCGGGGCGGCTCACGATCAACGTCGATGGGAAGAGCGTCCCGCAGAAGGGCTACATCACCGACGAGCTGACGGACTACGCGCTCGACTGGCTGCGTTCGCTGCCCAAGGATCAGCCGTATTTCCTGTATCTTTCACACAAAGCAGTGCACGCCGAGTTCACTCCGGCCGAGCGGCACAAGGGCAAATACAAGGACAAGAAGTTTGTCTTTCCGAAGACGATGGCTGCCACCGGCGAGTACGCGCAACACCGTCCCATGTGGGTGCAGAATCAGCGCAACTCATGGCATGGGGTGGAGTATCCGTACCATTCCGATCTCGACATCGCCGATTATTACAAGCAGTACGCGGAGACGCTGATGGCCGTCGATGACAGCCTGGGACGGATCTTCGATGAGTTGCGACGGCGCGGGCAACTCGATTCCACACTGGTCATCTACATGGGCGACAACGGATTCGCGTTCGGCGAGCACGGACTGATCGACAAGCGCACGGCGTATGAGGAATCGATGCGCGTGCCCATGCTGGCGCGGTGTCCAGAACTATTCTCCGGTGGACGCACGGTGAATGAGGTGGTGGCTAATCTGGACATCATGCCCACCGTGCTGGATGCGGCGGGCGTATCCGCTCCGGCGGGTTTGGATGGGGCAAGCTTTCTTCCCGTCGCGCAGGGCAAGCCCGCCAACTGGCGCAAGGAACTGCTGTACGAATACTATTGGGAACGCAATTTCCCGCAGACGCCGACCATTCACGCGCTGCGCTCGGAGCGTTACAAATTCATCCGCTATCACGGCATCTGGGATATCGACGAGTTGTACGATTTGCAGGAAGATCCCATTGAATCGAAGAACCTCATCTTCAGCCCCGAGCATCAGAAGATCATCGCGCAGATGCGGAGCCGGCTATTTCAAATCCTCGAGGAAACAGGAGGCAACAACATGCCCTTGTGGCCCGACCGCGGCGGCCAGCAGAATCGCCGCCATCCGGGACGCAGCAAGGCAGCGGAGTTTCCCACGGAACTGGAACGAAAGGATCGCTGACTATGAAGAGAAGACAGTTTTTCGGGACCGCGGCGGCCGCGCTGGCTCCGGTGGCCGGAGCGCAGAACCCAGCCAAGCCGAACATTTTGTGGATTACCTGCGAGGACATGAGCGCCAATCTCGGCTGTTATGGCGACACCTACGCGACCTCACCGAACATTGACAAGCTGGCGGAAAAGTCGCTGCGCTACCTCAACGCCTGGTCGAATTTTCCGGTCTGTGCCCCGGCGCGCACCACGCTGATCTCCGGCTTGTATCCGTCCTCGACCGGCGCGGAGCATATGCGCAGCTATACGCGCCTCGCCGACGGCCAGCGCATGTATCCATGTTACCTGCGCGATGCGGGCTATTATTGCTCGAACAACGTGAAGGAGGATTATAACCTCGAGCATACCGGCACTGTGTGGGACGATTCGAGCAACAAGGCGCACTGGCGCAATCGCAAGCCGGGGCAGCCGTTTTTTGCCATTTTCAATTTCACCATCACGCACGAAAGCCAGATTCGCACGCGCCCGCATACGGCGGTCCACGATCCGGCGAAGGTGCGCGTGCCCGCTTATCATCCCGACACACCCGAGGTGCGGCAGGATTGGGCGCAGTACTACGACAACATCACGGTGATGGATAAGCAGGCGGCTAAGGTTCTAAGCGAACTGGAGGCCGACGGTCTTGCCCAGGACACCATCGTGTTCTTCTTCTCCGACCATGGATCGGGCATGCCACGCAGCAAGCGCTGGCCGTACAATTCCGGACTGCATGTGCCGCTGCTGGTGCACTTCCCCGACAAGTGGAAACATCTGGCGCCGAAGGATTACAAGCCGGGCGGCACCACGGACCGGCTGGTTTCCTTTGTCGATCTGGCGCCGACGCTGTTCAGCCTGGCCGGGATTCCGAGGCCCGCATACATGCATGGGCATGCGTTCCTGGGACCCGATGCCGCGCCCGAGCAGCCCTATATCTATGGCTTCCGCGGCCGCATGGATGAGCGCTACGACATGGTGCGGAGCGTGCGCGACAAGCGCTACGTCTACATCCGCAACTACATGCCGCATCGCATTTACGGGCAGTTCATCGCCTATATGTTCCAGACTCCGACCACGCGCAAATGGCACGAACTGTATCTGGCGGGCAAGCTGAACGAGGCGCAGCGGAAATTCTGGGAGCCGAAGCCCGCTGAAGAGTTGTACGATCTGCAAACCGATCCCGATGAGGTGAAGAACCTGGCAAACTCCCCCGCGCACCGCCAGATTTTGGAACGGATGCGGAAGGCGCAGATCGATCTTGCCATCAAGATTCGGGATATCGGGTTCCTGCCTGAGACGGAATTCCATTCGCGCGCCAAGGGCAAAGCGCCGTACACGATGGGTCACGATCCCTCGCTGTATAACGCGGAGCGCGTCATCCGGGCCGCTTCGCGGGCCACGCAAACGGAGCGTCCGAAGAACGAGGAATTCATCAAGGGGCTGGCGGATGCCGATAGCGGTGTGCGCTACTGGGCGGCCGTCGGACTGCTGATCAACAAGGCGAATCCGCCTGCTCTGGTAAAGCTGCTGGAAGACCCTGCGGTTTGCGTGCGCATTGCCGCGGCGGAAGCGATTGCCGCTGCATCCGACGATCCCAAGGCTGCTATCGAAGTGTTGATTGAGCTTTCCGATCAGGTGAAGCACGGAGCGTACACGGCGCTGCTGGCGCTGAATTCGCTGGATAACTTAGGGGACAAAGTAATCCCCTACAAGGACCGCATCGCGAAGTTGCCGCCGAAAGATCCCAACGTGGATGGGCGTTTCGCGGGCAACGCCGGCAATCTCATCCAGCGCATCGTCACCAAGCCTGCGGGGCAGTGATCAAGCCGTCAACTGCGCGATGAGAATGACCGCGCGCGGGAGGTGAAACGGATCCTTGACGGGCAGGGCGATCAATTCGGTAATTGGCTGGCCGGCGCGGTCGAGGCGTTGCCGCCACTCGCCGGCCTCCGGCATGGCGAAGTGCCGGAGCGACCATTCCTCCACGCGGTGGAACCATTCCTCGCACCAGGATTCGCCCGTCAGTTCGTGGGCCAACAGCAGTGCATACAGAGCCTCAGTGTGCGGCCACCAGATCTTCTTTTCCGCATTCGCCAGAAACGGCGGCCCGCCATCGGCGTCGATGGCGAGAAAGATGCCGCCGTATTCGTGATCCCAGGCGGCTTCGAGTTGCCGCTTCACGACGGCGGCCGCTTTGCGGATCACATCGGCGCGGCCTTTGCGCCGTGCCCAGTGCATGACGAACCACATCGACTCGATGCCATGGCCCGGCATCACCGCGGCGCCTTCGGCGCCGGGCAGCGGCTGGTAATTGCGGTCGAGAAACTCGAGCACCAGCAGGTCACGATCTTCACGGACGAAGTGATTGACCACGCGCATGGCGTAATCGTCGGCGGCGCGCTCGATGGCTCGATCGCCGGTGGTCTGCGCCAACTCGTTGGCTACTTCCGTAAGGATCATCGGCACGGCATGGGGCCTGCGCCCGCGCGGCAACCGGTAGGGCGCCACCTCATCGAAATCCTCATCTTCCACGCGGCGGCAGACGCGGTGAAATGTATCCAGCGCCACTTGCAAGGCCTGATTGTCTTTCGTGGCGCGATAGTATTCGCCGATGCCATAGACGGCGAAACAATCGGCGTAGATGCTGGTGTGCCCCTCGATGATGCGGCCATCGCGGGTGGTCCGATAGACCCAGCGCCCTTGTTCATCGCGTCCATGATCGAGGAGAAATCGCACTGTTTGCCGCGCGGATTCCAAGAATTCCGGCCGCGCTTCGATGCGGTTGTAGAGCGCGGATGCCACCCAGGCCCATCTGCCCTGCGACCAGAGATACTTGTCCTCGCTGAGCAACACGCCTTCCTCCGTCATGGAGGAAAGCACGCCGCCGTGCGCCTGATCCACGCCATGCTTCCACCAGAACGGCACGATTTCATTGAGCAGGAAGTTGCGATAGTAATGATTAATTCGTCCGCGGTCCATTGGTATCAGTATCCTGAATCATCGAGGTCACATGCCCCTGCGTAGAGTTGCTTTCCTTGCTTTGCTGGCCGCCTTCTGCGGTTACGGCGTTCTGCACGTTGCCAGAATCGGCCGCCAGTCCGATGGCGCCTATCTGCTGCCCACGGGACAATACATCACTCCCGCCGGTGCGCATGTGGAAGTGAACGACCGGCCGCTGGGAATGGCGCTTGCGCCGGATGGCGATACTCTCGCCGTCGTCACAGGCAGCAACTTCGCGCCGCGCGCCGTGCACTTGGTTTCCACCACGGAGAGCAAGGTGTTGCAGACTCTGCCGGTCGGCGACAGCTTCGCGGGGGTTGCGTTCAGCCCCGATGGTTCGATGCTTTACGTCGGCGGCGGGCAGAATCATGACATCAAGATGTTTCGCCGCGCCGAGAATGGCGAGTTCCGCACCGCCGGCGCCATTGCGATTCCGGGTAGTGCTCCGAGCGGGCTGGCGCTTTCCAAAGACGGAAAGACTCTGGTGGCGGCGCTGAATCTGAAGCACGCCGTGGCTATTGTCGACACCGCTACGCAGGCCGTGGAACAGGCGCCTGTCAGCAACTATCCCTACACGGCCGCGATTTCGCCGGATGGGGAAAAAGCCTTCGTCACCAATTGGGGCGGACGTAAGCCGCGGCCCGAGGACAGGGTGGATCCCAACTTTCCCATCGTGGTCGATCCGCGTACGGGGATTCCAGCGAGCGGCACCGTCTCCATCGTCGATCTAAAGGCGCGCCGGGCGGTGCGCGAAATCGAAGTGGGGCTGCATCCGAGCGGGATGGCGCTGCACGGCGGTACTCATCGCCTCTACATCGCCAATGCCAATAGCGATTCGGTGACGGTGCTCGATACCAACTCCATGAATGTTCTAGGCACGATCAATGTGCGCCCCTTCGCCAAAGCACCGCTCGGCAGTTCGCCGAACGCGCTGGCCGTGACGGCGGATGGGAAGACGTTGTATGTGGCGAACGCCGCCAACAATGCCGTTGCCGTGGTGGATGTTTCCAAGGCGGATGGACAAGTGCTCGGCTTCATTCCCACTGGCTGGTATCCGACGGCTGTGGCGCTGAGCGCCAACATGCGCCAGGTATTCATCGCCAGCGGGTATGGATTCGGGTCGTTGGCCCCGGCGGCGAGCAACTCCACCGGCCGCAGCTACAAGGACCGTAAGGGTGTGATCTCGATCGCGGAAGTGCCCGCTCCGGCGCGGCTACGGCAACTTTCCGCCGAGGTGTTGCGCAACAATCACGCCAATCAACCCTGGACCACGCGCGCTGCCAGTCCCCGCAATCCCATACCGATGAATCTCTCGGAAACATCGCCGATCGAACATGTTTTTTACGTGATCAAGGAGAACCGCACCTACGATCAAGTGTTCGGCGATCTACCGCAGGGAAACGGCGATGCGTCGCTGGTGCAATTCGGCCGCGAGGTCACTCCAAATCATCATGCACTCGCCGAGCAGTTCGTGCTGCTCGACAACTTCTACGCGCCCGGGGATCAATCGGCGCTTGGCCACCGCTGGTGCACGCAGGGCTATGCATCGGATTGGATCCACAAATACGGCAACGCCCGCAATGACACCAACCCTATGCTTTACGCGCCCAGCGATTTTTTGTGGGACAACGCCAAGGCGCACGGTGTGAGCGTACGGTCGTACGGCGAGCGCGGACAGGTTACTATAAGCCCGCGCAACGCTACATGGACGGATGTGTACACGGACTGGAAGAACAAAACCAACCGGATTCAAATCGCCGCGCATACACCAATTCTGGGACTGCGCGACGTGTATTCACCGCATTATCCCGGATTCAATATGACCATTCCCGATCAGGTGCGTGTCGACCGTTTCCTGGAAGATTTTCGCCGATTTGAAAAGAATGGCGATCTGCCCCGGCTGACGATTCTGCTTCTGCCCACCAATCACACGAGCGGCACGTCTCCGGGGTTTCCCACGCCTCGCGCCATGGTGGCGGACAACGATCTCGCGCTCGGGCGTCTGGTGGAGGCCATCTCCAACAGTCGTTACTGGAGCCGGTCGGCGATCTTCGTCGTGGAAGACGATGCGCAGAACGGGCTCGATCATGTGGATGGACACCGCACAGTGGCTCTGGTGATCAGTCCCTATACACAGCGCAAAATCGTCGATAGCACGTTCTACACGACGATCAATATGTATCGCACCATCGAGCAGATCCTCGGTTTGCCGCCCAGCAATCAATTCGATCTCGCCGCCGAGCCGATGTTTTCTGTGTTTGCCTCCACTGCCAACACCACTCCTTACAAAGCCCTGCCCAATCGCATTCCGCTGGATGAGATGAATCCTCCTTTACGGGCCTTACGGGGCCTTGCGCGCGAACTCGCCATCGCCTCCGCGGCGATGGATTTCGACGAGCCGGACGCCGCGCCGGAGGACGTGCTGAATCGCGCCATCTGGCATTCGGTGAAGGGATTTCAAACGAAATACCCGCGCTGACCCCCTTGCCACACCGTTTTGATTTGGGTATATAATCCCCCTAATCGCCGTCCTGAAGGGGTTCTGGGCGAATCAGATTAAGAGGTGGTTTTGTATGAATAGCTCAAGGTTTGCGCTATTGCTGGTGTTTTTTCTGCCCGCCGCATCGTTTTCGCAGACGGTTGCCGGACAGGTGTCCGGGCTGGTTGTCGACTCCTCCGGCGCAGCCGTGCCCGGCGTTGTAGTGACGGTGACGGATCTGGAGCGCTCCGTCTCATTCACCGGGACATCCACCGATACGGGATTCTATGTGGTGTCGCCGGTGCCGCCGGGCCGCTATCGCGTGAGCGCGGAAAAGCAGGGCTTCCGCGGATTTCTACTGGAGCCGCTTCCCATCGCCACGCAACAAAAAGCGGCCGTCAACATCACGCTCGAAGTGGGGGCGGTGAGCGAATCGGTGACCGTTGCCGGCAGCGCGCAGTTGATCGAAACGTCCACGGCGACACTCAGCGGCGTGGTGGAGAACAAGCGCATCATCGACCTTCCGCTGAACGGGCGCAACGTCTTTGCGCTCGCCGCGCTCACGCCGGGCGTGTTCGGATGGCGCCCGGCAAGCGGTACGGGCGGCATCGGCGAAGGTTTCGAATCCATCGGCCGCTTCACTGTCAATGGCGGCCGCGATTCGAGCAACGCCATCATGATGGACGGCGTTCCGGTTACGGTCAACGCGAATACGAACAACATGAACGCGAACACGGCCGTGCCATCGGTGGAAGGCGTAGAAGAGTTCCGCATCCAAACCAATTCCTACACGGCGGAATATGGGCGCAGTGGCGGAGGCATTCTCACCATCGCCACGAAGTCGGGCACCAACGAGTTGCATGGCAGCCTGTTCGAATTTCTGCGCAACAGCAAGATGGATGCCAACAATTGGTTCTCCAATGCCGCGGGCCGCAGGCTGGGCAGCTTCAAGCGCAATGAATTCGGGGCCAGCGCGGGAGGTCCGCTATACATCCCGAAGGTTTACGATGGGCGCAACAAGACTTTCTTCTTCTTCACCTACGAAGGGCGGCGGCAGCGTTCGGCCTCGCTGGGCCAGTTCACATTGCCCACCGATGCGCAGCAGGCGGGCGATTTCTCCGAGACGCGCAACGCGCAGGGCGCACTGCGCGTCATCTACGATCCGGCCACGACAACGCCAAACCCGGCGCGCCCCGGCGAGTTCACGCGTACCGCGTTTCCCGGCAATCGCATCCCCAGCAACCGCATGGATCCGGTTGCCGTAGCGGCGCAGAAGTTCTACACTGTGAAGCCGAACGCACCTGGGTTGCCGTTCACGGGCCTGCAGAATTACATTCTGCAAAGCACGTCAAAGAGCGACGTGAACCGTTCCACATTCAAGTTCGATCACCAATTGAACAGCAAGCAGCGCATGTTCGTGCGCTACACCATCTTCGATGTGGCGAGTTCGCAGCCCGAATGGTGGCCTGGTCCCGGATGTCCGGATGGCGGCTGTTTCTCGAATGCGGAGCGGCAGCAAAACGCGGCGTTCGACTACAGCAACACGCTGAGTCCCACGTCTCTGCTGAACCTGCGCATGGGATTTGCGCGCTCCATTCTCAATCGCGGGTCGTGGCATCAGGGTTTCCGCCCATCGAGTCTGGGGATGTCTCCCAATGTCGAACAGGGCGCGGATCTGCTGGTATTTCCGCAATTCGGTATCGAGGATGTGACGCCGCCGGGCCTGCAACATCACTGGAATTTCCGCTCCGCCAACATGTCGCACACCTTCGTCGGCACGTATTCGAAGGTGCTGTCGAGCCACAATCTGAAAGCCGGCACCGAGTTCCGCTCCAATCTCATTAACCACATGCAAGCGCCCTGGCAGTTGATCTTCAACTTCAACCGCGGCATGACGGCGGGCCCCGATCCGCGCGTGGTGAGCACGGTGAGTGGAGTGGGCTACGCTTCGTTCCTGCTCGGCGCCGGCGCCAGTGGCAACGTCGTCAACGGCATTCGCCCCGCGCTCGAAAGCAAATCGTTCGGCATTTATTTGCAGGACGATTGGCGCGTGTCGCGCAAATTGACGCTCAACCTCGGCGTGCGTTGGGACTTCGAAACCGGCGTCACGGAGCGCTATGACCGATTCGGCGTGTTCGATCCGTTCGTATCGAGCCCGCTGAACGAGAAGGTGCCCGGCTTCAATCTGCGCGGCGGCTGGACGTTCCCGACGGCGGGCCTGGGACGCAGAAGCCTGAAGACGCCGGAATGGAGCAAGATCGCGCCGCGCATTGGCATTGCCTATCAACTCAGACCCAGCACGGTGATTCGGACGGGCTACGGCATCTTCTATACGATGGCTCCGTACGGAGCCAATCATTACGGCACTGCGCCTTTTTCGGCGAACACGCCTTGGCTCAGTTCGCTGGATGGTGTGACGCCGTATCGCTATCTGTCGAATCCGTTCCCGGATGGCGTGCTGCTTCCGGAAGGGGCCCGCGGCGGATTGTTGTCGGCGAATGGATTGGGTGTCGGCTCGCCCATTCCTTCGATGATGACCACGCCGTACAACCAGCAGTGGAACTTCACCATTTCACAAGAAGTGGGCAAGACCATCGCCATGGAAATCGGGTATGCCGGCAATAAAGGGACGAAGCTTCCCATCACTTGGCAGATGAATCAACTGGCCACCGATCTGGTGCGGCCGGGTGTTCTGGACCTGGTGGACAATCCATTCTTCGGTTCCGTGCCGGTGGGTGCATTGTCGCAACCTCGTGTGCAGCGTGGCCAGTTGATGCGCCCGTATCCGCAATATCCCGGGGTGAACTTTGCCGGCGTGTCGTGGGGGAATTCGAATTTCCATGCGCTGCAAGCGCGATTCGAAAGACGCTTCTCCAACCAAAGTTCCGCTATCGTTGCCTACACGTTTTCCAAGCTCATCTCCGACGGCGGTGACAACGCGTGGGCCTCGGCTGGACCTCGGGACACGAATTGCCGCGCCTGCGAGCGTTCGCTTTCTCCTTACGATCAGCGGCACCGCCTGGTGGCCAGCTTCACCTACGAACTTCCGTTTGGCAAGGGAAAGACGGTCGGCTCCAATTGGAACAACCTGCTGAATGGGATGCTCGGGCAGTGGCAGATCAACGGTATCGGATCGTTGAACAGCGGCATCACGCAGCAATTCAACGTGCCCGCCAACACCAGCAATTCCTTCGGCGGAGGACAGCGCCCCGATTCCACGGGCAAGGAGGCAAAGCTCGACAATCCGACCCTGGCGCAGTGGTTCGATACGACCGCGTTCACCATCCCGGCGCAGTACACCTTTGGCAACGTGGGACGCATTCATCCCTCGATTCGTAGCGACAGGATTGAGAGTCTGGATCTGTCCGTGTTCAAGAATTTCCGAATCAAGGAGCGCGTGTCGGTGCAGTTCCGCGCGGAATGGTTCAACGCTCTCAACCACCCGATCTTTGGCGATCCGAACACGACGGTGGGGAACGTGAACTTCGGACGGGTGACAAGCACGGCGAATGGGCCGCGGCAGACACAGCTAGCGTTGAAGTTCCTGTTTTAAGCAAGAGCAACCCGGGGAGCGTACGAAGCAAGATCCGGATTCGTGCGCTCCTGTTCCCAGACCATCGTGCCGGACACAGTTTCGTTGAGGGAAGAACCGAGCCGGCTTAGAGCCCAAGGGTTGCGAATTGCCACCTTCTGTACTCATATGCGAGATTCAGGCGCCAATTCGTTCACCCGAGGTGAAAAAATATCAGGAAGCTACCGGAGATCCGCCTTGCGCCAGTGAAGCCAAAATTTTCTCTTTTCGTTCGCCTGCCAGTTTCTCGCCCCATTCCAGGGAATACAAATATCCCACGGATGCCGCCACAGCCAGAAATCCCATCACGCCGAAAAACGCCCACGGCGATTCCCACTTCGTCTCTGCATAGAAAGCGAACACCAACGGTGCGGCAATTACCGGATACACCAGCAGAAGCATCGCTTGAAAGCGCGATGCCGAGGAGCGTTTCCAGCTTTCGTTGGGGTCCACTGGACGCGGGTAGAGCAGGGAACTGATATTCCCGACGGACATCAGAATCAGCAACAACACCATGCACATGATGTAGGCCTGCACCACCATCAACGGGCGCATGGGAAGCCGAAACAGCGTGCAAATCAAGGAAATGATGCAGAATTCCAGTGACATGGCGATCGCCGTCACCACATTTTTCGCCACCAGCACCGTCGCCGGACGCACCGGGGCCAACCAGTACAATTGGGAAGCGCTACGGTCAAAACCCAGCAGATTCCAGATGGTGACCTCACTGAGCAGCATCAGCGCGTAGGCTGTGGTGAAGGGAAGAAAATAATCGGAGATTACGCCGCCGCGCCTGCCGAACGCCATCGGCAACCAGATCAGCAACCCGAAGGAGAATCCCATCAGGAACACAACGCGGAAACGTGGCGACCGGGCCAGGGTCCGCAATTCCTTCTCCACGAGTGAACCAAGAGGATCGGGCAGCAGCCGTGAAGGCAGGGTGAACAGCCGCTGGTAGAAGCCGCTGCTGGCCGACGCTTCATTGCCGTGGGCTCGCGCCGCTTCTTCGTCGAATCGCAAGCCGCGCTCAAACTGCGAGCGGCCGAAAGCGTATGCACCGGCCATCCAGGCGAACATCACCAACCAATTCATGATGGACCAATCGCCGGTGAACAGGCGTGCCGTGGCGGTCCACGGCCAAATCGGATATTGCCCGACGCTGAAGTACTTCCGGTACTCCTCACCAATGCCGGCACGCAACAGAATCTGCGGCAAGCCGGCCACGAGCACAATGAAGAGGACCATCGCTTCGCGGAAGCGCTTCCAAGCGAGCCAGCGCGTGAGCAAATCGCGGATTCCGGCCGAGAGATAGACGTTCGCCACGACAAACGGCAGCAGCGCCAGCGCATAGCGCGCGGGCAGTGCGGGGTTCAGCAATATCCCCACCTCCGCGCCCAGCAACAGCACGAGCATCTCCACGGCGGTGCTCAGCCGCAGCATCACTTCCAACTGGAACAGTTGCCCGTGGGGAACAGGATAGACGCGCAGACGGCGCATTTCGAGCGAAGCGCCGGCGGTCACCATGAAGATGGGAATCACCTGCCAGTAGAGCATCGCCAGCAGTAGTCCGGGGGTGAGGAAGCGCTCCAGCGTGCGGATATCCTTGGTTTCCTCAATCACCAGCGCCACGGCCACGGCGGCCACCACCCACAGCGCGTACCAGACTACGGTCAGAAGCAAGCTGAGTGCGATGCCCACCTTGCCGCTGCGCGGATAGACGTTGCGCAGCGCCCGGAATTGCGCCCACAAGATGGCGAGGGCCTGATTCATAGCCAATCCAGCGATTCGGTGAGCCGCTCGGCTCCCACCACGCGAACAAAAATGTCCTCTAATGTTTCGGAGCCGGAGCGCAATTCCTCCATCGTTCCTTCCACCACCAGCCGCCCCTGATGAATGATGGCCACGCGTTCGCACAGCCGCTCCACCACTTCCAGCACATGGGATGTGAGAAAAACCGTGGCGCCGCGGCGCACCTGTTCGAGCAGCAGATCCTTCATCATGCGCGCGCCCACCGCATCCACGCCCTCGAAAGGCTCATCCATCAGGAAGAGGTCCGGCCTGTGAATCATGCTGGCTGCCATGGCCACGCGCTTCCGCATCCCTTTCGAATACTCACCGATGAGCTTTTTCGAAGCACTGTCGAGCGCGAACAGGCCCATCAGTTCGCCGGCACGCTCGCGCGCCACCTCGCGCGGCAGACGGTACATGCGGCCCACGAACTCCAGGAACTCCGTACCGGTGAGCATCTCGAAGAGCAGCGTTTCATCCGGCACCAGGCCGATACGGGCCTTCACCTCGAGTTCGCCTTCCGGCAACGTGTGTCCGAGGATGGAGATGGCGCCCGACGTGGGAGCGGCGAGCCCCATCAGCATCTTGATGGTTGTGGTTTTGCCCGCGCCGTTGGGACCGAGAAAACCGTAGAAGCACCCGCGCGGAACCGTCAGCGAAAGGCCATCCACGGCGGCCTTCGATCCGTATTCCTTGCGCAGATCGGTGACTTGGATGGCCGGCGAGGAATCCACCATCAGGCTCCCAGGTGGCGGGCGAGAAACGGAATTCCCTTCACGCCGTGCCAGGCGTGTTCATCGTCGAACTCTTCCTGGCCGATGTTGCCTTCCGCGCCCAGCGATGCGTAGACCCGCTTCACTTTTGCGAAGCTCTCCCGGAAGGCCTGGATCGGAAAAATGTTGTCGCGCAATCCCGATTCGGCGAAGAACGGCCGCGGCGCAATGAGACCCGCCACATCGTACATCTCGGCCCAATGCAGGATGCCGGGCACGTAGTTGTCGATGCAGTGCGACAGCGAGTAGATGGAATCGCGGAACGTGCACAGGTAACCGCTGGCGAAGGCCGCCTGAATGCGCGTATCGAGCGCGGAGGCAAATACGGTGATTGTGCCTCCGCCGGAAATGCCCGTTAATCCGATGCGTTTGGCATCCAGATCCTTGCGAGTCTCAATCCAGTCGATGGTGCGCATCACATCGTAGACGCGCCACCCGATCATCGTCTCGCCGAGCAGGAGCGCCGCGCCGGCCGTCGGCTGGCAGGCGGAACGCCCGAGGCCGCCTTTCTTGGTGCGCGCATCGCGGCGGCATCCGAAGGCCATCGGTTCAATCGCCACCGCGGCCATTCCCTTCTCGGCCACCTGAATGGCGAAGTCATGCTGGTAGCCGGATTTGTCGGTACGGTCGCGTCCCTTGTCATCGATGCCGACGATATCATCCACGCCGCGCCCATGCCCGGGATGGCAAATCACCACCGGATGAGGCTCGCGGCGCTCTTTCGGTGTGAGTAAATAACCAAGCAGTCCGACACCGGGTCGCGTCTCCAAAACAAATTTCTCCCGTTTGTAGGCGGGAAAATCGCGCGTCTCCAGAATGCGCCACTCCAGCACGCCGCGCTCTTTCGGGAATCCGCCTAGTAGTTCGGCGATCCGCGGCCGCAGCTTCTTCTGCCACGATTCCGTCTGGCTGCGCGAGCCTTCGCGAAATGTCAGCTTCAACGGTGCGAGTTTGTAGCGCTCCAGCGTCCATGCCACCGGATCGAAGGACTCCGCGCGGACCTTCGATTCGAAGCCATCGAGCGCGCCGGTGTAGGGCTTAGCGGCATCCTGCGCCGCCAAAGAGGGAACGGCGAGCGCGCCCAACGCTGCTTGTCTGCGAGTGATGCGCCGCATTACAGATTCACTTCCACCACTTCGTCGAAAATACCCGGAGGCACCGAAAGGCCCATTACGCGGATGCGTTCCATGATCTTCGGTGTGTATCCCGTCCATCGGAACTTGCCCTGCACCTTGCCCGAATCGCTGACGCCGGTGCGGTCGAAGATGAAAATGTCGCGCGTGCCCACGCGATCCTCCTCCACGCCGATCACCTCGGAAATGGATGTGATTTTACGCGAGCCGTCCTGCAAGCGGCTCACTTGCAGCACCAGTTTAATGGCGCTGGCGAGTTGCTGCACGATCACGCGGTTGGGGATCTCGAGGTCGGCCATGAGGATCATTGCTTCCAATCGAGAGAAGGCATCGCGCGGCGTGTTGGCGTGGATGGTGGTCATCGATCCTTCCACACCGGTGTTCATCGCCTGCAACATGTCCAGCGCTTCGGCGCCGCGGCACTCACCCACGATGATACGGTCCGGACGCATACGCAACGCGGTGCGCAGCAATTGCCGCTGATTCACGCCGCCCTCGCGGTTCACGTTCGGGGGCCGTGTTTCGAACTTCACGACGTGGCGCTGCTGCAACTGCAATTCGGCCGTGTCTTCAATGGTGATGATGCGCTCGTCTTCGGGAATGAAGCGCGACAGCGCGTTCAATGTGGTCGTTTTACCGGAGCCGGTTCCGCCCGAGATGAGAATCGTCGCCTTGGAGGACACCGCCGCTGCCAGGAACCGCAGCATCATCGGCGTGATGGTTTTGTTGGCGATCATTTCATCGGACGTGATGACGTGGCGCCCGAAGCGGCGAATGGAGAGCGCGGGCCCGTCCAGCGATAGCGGCGGAATGATTGCGTTGACGCGCGATCCGTCCAGCAGGCGCGCGTCCACGATCGGCTGTGCTTCGTCCACGCGCCGGCCCACTTGCGACACGATCTTTTCAATGATGTGCAGCAGGTGCGCGTTGTCCTTGAAGCGCACGGGGCTCAAGGACAACTTGCCGCCGCGCTCGATGTACACCTTGTTATAACCGTTGACGAGAATATCCGAAATGGAGGGTTCCTTGAGCAGTGGCTCCAGCGGACCAAGCCCCAGCACCTCATCCAGCACCTCTTCGACCATCTTGTTCATTTCCGATGTGGTCATCGGAACGCGCTCGTCTTCCAGCAGGCGCTCGACCACTCGGCCGATTTCCGCGCGCACGCGGTCCTTGGGCAGCGACGACACCTTTTCCAGATTCAGAACGCCAATGAGCTTCTTGTGGATTTCCGACTTGAGTTCGAAGTAACGGTCCGCGGTACGGACGGGACCCTGCGGCGCGGTGGGGCGCGGCGGGAACGGACGGGATGAGCTGCCCACGAGATCTCCTTATAATGAAGGTGCTTAGCTAGATTATAGCCTCTTATGAATCGCCGCCATTTCGTTACCGTAGCGGCTTCGGCGCCTTTGTTGGCGGCGCAGCCGGCGAAGCCCAACGTGCTGTTTATCCTGGCGGATCAATGGCGCGCGCAGGCCTTGCCATCCGCCGGCGACCCCGAGTTACAGGCTCCGAACCTGGCTCGCCTGGCCAAGGAAGGCGTGCACTTTGATCGCGTGTACGCCAGCTATCCGGTGTGCACTCCCTCGCGCGCATCGATGATCACGGGCCGCTTCCCGCACGCCTGCCGCATGCCGAAGAACGATCTGTTGTTGCCCCGCGAGGAGCCATCCATCGCGGCGCAATTGAAAGCCGCCGGATACGCCACGGGCTACATCGGCAAGTGGCATTTGGACGGCGAGGAGCGCCCCGGCTTCGTGCCGCCCGGATGGCGGCGGCGCGGCTTCGATTACTGGGCCGGCTTCAATCGTGGCCACCGCTACTACGATTCCATCTATTTCCGCGACGAGCCGAAGCCCATCGAAACCAAAGGCTTTGAGCCGGACTACCAGACCGACCTCGCTATTGGCTTCATCCGCCGCAACAAACAAAATCCATTCTATTTGTTTTTGTCGTGGGGGCCTCCGCACACGCCGCGCAATCCTCCGCCGGAAACGCGAAGCCTCTACGATCCGCGCCAATTCGCCTTGCGCGAAAACGTCCCCGCCTCCCACGCCGAACAGGCGCGCCAGAGTCTTGCCGGATACTACGGCCTGTGCACCGCGCTCGACCGCCAGATCGGCCGCCTGCTGCGCACGCTCGATGAAGAGCAGTTGACCCGTGACACCATCGTGGTCTTCACCGCCGACCACGGCGACATGCTTGGCTCGCAAGGCCTCGATTTCAAGAACGAGCCCTACGAGGAATCGGCCCGCATTCCCTTGCTGATTCGCTATCCACGTGCGTTCCCGGCTGGTGAGCGCAACAGCACCCTCATCTCCAACGTCGACTATATGCCTACGCTACTGGGCCTGTGCGGCGCGGAAATTCCCGAAAGCGTGCAAGGCCTGGATCATTCGGCGCTGCTCACCGCGGGCGCCGGCAGCCGCCCGGCATCCATCTTCGCCGAAGGAAAGATGGCCGGGGAAGGGGAGTGGCGCATGGTTGTGCGCGGCTACGACAAACTGGTGGTCGACCGCCACGGTGAAGTGACCCACCAGTACAATCTCTCCAACGATCCATACGAAATGAACAACCTGAAAGATTCCCGCGAGCAGCGCCTTACGCGCGATGCCCTGCTGGCTTTGCTTAACGATTGGCGCAAACGCACCGGCGACGGCCGCACTGCATCGGGGTTACGCAGCCGTGGATAACGCATTGCGAATCATTGGCGTGGTCGAGTCGGAGATCAAGGACCGCAAAGCGATGCCCGCGCTCGGAGCGCCGGCGGCCATTGCCGTCTTTCCCGAATACGCCGACGGCCTGCTGCGCATCGAAAAGCATTCGCATTTCTGGATCCTGGCTTGGCTGATGGCGCGCCCGGAGCGCGATGTGCTGCAAGTCGTCCCGCGTGGGGTGGACCCCGATCAGCCCGACGCCACACACGGCGTGTTTGCGGTGCGCAGTCCCGCGCGCCCGAACCCAATCGGACTAACGGCAGTCCGCCTGCTCCGCCGCGCTGGCCTTCGTCTCGAAGTTGACCGGCTCGATTTTCTGGATGGCACGCCCATCATCGACATCAAGCCTTACTTCATATCGAGGGACTTGATCTTCTCGGCGCGCAGCCAGCAGGTGGGCCAGCCGAAGAGCCGTGAAGCACTGCGCGAATCGCTGCTGATGCAGGCTCTGCGGTTCGTGCCGGAGCGGCATGCCGACGTCGCTCTCGCCGTACGCATTCTGGAACATCACCGTGTGGAAGTCACGGAATGGCGCGAGCCCGAAGCCTGGAATATCGTGTTGCCTATGAACCGGCCCTACCTGGTGGACGCTATCCTGGGCATGACGCGCGTGCGCCTCAGCGGCGGACTGACCTTCGGCGACGGCGTTTCCATCAACGGCACTCGATACGCGCTGCATTCCCTCCCCGCATCCTTCGAAGAAACGTTGCACGCGGAGGATTCTCTTCTTTTCAAACCCAGCTAACACCCGTATCAATATTTGATATACACTCTGAGGAACCTTTTGAAAGAAGGGGTCTTCCAAGATGCGATTCCTCGCGGTATTGATCTTCACCGGCGTGCTCTACGCGCAAAGCCAGCTTGCTAATGTGAACGGCTCGATCACTGACTCCACCGGCGCCGTAATCCCCGGCGCCGATTTGAAGCTGAACAACCAGGACACGGGCGAGTCCTGGTCCGCCACCAGCAACAACGAAGGCAATTTTGTTCTGCCGCTTGTCAAACCCGGCAAGTACACGCTGGATGCCTCCAAGCCGGGCTTCAAGACGTTCCGCCAAACCGAGATCACGCTTGAAACCGGCGGCCAGCATCGCATTGACGTCCGGCTGGAAGTCGGAGCACAAACCGAGCGCGTCGTCGTGGAGGCGACACTGCCACAACTCCAGACCGAATCTTCCGTGGTCGGCGCTGTCGTGGAGAATCGCACCATCGCGAACATGCCGCTGATCAACCGCCGCGCGGCACAACTGGCTCGCCTATCCGGTTTCGTCGTGCAAATCGGCACCGGATCGAATTTCGCGATGGCCGGCGGACGCGGCAACAACACCAACTGGCGCATCGACGGAGGCAACGCGCAGAACGTTCTCGTCGGCGATCAGGGGCTTAACTTCGATCCCCCCATCGAATCGCTACAGGAATTCAGTGTCTCCATCAGCAACTACTCCGCCGAGCTGGGACGTAGCGGAGGCGGTGTCGTGCAGATGACCACGAAGAGCGGCACCAACCAGTTTCACGGCTCGGCCTACGAGTACTTCCGCAATGACGCGCTCGATGCGCGCACGTTCTTCGCGGCCACCAAGACCCCGCTCCGGTACAACCTGTTTGGCGCAAGTTTCGCCGGCCCCATTCGCAAGGACAAAACGCACTTCTTCTTCAACTACGAAGGCCGCCGCGACATTCGCGGAACCACTCTCATCCACAACGTTCCCACACCGGCCGAAAAGCTCGGCGATTTTTCCGGAAACACCAACATCGTGCGAGATCCGGAAACCAGTAATCGCGCGCCCTTCCCCGGCAACCGTATTCCCATGAGCCGCTTCGATCCTATCGGCGCGAAACTCGTGTCCTTTTATCCCAATCCGAACGTCGAGGGCCGCGCATCCGGCGCCAATAATTTCCGCGCCAACAGCCGCACCACCGATCCGCCCAACAACTACGTCACGCGCATTGATCACACCATCAACGCCAATAACCGAGTTTACGGACGCCTGCTCGCCAGCCACGGCGGACAGACCGACTATCCCACTTGGGAGGTGGCCGCGGTCGATCCCTTCCACCGCAAACGCAAGAACAAGTTCTACAACGGCAGCGGCACCTGGTTTCGTAACATTCGCCCCACTTTGATCAACGAATTCCGCTACAACTACGACTGGCGCCACTTCGTCAATCTCTTCAGCGGCGCGTACTCGAATCTCAACCAGCAACTCGGATTGAGCGGTGTCCGTCAGGACTTCGGCCCGCGCGTCACCGTCACCGGCTACACCACCCTCGGCGAAGGCTCGAACATGGAGCGCATCCAATCGCCCATCAAAGGTACGATGCTTGCGGACAACCTGCTGTGGCTGAAAGGCGGCCACAGCATCAAGTTCGGCTTTGAACGACGCACCTCCACCAACGACGATCTGAATCGCAACACCGCCGGCGGCGTTTTCGGATTCACCAACGCAGTGACGGGCAACGGCGTCGCGGCGTTGTTGCTGGGATGGGTGCAAAGCGCCAGTGTCAATGAGGTGCTTCCCATTCGCAGCCGCATCGATGCGTGGGCCGCTTTCGTTCAAGACGATTGGAAGGTAACGTCACGCCTGACGCTCAACCTCGGCTTGCGCTGGGATATGGACACCCCGCGCCGCGAGATGTTCGACAACCGCATGAACTCCTTCGATCTGTTCGCCATCAATCCGGTCTCTGGCACTCCTGGGGCCATCACCTTCGCCGGGCGGAACGGCGTTTCGAAGTATGCGCACAATTTCGATGCCAACAACTTCGCGCCTCGCTTCGGCTTCGCCTATCGCGCGTCCGACAATTGGGTTGTTCGCGGCGGCGCGGCGCTGCTCTATATGGGCCTCTACGATCAGGCCACGGTTATCAATGCCACCAACGGGTTCGCCTTCCGCGGAAACTTTGTTTCTCCCGATAACGGCATCACCGCGCCCTTCCGTTTGCGCAACGGCATGCCGCCCATCACTCCGCCGACCGAAGAAGAACTCACCCCCGGCTTCGGCGCCGTGCCCGTGGGACGCAGCCCCGTGAACGCCATCGAATACTTCCAGCCCGGCCCGCGCGACACGTCCTACATGATGAACTTCAATTTCAATATCCAGAGGCAACTGCCGGGGCAGATGCTTCTCGAACTCGGCTACCTCTCCACTCTCGGTCATAAGCTGGCTTCTCCCGCAGCTCTCACATTGAATCAGGTGCGCCCGGAACTGATGGGTCCCGGCAATGCCCAAAGCCGGCGGCCGTTTCCGCAATATACGGACGTGACGCAGATCGCGCAGCCCATCGGCAATTCCAACTATCACGCCACCAACATCAAACTCGACAAGCGCCTGTCCCGTGGGCTGCAATTCCAGACCAACTACACGTTTGCCCGCGGTATCGATGACATGGAAGCCCGCGGCGAATTGGGCGGCAATCCCGGCTCCGCTTTCGCCAACGTCTACAACCGCCGCGCCGACCGAGGGCTGAGTGGAAACAATATCAAACACCGCCTGATCTCCAGCGCCGTGTACGAATTGCCATTCGGCAAGGGCCGCCAGTTCGCCATCCCAAATGCCGCGGCGAACGCGCTGATCGGCGGTTGGATCATAGGCTACATCGGCGAATTCCGCACCGGTCCGCCCATCGGAGTCATTGAACAGACCAACCGCGCCAACGCCTTCGCTCCCGCCGTTCGCCCGAACGTTGTCGGTAACCCCGCCATTCCCGCGGGGCGTTCGCGCGCCGAGCAAATCGCCCGCTGGTTCGATACCTCCGCCTTCGCCGAACCGGCGCAATTCACGTTCGGCAATGCCGGCCGCACCACCGGGTACGGCCCCGGCGCCATCGCCATGGACATGTCGATTCTCAAGGACTTCGCACTCGGCGAGCGCATGACGCTGCAATTCCGCGGGGAGATGCTGAACTTCATCAACAACCCGAATTTCAATCTCCCGAATTTGAACCGCGGCGCTCCCGCCTTCGGAACCATCAACTCCCTGATCGACACCAATCAGGCGCGCATCACGCAATTCGGATTGCACTTCAAATTCTGAAACGGCGCGTCAATGGGTATCGTGGCACGTGGCGCAGTCGTTGCGGGCCTTCTTCTGTTCGTGGCAACGCATGCAGGCGTACATGGAAACGGATTTCTCCTGCGACAGCACATCGCGCTCGGCCACCGCGCCGTGGCATGTATCGCAGGCGACGCCGGCCTTGCGGTGATGCATCTCATGTGAGAAATAGACGAATTCCTTCAACTTGTACACACGTTTCCATTCGATTGGAGTACCGGATTGTTTCGCCGCGGCAATCCTGGCGATATGCGGGCTGTCCTTCTTGATGGCGATGTGGCACGCCATGCACTTCGACTCGGCGGGAAACCCCGCGTAATCGCCCGGCTCTTCGATCGCGTGGCACTCCAGGCACTTCAGTCCGTTCGCCATATGTGTTTTGTGACTGAAGGGAACCGGTTGCTCCACCGGCGGCCCCGGCGTGAACGGAACCTCCTTCGGAGGTGTCCTGGACACCTGTCCCCACGCCGCCGCCATACAGAGAAGAAGGATTGAGAGCCACATCAACCCGTCATAATACAGGTTTCACTGTCCCAACTGTTGCTGCCAGACCACTTTCCCCTCCGGATCGATATACGCCCATCCATCCTTGCTCAACACCATCGCCAGGCAATTCTCAAAATCTCCCGCCGATGCGTACACATTCGGAATCTTCAAATTTCCCGCTGCATCCAGGAAGCCGTAGCGCCCGTCTACCTTCACCCGCGCCATGCCGCAGGAAAAATCGCGCGCCTCGCCATACTTGCGAAACGGGAACGCCGGAGAACCATCCGCCTTCAAATAACCCAGCCGGTCGCCTTCGCGAAATAGCGTCAATCCCTCGGATGTCTTGCCGATGCGCTCCCGCGCGGGAGCTTCCACCGTGTTGCCCGCCGTGTCGATCCACAGCCATTTTCCCTCCCGTTCCACACGCGCCAGTCCGTCCTTGAAATCCGTCACATCATCGAACTTCGCCGGAATCGCCCATTCTCCCGAGGCATTCCTGTATCCCCAATAAAAGCCCTCTTTCCATCGCAGCAAGCCGTCGTGGAATGCATCCGCGCGGTCCTTGCCTTCCATGGAAACCCGCAGAATAATGTTGCCTGTTTTGTCGAAATACACCCATTCACGATTCAATCCCCCCACCGCCAGTCCCTTCCCATCGTCGGGAAAGGGACCAGCGGGCATGAACCGCGGCTCAATCACCACCTTGCCATCGCGATTGATATAGCCATAGGCGGAAGGCACGGTGTTTCCGTTCGCATCCGTGCTCCGCGCCCGCTGCACCGTGGCCAATCCGTCATGAAAATCCCCCAGAACGCGATAGGGAATCTCCGCCACGGTTTTGCCCTGCTTGTCGATGAGGGAATACTTGCCTTCTTTGCTGACCAGCGCCCGCCCGCCTTCAAACGCAGTCGCGGTGGTGTACTGCGGCGCAATGACGAATTTTCCGTTCCGGTCGATGAAGCCTGCCTCCGCGCCCACATAGACACGCGCCAGCCCTTCGCGAAAATCCTCGGCGCTTTCAAACTTCGGAGCAATCACCACCTGCCCGGAGCGGTTAATATACCCGATCTTCCGTCCTTCGCGAATGCGGTAGAGCGCATCGCCATCCGCCGCCATCGCCAGCGCCGCGCAGCAGAGCCATGCCGTTACCATACGAGCCATGGAAATCCCCCTAACCCCACAGGCGCAATCCGACCGCGGAATCCCTCACTGCATCGATTCCACCGCCCCATTCACCGCATTCGAAACCATCCGCAGCGTGCGCCCGCCGTCGATTCCCACCGGGCGGTTCGTTAAAATCACGCACAGCACTCCCGTTGCCGGATCCGCCCATGCCACCGTGCCCGTTGCTCCCGAATGCCCAAAGGCCCGCGGCGAAACCAGTTCCCCCGAATAGATCCATACCGGCGAATGCGCCAGCGCCCAACCCAATCCCCACGGCTTGCGAATCTCCCCGTTCTGATCCGTGGTCATCGCCGCTACCGTCATCGGACTCATCCACCGCCGCCCGCCGAACGCCCCGCCATTGAGAAACGTCTGCAACAAAATCGCCAGATCCCCCGTGGTGCTGTGCATTCCGCCCCAAGGGTGTCCCATGTCTCGCCAATATGGGCTATTGGCGCCAAATCGCAGATTGTTCTCCGAATTCGCGCTCGCTCCCTCAAAGACACGCACCGTGTCTTCAATCTTCCATCCCGGCTTCATCCCCAATGCTGAGTTCTTCATGCCCAGCGGCTCGAAGATCTCCTTTTGTTCGAAATCGCGCAGCCGCATCCCCGAAACGCGCTCCACAATCTCCCCGGCGAGCAGGATACCCATGCTCTGATACTGAAAGCCCTCGCGTGGCGTATACAGCAGCGGCGTTCTCAAGGCGCCTTCGACAAACGCGCTTAACGGCGCATGCGCGCGCCGTAGTTCGGTATTCTCCGGCAACATGTCCGGTAGTCCCGATGTATGGGTCAGCAGATCGCGCACCCGCACGCGGTCGCGATTTCCGCCCGTGAACGCCGGCAGGTAATGCGATACCGGATCATTCAATGAAACCAGCCCGCGTTCCACCAGCAGCATCAACGCGCAGGCGGTCACCGGCTTGGCGATCGACGCCAGCAGGAAGATGGAATCCGTCCGCACCGGACGCGAACCCTCGCCCGCCAGATTTCCAAACGCGCGATGCAGCACAATCTTCCCGTACCGCGCCACAACGATCGCCGCCGCCTCCAGTTGCCTCTGCTTCACTTGCGATGCCAGGATCTCCGCCGCCTTCTCCAGCCGCGCAGCCGACATGCCCACCGCCGCAGGCTCGACACTTGGCATCTGCGCCAAAGCCATCGTCGCCGTAAGGAAAATCCCAGCCGCTGCCCGCTGTACCATAGCAACTTATGCTATCCGTTTTCTGTTCGCCCTGCCGCTACACGCAAGGCCGCGACGCCACCGCATCGCTTGGTACAGAGATGGCCGCGCTTGGACTTGATGGCCCCGTGCTTCTCGTGGCGAGCCGGTCTGCGAAGCGCTTGCTGGATACGGTATGGCCGGCAGCCCTCGGCGATTCCGGCTTAGCCTACACCGTGTACGATTTCGGAGGCGAATGCTCGCTTGCCGAAATCGCGCGCATCGAAGCCGCCGCGCGGCACGTACACGCCGCCACCATCGTCGGCGCCGGCGGAGGCAAGGTGCTCGATGCCGCCCGCGCCGCCGCTGCCGCACTTGCCTTGCCGGTCGTCAATTGCCCCACGGTTGCATCGAGCGACGCCCCGTGCAGCGCGCTATCCGTCATCTACACCGAAGAAGGCGTTTTCCAGGAGTACCGTTTCTACAAACGCAACCCCGATCTTGTTCTTGTCGATACCAGCGTTATCGCCCAAAGCCCGGCGCGCCTGCTTGCCGCGGGTATGGGCGATGCGCTGGCCACCTGGTTCGAGGCCAGAACCTGTGCCGCCGGCCACGTTCGCAACATGCGCGGCGGAGCCTCCACTTCGAGCGCCCTGCAACTCGCCAACTTCTGCTACAAGACACTGATCGAAGACGGCCGAGACGCACTCCACGCCATCCGCCAGCAAGCCGTTACCCCCGCTCTCGAACGCATCATCGAAGCCAATACGCTGCTCTCCGGCCTCGGCTTTGAATCGTCCGGCCTTGCCGCGGCTCATGCCATCCACAACGGACTCACTGCTGCCCCCGCTACGCGCCAGTTCTACCATGGCGAGAAGGTAGCCTTCGGCGCACTCGTGCAGTTAGTGCTCGAAGGCGCCTCGCGTGCGCAGATTCGGGAACTGCTCGCCTTCTCTCAAGAAACCGGGCTTCCCGTCACTCTCGCCGAAATCGGCTGCGCCCAGATGCCTTCCGAACTGCTTCAGCAAGTGGCTGCACGCGCCACCGCCCCGGGAGAAACCATCCACAACGAACCCTTTGCCGTCACACCGGCCATGGTCGCCGACGCCATTCTCGCCGCCGATGCCATCGGACGCTCAGCACTGCAACACTCACCCCCTGCATACTGTTAAAGGAACGATTGCAAAACATGAATTTGAAAATCCGGCCCGGCAACCCTTATCCTCTTGGCGCGACCTGGAACGGGGCCGGTGTGAACTTTTCCATCTTCTCTGAGCACGCCACCAGCGTCGAGCTCTGCCTCTTTGACTCGCCCTTCTCGACGCAGGAATCGGTCCGCATTCCGCTCCCTGAAAAAACCGATCAGATCTGGCACGGCTATCTGCCCGGCGTGCTCCCCGGGCAGCTTTACGGATACCGCGTTCATGGACCCTACGCCCCCGAGCGCGGCCATCGCTTCAATCCCCACAAAGTCTTACTTTGCCCTTATGCCAATGCCGTGGGCCGCAACATTCGCTGGTGTGACGAAATGTACGGCTATCGACTCGGCTCGCCGGCCGGCGATCTCTCCTTCGATGACCGCGACAACGCAGCCTATTGCGTCCTCGGAGCTGTGGTCGACCGAGCCTTCACGTGGGGCGAAGACCGCCCACCGCGCACTCCCTGGCACGACACCGTCATTTACGAAGCCCACGTCAAAGGCGCCACCCGCCTCATGGATTCCCTGCCCGAAAAGTTGCGCGGCACCTACGCCGGCTTCGGCTCCGATCCTTTCATCCGCCACCTCAAGAGCCTCGGCATCACTGCGGTCGAGTTGATGCCCGTTCATCACCACTCCTACGATCACCACCTCGTCAAACGCGGCCTGCACAATTACTGGGGCTACAACACCATGTCCTTCTTCGCCCCCGACAGCCGCTACAGCTCCGCTGCTTCTCCCGGCGAATGCGTCCGCGAATTCAAGACTATGGTGCGCAATCTTCACTCCGCCGGCCTTGAAGTCATCCTCGATGTCGTCTACAACCACACCGCCGAAGGCAACCACCTCGGCCCCACCATCTCCTTCCGCGGCATCGACAACGTCTCCTATTACCGCCTCTCCTCGGCCAGCAAGCGCTTTTACATGGACTACACGGGCTGCGGCAACACGCTCAATATGCTCCATCCGCGCGTGCTCCAGATCATCATGGACAGCCTCCGCTACTGGGTGCTCGAAATGCACGTCGACGGCTTCCGCTTCGATCTCGCCAGCGCCCTCGCCCGCGAACTGCACGAGGTCGACCGCCTCTCCGCCTTCTTCGACATCATCCACCAGGACCCCATCATCTCCCAGGTGAAACTCATCGCCGAGCCATGGGATCTGGGAGAAGGCGGCTACCAGGTGGGGAATTTTCCCGTCGGCTGGACGGAATGGAACGGCAAATACCGCGATACGGTCCGGCGTTTTTGGAAAAGCGAAGGCGGCGTGGTCTCCGAACTTGCCACGCGGCTGGCCGGCTCTTCCGATCTGTACGAGCACAGCGGACGCCGTCCCTACGCCTCCATCAACTTCGTCACCGCGCACGACGGCTTCACGCTGCGCGACCTCGTCTCCTACAACACGAAACACAACGAAGCCAACGGCGAAGGCAACGCCGACGGCGAAAATCACAACAATAGTTGGAATTGCGGCGTCGAAGGTCCCACCGACGACCCCAATGTGCTTGCGCTGCGCCGCCGCCAGATGCGTAACATGATGGCCACGCTCTTGCTCTCCCAAGGCGTCCCCATGATCTCCGGCGGCGATGAACTCAGCCGCACCCAATTGGGCAACAATAACGCCTATTGCCAGGACAACGAGATCAGTTGGTACAAATGGAAGCTCGATGCCGAGGAGGAGGATTTCCTTGCTTTCGTCCGCTACATGATTCAACTTCGGGCCGCCAACCCAGTCCTGCGCCGCCGCCGGTTCTTCCAAGGCCGTAGCATCCGCGGCCACCGGATCAAGGATATTTCCTGGTTTGAACCGAGCGGCAGCGAAATGGATGACCATGCCTGGAATGCCCATTTTGTCCGTTCCCTCGGCGTCCGCCTCGTCGGTACGGAAATCGACGAACTCGACGAGTACGGCGAACCCATCACCGGCGACACGCTGTTCATCCTTCTCAACGGCCACTACGACCGCGTCGAATTCCACCTGCCTCCGCCCGATACCTCCATGCTCTGGGAGCGCCTGCTGGACACCGCTCTTCGCATATGGAATCAGCCGCGCCGCCTCCGCGAGCCTTATTACCGCATGCAGGCCCGCTCCGTGGCCGTTTTCCGACTGGCCCCTCAGAGACGCCGGCGCGGGCAACCTATCGTCTTTCCCGGCGCCTGATGGCTGCTGGCTTAGCCGAACGCCTCGCCCAGCATCCCTAACTCCAGATCGAGATGTTTGTTGTCCTGGAGTACCACCTTCTTCAGCGTCATCACCGGCCGCAGCACGTTCCCCGCGGTCTGCTCCGCCAAGTTTTGATGAAACTTCTTCTGAATCGCTTTCCGGAACTTTCCGCGAATCACCGGATTCAAAATCCCCATCAGCACTTCCTGCCGGTTTTTGTCCGCGTCAATGTGCAGCGACGTTGTGTCTATTGTAAAGGTGTCCTCCGGCGTCTCACCCGCCGGCAACTGCTCCAACGGAGTCCACACGGGAACATCCACCGGCAGGATCCGAAACCGGTAGTCGAAGGTGAACCGCTTGTCGATCACACCATCATGCAGCGCATGTCCGAATACGCGTAAATCCTTCCCCACAAAGTCCAGCGTGAGTCTGTCGAATGTGGTGTCCCCGTCCTTGAAGGGCAACTCCGGAGCGTTGCGTGCGAACTCCGATTCCTTGATCCGCACCGTGATCGGCAACACCACCAGGTTGCGTTTGGCCGTGAGCGCCCGTGTGTTGCTGCGCGCATACACCCTCCCGTTCTTGCCGAGCAACCGAATGGCATACCCGGAGCCCGGATTGGCGCTGAAGGTTGCTTTCTTCTCGGTGTCAATCGCCACCGTCTGCAACGGATCGATCTTTCCCTTCAGTTCCCGGTCCGTATATGGCGCTCCGTGGTACAGTTCGCACGTGTCGCCCGGGGTGACTCCTATGAATTCCAGTGTCAGTGGCATGGGAGAAGAGTAACCCGGAACCGAATTCATTGAAATAAGACTTACCGATTCCTAACCGTTTTCTTACTTCTTCGCCCGCCGTGCCTTGGGTTTCTCACAAGCCGGTTCGCGATTACCGCGTCGACCGGAACTCCGCGCGTGCCCGAATTAGCC
>CAYOBO010000092.1:0-29348 GCA_964402295.1 uncultured Candidatus Solibacter sp. | reverse complement strand
CATGGGGGTTATGATAAACACAAATGACCACTCGCCGCACATTTCTCGCCACGTCGGCGGCCGCGCTGGCCGCTTCCGCGAAAACACTGAGCACGATCGGAGTGCAACTCTACACGGTCCGGACGGTACTGCCGGAAAAGCCGTTGGAAACCCTGAAGGCGCTGGAGCAGATCGGCTACCGCGAATGCGAAGCGGTGGCTCGCGATATCGACAAGATCTGGCCGAGCTTGCAGCAGACGGCTCTGAAGCCGGTGAGCGTCCATCTCGACACGGCGTTGTTCATGAAGAATCAGGCGGCGCTGCCGGCCGCGCTCGACGATGCGGCGAAACGCGGGTTCCGGTACGTGGTGTGCCCGTATGTGGCTCCGGCGGACCGCGGCGGGGCCGATGTGATGAAGAGATTGGGGGAGACGCTGAACGGCGCGGGCGAGAAAGCGAAAGCCGCGGGGATGACGCTGGCGTATCACAACCATGCGTTCGAATTTGCACCGGCGGGCGCGGGCGGAACGCTGCTCGATGTGTTGCTCTCCTGCTGCGATGCCAAGCTGGTGCAACTGGAACTGGACATCATGTGGGTGAAGGTGGCGGGTGTGGATCCGGTGGCGATGCTGCGGAAATACAAGGGACGCATACCGCTGATGCACGTCAAGAACCTGCACGCGGGCGTGGATCAGCGCTTTGACGAGCGGATTCCGCGCACGGCGTTTGCCGAGGCGGGCAACGGCGTGATCGACGTCGCCTCGGTGTTGCGGGCGGCGGGGCCGGCGGGGGTGAAGCATTTCTTCGTGGAACAGGATCAGACGCCGGGCGATCCGGTGGCAAGCTTGCGGGAAAGCTATCGATATCTGCACGGGTTGAGTTTCTGATATGAAGACATTGCTCTTGCTTCTGGTTTGCCTTCCCGTCTGGGCGGGAGAGGCGATATCGTTCACGCTGGCGGGGATTCGCGTGCTGCCGGAGGCATGGAACAAGGAAGCAAACCTGAAGCGGATTGAGAAGTACACGCGCGAGGCAGTGGCCAAGGGTGCGCAGGTGGTGGTGACTCCGGAAGGTTTTCTGGAAGGCTATGTGGCCAACAACAAGCGCATCCCCGAGATCACGCCGGAGAAACTGGCGGCGGTGGGGGAACGGCTGGATGGGCCGATGCTGGGGAAGTTGAAGGCCCTGGCGAAGGAACTGGGGATTCACCTGGTGGTGTGCTTCGCGGAGCGCCGCGGGGAGCAGAGTTTCAATTCCCTGGCGATCTTTACTCCGCAAGGCGAACTGGCGATGAGTTACCACAAGTCGCATAACGCCGATGACGAACCGTTCAATACGACCGGGACGGCGTTTCCCGTGGTGGACACGCCACTGGGCAGATGGGGGACGCTGATCTGCTATGACCGGCAACTGCCGGAGACTTCGCGGATACTAGCGATCAAGGGAGCACAGTTGGTGATTGTGCCGGCATGGGGCTCCTATGGGGATATGAATACGGCGATGATGCGGACGCGGGCGTTTGAGAACGGGGTATGGGTGGCGTTTGTGCATCCGCAGCAGTTTTTGTTGATTGATCCGCGGGGGAAGATCGTCGCGCAGGACGATGGCGCACCGGGGGATCAGGTGGCGCTGGGCAAAGTGGTACTGGATGAGCGGGTGGGGAAGGCGGCGATCCGGAGCCGGAAGCCGCAGTTGTATGGAGAGATCCTGAAGTAAGATTGCGGGCGTATTATCCGGCGGTTCCGCCGACCGTCATCTTGTCGATCTTGACCGTGGGGATCCCGACGCCGACGGGGACGCTCTGTCCTTCCTTGCCGCAGATACCCATGCCTTCATCGAGTTTGAGGTCCGTGCCGACCATGCTGACGTACTTGAGTGCTTCGGGGCCGTTGCCAATCAAGGTTGCGCCGCGCACGGGACGAGTGAGTTTGCCGTCCTCGATCAAGTAGCTTTCGGTGGCGGAGAAGACGAAGTTGCCGCTGGTGATATCCACCTGGCCTCCGCCGAAGGTAGCGCAATAGATGCCCTTGGGGACGGAGCGGACGATTTCTTCGGGGTCGCTTTCGCCGGCGAGCATGAAGGTGTTGGTCATGCGCGGCATGGGGATGTGTTTGTAGCTTTCGCGGCGGCCGCTGCCGGTGGGCTTGTTGTGCATGATGCGGCAAGAGAGGCGGTCCTGAAGGTAGCCGCGGAGGATGCCGTTTTCGATGAGGATGTTCTGCTGCGTGGGCGCGCCTTCGTCGTCGACGTTGAGCGAGCCGCGGCGGTTGGCGATGGTGCCGTCGTCAACGACGGTGCAGAGAGGGCTGGCCACCTGCTGGCCGATGCGGTTGCTGAAGGCGGATACGCCCTTGCGGTTGAAATCGGCCTCGAGTCCATGGCCGACGGCTTCGTGGAGCAGAATACCGGGCCAGCCGGGGCCGAGGACGACGGTCATTTCGCCGGCCGGCGCCTCGATGGCGCCGAGTTGCACGATGGCCTGGCGGGCGGCCTCTTTGGCGAAGTACTCGGGCGTTTTTTCGCGGAGGAAGAAATCGAGCGAAACGCGTCCGCCGCCGCCGTGGTAGCCCTGTTCGGGGGAGCCGCCATCGGCCATGGCGAGCGCCATGACGCCCATGCGGGCCATGGGCTGGGAATCATAGCTGAGCACGCCTTCGCTGGTGGCCACCAGGACATGTTTGATGGAATCGGCGTAGGCGGCCTGCACCTGGATGATGCGCGAATCGTGGCTGCGGGCTGCTTCATCGGCGCGCTTGACGAGGGCGACACGCTCGGTGAGGCTGGCGTCGCTGGCGGCGATTTCGAGGCGGTAGAGATCGTGCACGGCGGCCTCTTCAAAGCCGGTTTTGATCTGTTGGGAAGGGCCGTTGGCGATACAGGCAGCTACTCGCGCGGTATGGAGGATCTTCTCGGGGCTGAGGTCGTCGCTGTAGGCGTAGCCGGTTCGCTCGCCGGAAAGCACCCGGATCCCGACGCCGAGAGAAACGCCTTGCGTGGCGTTCTTGACGATGGATTCTTCCAGACTGACGGAAGTGGTGAACAGATATTCGAAGTAGAGGTCGGCGTAGTCGCCGCCGGCGGAGAGGGCTTCGGCCAGGTAACGCTCCAGGTCCCGTTCGGTCAGCCCAAACTTTGTGGCGAAAAAGGAATCGCGGAAAGCCATTACTTCCAGCTTACCGCCTGGATGTAGAATCGAGGAGAGGTTGCTGGGTATGGGCATCATCGATCGGCGGCGGTTCGGGGTACTGTTGGCCAGCGTGGAATGGACGGCGTCGTCGGTGCAGGGAGCCGGGAATGATCCCGAAACGCTGCTATTGGCGCGTAACGGATGGATGCCGAACAACGAGCATTTGCCAGTGTTGCTGTATCGCGCCGCGGTGCACGCGGCGGGCGATGCGGCCGCGCGAATGGAGGCAGTGTTCGGAAAAAACGGCTGGCCGGCGCAATGGCGAAACGGAGTATACCCATTCCATCACTATCATTCGACGGCGCACGAAGTATTGGGATTTGCGCGAGGGCAGGCGAGGATTCTGTTGGGCGGAGAAAACGGAAAAGAAGTGACGGTACGGGCCGGCGATGTGGCTCTGCTGCCCGTGGGGACGGGCCACTGCCGGATTGAGGCCAGCGGGGATTTTTTGGTGGTGGGCGCCTATCCGCCGGGTCAGGATTGGGACTTGTGCCGGAGCGCTCCGGATGGTGCGGCGGTGGAACGCATGCGGCGGCTGAGTTATCCGGCGACGGACCCGGTGGTTGGATCCGGAGGGCCGACAACACGGCTGTGGGGCCGGCGGCCGTGAATCCCTCGGGCGTGTTTCAGGCAGTGGCGGATTTGCCGCTCCTCGACCGCAACGCATACTATGAGCAGCACGGCGTGCCGGAAGAAGTGCGGGCAGAGGTGGAATCGCTGCTTGCTTTCGATGCGCACGCCAGCACGTTTCTGATGAATGGCGTGGCGCACGCGGCGACAGACCTGGTGGATGCCATGGAGAAGCCGGAGCGCTGCGGGGCGTTCCGTCCGGTGAAACTGCTGGGGCGAGGCGGCATGGGAGCGGTGTGGCTGGCCGAGCGCGTCGACGGCGAGGTGGATCAGAAGGTGGCGGTGAAGGTGCTGCGGGCGGGGACTCCGACGGCGCGGCAGCAGGAGCGCTTCATCCAGGAGCGGCGGATTCTGGCGAGTTTGTCGCATCCCAATATCGCGCGGCTGTTGGATGCGGGGCAAACGGACACGGGGCAACCCTTTCTGGCGATGGAATACGTCGAAGGCGTGCCGGTAGACCGCTACTGCGAACATTTGGACCGGCGGCGGTTGCTGCGGATCTTTCTGAAGGTATGTTCGGCGGTGGCTTACGCGCACCGGAACCTGGTGATTCACCGCGATCTGAAACCGTCGAATATTTTGGTGACGGCGGATGGGGAGCCGAAGCTGCTCGATTTCGGGATTGCGAAACTGATGCATTTCGCGGCCGAGCGGACAACGACAATCGAGCGCGTGCTGACGCCGGATTATGCGAGTCCGGAACAGGTGACGGGGCGCAATACGGGGACAGCGACGGACGTGTATTCGCTGGGTGCGATCCTTTACAAGCTGCTGACGGGGCAGACGCCGCATTCGTTTGAGGAGACACATCCGGCTGCAATGGCGGCGGTGATCTGCGAGCGTGGGGTGGCGGCGCCGAGTCTGATCGACCGGTCGCTCGAAGGAGATCTGGACAGTATTTTGTTGAAGGCGTTGCGCAAGGAGCCGGAGGAACGCTACGCGTCGGTGGAGAAGCTGGCGGAAGACATCGAGAACCATCTGGAGTATCGCCCGGTGAAGGCGCGGTCGGGGAACGTGCTGTATCTGACGCGGCGGTTCCTAAGGCGGCACTGGCTGGCGGTAACGGGTCCGGCGGTGGCGATGGCGGGATTGGCGGCGGGATTGGTGGTGGCGCAGCAGCAGAGGGCCGAGGCGGAAGCGGCTCGGGCCGTAGCCGAGGCAAGACGCATCGAAGCACAACAGCAGCGGGACCGTGCGGCGCGGGAACGGGCCGTGGCGATGGAGCAGGAGGCGGCGGCACGGCAGCAGCGCGAAGAAGCGCAGAAACAGAGGACAATCGCCGAGCAGCGCTTCCAACAGGTGCGGCAGATTGCGCTGCATCTGTTGGACCTTGACCGGGAAATGCAGCGGGTACCGGGCGCCACGAAAGCGCGGCAGGCTTTGGTGGCGACATCGCTTTCCTACCTGGAGAAATTGGGTGGGGAAAGCGGCGACGACGCGGGGTTCCGGATGGAGTTGGCGGAGGCGTACCGGAAGGTGGCGCAAGTGCAGGGCGCGCCGGGATTCCCCAATTTAGGGCAGACACGGGAAGCACTGGATGCCTTGGCGAAAGGGGAGAAGCTTCTGGCGGCGTTGCCTGCATCGCAGCCCGGTGCGACGCTGGCGATGCTCGACAATCTGGATTTGCGGGCGCGGATTCAGGGTAGTGCGCGGGAGTGGGAGGACACACGGCGAACGGCGGAGCGGGGGTTGCGATTGGTGGAGCGGATGGCATCGCCACAGGCGGAGATTCTCGAGAGAAAGGCGACGCTCGCCTATTCGGCGCAGGCGGCGTATAACAATCTGGACCGAATGGAAGAGGCTCTGCGACACGGGCAGATGTCGGTGGATGTGCGGCGGGAAATCCACCGGTTGCGCGGCACGAAAGCATCCGCTTCGAATCTGGCCGGGACGCTGTTGGGCATGGCCACCACCTTGCGTTACGCGGGAGATCTGGCGCATGCGGAGGAATACGCCAGCGAGGGCCGCCGGGTCATCGAACAGCGGCATGAGACGGAGCCGACGCTGGCCACCGGACGATCGTTGATTTGGGCGCTGTATCAGGAGGCGCGAGTGCTGGGTTCACGGGAAGGCGTCAGCTCAGGACGATGGGAGGAAGCCCGTACGCTGCTGGAGCGTGCGCTGACCATTGGCCGGCAGGTGGTGAAGTCGGATGCCGAGGACACAGCCACGCGGAACAATCTGGCCAGCGCGGCGGGAGAACTGGCCCTGCTGCGGCTGGAATCCGATGCGGCGTCGGCGCTGGCGCTGTACGAGGAGGCCTACCGGTGGCGGGATGAGCTTCCGGCCCAACACGTCAATCACCGCGAGAAGTGGCATATGGCGGCGGGATCGATTCGGGCGCTGGTGCGGCTGCGTCGCTTGGAGGAGGCATCGGCACGGCTAGACGAACTGCTGAAGACTCTGCGCGAGAGGAAGTTGTACCCAGGAGACTTGCAGCCGGGGAGCTTGGGCGCATCGGCCTTGCGGGCGAAGGCGGAGTTGGAGGAAGCACGCGGAAACCGGAGCGCGGCGGTGCAGGTTTGGACGGAGGTGGCCTCGGGCTACGAGGCCGGAGAAAGGAAGGCGCAAGCTGATTTGCATTGGGCGCTGGCATATTCGGAAGCCTACCGAGCGCTGGCGCGACTCGACAAGGCGGGCGAGGCGGCGTGAAGGGCGAAGGATCAGGCGATGTGGGGGTGGTGGGCAAAGCGGCTGCCGGCAAATGGATTCATCCAGGGGCAACTGCGGGCCAGCAGATAGAAGTTACTGATGGGCGAGTTCGCGGTGGAGCCAGGCTTGGGCAAAGCGCAGCTCGCGATGGACGGTGGCCGGGGAAATGGAAAGAGCAGCGGCGGATTCCTCGACGGTCATGCCGGCGAAGTATCGCATCTCGACAATATGCGCCGCCCGCGGATGTTCAAGGGCGAAGCGGTCGAGGGCGTCGTTCAAATCGAGCAGTATGTCGCTGGCGCCGAAGCCGATATCGCCACAATCTTCGAGGTGAACGGTTAGCGCTTTGGCGCGCTTCTCGGCTTTGGTGTAGCGGACCATATCGACGAGGACATTGCGCATGACGCGGGAGGCCATGGCGAAGAAATGGGCCCGGCTTTCAAAGGCGGCGCCTTCGGCGCCCGCCATGCGGAGGTAGGCTTCGTGGACGAGCCCGGTGGCGCTGAGCGTTACGGACCATCCGCCGCGAAGGTGGCCGGCGGCAAGTTTCTTGAGTTCCGCATAGAGGATGGGTATGAGCCGCTGGCGGGCTTCGGCGTCCCCCTCTCCGGCTTTCCGCAGCAGCACGGTAATGTCCATTTGCTACAGGATATCGGACTCGGAGAACCTGCATTCAAATCTCGAGGTGGGCGATGGTTTCGATGTGGAAGGTTTGGGGGAAGAGGTCGGCCATGGTGAGGCGGGTGAGGCGGTATTGCGTGAGGAGGGCGGCGAGGTCGCGAGCCAGCGTGGCGGGATCGCAGGAAACAATGGTGAGTCTTCTTGGTTTGCGGTCGAGCAGGGATTGGACGACCTTTTTGCCGAGGCCGGCGCGGGGCGGGTCGGCGAGGACGAAGTCCCAAGAGGGGCCGTTGGACTGGAGGTAATCTTCAGCGGAGGATTGGAAGGCGTCGATGGAGACGGCTGCGGTTGCGGCGTTATGTTGGAGATCGCGCCATGCGGCGGCTCCGGATTCGACGGCGGCTACTTTGGCGAAGCGTTTGGCGAGTGGGATGGTGAAGAGGCCGACACCCGAGTAGAGATCGAGGGCGGTTTCGCCTTGCGCCTGCCAGAGCGATTCTTCGATGAGGGCATCGAGGAGGAAGCGGTTGACCTGGAAGAAGGCTCCGTGGCTGACGCGGAAGACCAGGCCGGCGGTTTCGTAGTGGAGGGGGCCATCGACAAAGCCGGGGAGTTCGGCGGCGCACCAGTCGAAGAAACGGCGGGCGATGGGTTTGGCGCTGGCTAAAACATTTAACTGAAGATTTGTTTCATTGGTGAAGAGCTCGACGGTTTGGAGGAAGCGGGGGAAGCGGCTGGTGGCGCTCATGCGGCGGAGAGCGGCGAGGGCTTCCTGGAGCTTGGGAGAGAGGATGGCGCACTGTTCGATGGGAGCGAGGAGGCGCGAAGCGGCTTGGCGGTATCCGAGGCGTCCGCCGCCGCAGTGCAGTTGCGCGCGATTGCGGTAGCCCCATTCGGGACCGGAGAGGATCTGGATGGCCGGAGGCGGCTCGAACTTGCCAATACGCTGGAGGGATTCGCGGAGGATGGCTTCCTTCTGAGCGAGTTGTTGGGCGTAGGAGATGTGCTGGTAGTGGCATCCGCCACAGACGCCGAAGTGGGGGCAAGGCGGGTCGATGCGGTGGGGGGAGGGATCGGCGATGCGTTCGGCGCGTGCGCGAAGCAGTTGGGATGACTTGCCGGTGATGGCGATATCGATGGTTTCGCCGGGGAGAACGAAGGGGGTAAGGATGACGTGGCCGCCGTCTCGCGCCAGGCCATCGCCTCCATAGATGAGCTTCTGAATGGTGACGGTTCTGGGGTGCGGGTTTGTTTGTGCGGTGTCCATCAAGGTACGATGAAAAATTATCCCGCATTCCAATACCAGCATGAAACCACGTGTCCTTTCGGGAGTGCAGCCTTCGGGGAATCTGCACATCGGCAACTATCTCGGCGCATTGAAGAATTGGGTAAAGATCCAGTACGACTACGAGAGCATTTTTTGCATCGTGGATCTGCACGCGATCACGGTGTATCAGGAGCCCGCCGCGCTGCGGGCGAAGATACGGGAATTGGCGGGGCTGTTTCTGGCGGCGGGGATCGACCCGAAGCATTCGGCGATTGTGGCGCAATCGACGGTGCACGGGCATGCGGAGTTGGCATGGCTGTTGACCTGCGCGACACCGCTGGGTTGGCTGTACCGGATGACGCAGTTCAAGGCGAAGGCCGAGGCGCAGGAGACGGTCGGCGATGGAATTCTGCAATATCCGGTGCTGATGGCCGCCGATATTCTGATCTACCAGGCGAACGTGGTTCCGGTGGGCGATGACCAAAAGCAGCACCTGGAGCTGACACGGGACATCGCGCAGCGGTTCAATTCGTTGTATGGGGAGACGTTCACGATGCCCGAGACGCGGCTGCCGGCGGTAGGCGCGCGGGTGATGGGGCTGGACGATCCCGAGAAGAAGATGAGTAAGTCGGAGACAGGAGCGGGGCATGCGATCGCGCTGCTGGATGCGCCTTCGACGATCAAGAAGAAGATCATGCGGGCAACGACGGACTCGAATCCGGCGGTGGATTTCGCAACGATGGGCGCGGGGGTTCGCAATCTGCTGACCATTTTCCAGGCGTTTGCGGAATGGACGGATGCGCAGATGGAGCAGCATTTCGAGGGCATGCGTTACGGCGATATGAAGAAGCAGGTGGCGGAAGCGGTGGTGGGAGCTCTGGAGCCTTTGCAGCAGCGGTATCGCGAGATCACGGCGGATCCGGCCTACATCGATGGGATTCTGGCGGAGGGTTGTGAACGGGTGAGTCCGATTGCGAATTCGACGGTGGACTTGGCGAAGCAGCGCATGGGGCTGTACACGCGCGGCTAAACGATGGCGCCGCAGGACCGCATTTCCTTTCCCGAATACTGGCGGCTGATCCGCGGGAATGCGAATTTCCGGCGGTTGTGGATCGCACAGATGATCAGCGAGACGGGCGATTGGATGTACATGATCGCCATTTACGATCAGTTGCTGAAGTTGACCGGGGGAGCGGCGAAGTCGATCGGGTTCGCGTTCGTGTTGCAGGTGCTGCCGCAGATGTTGGTGGCGCCGATGGTGGGCGTGCTGAACGACCGGTTGAGCCGGCGGACGCTGATGATTGTGGCGGACGTGGCGCGGATGGCGGTGGTAGCACTGATGCTGGTGGCGGCTCGGTTTGAGCTGGTGTGGCTGATCTACGTGCTGCTGTTTTTCGAGACGGTGTTCTGGGCCTTGTTTGAGCCGGGGCGAAGCGCGGTGATTCCGAACATCACGGAGGGTAAGGACACGCTGGCGGCGAACAGCCTTTCGTCGATGACATGGTCGTTCAATTTCGCGGCGGGGTCGGCGATTGGGGGCTTTGTGGCGGCGGTAATGGGGAGCCAGGCGGTATACGTGCTGAACTCGCTGTCATTCCTGGTGTCGGCGTATTTCATTTCGCGAATGAAGTTTCAGGAGTCACACCTCGATCATCTTCCCGCGATGCGATTTGGGGATTTATTCGATTTTTCGCCCGTTGCCGAGGGCGTACGGTATGTGTCGCGGGACAAGCGGCTGCTGGCGACGATGTTCGTGAAGTGCGGGCTGGGGTTCATGGCGGCGAACTGGGTGTTGATCACGATTCTGGGGGACCGGAAGTTTCCGGTGGCCGTGCCGGGGTTGGATGCGAAGACGGCGGGAATCGTGGGGATGAGCATGCTGATGGGTGCTCGCGGGGTGGGGGCGCTGGTCGGTCCGTCGATCGGGACGCATGTCGCGGGGCCGAATCAGGGGCGGATGAGGGTGGGGATCTCGCTGGGGTTTCTGCTGTCGTCGATGGGATATGTGGCGCTGGGGTATGCGCCGACGATGGCTCTGGCGTGTTTGTGCCTGATCGTCGCGCATGCGGGTGGATCGATGATTTGGGTGTTTTCCTCGACGATGTTGCAGTTGAATACGGAGGACAAGTTTCGGGGACGGGTGTTTTCGTCGGAGTTTGCCTTCATGACGATTTCGATGTCGATCTCGAGTTCGCTGGCGGGGATGTTCATCGACAGGGGGGTCTCACCGGATACGGTGGCGACGAGCGCGGGGGTGATTATGGTAATTCCGGGGTTGTTGTGGCTGGCGGCGCAACGGCTGTGGCGGGTGGGATGACGCGGGAGCTATTCCCACTTTTGTGCTAGAAGTGGGAATAGCCGTGAATGTAACCGCAAAGCTCGACCGCGCGGGGAGGCTTTTCCTTCCTCTCAAAATCCGGCGGGAATTGGGGCTGGATGAAAAGTCGGAGCTATTGATCCGCGTGGAGGAGGGGACCATCCGGATACAGACGCGCGAGGCGGCGATTCGGGAAGTGCAACAACGGCTGCGTAAATACAAGCGGCGGGGCCGCTCGATTGTGGACGAATTCTCGGCGGAACGTTTGCAGGAAGCGCGCCGCGAATGGGGCAAGCCGTGAAGACGGCTCCGTTGATTCTGGATGCATCGGCACTGCTTGCGGTGCTGTTTTCCGAGCCTGGATGGGAGGCGGTGTAAGGTTCTCACGCGGTTGATTCGCCGGCGGAGGCGATCACGGACTTGGCGGCTTTTCAGATTCCGGTGATTCCGTGGGACGAGGAGGCCGTACATGCCGGCGCGGACTTGTGCGGGTTGGGCGAAGACACACGGCCTCTCGTTGGGTGACCGCCCGTGTCTCACCACGGCCCGCCTGATGCGGCGCAGGGTTCTTACGGCGGAACGAAAGTGGGGGGAGTTACCTGACCTGGGAATTGCGATCCAGATGATCCGGTAGGTGGCGCGTTGCCAGTTTTCTCCGGCGAAATCCGCCTATCTGGTTTGAGGGCAGCCGGTTGCGGCAACCCTTGGGAAATCAAATCCGTCCAACGGGGTAATGGTGATGGTTTCCACGGCCGAAAAACACATATATAGTTGAGAGGCGAGGGGCCCACCGGCCCAGCCCCTAGGATACGAGGAGCATGGAAATGATTTTGAAGAGTTTAGTCCCTGTTGCAGTGCTTGCCGGGGCGGCCTTGGTGGTGGCGCAGTCGAAACCCGAACTGACCGCCCGAGAGCTGTTTTTTGTCCCCACGGCCGTCACCGCCGCGAAGAAATCGAGCACGGGCGCCACAAAACAGGTGGTTGCTAAAGCGACGCCGAAGAAGGCAGGCGAAGTTGTGGCGAAGAACACTCAGACACGGCCACAACCTGTTGTTGAACCGCAGGAAATCTATACCGATACCGAAGTGAAACTGGTGTCGGCCAGCTACACCGGCCCGCGGCCGCTGGGCATCCGCTACAGCCTTTTGAAGCGCGTCACGGATGGATGGATGGAAGTGCACGCCGACAGCACGTTCCATTCGGGCGATGCGATCCGGCTACAAGTGGAAGCCAATGAAGACGGATATCTCTATGTCGTGGCGCGCGGATCGTCGGGGAGTTGGGATGTGCTGTTCCCGAACAAAGACGTGCGCGGCGGCACGAACTTCATCGAGTCCGGGGATGCCCAGATATTGCCTTCGCCCAAAGGGCTGTGGCGCTTCGATAACAAGCGCGGACAGGAACGGCTGTTCCTGGTGATGGCTCGCAAACCGGTGGGCGATCTGGACAAGCTGATTTACGATTTGAATCAGAGCGGGAAGCCCGCTGCCGCGCCGGCTGCTCCGGCTCCGGCGGATACGAAGAAGACGAATGCACCGGCGCCGGCGAAACCGGCTGCTCCGGAGCCGAAGGATGCGCCGAAGCGGATGATGCTGGCGACCAATATCCGGCCGATTGACGATCAACTGGTGGGACGGCTGCGGACGCAGATGCTGTCGCGGGACCTGGTGTTCGAGACGGTGCAAGATTCGCCATCCCCAGCCACGGAGAAGAAGGAATCGGCGGTTTACGTGGTGGAAAAATCCGGCAAGCCGGACGCCCGCCTGGTGGTGGACATTACGTTGAAGCATGACTGAGCCGGAATAGGAACGCACATGAAACGCACTGCCTTTCTCCCCCTTTTGGCCGTGGCGGCGTTGCCCGCGCTCAGTCAGACGAAAGCGCTCCAGCAAGGTCCCAATCGCATGGAACTGACGCTGGAGCGCAAGACCAGCGCCGGATGGAAAGTGGTTGATCCGGGCTTTATTTTCAGCCAGGGCGATTACGTCCGGTTCCGATTTCAGACGAACTTCAGCGGTTACCTTTACGTGATGAACCAAGGGACGGCCGGCACGTATACGAAGCTTTTCCCGCGCGAGGACACGGGCTTGGCGAACAAAGTGGAAACGGGCAAGGAATACATTGTGCCGGCGACGGCGGGCGCGTTCCGCGTGGATGGGCCTCCGGGGCACGACATTATCTACTGGATGATCACGCCGGTGGAGATGGGCGGCGAACGCAACACCGGCTACAAGCCGCTGCCGCCGCCACCGCCGACCCCGACCAGCGCCAAGGCGATGGCGTCGCTGACGCCGCGCTGCGACGATACGATTCTGCGGGCGCGCGGGGAATGCGTGGATAGCTCGGCGGGCCCGCAGGCGGTGGCCGATGCGTCGCAATTGCCTTCGAACATCAAGACGATGGCGCAGAATAATAGTCAGGAACTCATTTTCCGCAAGAATCAAAAAGGCAGTGTGGTCTCATCGCCGGTGCCGCTGAACGGGCCGGTGGTTTACGAGTTCCGCCTGGCCCATAAATAGGAGCCACTCATGAGAACCATTCTTTCCTTGTTGCTCATAGCCGGAGTTGCCTTGGCGGCGCCGCAAGGCTCGTCAAAGAAAGCGCCGGGCAAGGCGCAGCAACGCGATTTGAAGTACGAGGTGGACGAGACGATCGATCCGCCGGCGACGGGCAAGGTGACGGTGCCGCGCAGCTATGCGCTGGTGATCGGGGTACAAAACTATCCGAAGCTGGACGCGAAGATGCAGTTGAAGTACACGGAGCGCGATGCGGAGGCGGTCTATTCGATCCTGATCAGCCGGGAGGGCGGCAATTTTCGCGCTGAGAATGTGCACAAACTGACTGGCGAGAAGGCGACGCTGGCGAACATCCGGCATGAGATCGAGAACTGGCTGCCGTCGGTGGCTCAGGAAGACGACCGCGTGCTGGTGTACTTTGCGGGACATGGATTTGTGTATGGCGGCAAAGTGTATCTGGCTCCGACGGATTTCGACAAGGGGAATCCGACCGGGACGGGGTATTCGGTGGAAGCGCTGGGGGAGGCGTTTGGGGCGAAAATCAAGGGCAAGTGGAAGGTGCTGCTGACGGATGCCTGCCACAGCGGCGCGGTTACCTCGGAGACGGATGTGCGGACGATCAACAGCCGGCTGCTCGATTTGAACCGGTCGCTGTTTTCGCTGACGGCAAGCCGCGACCGCGAGCAATCGTTTGAAAGCCCGGAATGGGGCGGCGGACATGGGATCTTCACCTATTACGTGGTGAAGGGGATGGAAGGCGAGGCGGACGAATCGCGCGATGGGATTGTGACGGCGGATGAACTGTCGAATTATGTGCAGCGCAACGTGCGCGAAGCTTCGGGCGGACGGCAGAATCCGACCATCGGCGGGAGTTTCGACAACAACATGCTGCTCGCGTACATTCCGGCGGGGGCTAAACTGGGCACGCCGCCGAAGCCGCAGTTCGGGACGTTGATCTTCGAATCGAACATGGACAATGTGGAAGTGTTCGTGGACGGGAAGAGCGTCGGCGTGGTGAGCAAAGGGACACCGCTGCGGTTGCCGGGCATCAATCCAGGAGTGCACCAAGTCAAGGGTGTGCGGATGGGCTATGAGCCCGACGGGCCGAGGGAAGAGATCGTCTATCCGGGGCAGGATACGACGATCAGCCTGAAGATGCTGATTCCGCGGCGGCGTCCAAAAGCGGCAATCGACAAGTTTGACCCAGCAGTGGAGCGCTATCAGAAAGCACGCGGCCCGGAGCAGTATCGCCGGGCCGTTGGCGATTTTTTGGAGGTGGTCTCGATCGATCCGACATACAGCCAGGCTTACTTGTTTCTGGCGCGGGCCTATCGCGATTTGCACGAATATGAAAAGGCGGAGAAAGCCTTTCAGAAGGCGCTGGAGATCGATCCGGATTATATAGAGGCGCGGACCACCTACGGCGGTATGCTGTTCGATACGGGCAATACGGATGAAGCAATCCGGCAGTTGAATGCCGTGATCCAGCGCGACAAGACCCAGGCGACGGCGTACTACCTACTGTCACAGGCGTTTCGGGTAAAAGGGCAATACAAACTGGCGATTGAGGCGGCGGAGAATGCGGTGCGGCTGACTCCGAACAATGCGGAGGCGTATTTCTGGCTGGCGGAAGGGTTGCGGATGGAGAATCGCTATTCCGAGGCGATTCCGGCGTATCAACGCTATCTGAAGCTGAGCAACTTCGACAGCAATGGATTCGAGAAGTTCGGTTATTACGCCGTGGGGTTTGGGTTGTTTAAGAAGAAGCGCGCCGGGACGCAGGATGTGTGGAAGGAGCTACGCGGCCTGACGTACTTCGGATTATGCGAATGCGAGCGGCGTGTGAACCATTTCGACAACGCGATTGCATATTGCCAGAAGGCGTTGAGTTTCGATAAAGAGGACCCGTTGACGCACTACAGCCTGGCGCTGTCGTACTTCCGGCAGGGCGCGGCGACGGGCGATGTTGGGTTGCTGCCCGCGGCACGGAAGCACTTCAACACGATGCTGGCGATTAATCCGGATTTAGAAGAATCGGCGATTGCGAAGCAGAATATCGCCAATATTGACAAGTTCCTTAGCGCGCAGTAAGTTCGGACCGGCCTGTCCCTCCTGTTGTATCCCCACCTCAAATGTCCGATTTCTGAATGGCAGTTGCCAACCTATTCACGGCCGTAAATGGGGATGGCGGCTCCGGTGATTTGCGAAGCTTCATCGGAGACCAGATGGACGAGCAGGGCGGCGACTTGCGAAGGCTGCACCCAATGAGAGAAATCGGCGTCGGGCATGGCGGCTCGGTTTGCGGGGGTGTCCATCGTGCCGGGGAGGACGATGTTCGCGGTGATGCCGGATGTCTTGTTTTCCTCGGCGATGGTGCGGACCAGACTGAGTAATGCGGCTTTGGAGACGTTGTAGGGAGCGGTGCGGGCGGCGGGTTCGAGGGAGGCTTTGCTGCCGATGGCGAGTATGCGTCCGAAACCCTGGCGGCGCATCGCGGGAAGCGCGGCCTGAAACAAGTGGAGCGCCGAATAGAAATTCAGGGCGAACATTTTGGCGAAGGCGTCATCGGATGTTTCTTCGACGGTCGGACCCATGTCGAAGCCGCCCACCAGATGAACGACGGCGTCGAGGCGGGCATGTTGGGCAGCGATGGCATCGACTGCCGCGGCGGCGCTTTCGCGGGTGCTGAGTTCGGCGGAACGGGCGTGAAACGAGGGATGCGCGAAGTCGGTCTGGCGGATGGAGCGGGAAACTCCGATGACGGTGGCTCCGGCGTCGAGCATGGCCTGGGTGACGGCGGATCCGAGGCCGCCTTTGGCCCCGGTGACGAGTACGATTTTGCTATCGAGGCGGCTCATTTCTTGCGCAGCTACTTGAGCAGGCTGAGGAGTTCGTCTCGAGTTTCTTTGTCGGTGCGGAAGGCGCCGAGCATGGCGCTGGTAATGGCTCCGGAGTGCTGCTTTTCGACGCCGCGCATCATCATGCAGAAATGCTGAGCCTGGCAGACGACGGCGACGCCGCGGGGGTTGAGGACAGTGGCAAGGGTTTCGGCCACTTCCTGCGTGAGGCGCTCCTGCACCTGCAAGCGGCGGGCGAACATGTCGACGATACGGGGAATTTTGCTGAGGCCGATGACTTTGTCCTTGGGCAGATAGGCGACGTGCATTTTGCCGAAGAAGGGGAGCATGTGGTGCTCGCACATGCTGTAGAACTCGATGTCGCGAACGAGGACCATTTCGTCGTACTTGACGTTGAAGAGGGCTCCGTTGACGATCTGGTCGAGGTCCATGCGGTAACCGCTGGTGAGGAAGCGCATGGCTTTCTCGGCGCGTTCGGGAGTCTTGATGAGCCCTTCGCGGGAAGGGTCTTCGCCGAGTCCGGCGAGGATCTTCTCAAACAGAGGAGCCATCGGTTCCTGCGTCTTCTTGGGAGACATCATTTTCACCACTGCTTTATTCTTCATGCTGCAACTCCACGTGATTCCGTTTGGTTTCCAGGATACGAACACTATCGAAGCGGACCGAATGGGGGAACGCTTGAGGCCAAGCTTCGGCGATGCGGCGGCGCACTTCCACAGCGACGTTTTCGGTGGTGGGCGGCGTGTGGCGAAATGCGTCGATCTGGCGGTTCATGTCGGCCAGGTCAAAATCTTTGAGGACGGCGTCGCGGACCAGGGCGTCGAGGTCGGAGACCTTGAGAAGGAGTCCGGTGGCGGGATCCGGTTCGCCGCGGGCGATGACTTCGAGGACGTAATCGTGTCCGTGCCCGTAGGGGTTGTTGCATTTTCCGTATACTTCTCGATTGCGCTCATCGCTGAGTTGCGGAGCATGGAGGCGATGCGAAGCCGAGAAACGATACCGCCGTGCGAGTCGAAGCATGGTGCATTCCTAGCGGCCGGAGTATTCGACCCAGAGATCCTCAGTTTCGTAGAGGCGGACGGATTCGAGGCGTGCGTTCGGCAACTGCAGCGGGGCTTCGAGGCGCTTCCAGATTTCCATGGCCAGGTTTTCGGGGGTGGGCACCACATCGCCGAAGGGGGGCACTTCGTGATTGAGGAAGCGGTGATCCATGGGGGCGAGAACCTCGCGCTCCAGGACTTCCTTAAGGTCCTTGAGATCCATGACCATGCCAGTGATGGGATCGGGGGTGCCTTCCACGGTCACTTCGAGGATGTAGTTATGGCCGTGGCCGTAGGGGTTGGCGGCGTCGCCATACAAGGCGCGGTTCTGTTCCGGCGTAAGCTTAGGGCTGGCGCAGAAGTGAGAAGCGGAGAATTCAGCCCGGCGAGTGATCTTCATGCGGTTTCAATGAGTAGATGCGGCGGTGAACCAAAAGGATCTGTAAATATGATCGCGCAATCCGCGCGGGGCGAGGAAGACGTAAAATAGAGGTTTATGCCCTCGGCAAAAACGGATCGCATTTTAAGACTGCTGATTGGCTTCCTGGTGCTGGCACTGGTGTACGTTGCAGGAACGACGTTGGAGCAGCGTATTGTGGGCGTGGGGGACACCGCGCCGCGGTTCTCGATCACGGCGGACAACGGAAAGCCGATCACCAGGTCGGATTTCGGCGGCAAATTGCTGGTGCTGAACTTCTGGGCCACATGGTGCCCGCCGTGTATTCAGGAACTGCCTTCGCTGAACGAGTTTCAAGAGAGAATGCGGGCCAAGGGGGTAGTCGTGCTGGGCATCAGCCTGGATAAGAACGAACAGGCGTACAAACAGTTTCTGGACCGGGCAAAGGTGAGCTTTGTGACGGCACGCGACCCGGAGGCGAACATCAGTTCGAGCTATGGGACGTTCAAGTATCCAGAGACTTATGTGATTGGCCCGGACGGCAAGGTGCTGGAGAAGTTCATCGGGCCGGAGAATTGGATGAATCCGGAGTTGCTGGCGCGGATTGAGAAGCATCTATGATTGCGGCGGAGGCGAAGCGGCGGCTGACGGCCGTCGTGGGAGCACGGGGATATTTGGACCGTGCGGAAGATCTGCTGCTGTATGAGTATGACGGGGGGGTAGACAAAGCCCGTCCGGAGTTGGTGTTGTTTCCGCGTACCACCGAGGAAGTGGTACAGATCGTCAAAATCACCGGGGAGTACGGGATTCCGATCGTCGGGCGCGGTGCGGGGACAGGATTGAGCGGCGGGGCGATTCCACGGCAGGGCGGGGTGATTATCGGCTTTGCGCGGATGAATCGCATTCTGGAGATCGATCTGGAGAACGAGCGGGCCGTGTTGCAGCCGGGTGTTGTGAATCTCGACATTACACTGGCCGTGCAAGGGCAGAATTATTTCTACGCGCCGGATCCTTCGAGCCAGCGATCGTGCACGATCGGCGGCAACGTCAGCGAGAATGCCGGCGGACCGCATACGCTGGCTTATGGTGTGACGACGAATCATGTGCTGGGTCTGGAGGTGGTGCTGCCGGATGGTTCGGTCATCACCACGGGCGGCAAGGAACAGGATCTTCCGGGGTACGATTTGACGGGGTTGCTTACAGGCAATGAAGGCACGATGGCGCTGGTGACGAAGGTGACGGTGCGGCTGATGCGGACGCCGGAGATGGTAAAGACGTGCCTGGCGATCTATGAGACGGTGGACGATTGCGCGGACACCGTGGCGGAGATCACGGCCCGCCGGATTACGCCTGTGGCCGTGGAAATGCTGGACGGCGTGATGTTGCGGATGGTGGAAGAGGCGACGCATGCGGGCTATCCGCTGGATGCGGCGGCAGTTTTGTTGATTGAGTTGGAAGGCCTGAAAGAGGCTGTGGAGGAGCAACTGGAGCAGATCCGCGAGGTGTGCACGGCGTGCAAGGCGCGGGAGTTCCGGGTGGCAAAGTCGGCCGAGGAGCGGGATCTGCTATGGAAGGGCCGCAAGAACGCATTCGGGGCGGTGGGGCGGGTGAGCCCGTCGTATTATGTGCAGGATGGCGTGGTGCCGCGCACCAAGGTGGCTTCGACGTTGCGGGAGATTCAGCGGATCGCGGAGCAGTATGGGCTGACGATCAGCAACATCTTCCATGCGGGAGACGGGAATCTCCATCCCATCATTCTTTTCGACCACCACAAGCCGGGGGATCTGGAGAAGGCGCAGAAGGCGGGCGAGGCGATACTCGAGCATTGTATTCACGTGGGCGGGTCGATTACGGGGGAGCATGGAGTGGGGATGGAAAAGATGGAGTTGATGACCCAGCTATTCACAGAGGATACGCTGGAGACGCTGCGGAGGTTTAAGGCGCTGTTCGACCCGCAGTGCCGACTGAATCCGGGGAAGATGCTGCCGACGGGGAAGGGGTGTCTGGAGATCCGGCAAGGGCCGTTGACGGAGGCGAACACGATTTAGGGTTCGTCCGGGTGTGGCGATATGAGCGGGGGGAATAGTACTTTTCAAGAGGAATGGGTATTGTTACGGGTGGCGGATTAGTACTACACTGAAAGGGTTTTAGGACTAAGGTGTTCCCATGAGGACACCGGCAAAACAGACCTTAGTAGGTGCACCATGAAATTTGGCTACACGCTATTGGCAGCCCTTGCTCTTACGTGGACGGCGTCGGGGGCGATCGTCACGTACAACGATACATATTACGGCAACAGCCCGTCGCCGACGGCGAAGGGAAGCGACTTTGGCAACGTAGATGTCATTGGATATCTGCGATCCTTCGATATCGAGAAGGCGGTGATCGAGACGACCGCGACAACGGTGAAGATCGATCTGTTTTTCAACTACGGTCAGACGGGCGGAGACACATCGCTGGGCGACTATGTAACGGCCGGCGGCGCGTTTCCAGTCGTGTTCCCCGGAGATGTGCTGATGAACATCCAGGGAATCTGGTATGTGATTCCGCTGATCGACCACGATGCGACGACGCGGACGACGGGCGTCGGCCCACTGCTGGCGAATCACCTGTATTCGGCGAGCAGCGTATTGTCGGCACAACAAGTGACGGGACAGGAAGGCGATCCTACGTCGCGGTATCGTCCGAGCGCGATCGTGTGGGGGAACCCGGACGGCGCCGTGGACCTTGGGATTGTGGCAGCGCGAACGATCAGTGGTCCCATTGGTACGTCGCAAATCCATGTCAGCTTGCTGTTGAGTGACGCCGGGTTCGCCGGACTGGTGAACGATAACCTGTCGCAACTCTTCTTCTCGTTCGCTTCGGCAACTTGCGGGAACGATATCATCACAGGGATCGGACAACTTGACGAAGTGCCGGAGCCGACGACAACGGCGCTGCTGGGCGCGGGCTTGCTGGCCTTGACGCTGCTACGGCGGCGGTAGATTTTCTTGCGATGGGAAGGAGCGCGCAGGCTTTCGCAGCCTGCGCGTTTGTTCTTTAGTGGCCTTCGTGCTCGAGGAAACGCTCGGCTTCGATGGCTGCCATACAGCCCGCGCCAGACGCAGTGATGGCCTGACGGTAGACGCGATCCTGCACATCGCCGGCATGAAACACTCCTTCGACACTGGTTCTGGCGCCGCCTTTGGAAACGATGTAGCCATCGGGATCGAGATCGAGTTTACCGGCGAACGGCTTCGTATTGGGGATGTGACCAATGGCAACGAAGAGGCCGTCGACATCCCGATCGGTGCATTCGCCGGTGCGGGTGTCCCTGAGTTTCACGCCCGTGACCGTGCCTTTGCTGACGTCGTAGACATCGTCCACGACTGCGTTAGTAATGAACTGGATCTTGGGATGATTGCGGGCGCGGTCGAGCATGATCTTGGAAGCACGGAACTCATCGCGGCGGTGAACAAGGGTCACATCGCGTCCAAAGCGGGTGAGGAAGATGGCTTCTTCCATGGCGGAGTCGCCGCCGCCGACAACCATGATGCGCTTGTCACGGAAAAAGAATCCATCGCAGGTGGCGCAGGAGGAGACTCCTTTGCCGATGAGCTTCTGTTCGTTTTCGAGGCCGATCCAGCGGGCGGATGCGCCAGTGGCGATGATGAGGGTACGGGCTTCGACCCATTCGTCTTCGACGAGCAGGCGGAAGGGGCGCTGGGAGAGGTCGGCCTCGAGGACGGAGCCGTCGCGGTACTCGGCGCCGAACTTCTGCGCCTGCTGCTTCATCTGTTCGACGAGGACGGGGCCATCGATGCCATCGGGAAAGCCGGGGAAGTTTTCGACGAGGCTGGTGATGGAGAGTTGGCCTCCGGGTTCGTGCCCTGTAATGACGAGGGGTTTCAGATTCGCGCGAGCGGTGTAGATGGCTGCCGTGTTGCCGGCGCAGCCCGAGCCAAGAATCACAACGTTATGCATAATGGGGAAACCTTCATGCTAACATTTCGCGGCGGATTCGGCTTCTAAAGCGAGTGCGGCGGCGCCGAGGACGCCACTGGGATCGTCAAGCCATGTGCGGACGACGGGCAGTTCACGGCGGAGCATAGGGTAGGTGCGCTCGCGGATGATTTCGCGCAAGGGGGCAAAGAGGAACTCGCCGGCATCGGCGATCTGGCCGCCGAGAACGATGATTTGGGGATCGAAGATGTAGACGAGTCCGGCGAGTGCGGCGCCTAGCGCCTGAATGGCAAGATCGAGAATAGCGGCAGCAGGGGCGTCGCCTGCTTCGGCGGCTTGAAAGACATCGGCACAGGAGGGCTGAGGACCCTTCTGGAGAAGCGATGACGCCACACCGCGATGGACCAGGGAGAATGCAGCGGCTTCGATGGCCTTGGCGGAGAACACGGTTTCGAGGCAGCCGCGATTGCCGCAGATGCAGAGAACACCGGCGGGATCGATGGTGTAGTGGCCGAGGTGGCCGGCGAGTCCGGTTGCGCCACGGAGGACTGCTCCGCTGGTGACGACACCGCCACCGACACCGGTGCCGAGGGTGAGGAGGATGGCATCGGTGTATCCTTGCAAGGCGCCCCAGCGCATCTCGCCGCGCAGGGTGACGCGGGCGTCGTTGTCGGCTTTGACCGGAATGTGGCCGAGTGGGAAGATCTCGTTGAGCCTATGCCCTTCGAGATAGTGCAGGGTGCCGGGAAGAGCCAGAACCTTGGTGGAAGATTCGTCGATCATTCCCTTACATCCGATGCCGGCCGCTCTGGCGCCATCGGCGAGTTCGTGGGTGAGCCGGGAGGCCGCTTCCCGGAACTCGTCGAAAGTCGGTGGGGTGGGCACTTTCCGTACAGCAAGCACCTTCCCCGAGTCGCTGACGCGCGCAGCCTTGATCTGCGTGCCGCCGATGTCCACTGCAAAGACTGTGTGCATGTTCCTACTCCATGCTACCTCCGGAGAACCAAGCCGGGATCTGCATTGGCGAGGAGTTGCCGAGGGCTCAACGCCCCCTTACGTGCACCTGATATCGGACGGGGTGGACGGGACTGTGAATCTCGATGGTATGGGGCACAGGGGGGATCGATTGCGGCACCTCGAACGAGGCTGACGTGTCGGACTCAGGTTCGAGAGAGACATCCATGTACGGGGATGTGACTCGAAGTCCGCGCTGGCGGAGATATCTGCCCGATACACGGACACGTTTACCCGCTTCGAGAAAAATCCCTGAGAACCCGCGCTCATAGTAACAATACCTTGGACAGATAGACAGGAACGGGTAGACGGGGGCATCGAAGCCGTCGATGCGGGGGAAGGCGGATTGCCAGGTGACGATGCGCCTGTTTCCGCTGATGTGGACAATGCGGTTGTCCGTGGAGATCGCGAAGACGTTCTCGCCAGCGAGGGTAAAGGCACGGTAGAGGCCGCCACTGAAGCGGCGGGCCACATTGGTGACTCCGTCGTAGCGGATCAGGGCGCCGGAGCGGTCGAGGTAAAACATCGCCGATCCGTCGGGGACCAGCGCCGGGGCGGAACCTTGGAGACCGAGTTTGAAGTCGATGCCTCCCGTAATCCAGTGAAGTTCGCCGACTTCGTCTTCCACGTACACGATGCTGTCGCCGGTTGCGTCGGTGACGGCCTCAAAGACTCCATTGATGTGGCGGATGGGAAACGAGCCGCTTTGATCGACCCAATGCAATTGGCCGTTGCGAATGGTGAGGACGCGCCCGGTGTCGGTGATCATGCGGCGGCCGGTGCGCCGGGAAGCGGCGGTGGCGGCGTCGGATCTGGCAATCTGGCGCATGGTGGCGGCTTCATAGAGTCCGTTCAAGGGTGGGGGAAGAGTGACGGCGAAGCCGGGACAGGATTCGTTCTGTTCGATCCAGGCGAGCGATCCGGCACTGTTGAATCGCAGAAACGTGCGGCGCCCGGTGCCTACTCGATCAACGCCAGCACCTTTGAGGGAGTAGCTTGCCTGGCAAGGGGGTTGTTGGAAGCAGGTGCTGCCGGCAACGCCGCATTGCCGCGGCACATAGCTGGCAAAACCACGCGTGTCGCCGTTATCGTCGACGTCGGCGAGTTGGCCATCGAGGGCTTCGCTGCTGAGGACTCCGTTGGTGGAGTGGACGGAGAACCAACCTGTGGTGGCCGCCGATGTGCGGGCCTCAAAGAAAACGGTCTCGCCGTCCGCCGTAGCGATGAGATTGAGATACTGTGCGGGAAGGACGCCCGCGGCGAAGATGAGGCCGGCGACCGCTTTGTTCATGGTTACCTGTAACCATGCTATACCTGAGAGTTCTTGCTTCATGAACGCCGCTTTATCGTACTATGAAAAATCGCTCGCGCTGCTGGAACAGTTGCGGGAGAACGAATTGGGGAACATCGAACGCGCGGCGGAGATCTGCGCGAACTCGATCGCAAATTCGGGGCTTGTGTTTTTGTTCGGAAACGGGCACAGCCGCATGATGTGCGAGGAGATGACACCGCGGCAGGGCTGCTATGCGGGCTTTGTGGCGCTGGTGGAACTCGCCTTGTCGAACCACGCAAATATCGTCGGCACGAACGGACTGCGCGCTCCGCTGTACCTGGAGAAATACGAGGGCTTTTCGGAGGAGATCCTGAAGGGATTTCGTTTTTCGGAGCACGATGCGTTCATCGTGATTTCGACGAGCGGAATCCGGCCGGTGATCGTGGAGATGGCAGCGGGCGCGAAGCGGCGCGGGCTGCCGGTGATTGCGATCACGTCGCGGCGGCATTGCGAGAACTCGCCGGCGGCGCATTCTTCGGGCAAGAAACTGATCGACCACGCCGATGTTGTGATTGACAATCAATGCCCGCCGGGCGATTGCCTGATCGAACTGGAAGGGCTGGAGTGGCGCACGGGGCCGTCTTCCACGGTAACGGGGGCGATGATCATCAACATGCTGCGCTGCGCCGTGGCGGAACGGTTGTTGGCACGTGGCGTGAAGCCGGTGCTTCTGCCGAGCCATCAATTCGTCGGCAATACGAGCGCCGAGGAGCAACTGGAGCGCTTCTACGAAGCGTATCGAAAGAGTCTGAGGCACCTCTATGAATAATGTACGCATTGCCATGCTCGGGTCAGGTTTTGTCGCCGAGTTTTACATGCAAGGGCTGGCCAACGTGAACGGGCAGCAGGTGGTGGTGAACTACTCGCGCACGGCGAAGCGGGCGCAGGAGTTTGCGGCGCGGTGGGGGATAGGGGAGTGGAGCACCGAACTCGACGATGTGATCTCGCGCACCGATATCGATTTGTACGTGATTGCGCTGCCGAACGAGGAGCATCTGCCGGTTTCGCTGGCGCTTGCGAAGGCACGGCGGAATCAGGTGTGCACGAAACCGCTGGCGCGGAATCGCGGCGAGGCGAAGAAGATGTTCGATGCGGCGCGGCGGTCGGGGTGTATGCATGGCTACGCGGAGACGGAAGTGTTCGCGCCATGCGTGGTGAAGGCGCGCGAGACGATCGAGAACGGCGGCATCGGACGCGTACTGTGGGTGCGCAGCCGGGAATCGCATAGTGGGCCGCACAGCCCGCATTTTTGGGATGTGGAGAAGACGGGGGGCGGGGCGATGAACGATCTCGCCTGCCATTGCGTGGAAGCGGCACGGTATTTTTTCGGCAAGGAAGATCCGGTGGTGGAGGTAATGGCCTGGGGCGACCGGCTGGTGCATCACAAAAAGACGAAGGGTGAGGACAATGCACTGCTGGTGCTGAAGTTTGCCTCGGGCGGGATTGGGCACTGCGAGCTTTCCTGGACGTGCAAGGGCGGGTTGGATTTGCGGAATGAGATTCATGGGTCGGAGGGGTCGATTTTCACGGATGTGACGCGGGGGACTCCGATTACGAGCTTTACGGGGAAATCGGCGGGATATGTCGTGGAGAAGGCGGATTTCGATTTCGGGTGGACGCGGCCGCTGCCGGAGGAGGCGTTCGCCTATGGGTATCAGGCGGAGATGCGGCATTTCGTGGAATGCGTGGCGAAGGGTGAAACGCCTCGGGAGACATATGAGGATGGGTATATGGTGAACTGCATCCTGGATGCGGGGTATCAATCGATGCATGGGAAGAAGTGGGTCCGCGTGAAGTATTGATGAGCCGTGTTCTGCTGATCTCGGGATCGACGGGGATTGCGGCGGCGACGGCGTCGCTGGCGCGGGAGCGCGGGTGGACGGTGTATCTGGTGGGGATGGAGGAGCCGGTGGATGCGGTGGCGGACTTGCGGATGGAGGATGAGGTGCGGGCGGCGGTGGAAGCCTGTGTTGCGCGGCATGGGCGCGTGGATGCGCTGTTCAACGTAGCGGGGATCAGCGGGCGGCGATTGGGGGATGGGCCGGTGCATGAGGCTTCGCTGGACGGCTGGCGGGCGGTGATGGAGAGCAACGTCATGACGGCGTTTCTGCTTTCGAAGCACGTGTTGCGGCAATGGCTGCGGGATGGAACGCGGGGGGCGATTCTGCACATGGCGAGCGTGCTGGCGTTCGCTCCGGAGCCGCGCTATTTCGCGACGCATGCCTACGCGGCAAGCAAAGGGGCGCTGATTGCATTGACGCAGTCGATGGCGGCGTATTACGCGGCACACGGAATTCGGGTGAACGCGATTGCACCGGGGTTGGTACGGACCCCGATGTCACAGCGGGCACAGGAGAACGCGGAGATTGTAGAGTTCGTGGAGCGGAAGCAGGCGCTCAGCCGTGGGATGCTGGATGCGGGGGAGATTGCCGAGGCGGCGCTGTTTCTGTTGGGGGAAGAATCAAAGCACGTGACAGGGCAGGTGCTCTCGGTGGATGGCGGTTGGGGATTGCTGTGAACGATGGCAGAGAACGAAAAAGGTGGCGTTTCCGCCACCTTTCCGTTCGGAATTAAGTGTTGGGCTACTCGGCGTCGGCTAATGAATCGGCGCTGGTGTCGTCGAGACCGCCGAAGGTGAGGCGCGTCTCTTCGTCGTAGCCGGGGATGGCATCGGCAAGTAGCGGCTCTGGTTCCTGCTCCACCACTTCCTCGATGTCTTCGCCTGCGATCTTTACTTTGCGGTAGTAATCCATACCGGTACCGGCAGGAATCAGGCGTCCCATGATCACGTTTTCCTTCAGGCCGCGGAGGTAGTCCACCTTGCCGTTGATGGCAGCTTCGGTGAGTACGCGCGTGGTTTCCTGGAAGGATGCGGCCGAGATGAAGCTGTCCGTCGAAAGCGACGCCTTGGTGATGCCGAGCAGGACGCTCTGCCCGTAAGCAGAATGGCCGCCGGCGGCCAACACACGGTCGTTCTCCTCGCGGAAGCGGAAGCGGTCCACCACTTCTTCGGGCAGGAATTCGGTATCGCCGATGTCCTGTACCTTCACCCAACGCAGCATCTGGCGGACGATGGTTTCCAGATGCTTGTCATTGATGTTGACGCCCTGGAGGCGGTAGACCTCCTGGATTTCGTTCACCAGGTAACGTTGCACGGCGCGCTCGCCCTGAATGGTGAGAATGTCATGCGGGTTGAGCGGGCCGTCCATGAGCGGGTCGCCGGCGCGGACGCGCTCGCCTTCTTGCACGTTGACGTGAACGCCTCGAGGCACGGGAAATTCGTGCACGGTGCCTTCGTCGCCAACGATCTGAAGTTTGCGGGTGCCCTTGGTCACTTCCCCGAATTTGACCACTCCGTTGATGGGCGCCATGTAGGCGGGATCGCGCGGCTTGCGGGCTTCGAACAATTCGACCACGCGCGGCAGACCGCCCGTGATGTCCTTGGTCTTGGTGGTTGCACGCGGGATCTTCGCGAGCACGTCTCCGGCGTGTACTTCTTCGCCGTCGCGCACCATCAGGTGGGCGTGGGTGGGCATCAGGTAGCGCTTTTCGTCGTGCTTACCGCCATGCGTGGGACGCACCACCATGGAAGGGACGCGCTTCTCGTCGGGGGAGTCCACCACAACCCACTGGGACATGCCGGTGATTTCGTCCACCTGCTCCTGCAAGCTGACGCCGTCGATGAGATCGCGGAAGTGGACTACGCCGCTCACTTCGGTGAGGATGGAGAAGGTGTAGGGATCCCATTCGAGCAGAAGCTGGTTGGCTTCGACTCGGGCTCCTTCTTCCACAAGCACGCGGGCGCCGTATACGACAGGGTAGCGTTCTTTTTCGCGGCCCTTATCGTCGAGGATGGCAAGGATACCGTTGCGGTTCATGGCCACCAGTTCGCCCTTGTTATTGTGAACGGTGGTGACGCCGAGGTACTTGACGATACCGGCGCTCTTGGCATCCTGGGTGGATTGCTCGGAGGCTCGCGTGGCGGCGCCGCCGATGTGGAACGTACGCATGGTGAGCTGCGTTCCTGGTTCGCCGATGGATTGCGCCGCGATGACGCCTACAGCTTCGCCGCGCTCGACCATGCGGCCCGTGGCGAGGTTACGCCCGTAGCAGAGCTGGCAGACGCCGCGCTTGGATTCGCAGGTCAGCACGGAGCGGATGCGGACGCGCTCGATACCGGTGTTCTGGATGGAACTGGCGAGTTCTTCGGTGATCTCCTGGTTGGCTTTCACCAGAACCGTACCTTCGTAATCGAGTATGTCTTCGAGCGCCACGCGGCCGACGATGCGGTCGCGCAAGGGCTCGATGATTTCGCCCGATTCGATGATCGGCTCGACGAAGATGCCTTCCGAAGTGCCGCAGTCGAACTCGCTGATGATGACGTCTTGCGCCACGTCCACCAGGCGGCGGGTGAGGTAGCCGGAATCGGCGGTCTTGAGCGCCGTATCCGCCAATCCCTTGCGGGCGCCGTGCGTGGAGATGAAGTATTGCAGTACGTTCAGGCCTTCGCGGAAATTCGCCGTAATCGGCGTTTCGATGATTTCGCCGGAAGGCTTGGCCATCAGTCCGCGCATACCGGAGAGCTGGCGGATCTGCTGTTTCGAACCGCGGGCTCCGGAGTCCGCCATGATGTAAATCGGATTGAGGTAGCGGCCCGTGCGGTCATCCTCTTCCATCGACTTGAACATTTTGTCCGAGACGCGGTCGGTAACCTTGGACCAGATTTCGATGATCTTGTTATAGCGCTCACCGTGGGTGATGGCGCCTTCCTGGTACTGATTCTGGACTTCGATGACCTGGCGTTCCGCGTCCTTGACAAGCGCTTTCTTGTCTTCGGGCACAACCATGTCGTCGATGCCGATGGAGATACCGGCGCGCGTGGCGTAGAGGAAGCCCAGTTGCTTGACTTCATCGAGCATGTGCACGGTGGTCTGCAAGCCGAATCGCAGGTAGCAATACTGCACCATCTGCGAGAGTCCCTTCTTCTTCAGCAGGCCGTTGATGAAGGGCATGTCGTCGGGCAGAACGTCGTTGAGGATCACGCGGCCGACGGTGGTATCCATGTACTGCTTGACGTATTCGATGGGTTCGCTATGCAGCACATCCTGATTGTCGAAAGCTTTCGACAGATCGATGACGCGCCCGGTGTAGCGCAGCTTGATGGGGGTAAGCGTTTCCACTTCTCCCATTTCTAGGGCGATGAGCACGTCTTCGGGCGAAGCGAAGGTGCGGCCTTCGCCTTTCGTGCCGGGACGCGCCTTGGTGAGGTAATAGAGGCCCAGGACCATGTCCTGCGTGGGCACGGCGATGGGCGAACCATGCGCCGGGGAGAGAACATTGTTGGCCGCCAGCATGAGCGTGGAGGCCTCAATCTGGGCCTCGGGCGAGAGCGGAATGTGGACGGCCATCTGGTCGCCGTCGAAGTCGGCATTGAAGGCGGTGCACACGAGCGGGTGAATCTTGATGGCCTTGCCTTCCACCAGCACGGGCTCGAACGCTTGAATGCCGAGGCGGTGTAGCGTGGGGGCGCGGTTCAACAGGATGGGGTGGTCGCGGATGACTTCTTCCAGGATGTCCCAAACCACGGGATCCTGT
>CAYOBO010000091.1:0-29470 GCA_964402295.1 uncultured Candidatus Solibacter sp. | reverse complement strand
GTTGGAAGATTCCTTTTTAAAGAAACACAGAATGAAGCCACACGCTTTTCTACCACTCCTCTGCGGAACTGCTCTGGTCGTTCCAGCTTCGGTTTACGCTCAAGGCCGCTACGATTCCTTTGTCAACGCGACCAATACATTATTCGCCTACACGAGTAAATCGGAGGCGCCCACTCCCGAAAATCTCGTCGCCATAGCCGGTGAAACCTGTGCCGCAACGAAAACGCTCCTATCAGACACGGAATTCTTGTCCAATCTGGAAAAGCTTCAGGGAATGAGCCGGGACACCGTAGCAAAGAGGACTGCGCTCAAAAAGGACCTCACGCAATTCATCTCCGCCTTTCTCGTCCCCGAAGAGCAGATTCTCCGTAAGGCGGGACTCTCCTACGAAGCAACGAAGCGAATTCTATGGTCCGCAAGCATGTTCCGCGATGCCCTGGACGCCAATTTCGAACCAACCAAAGTAAAGCTGGCCCTGGCCAGCTTTCAGCGCGAAGTGTGTCAGACTGCGGCGGACTTGCGTCAAATTCGAGAACGCCGTGCGCAAATCCAAAAATGGAGCTACCGAATCGGCGGCATCGTTCTGATCCTCGTCGACGTGCTTGCTGCAAACCCCGCAACGGCGCCCCTTTCCGCTGGGTCGGTAGCCATTGGGACTGCCGTCGCCGGCTGGAGCAACTAACATGCTTGCGGAATGCTGACGCGCGGGTGTGGGTTCGTACTACCTCTATGGATCCCGCCAATGCGCTCGAATAGCGCGGCTACCGCAACAACCGCCCCGCCTCCCCCGCCGCCTGCGACCCCGGCCGCCCATGCACCCGCACCATCACCGCCGTCCGCACCCCCGCCGCCGGATAGAGCACCACCGCATACCCATCCCCAGCTCCCTTCGGCTCATGCCCGCACGAAGCCGTCCCCGTCTTCGCCAGCGCATCCCGCCCCACCAACTTCGCCGTCCCCTGCGACGCTGCCCGCCGCAACCCCGCCACCACCTCCCCCACTCCCGGCTCCCCCGCCCGCTTCACCAACTCCACATACGCCCGCAGCACAGCCTCCGGCCGCGCCCAATCCACATCCGTCAATCCAAACCGCCTCGCCGTGCTCTCCAATAGATGCCCCGGCACCTCCCGCCGCAACGCCGCGAAATACACATTGCACGATTGCGCCACCGCATCCTCCACACCCACCACCCCATGCCCCCGAGGCAGCCAGCACGCCCCCGCCTTGCACGCCACCCGAGGATACCGGTACCCGTGCCCCTCGGCATAGGCCAGCGCCACAAACGGCTTCGCCAGTGACCCGATCGCCACCACCTCCTCCGCATCCGGCCACTCGCGCCCCGTCACCGCGCCCGTTTCCACATCCATCCGCAGAAACGCAATCGCCACCAGCAGCGGCTTCATCGCGCCAACCGGTACACCACGGATTGTTTCACCTGCCGCCCATCGTCCTCGGCCGTAATCGCCACCGACTGCACCCGCTGCAACGTGCGCGCCAAACTCGCCAGATTCGACGAAAAGAACGGCGGCTCATTCGGATCTCCGTTCGAAGCCTGCGGAGCCTCAATCAGCCGCATGATCCGCACATAATTCGGCAACTCCGCCGCACTGCGGTATCCCGCCGCATACGCCACATTCGCGCCCCCCGCGCCCGCCGAAGCCAACACCGGCTGCAAATACGCGGCGTGATTCGAAACCAGCAGCGTCCGCCCGCGCACCGCAAACGCCACCCGAGCCAGCCCGTCCAACTCATGCACCACATCGTTCCCTATGCGCCGCTCGCGCCACGCCACGCCCAGCCCCGCCGTCGTATACAGCCCCTCCACGGCGCTCCGCAAAGCCTCGCGAACCCGCGCCGCATCCCATGCCCCCGCACCCTGCACCGCCACCACCGAATCATTCGTCACAAACACACGATCCGCCGTCTCCCGGCTCCCCTGCACATGCAGGATAGCCTGCGGCCGGTTCGCTTCCAACAGTCCCTGCACGGCGTCCGCCCGGTACACCGGACCCGGCGGATCGAACGGAGCCCCATCCAGCCGCGCTTCCAGATCTCCCTCCGTGCCCACCTGTAGCGCCTCAATCGAAGCTGTCGGAGCACGCCGCGCCGCCACCGTCAGCGACGGCCCCGGCAGCAGAATCTTCCTCGTCATCAAATCCCGCGCAAACGACACCTCCGGCTGCGCCCACACCCGATACAATCCCGCATTCTGCGCATATCCGAGCAGAACCCCCGTCGCCGAAGCATCCAGAGCCGCCGCCGGCTCCCCCCGCAACAGCACTCGCTGTTCGTTCACTTCCCCCGCCGTCCGATTCACCACATTGACACCAGCCCGAAACTGCGCCAGTTCCGAGCGGTTCCCCTGAATCCAATACGTGCGAAACGCCGATGCCCGCAACAGCTTCTCCAGGTTCAAGACCATCCGCAACTCGCCGCCCGCGGCGCCCGCCGCGCTCGCCTGCTGAAACCATTCTTCGCTGCGCACCGTAGCCACGGACCCGCCGCCCACCAGCGCCAGCGCCCCCGTCAACGCGTCTTCGCGCGTCGCCGCCAGCAGCAAATCCCCGGCAATCGCAAACACCGCCGTGCGCTTCCCGTCGCTCTTCCAATAATACGGAGTCCCCGCCGCCGTCCGCGCCGTAAACTGCGTCCGCGCCTTCCACAACACGCTCTGCATCGCCCGCGCCGAAGCCAGCCGCGTGAGATACAAGAACTCCAGATTGTTGATATCGTAAATCGCCAAAGCCGTTTCCCCGCCGGCAACGGATTGCAGAAGCGCCATATCCGGAGGCAGACCCATGGCATCGCTATACTCCGCGAACACCTGCTCCAGCCGCAAATACAGCCGCGACCGCGAAAACACTTGGTAATTCGCACTCGCCAGCCACGATTTCCTCTCGCCCGACGCGTTCCAATCCCCCAGCAACTCCCCCAAATTCCGGGCCTCCAGATACATCACAGCTCCCGCCGGCGTCAGCTCCGCTAAAGGCTTGGGAGCCGTCACATTCTGCGCCAAAACCCAAGCCCCAAACCCAAGCGCTAACACCGCCCCAACAAGGCTGACATTCTGACTCCGGACTCCTGACTTCTCACTCCTCATCGCGCCCCTCCCGCAATCATCCCCCGCACGACATTCTCCTGCTCTAGCGAATCGTTTGGCACGGGCTTCCTCGAATTGTTCTCTCGCCGCCGCTGCAACTCCGCCTGATACGCCGCAATCCGCGCCGGACCCTGTTGCGCAGGCTCCAGCCGCTCCGCAAGCCGCCGCGCCAGCAGCGCGCCCGCCAGCCGGTCCGTGCGCGACAGCGAATCCGCCAGCTCCCGCGCGTATCCCGCCCGCTCCGAGCGCGTCAATCCCCGTCCCCCCAAAAACGACTCCAGCCAATACTCATTCACCGCAATATCGCCCTCTGACCCCGAGTCATACTGAAACAGCAGCCCGAAGCCGCTTCCCAAAGCAACCTCCAACGCCGCCACCGCCTGCCGGTGCCGTCCCAATTGCCGCGCTGCCCGGAACAACCGCAGCTTCAGAGCATCGTCTTCCGGGTAATTCCGCACATCCACTTCCAACTGCGCCACCGTGCGGTTCGCCGCCGGCGCGGCCGCCTTGCGCGGATCCTCCTCCCAAGGCACAGCCTTCGCAAAATCCTCGAAGAACGGCTCCGCCTCGGCATTCTTCCCAAACCGCCGCAGCAACAAGCCTGCATCCTTCAAATGCAGGAACGCCGGCTGCGCAACCAGTGCCATGCGCCGCAGCACGCGCACTGCCTCCGCCACATCGTTCGCCTGTAGCGCTACTTCGGCCAAGCCCAAAAAGTGAGCCGCGCCGCGGTCCCCCGTCTCCAGTTGCCGCTCATAGAACGCCCGCAGGATCCGCCGCGCCGAAGCGCCATCCGTTGCCTGCAACAACTCCGCCGTATTGCGCAATGAATAAGGATCGCCGCGAAACTCCGCCAGCGCGCGGTCCAGCCGCCCTTCCTGCGCCGCCAGCCGCAGTTCCAGCGAAGGCAGCACCCACGTCAGCCGCTCGCCTACGTCCGCATCCAATCCATCCATGGCCGCCCGCGCCCGCGCCGTCTGCTTCCGCTCGAGCAAATACTCAATCCAGCGCTGCCGCCAGTTCACATATTCGTTGATCTCCATCCCCTCGCGATTTCCCGCCGCCTTCGCCAGCCGCGCCGCCGTCGCCTCCAGCATGCGCTCGTACAGCGGCTCTTTCTGCGCCGCCGCAATCCAATCCGCCTCGATCCACACGCTCAGCAAATCCACCGGGTTCGGCACGCTGCTGCTCAATGCCGCCAACCAAGGCACATCGAAATGCCGCACCACCTGCTCCGTCCGATAACTGCCGTAACGCTGCACATAAGCGGTCACCGCCCGTTCCGCTTCCGCGCGCAAGCCGGCAAGCAGACCATTCGCCGCAAGCCGGTCCAGCACCCCGCTCAGTTGCTCGGGAGTCCCCGGCGGTGTCCGCCGCGACGCCAGATTGTCCGCGATTGCTCCCAGCGCCTGCCGCCACCGCAGCGCGGCATCTTCCTTCCTCTGCTCCAACCACAACACCCGAGCCATCCCGTCGAGCGACGGCGCGTGCTTCGAATCCAACTGGAGCGCCAGTTCGTATTGCTCCAACGCCTGCGCCCCACGTCCACTCGTGCGGTAAAACTCACCCAGTTCGAAGTAAGCCTCCACCCGCCCCGGCGCGCCTTCCACAGAAGCCGGAACGAAATCATCAAACTCCGCCTTCTTTTGCTGATCGAGATACTCGCCGTAGCGCGCCCCATAGTAATACCAGGTGTTCCCCGTTATTACTTCTCTCCGGTTCACCGGCTGCGCGATCTTCTCACCCACCGTCGGCGGCCCCAGCGCCTGCTGGAACGCCGCATCGATCTCCGCTGTGCCTAGGTGGAAATACAACCCGGCGAGCCCCGTGTAGGCGCGAGTCCAAACCGGGCTGATCTTCGCTCCGCGCGCGGCAATCGCACGCAACGCCAAGTCGGGCTTCCCGCTGTCGATGGCCGCCTTCACCGCCGCGTTGCTGCTCAACGCAATCAAAGTCTCCGGATCGCGCCGCGCCAGCAGTTCCAGATACCGTTCTGTCTGCCCGCCAATCGCCGCCCGAGCCCGCAGTTCACCCGCCTCATCCCCAATCGTCCGGTACGCCTCGGCCGCCATCGCCTGAATCCCCGGACGCGCATCGCGGTTCGTCACCGCCTGCGCATAGGCTTCCAACTGTCCGCCCAAGGCGCCGAACTGCAATCGCGACCGTTGCAGTTGCCGCAACCGCTCCAGATACTGCTCCCCTTCCCCGTCGTTGGCGTGCTCCATTGCCAGCGCTTGCAACCGCCGCGCTTCCCAGGCCGGTATACCCGCTTTTCTCCCCACCGAAGGGTCCACATTCGGCACTTTATCCAAAAATGCCGCGAATTGCGCTTTTTCCTGTGTTGTATAATCAGATTTGACAACTCCGGCGATGGCCGGCAGCAGCTCTCCGCCCGGAGCCTTGGCATGTGCCGCCGCGTACCGCCGTGCCCGCGCCATCAGCCGCCCGTAACATTGCGCCCCGTCGAAATAGTGGCTCAACAGTTGTGCGCCCGCCAGTGCCGCGCCCCGTTCCGCGAACGGCAGGGCTTGGGCGAACAGCGCCCAGCGCTCCAGCCGTGAGGCCACCTCGAACTGCGATTGCGGAGCCTCGGCCCGTCCCTCCAGGAACGCTGTCCGCAGCGCTGCCACGGCTTCCTCCGGCTTCCGCTGCCGCGCCCGGATTTCGGCTACCCGCTCCATCCAGACCGAGTTCCGATACGAAAGGGTGTAAAGTTTTGTAAACGTCGCCGCCGCGTCGTCGAACCGCAGTAGCCGTTCTTCCAGTTCGCCGCGCGCCGCCCAGAGATCCGTCCGGTCCGGACGGATTTCCGTCGTCTTCGCATATTGTTCGATTGCCGCCGGATAATTTTCGAAATGCGTGTAAAGTTTTGACAACAACAGCGGGAATCGATAGTCCTTGGGAGATGCCAAAGCCGCTTTCGTGTAAAAATCTGTAAACCGCGCCGTCAGGTTTTTTTGCAAAACGAACCCAGCCGCTTCGCCGATCAGCCCGTCATCCTCGGGGTAGCGGTTGAGCAACTCGATATATTGATCGGCCGCCGCGGCCGCATCCCCGGCCCGAGCCAGCACCGGAATCAATGCCCGCCGCATGGTCGAGATTCGCTCATTCTTCGCCTGGGCAGCCAAAGGAGCCTTCGCCAGTGCATCGATCGTCTGTTGATAGAACGCCCGCAACCCGGCATCGTCATTGGCCCGCGCATACGTATCGGCCATGGCCCCGAGATACGCCGCGGCATACGGCTCGGCGGCCAGCAACGGCCGTAGCAACTCCCGCGCCTGTTGCACCTGCCCGCTTTCCGTCGCCTTGCGCGCCGCCTCGAATTGCAAGTGCGTCTTCAAGGATGGATGCGCCGCGTTGGCCGCCGCGGTCAGTATGTCCACGGCCCGCGATGTGTTCCGATTTCGCCAGTGATAATCGGCCGCCGCCCGCATCGCCCCCAGCAGCATCGGGTTCTCGCGGTACACGGCGTCCACCGTGCGGGCCGCCGCCGTCAGGTTCTTCTTCTCTTCGTAGAAGCGCGCCAGGCGCAACCGCAGCCGCAGCTTGTCCACGGCATCGGGAGTCAGTTCCAACTCCCGCATCACACACCGTTCCTCGACATTCGCAAAGCCGAACCGCCGGCTTTCCTCTTCCACCCGCGCCAGCAGATCGAAGGTCTGCGCCTGCGCCGCCAGGTTCAGGAGGAACGCTTCGAGATCCGCCCGACGCCCCTGCGCTTCCAGCAAATGGATGCGCAGCGACAAGGCCCCGGCCGATGGATTCGCTCCCGCCGCCAGCCGCGCCGTCGCATCTTCAATCGGCTGCCGGTGCTGCGGCCGCCGCGCCAGTACGATCAGCCGCGATTCGGCCGGCGAGCCGCCCGGCTGCGCCATCGCCCCGGCTACGTACTCCGCAATCGCCCGCGAATAGTCGCGCTTGTTCTCGTGGATCGCCCCCGCCTCGTAAGCATAGAGCGAAGGGTCGTTCAGGCGCCGCCGCCCTTCCTCGATGTGCCGCAGCGCCGCGTCGTATTCGAAGTAGTCCCAATGCAGCGTGGCCGCTTCCAAATAACCTTCCGGATCTCCCGGTGCAATCTGCGGGATGGCGTTCCATGCATCGCGCCCCGCGGCCAGGCGCGGGTACTCGCGGCTCAGTTCCCCCAACCTCGTCCGCGCATCGAAGGACCGCGGCGCGGCCAGGATCAGGTTCGCCTCGATCGCCGCCGCATCGTTCGCCTTGCCCGCATCGAACGCCGCCAGCGAGCGATAGAGCGATGCCGTGCGCGTGCCTACTCCCGCGTCGCCCGGTGTCGCCTTCGCCAGCGCCAGCAACGGAGCCGCCGCTTCCTCGAAATGCGAGCGCCAAGCCTGCGCTTCGCCCAGCATCCGTTGCGCCGCCGGATTGTCCGCGCCTTGCAGCGCCCGCAGCTCCGCCGTGAACTTGCCCGTCCGCGACAGCAGAGCAAAGAACTGTGACCGCAGTCCGTCATCGTAGAGCCAGTAGCGCCGCAGCAGCGCTTCATAGGCCGCCGGATCCGCCGTCCCGCGCCGCTGATAGGCGGCGAGCAGATTGTGGACGAACGTCAGATTGTGAGGGAACCGTTGATGGGCATACAGATTGACCTGCCGGTACAGCACCGCATCGAGCGATTGCTGCGCCACCACTTCCCGGAAGAACTCCTCCAGCTCGGTGCCCGAGAAGATCTTCGCAATTTCAGACACCAAAGTATGAAAAGAAGCACTCTGCTTCTGCCGCAGATAGAACCGCGCCAGCTTGTGATGCCAGCCCCGATCCGGAAAATGCCCCATCGCCCGCCGGTAGACGGCCTCAATCTGCGATGCCAGTTTGTTCTGATCGAGGAACCCCGCCAGCCGTTCATACAGACCCGGATCGTCGGGGTTGCGGTCGAGTTCCCGCCGCAGCAGCGCGAGCGCCTCAGGCACCCGCTTCAGCGCCGCCAGCCGCGACACGTAACGGTCCAGCACCCGCGCATACTCCGGCGACCGCGGCCCGCTCGGCCCGCCTCGCCTGCCTGAATTCGCGACAATGCCCTGCCCCAGCGGCACGCCCTCGGCTCGCTTGGCCAACTCGAGCAGCAGTTCATCGTAGACCGCCAGTTCTTCCTTCACCTGGTTCTTCCGTGCATGGGCATCGGCCATCAGCAGCGACACCTGCATGCGAGTCCCGGCGTTCGGAAACGCCGTCAGAAAGCGCCGCCCCGAAGTGAGTACCGCATCGTTCTCCCCGTGCAACGCATAGGCCTCAATCAGCTTGTACTCCAACGTGGCGCGCCGCTCCGAGTTCGGAAAGCGCGACGCAAACAGCGCGATCAACTCCGAGGCCCGCACCCGCTCAAAGTATGGCTGCGCGCTGCGCTCCTGATTCTCGAACCGGAACGCGGCATCGGAAGAGTTCAGCAGCAACGACAGGATGCCGTTTAGAAAGCCCGGGTAGGGATCGGCCGCGGCGATGTCGCGATAGAAGCTCAAGTCACCCGAACCAAGGGCGAGCCTTGGTTCCGGCGCAGACAGCAGCAGCGAGGCAATCGAGTACAACGCCTCTTCCTGTTGCGCCGGGGTTGCTCCCGGCAAGCTATACAGTGCGTAGTAGTGCCGCGCCGCTTCGTTGCGGTCGTTGGCGTAGTTCTCCCACAGCTTGGCGGCCGTCAGCAGCTCCTCGCCGGTCCACGCATTGGGCCGCGACTCCTTGCGCCGCCGGTACTCCGCCAGCACGCGCTGCGCCGAAGCGGCGTTGTTCTCTTCGAGGTAATAGTGGAACTGCCGCGCCACCGGATCGAGCGCCATCGGGTTCTGCTGCGCCGCCGCCCGCGCGTCCAACAGGAAGCGCCGCAGGTTGCGCGTCTCGCGCAGCAACTGGAAGTAGGCCTTGTCCGGAGCCAGAGGCTGAAACGCCCGATCGTACACGGCGAGCGCGGCCGCCGCATTGCCCTTGGCCCGTTCAATGGCCGCCCGCGCGCTCACCGCGTAAGCCGTATCGTTGGGGAACTTCGTCCCGTACTCGGCGATCAACGCCTCGGCGCGCTCATACTGCTTCGCCGTGGTCTCGGCCTCAATCCACTGCCGCAGCGGCAGAGCCTCTTTGGGATACCGCGCCGTGAACTTCTGGTAGCTGTCGCGCACAGCGGCGTGATCCAGCAGTTGCTTGCGGCACAACTCGATCATCCGCAGGTAGGTCCGGTACGATTGCTGTGCACTCGCCGGAGTGAAGCGCTCCGCGGCCGGCGAAGCCTGCGCCGCGGCCTGCGCCAGCGCGGACCGCTCTTCAGCGACCTTGCGCTGCCGGTGATAGTAATCGGCCAGCGCCGTGAAGGCGGCATGCTTGTCCGCGGCCAACTCGGCATGCTTGCGCCAATCGGCTTCGGCGCCCGCGAAGTCGAGCATCAGCTCGGATTCCGCCGCCCGCAGCGAGTACAACTCGGCATCGTTCGGCGCAGCGGCAATGGCTTGCGTGAGCGCAGTCCGCGTCTCTGCCGGAGGCCGCCGCAGGTTAACCGGCCCGGCGGGGAGGTTGAAGGGGCGAAAGAAGATCTGTTCCGTGCGGCTGCCCGCTTCGATGAAGCGGATCCACTCCGGATGATTCGCCTGCGTGACGGCGGCGAACGCCAGCGCCGCCGCCGGGATGACGCGCTTACGGGAGAACTTCAAAAGCCACCTCCCCGGTTCCGATATTGTGCGCCATGTCTTCGGCATTCACCGTCAGCTTGTAACGGCCCGCCGGCAGATGCGCCGGCACGAACAGCGTTCCCGTATTCGACTTCATCTCGCGGTTCCAGCGCAGGTACACCGCGGGAGCCCCCTGCATCCGCGCCGTGATGGTCCGCGTCGTCTCCGATGCGCTCACCCGCAGCTCCACTTTGTCCCCGCGGCGGTACTGCGCTCGATCGAGCCTCACTCGCACCACCGGCGGCTTGCTGGCAATAACGAAGGTCTTCGACTCGGGATAGACGTGTCCTTGCTTATCGCGCAGCAGCAGCCGCACGCGATGCGTGCCATCGGCCATATCCACCGGGGCAAGAAAGCGTGTCTGCCAGGTATCCTCGTCTTTCAGGTACCGAAGCTGCTTCACCAGGCCGAAGGGGAACATCGCCGTCACCGAGACAATCGAAGCATCGGTCTTCACCCGCAGCACCGGATCGCCGGGCCGGATCAATCGCGGCCGCAGCAGCGCCCGCGGCGCGGCAAGGAATGAAGTATACGGAGTCACGAACTTGTACTTGCGGGCGAGCGCGATGATCTCATCGATCGAAGCCTGATCCTCGCCATCGCGCTCGATCTTTTCAAGCAGCGCATCCACGCGGGCCCGCGCCCATGTGCGCGGCAGATGTTCATGCTCGGCCGATTGCGCCGGCAGGTTCACCGATGCCTGCTGCGAAGCCACGCGGAACGTCGCCTGTCCGGGGCGCTTGTATTGCCCTACCCAGGCGGCCAGCGATCCGGGGAACGTCGTCTCTTCGAGCGCATAAATCATGTCGAAGTTGCTGGCAGGCTCGGCGCGCAGCGACAATCCTTCGATCGGCCGGCGGCCCACTTTCGAAAGGAACGATTGCAGCTTGAAGTCGATGGGTTCGGTGGAGCGCACCCATTCCATGACGCCGTTGTTCCGCGCCAGCATCTTGAGCAGCGGCAGGTTTGCATCGTCGCCGACTCCGAAGACGTAGGTGTGCGGACGCGCCGCCTCGGCCACCTGCCGCCAGCGCGCGTTGTACCAGGCGGCGAACTTGCCGTTGTGCACAATGCCTCTCGTGGAGCCGCCATCGCCGATGAGCACGAGGTAAGTGTTCTTCCCGCTCGATTGCGCCAGCGCCGCTTCGAGCGCCCCTAGGAGATTCGTGCCGCCGCGCAGGCGCATGGAGCGCACCGCCGCGAGCGCCGCATCGACAGCTTGCGGCGTAGCCGCCACCGGCGCGGTCTGCAACGCATTCACCTCGGTGTTGAAGAGAATGAGGCTGAACTTGTCCTGCGGCTTCAGCCCGCGCAACAGCGATTCCAATGCGCGAAAGCTTCGCTCCAGCTTCTCGGCCTGCATGGAGAGCGAAGTATCGAACAGCGCCAGCACGGTGCGCGGCTCAAGCGCCGCACTCACCGGCGCGGTCAGCAGCGATGCTTGAAAGAACCCGCTGTCCTGCGGCTGGCGATGGGTCAACACCTCTAGCTTTTCCCTGCCCCCATCGAGCGCCCACTTCACGGCGAAGTCCTCGCTGAGATTCACATTCGTCCCTTGATACGAACCGCGAATGCGATTCGCCGTGCGCTCCTCGATGCGCAGCGGATAGAGCGCCCCGGCGGGTTGAAAGTCTTTCAAGGCATGCCGCGAACGCAGCTCGAATCGAATGGAAAGCCGCCCCGCTGTCTGCACACGATAGGCATCGGGCCGCAGCGGCACGGCGAAGAACGACTGTAGTTCTTCCACCGGCAGCGTCTCGTGATACTGCATCTCCAGGCGCTTGGTGCCATAGCCCGGGATCGGCACGATCCGAGCCGAGAAGACCGCGTTGCGCCGTGCTTCGTCTTCGCCCCGTTCGCCCTGTTGCAGCAGTCCCGGATCGATCGACTGCCAGCGCAGGTTCTCGTAGATCTCCTCGGCGCGGCGTCGTTCGAGAATCACTCCGGGGATGCGCACGACGTCGTCCCATACGGCGAAGTCCGACACCGCCGAGCGCGAAGGCAGCGAGATCCGATAGCGCCCTTCCAGGTTGCCGCCGACATGCGACTGGAAGATCTGCTGGATGCGCACGCGCGCCACCTGGTTGTCAATCAAGACATCGATGTCCATTTCCGCGAGCGACAGGATCTTGGGGTCAGGCTCGGGCTTGTCCCCGGGGATGATCACACCGGAATCAGCCAAGGCGAGCGCATGAATGAGGATGAGGGGCCAGAGGCGGGCCATTACCAAACAGTCTAGCGCTACTGGCGCCCGGAGAGGCTGTCGAGCAGGGCGGTGGCTCGCGGGTGGCCGGGCTGCAACGTAAGCGCCTGTTGGAGCAGACGGCGCGCCTCGGCCGTGTCACCCGTTCGCATGTAGAGCATGGCGAGGTTGAGATGCGCGTTGACGTCTTTGGGCGCGAGGCGGAGCGCACGGCGCAGTTCGCTTTCTCCCTTGGCGAGGTCGCCTGTTTCGATGTAGAGGATGCCGAGGTTGGCGGCGAGTTCGGCCGAGTCCGGCTGGGCTTCGCGCACAGCTTCGAACTCCCGTAGAGCAGCGGCGAAGTCGCCCGATGCAGCGAGCGCGGAGGCAAAGCTATAGCGATAGCCGGCGTTCTCCGGAGCGAGGCGGAGCGCTTGCTCGAAGGCAGTACGCGCACCGGCCAGATCCTTCATGGCGAACAGCGCGGAACCAAGGCCGTGTTGGGCGTAGGCATCGTCGGGCTGCGCGGCCAACACCTGGCGGAACAGGTCGCGCGCCGCGCCTGGCTGCGATTGCTTCAGCCGCAGCGTGGCCAGATTCGCCAGGGCGTCGGGTTGTTTCGGATACAGCGTGAGCGTGCGGATCAGCAGGCGTTCGGCAGCGTCCCACTCGCCTTGTTCCAGCAGGACACCGGCGTAGTTGTTTAGCGCTTCCAAGCGCGGACGCTCCGCGGCGACGGCAGTCTCGAAGTACGGAGTGCTTTCGCGCACCAGTCCGTGTTCGGCGAGCGCGGTGGCGAGTTCGATGTAGTTCCGGCCCGGCTCTCCGCCGTGCCATTGTCCGGGGAACGGAAGTGACGGGCGCTCGGTGGCTCGCAGATCGGCGAGGATGACAGCGCTATCGGTGACACCTTTGTAGACCTTCACGACACGGCCTTGCGCATCGAGCAGGAAGCTGGTGGGAAGTCCGATATCCTGGCGGCGGTCGAACAAGTGGCGGTGAAAGAGGTTCCACGCGGCAATCTGGTTTTGGTTGGGATGGAGCACGGGGAAGGAAGCATCGGGCTTCGCGCTCCGGTTTTCATCCACCGATGCGACGAACATTGCGAGTCCGGCGGAGCGGAACTTCGCCGCGGCGGTTTTCCATTCGGCGATCTCTTTGCGGCAGGGTGGACACCACGAAGCCCAGAAGTTGACGAGTGTCCATTTGGCGCCGTGCGGCAAGCCATCGATCTCCGGGGCGGCGATGGGCTCGCGCAGCCAGAGGGGGCCGGGCGCGGCAGGCTGGCTCAGGCGCGCATGCATTGTCCTGCCCACGGGCACGAACGTGGCCGCGCCTTGCTTCACAAGGAACGTACCGCGGGCGGGTATGGTTTCGAATTGCTCATGTGAGCCATCCGGCCATGCGATGACGAGCGCACGCGCCGATTCGCCGGGTGCAAGGGCGAAGTGCAGGCGGCGCGAGGATTGCGACAGATAGCCGGCGCCGGCCTGCACGATGCGCAGCAGCTTGCGTCCACGATCGGTGAGCAGTGTCGCGGAAGCGCCGATGGCATCGGCATTCGACTTCGGGCCGCTGCCGCGCAGTTCGATGACGAGGCTGGATGCGGGTGAAAGATTCCGCCAAACGCTCAGCCGGGGCGCGGTGCGGGAAGCAAGCACGATGTCGAGGGATCCATCGTTGTCGAGGTCGGCGGTGGCGAAGGCGCGGCCATCGCCCGCGGAATCGAGTCCAGTGACGAAGGACACGTCGGCGAATGTGCCATCGCCGAGGTTGCGATAGCAGACATCGCGTTCGCGGCCGCTCCAGGAGCCATCGGAACGGATGAGCAGATTCACGGCTCGCCATGCTTCGCGGTAGGAGCGCGAAGCGGTGAGCGATTGCGGTGTGCGCGACACGACCTGCCGCCAGAAGAAGCTTCACAAATCGTGGGTGTCGGGTCCGGTGATGTAGCCGTTGGTGACGAAGATGTCGAGGCGCCCGTCGTTGTCGTAATCGAGAAAGCCACTGGCCCAGGCCCAGCGTCCGAACTCGACGCCCGCTTGGATGGAAACATCGCGGAATGTGCCATCGCCGTTGTTGCGGAACAGCGAATTCCCGCGCGCCTGGCGCTGGAAGGCGGAGCGCACGTCCGTGGCGGCGGCGACGGATGCAAAGGCAGGATTGAAGGTGAGGCGCTGGCCCGCGCTGGACCACATGTTGCTGACATAGAGATCGAGCCGGCCATCGCCATCGGCATCGCCCCACGATACGGACATGCCCGCGCCGAGGTCTTCGACGCCGGCCTTGGCCGCGACATCGGAGAACGTTCCGTCGCCATTATTGCGGTAGAGATTGTTGCGTCCAAAATCGTTGGCGACGTACAGATCCGGCCAACCGTCGTTGTCGTAATCGGCCCACGAAGCGGCGAAGCTGAAGCGGTTGTTGTTGTGGTTCATACCGCTGGAGGCGGTGGCATCTTCGAAGGTGCCGTCCCCGCGGTTGCGGTAGAGGATATTGGGCGGCCCGTTGGTGGCGTCGTAGTAGGGAGTGGGGGCATCGTAGTCGGCGCCGGGGGTCCAGAAATCGTAGGCGCAGACATAGATGTCGAGGTCGCCATCGCGGTCGTAATCGGCAATGGCCGCGGAGGTGAAAGTGGCATCGGCCTCGCGGAAGCCGGCGTCGGTGCGGCGGCTGAACTTGCCTTTGCCGTCGTTGACGAAGAGGAGCAAGTTGGCGCCGGCGACGATGAGCAGATCCTGATCCGCGTCGTTATCCAGGTCGGCGAACAGCGCCATGGTGGAGGCGTCGAGCACATCGACGCCGGCGGCGGCGGACACGTCGTCGAACGTACCGTCGCCGTTGGCGCGGTAGAGGCGGTTGGGCAGGCCGGAAGGCTGGCAGACATAGATGTCCTCGAGACCATCGCCGTTGTAGTCACCGATGGCGACGCCGTTGTGCCCGTAGACGTCGATGCCGGTAGCCTCATCCAATCGTCCGCGCCATTCGTCGAGCGAAAGAGCGAGTTGATGCCGGAAGGAAGTGTTGTGCCCCAGGGCTTTGCCCGTGATGTCCTGGAAGCGGCCGGCGGCGGGTCCGGTGGATTCGCGCATCGGCTCGAGTTGGAAGGAACGGAGAACCCAACCGCCGCCGCGCTGGTCGAACACAGCGGCGGCGTGCCCGAGCAGAGACAGGCGGCGGCCATCCTTCGCTTTGCCGCCCAACTCGACGCGGAGGCGCAATTGGGTGGAGGCTTCGCCCGGGCTGGCGCGGTTGCTGGAGACGATCTTCAGTTCGCGCACGTCGAGGGAAGCAAAACGGGCAGCGATGTGCGGCGGCCAAGGCAGAGAGGCCTTGTTCTTCTGGATCCACGAGTTGATCGCCTCGTAGTCCTGCTCGCCGATCCAGCGATCCTTGGCGGCGTCGGTGCGCGCGAGAATGCGTTCCACCTCGGGATTGCGAGGCCCGCGCGCGGGTACGGAATAGTTTGTCTGTGCGCCGGCGGGGACCGTCAGCCAAAGGCCGAGCAGGACAATCGGCGCCCGCATGCGGCGCTAAAACTCGAAGCGCATGCTGAGCTGAAGTTGGCGTCCGGTGCCGCGCGTGCTGGTGATGCGGCCGAAGTCGCCACGCCCGCGCACCGCGGCCGGCACGTTGAAGTTGGGGCGATTCGGCACGTTAAAGAAATCGGTGCGGAAGAGCAAGCGGTAGCGTTCGGTGATATTCCAGCGCTTGTTGACGGAGCTGTCAATGTTGACTTGGCCGGGCCCGAAACCAATGCTGCGCGCGGCGTTGCCGAAGTTCCCTACTCCGGGAGCAGCGAAGCAGGAGGTGTTGAACCACTGGCTGAGGTAGTCGGCGCGGGGGCGGCTGGAATCGAGGGTTGGATCGCAAGTCAGATTCGGGCGCGGACTGCCGGAGAAGGTGTTGGTGAGGTTCGTCTGCTCGATGGCGCCCCACGGTGCGCCGGAATGCACCTCCGCAATCACGCCGACCGTCCAGCCCCCGATGACGGCGTCGAGTACGGAGTTGGCAATGTTTACGGGTTTGCCTTTGCCGATGGGGAGTTCGTACACCGAACTGGCGATGAGGCGGTGGCGGATGTCGTTGCCGGAATACGACCGGTCCAGACCGCGCAGATCCACGTGCGTGTAACCGTTGCCTTCACCGCCGGCAAACTCATTGCCGGCCTCGATGTTGTCGAGGAATTTCGACCAGGTGTAGTTCGCGAGGAGGTTGAACCCGTTCGAGTAGCGGCGCTCCACTTTGAGGTTCATGGCATGGTAGGTGGAGGAGCCCCAGTTGGGTGTGAGGCGTGTGACGTTGCTGAACTGCGGGAAGGGGCGAGCCGCTTGGGATTGCGTTGCGGGTCCACGCCCGTTCACCAGGGGGATCATGTTCACGCTGACGGCTGGGCCGCCGAGTTTGCGGCCGAGGTTGCCGAGATAGGCGGCCTCAAACAGCATGTTGCCGCCGAGCTCGCGCTGGATGGTGAAGTTGTATTGCTGCGAGTAGCCGTTGACGTGATTCTGGGAGATGAAGTCCGGGCTGGCGCGAGGCGCCTGGCCGAGACGGACGGAACCCCAGGCGGGACCGAGTTCCTCGCGCTGGAAGGCCGGGAGGCCATCGCGAAGGAAGAAGGACTGGGTCAAACCGCCATCGGGCGAGGTGAACGAAACATTCGATCCAAAACCCTGCGAAATGGTGTTCACAACGGCGCCGAAGTAGATGCCGAGGTAGTTGATGCCATAGCCGCCGCGGATAACGGTTTTATCCATGGGCTTCCAGGCGAAGCCGAAGCGCGGGGCGATGTTGTTCCAATCGAAATCGTGGGCGTATTTGCCGAGGCCGTTGCGGCCGGAGAAGGTGACGATGCCGGGGACGCCGGCCACGGGGTTAATCGCCGTGCCGTCGAAGCCGCTCTGGCGATTGTCGATGCGCTCCCAACGCGGCGTATCGATTTCCCAGCGCAATCCGAGATTGAGGGTGAAGTTTCGGGCGATCTTCCAATCGTCCTGAAGATAGGCGCCGTAGTAATCGGTGCGGGCTTCGAGCAGGTCGGGATCGTTCAGGCCGGCGCCGGTGACGTGGCCCAGAAGGAAGGTGGCTACGCCGCTGCGCGTGGCGCGGTCGTTGAAGCTAAAGGTGCCGCCGGCGGTTGCGGCGAAGTCATCCTTATTGAGCGAGTAGCGCATCTCGAAGCCGGTTTTCAGGGTGTGATTGCCACGGATCATCGTGAGGTTGTCGACGATGTGGTGGGTGAGGATGGGCTGCTGGATGCGGATGTTCGGCGTGGTGCTGAGTCCGGATATTCCGGTGACGCCGATAACGGGGAAGTTCTGCGCGTCGACTCCCTTGAGGCCGAGTTTGCCGTTGAAGCCGGAACCGGTGCCGGCGGCCTGATTGATGTGCTTGCGCGTGGAGTAGGCATAACGGGCTTCGTTCAAGACGGTGGGAGTGAAGTTGTGGATCCACGATCCGAGTGCGGCGTGAATGAGGTTCTCGCGGATGCCGCCGCGGGTATCGGCGATGGCCTCGGGAAATGCGCTGGCCACGGTCTGCGGGGCGCGGACCACGCTGTAGCGGCCGAAGACCCGGTCATTGCTGCTGAGGGAGTGGTCGACGCGGGTGGTGAGGTAGTCTTGCGTAAGAGCGTCGGAGAGGTTGACGGCGTAGTTGGCGCTGGGCGCGCGGGTGATGTCGGAGGCAAGGTTGGCCACCGGGTACAGGCCGATCAACTGGCGGGCAATGGGATCGATGCGGCTTTGCGGAATGATGTTTCCGGGGAAAGGTTGGCGGGTGAGCGGGTCGAGAACGGCGATGTCGCGGCGGTTGGAGAAATCGCCGCTGCGCTCCGGCACATGAGGCACGATGAGGTTGGAGATGGTGACACCGTCGCGGCGGCGGGCGCCCTCGTAGTTGACGAAGAAGAACGTCCTGTCACGGACGATGGGGCCACCGAAGGATGCACCGAAGATGTTGTAGCGCAGTGGAGCTTTGCGGGGGGCGAAGAAGGTGCGCGTGTCGACGGCCTGGTTGCGGAGAAATTCGTACGCCGCTCCGTGATACTGATTGGTGCCGGAGCGGGTGGTCATGAGGATGAGACCGCCGCCGGCGCGTCCGAATTCGGCGGAGAAGTTGTTCATCTCCGCCTTGAACTCCTGGAGGGATTCGGCGGGCGGATTGAGCTGCAATTGGGCAACTCCGAGCGACATGTTTTGGACGACCGCGCCATCGAGCTGCCACATCTGGTTCTGACTACGTCCTCCGGCCATGGAGAACATGGGAACCTGTTCGCCGCCCGTTTCGTTACGGAAGGTGACCGCGCCGAGGAGGCGCACCAGGCCGGCCGTGCGGCGGCTTTCGAGCGGCATATTGAGAACGCTGGTGCGCTCAATCAACTGGCCTACGGAAGAGGTTTCGGACTCAAGCAGTGGCGCCGTGGCTTTGACCTCGACGGTTTCCGAGACGGCGCCGACGGTGAGTTGCAGATCGACCGTGCGAGTGAGTCCGGTTTCGAGGACGACTCCGCTTTGCACCACTTTCTTGAAGCCGGCCATTTCGGCAGTGACCTCGTAGACACCGGGGTTGAGGACAGGGAACTGATAGTTGCCGGAGTCGTTGGTGGTGGATTCGGTGGTAACACCGGTGGATACGTTGCGGGCGATGACGCGAGCGCCGACAACGACGGCGCCGGAGTCGTCTGTGATGAGGCCATTCAATCGCGACTGGGTCTGTGCGAAGACGAGCGCGGATATGAGAAAGGCGGCAAGGACGGAGCCCCTAAAAGACATGCGGGTATTGTATCACCGATTCCGCTGTTGGTGATGCGTGTGGTTTTGTTTGGCTTGTGCCAGGTTGAGGAGGAAGCCTGACCGGGGGATGCCAGGAACCCGTTTGCTCTGGGAGTCGTGTCAGAGCAGAGGTGCATCGAACCGCTTGAGGCTGGTTTGCAGAGTGCGAATGTCGACTCGCACGTTGTACTGTAGCAGGTGCAGGTAGGTCTGACGAAGATCGGATATTTCACGGCGGCGGTAGAACTCCTCGATCAAACCAATGCAACCAAGCACGGGCAGCCCCTGTGACTGGGCAAAGCGTCGGGCCTTACGCTCGTCCATCAGAAGGAGGTCAGCTCGAAGTTGCTTGGCCAGCAATACTGCGCTCACTTCGCCGGCGCCGAGCCCTAAATCAGACATCAGTTTCTGGATCACGGAGGAGTCCTCGCTCGCTTTGACCTTGATCCAAGGCGACTGAGCTACTGCGTCCGCCCCTGGTTTTCCTGCGCCCCCTATGGCGACCTCGGTGTAACCCTCAGTCGAAATCTGAATCTCAGTGAAAAGGTTGTGGAGGCAACCATGGCAGCCAATGCGCGCAAGTGTGATGAGGGGCGATGCGTTCGATACAACAATCACAGCCCGATCCGGCGCAGCGTTTCCCGATCCTCCTCCAACTCCGGGATACCGTAGTGCAGTGGAACGTCGCGCTCGGCGGCAAACTCCAAGAACACCTCGATGGGTGTTTCGCAGAGTTCCGCTGCCCGGCCCAAGGATACCTTGTCCTCACGAAAGAGTTCGAGCGCAAGGAGTCGAGCCGCATCCGTGGACGGATTAGCCGGGTTCAACTGAGCGGCTTGTGCGAGAGGCTCCGGCAGTTGGATTGCGACTGACTTCATGTCCCAACCTTAGCACATCGCGCCTACGTTACCGGGCCGGGGTTGAAGGGGGCAAGCGAGTTGTGCAGGCCCCAGGTATCGGCCCAGGTTTTCTTGCGTCCGCTGGCGACATCCAGGAGGAAGCGGAAGATTTGCCAGCCGACATCGGCGATGGTGGCCTGGCCGGTGGCGATGGTGCCGGCATCGATGTCGATGAGGTCGTGCCATTTTTCGGCGAGCGCCGTGCGGGAGGAGACTTTCACTACTGGCGCGAGCGCGAGGCCGTAGGGCGAGCCTTCGCCGGTGGTGAAGACGTGCATGTTCATGGAGGCCAGTTGCTGCGTGCCGCAGATGAAATCGCTAGCCGGAGTGGCGGCGAAGACGAGTCCCTTGGCGGTGACCTTTTCGCCGTGGCTGGCTACTGCATGCAGCGCGGATGTGCCGGCTTTGGCGACGCTGCCGAGCGCTTTTTCGACAACGTTGTTGAGTCCGCCGCGCTTGTTGCCGGGCGACGGGTTTGCGCTGCGGTCGGCGCCGTTGCGGGCGAGGTATTCGTCATACCAGCGCATCTCGCGAATGAGGGCTCGGGCTACATCTTCATTCATGCAACGCGGTGTAAGCAGATGCACGGCGTCGCGCACTTCGGTGACTTCGCTGAACATCACCGTGCCGCCGGCGCGGACGATGAGATCGGCGGCGTAGCCAACCGCCGGGTTGCAGGTGACTCCGGAGAAAGCATCGCTGCCGCCGCATTGCACGCCGACGATGAGATCGGATGCCGGGCAGGTGACTCGCCTGCGCCGGTTCAATTCCTCGAGGCGCTTTTCGGCGTAGTGGAGAATGGCGCTGACCGTGGCTCCGAAGCCGCGTTCGTCCTGGAGGCGGATGACGTAGGGATCGGCGTCGAGGATGGGGAACTCGCCGCCTTGCGTGGCATGGAGCGATGCGCCGGGAAGCATGCGCGCGGGTTGCAGCTTCTCGCAACCGAGACTGACGATAAGCGGTGCACTGCCGAAGTTGGCGTGGCGGCTGAGATGGCCGAGTGTGCGGATGGGGACGGCGGCTCCGGGGGCATCGATGGCAACTCCGCAGCCGTAGGTGTGCGTGATGGCGACGACATCGTCGACGTTGGGGAAGCGCGGCAGGATTTCCTGGCGGATGCGGCGCACGGCGTAATCGACGGTGGGCGCGACACATTGCACGGTGGTGGCGATGCCGAGGATGTTCTTCGTGCCGACGGAGCCATCGGGGTTGCGGTAGCCCTCGAAGGTGTAGCCTTCGAGCGGAGGCAGTGGCGGGGGCGTGTTGGTGGCGAGCGGGAGTTCGTCGAGGGCGGGGGCTTGCGGCAGATCCATCAGATCTTCACGGACCCATGAGCCCGCTTTGAGGGGGCGGCGGAGATGGCCGATGATCTGGCCGTACCGGATGACGGGCTCGCCCGGGGCGAGATCGCGGAGCGTGACTTTGTGCGATTGGGGGATGGGTTCGTTGAGCGTCAGGCCGCCGGCGAATTGGGCTCCGGCGGGTAATCCTTCGGGGTTGACGACGATGGCGACATTGTCGCGCGGGTCCACTTGTACGTAGAGAGGGTCCATTGTTTATTTCGATGTGTCGCTTTGGTAGATGGATTTTCCGCCGAGGACGGTTTCGAGGATTTTAATGTTGCGGAGTTCGGCGGGTGGAGTGGTGAGCGGGTTACGGTTGAGGATGACGAAGTCGGCGAGGTGGCCGGGTTCGATGGAGCCGCGCTCGTGCTCCTGGAAATTCTGCCATGCGGCGTCGCTGGTGACGGCGCGCAGGGCTTCGAGCGTGGAGATGCGTTGCTCGGGGCCGAGGGGCCGGCCGCTGGCGGTGAGACGATTGACGGCGGCCCAGACGAGGAGCATGGGATCGACCGGGGTTACGGGGGTGTCGTTGTGGAGGGTGAAGCGGAGGCCCTTGTTTCGGGCCGATGCCAGAGGACTGATGCGCGCGGCGCGGGTGGGCCCGAGGAAGATATCGCGGTGGCGATCGCCCCAGTAGTAGACGTGCGCTTCAAAGAAGGAAGGCGTGATGCCGAGTTCGCGCATGCGGCCGAGTTGATCTTCGCGCGGGGTCTGGCAATGTTCGATGCGATGGCGCGCCTCGGGGCGCGGGCCGGCGCGTTGGGCTGCCTCGAAAGCGGCGAGAATATCGTCGATGGCGGCATCGCCGTTGCCGTGGATGGCGACGCGGAATCCGGCTTGGTGGAGGCGATTGACCTGGGTGGTGAGTTCGGCGCGGGTGCGCAATGGATAGCCGTTGTAATCCTGCTGGCCTTGCGGTTGTATATGATATGGCGCGGTGAGGTATCCGGTGTAGCCCTGGATGGAGCCATCCTGAAAGAGCTTGACTCCGGTGACCTTCAACTGGCCGTTGGCTGTTTGGAATCCTTCGGCTTCCCTGGCGGTGGAAGGCGCCGCTCCGCCGGCGAGCAGGGCGTTGATGCGGATGCGCACGAAACCGCGCGAAATGGCGGTTTTGAATTGGAGCATGCGTTCGCGGGAGGCTCCGGCGACGACGGTGGTGGTGATGCCTTTCGCGGCGTAGGCTTTGTCGTCGTGGCGCATGGCCTGCATGGTTTGCTCGAGCGTGAACTGGGGCACGTGTTTGGCGATGAGGCCGAGGGATTCTTCGATGACTCCGTTGGGCTCGCCGGTGTTTGTGTCGATGCGGATGCGTCCGCCCTTGGGCTGCGGCGTTTGCTTGGCGATGGAGGCAATGGCGAGCGCCTTGGTATTGGCGACGCCGAGGTGGCCGGAGGTGTGAACGATGTAGATGGGGTGTTGGGTGGAGGCGCGATCGAGATCGGCGCGGGTGGGGTGGCGGCGCTCCGCGAGCAGGGTGTCGTCGTAGCCGCGGCCGATGACCCATTCGCCAGGCGGAGTGGTTTGCGCCTTCGATTGGAGGGCGGCGATGAGTTCGGCCATGGTGCGGATACGGCCCATGGGCGGCGAGTTGAGATCGACCTGGTAGAGCGCGGTGAGTCCGGAGGAGGGGAAATGATCGTGTGCGGCGTAGAAGCCGGGGAGGAGCGTGCGCCCTTTGAGATCGACGACCTTCGCCGCATCGACGCCGATTTCCGCGTTGCTGCCGGCGCGGACGATGCGGCCGTTTTCGATGGCAACGGCTTCCGCCACTCGCCCCGCCGCATCCATGGTGAGCACCGTGCCGTTGCGGTAAATCACATCGGCGGCGCTGAGCGAGGAGGCGAGCAGCAGAAGCGGAAGCATTAGCGCTGGATGCGCGCCGAGCCGCCTTTGGCGAAGGCGCGCACGTCTTCGACGGTTGCCATGGTGGTGTCGCCAGGGAAGGTGGTGAGCAGTGCGCCGTGGGCCCAGCCGAGTTTAAGGGCTTCGGCGGGCTCTTCGCCGGTGAGCAGGCCGTAGAAGAAGCCGGCCGCGAAGCCGTCGCCGCCGCCGACGCGGTCATAGACATCGAGTTCGCATTGGGGCGCAACGAAAGTCTGCCCGTCGATCCAGGCGACGGCGCTCCAGGAGTGGCGATTGGTGGAGTGCACTTCGCGCAACGTGGTGGCGACGATCTTGATTTGCGGGTGCTTCTTGACGACGTTGTCGATCATGCCGAAGAAGGCGCTGGGATCGAGCTTCGACTTGGCTGCCACTTCGGGGCCGGGAATGCCGAGGCCTTTCTGCAAGTCTTCTTCGTTGCCGACGAGGACGTCGACGTGATGCACGATTGCATCGATTACTTCCACGGCGCGCGATGCGCCACCGGAGAAATCCCACAGTTTCTGACGGTAATTGAGATCGAAGGAAACGATGGCTCCGGCTTCCTTGGCGGCGCGCATGCCTTCAATGATGACTTCGGAAGTGGTGGGCGAGAGCGCGGCGAAGATGCCTCCGCTGTGGAACCAGCGGACGCCGCCGGCAAAGATGGCTTTCCAATCGAAGTCGCCGGGTTTGAGGCGGCCCGCGGCTTCGTTGGCGCGGTTGTAGAAGACGACTGGGGCGCGTACGCCGAGTCCGCGGTCGCTGTAGACGGTGGCCATGTTGGGGCCTTGTACGCCGTCGTGCTTGAAGCGCTTATAAAAAGGTTTCACGCCCATGGCGCGGACGCGTTCGGCGATGAGGTCGCCGATGGGGTAGTCGACCATGGCGGAGGCGATGCCCGTCTTGAGGCGGAAGCAATCGGCGAGGTTCGCCGCAACGTTGAATTCGCCGCCGCTCACGTGGATGGCGCATTCATGGGCCTTGCGGAACGGAATGGTGCCGGGATCCAGACGGTGGATCAGCGCGCCGAGCGACAGAAAATCGAGGTCGCCATCGGGGCGGATGTTCAAACCATACTTCATTCGTTTCTCCCTGTGGTGGCCGTAGAGAAGGACTCGGCCAAGATGGACCAATATAGCAAACACGGCGGGGCGCACTTTTTCGTATGCTGGGAAGCGAGAACTCGCCATGACCCGCCGCACCGCATTGCAAATCGCCGCTTCCGCAGCGGCATCGCAGGCGCTTCGCGCCGCCCCCTATGAGCCGCATCCCTCGAATCTGAAAGCCCGGCAGTGGTTTCAGGACGCCCGTTTCGGGCTTTTCGTGCACTGGGGTGTTTACTCCGTGCTGGGCAAGGGCGAATGGGTGATGAATAACGATAAGATGACCATCGCGGAGTACGAGAAACTGGCGCCGCGGTTCAATCCGGTGAAATACGATCCGGCCGCGTGGGTGGCGCTGGCCAAGGCGGCGGGGCAGAAGTACATCACGATCACCAGCAAGCATCACGACGGGTTCGCGATGTGGGGGACGAAACAGAACAAATGGAATATTGTGGATGCGACGCCGTACAAGAAGGACGTGCTGAAGCCGCTGGCGGAGGAATGCCGGCGGCAGGGCTTGAAGCTGTTCTTTTATCATTCGCATCTGGACTGGCACCACACGGATTATTTCCCGCGGGGGCGCACGGGGTTGCATTCGGGGCGTCCGGAATCCGGCGATTTTAACCGGTATCTGGACTTTATGGATGCGCAATTGGAGGAATTGCTGACCGGGTATGGGGAGATCGCCGGAATCTGGTTCGACGGCATCTGGGATCGCAAGGATGCGGACTGGCGGCTACGGAAGACCTACGATACGATTCACCGGCTACAGCCGCATGCGCTGGTGGGGAACAATCATCACCTGGCGCCGTTCGAGGGCGAGGATTTCCAGATGTTCGAGAAAGACCTGCCGGGGCAGAATACGGCGGGGTTCAATGCGGAGTCGAAGATCGGATCGCTGCCGCTTGAGACGTGCGAGACGATCAATGTGGCATGGGGGTATAATTCCACGGATAAGAAATTCAAATCGACGAAGCAATTGGTGCAATATCTGGTAAAGGCGGCGGGGATGAATGCGAATTTCCTGCTGAATGTGGGACCGAAGCCGGACGGCACGATTCAGGAGGAGTTTGTGACGCGGTTGAAGGAGATGGGGGCTTGGCTGGCGAAGAACGGCGAGTCCGTGTATGGGACGCGAGGCGGGCCGATTGCACCGCGGCCTTGGGGCGCGACGACACAGAAGGGGAAGACCGTGTACGCGCATGTGCTGGATTGGCCGGACCCACTGCTCGTGATTCCCTCGTTTGGGAAGACGGTGCGGAGCGCGAAATTGCTGGTGGGCGGAACGAGCGTGCCGGTGAAACCGGTGGACGGGGGATGGCTGTTGACGCTGCCGGGATCGCGAGATGCGTTGGATACGGTGGTGGCGCTGGAGACGGCGTAAGCAGACGCGGGCTAATCTTTGAAAATTTCGGCGAAGGGGACCGCGATATCGGGGTTCTCTGTGCGCAGGGTAGCATCGGTCACTTCGCGGATTTCATTGCGCGTGTACGTCCAGGCGCGGCGCATGCGCGGGTCGATGACCCAGACGAAGTTCACGCCGAATTCCAGGGCTGCGCGCCGTGGGCAAGGACGCAGATGTCGGGAATGCGCAACCGGCCTGGTTTCACCTGCACACGTTGTTCCACAACGGCGTCGATCCCCCATTGGCTTTCGTGCCGGATCAGAAATGCGCAGAGCAAAGATTGCAGCCTGCTGTGATCGCGTTCTCCCATGGCGCGCTCTACAATCAGACCATCCAGATACTCACGGTCCGGGCGAAAGCTGGTGGAGAGGTACTCGGCAACGCTCACCAAGGTCCGGGTGGACATGTCCTCATGATAGGCAAAGGCGCGGGGAATCGGGTGGATCAGAACAACTGTGCCACCAGGATACTGGACTGCGGGGAGTGAAGAGGGGAAACGGGCTCCTGTTCCTGGTAGGACTCGATGGAACGGTATTTGCCCCCGGCCGGGTCACGGTGGACGATGACGCGGCGGTGCGCGACGTCGAGCACCCAGTATTCGGGAATGCCGGCTCGTGCGTAGAGGCCGGCTTTGGTGGTGAGGTCGAAGGCGAGCGTGGTCGACGACACTTCCGCTACGAGGACGATGTCTGTTGCGGGGGCTTGGCCGGGATACTCTAGAAAGGGCTTTGTCAGCACGGCGGCGTCCGGCTCCGGTTCGCTGGTGTGATGGTCTTGGGGAGACACGTCGATAGACGGCTCCTGGAGCACGTGAAGATTTCCGAACACGGAACGCAACCAGTTCGTGAGCAGCAACACGGCTCGCATATGCGGGTTTTTCTTTCCCACCTTCAGCACTAACTCCCCTTCGATGAGTTCGTAGCGATGTGCTTCGGCGAGACCCGCTTTCTCCAGGAGTTCGCACTCCTCACGCGTCCATTTCTTGTGAGGCGGGGCCGTGGCGGGGCCAAGGTCTTCCTCAAGCCATGTGACGGGCATGCTCTTATATTATCGCCTATTCCACCCGCGTCCGATTACCCCCACTTATACTCCATCAATGCCCCGATGCCCGTCCATGTCGTGTGATAGCGGTTGTAGATATCCGTATCCTTGGGATCGCCCCAACTGCCGTCGGGGTTTTGCCGGGCGAGGATGAAATCCATGCCTTCGCGGATCAGCGGGTCGGATTCGGGCATACCCAGCACCAGCAGGGAGTCGATGAACTCACCCAGTGTTTCGGGATCCTTGGCCTCGATATTGCGGCGGAAATGGGCCGTCAAGAAATCGAATTCCGGTTGGAAATCGGCGCGGGGCAGGGCGCGCCGATCGTAATCGTTGTGCACGTACAAGATATGCGTCACGGTGTAGGCGATGCTGTAGAAATCGTCGTCGGGCTTGCGGCCGCGCCAGGTGTATGGCCGCAGGGACGGAATCCAGCGCGCGACATCCGGCAACGATGCTCCCAGCCGAATCCCGTAGCGATCGCCGAAGTAGGCCGTCAGCAGCGCTTCGAAAAAGATGTCGAAGCGGCTGGTCATGGCCAGTTTGCGATGGCAGTGGAAACAGCGCCGCGACCCGCGGACGCTGCGCTTGCGGCACTTCGAACAGCGTTGCGGAATGTCGGAGGGCGGCCCCTCGCGCAGCGGATCGAAGGCGAGAAAATCGACGGCCGTGAATTGTGCCGCGCGACGCTCCAGATCCTGGCGGATGGCGGGATTGGGGAACCCGAACCCATCGGCGGAGATGCAGGCGTACACCCAATCGGCAATGCCGATGGCGCCGGTTTTTTCGGGAACCACGGGGTTCTTTAGACGCCAATAGGCGGCTCGCTCGCGGCCGGCTTCGAGACAGAGACGGCGCAGTTCCTCGTCGGCGGCGGCCTCGGAGAGACTGTAGAAGCAGAACAGCAGGTCGGAGGCGTAGTCTTCGAAGTGCTTGGCATCGCGAGCCACCGCGGCCAGGTAGCGCAGGGCGCGGTGGACAGCGGCGCGGCGGCGGCCGAGAGCATAGCTGGCCGCACGGGCGGCGGGGAGAAACGGCAGAACCAGAAGCGCGCGGCGAGTCAGGCGCACGGGATCTATTGTAGTGGGGATTCGGGGAGAAAGCGATTGGTGAAGGTTTGGGAGAGATCGATGCGCGCGGCTTCAAGACGCGGGACCGAAGCGGCCACGATGCCAAGGGCGGCACGTGCCGATTCGGGCGAGATGCGGCCGTCGCCATCGATTGTGGGCAGCATGCCTGCGATGGCGGCGAGATCGGCGGCGGCATCTTCGGCGCGGGCCTCGGCGGGAAGCGCATGGCGGATCTCTTCCGGCGTGTGCCGCGCCATCCAGCGGTTCGATTCGAGGAACGCTTGCGCGATGGCGCGGGCCCCGGCCGAGTTTGCATCGAGCCACCGGCGGCGGGCGATAAGGCAGAGGCTGGGGAGTCTGTCGACACCGAAGTAATGGCGCGATGGGCCGGCATCGCGCAGGTCGGCAAGGATGCGCATGGGCACGTTGCGGCGTAGCAGCGTGTGGAGGCCGAGGTTGGTGAGCATGGCGGCGTCGACTTTGCGCTGGGTGACGGCGGCAACGGCGGAAGCAGCCACTCCAATGGCCGCCGTCGGGACGGTGGAGGGATCGAGGCCATGCTTGCGCAGGACAGCATTGAGAAGGAAATGCGAGGAGGAACCGGGTCCGGGAATGCCGACGGTTCTTCCTTGCAGATCTTCGATGCGGGCGATTTCCGGGCGGCCCGCAAGCACGATCCCTGGCCGTAAAGCGAGCGAACAAAACGCCACTGCGTCGCGGCCATCGGCCGCCAGCGGAAGAACGGCGTCATAGGCGGCGGTGGCGACGTGCCCATCGCCGGCGAGCAGCGCCTCCATCATCTTCGCGTAGGACTGGAGATAGACGGCTCGAACCGGGTGCTCCGCGTAGCGGCCGTGCGATTGCGACAAGTGGTGGCCATAGCTTTCCGGGAACGTGAGCAGCACGATTTCGCGCCGCGGACGGCAGGCCGCCGAAGCAAGAACGGGCAGAATCAGACGCCGGCGCACATCTTCGATCTTGGCAGATGCCGGCATGCTAAGGTGGGGCGATGACGGAACCTTGGATATCGGGATCGCATGGAGACGTGGATGCGCTGCTGCGGCCGTTGCTGCATGCCTTCGATCACGCACTGCTCGATCTGGAGAAATGGACCGAGGGGCTTTCCACGGAACAGCTATGGGCGCGGCCGTTGGGGCTTGGGGCGATCGGATTTCACCTGCGCCACATCGCCGGCAGCACGGACCGTTTGTTCACATATGCCGAAGGCCGGCCGCTTACGGAGGCGCAGATGGAGGCCTTGCGAGGCGAGATGGAGCCGGGTGCTTCGCGCGAGGAATTAATGACGGAAATCCGGCGTACGTTTGAAGGTGTCGCGCAAAAAGTGCGCGCCATCGACACGGCCACGCTGCCGGAGCCGCGATTTGTGGGACGGAAGCGTCTGCCGACGACGCTCCACTCGCTGTTGGTGCATATCGCGGAACACACGATGCGGCATGTGGGGGAGGCCATCGTGACGGCCCGCGTGGTGAGAGCGACCGCGTAAGTTCGCATGCTAACCTGAAGGGATAGCACAACCATGTCTAGCTCAAAGATGGTATTCACCGAAGACCCAGCGGCCGCAGGAGTAAGAGCCGTACCCGACTCAGACCCTGTGGAAACCGCCGAATGGATCGAGGCATTGGACCAGATCCTGGATGAAGCCGGCCCGGAACGCGCGCGCTATCTGCTGAAGACGCTGTCGGACAGAGCGGCGAGCCTGGGAGTCCCGGTTCCGGCAAACATCAACAGCCCGTACGTCAACACCATTTCGGTTGACGACGAAGTTCCCTACCCTGGGGACCGCTACCTGGAACGGCGCATCAAGAGCATCATCCGCTGGAATGCGATGGCGATGGTGGTGCGCGCCAACAAGTATGACAACGGCATCGGCGGGCACATTTCGACCTATGCGTCGCTGGCCACGCTGCTGGAAGTCGGGTTCAACCATTTTTTCCGCGCCAAGATCGGCGGCGAGCCGGGAGATTTTGTTTACTTCCAGGGGCACGCTTCGCCGGGCGTGTAT
>CAYOBO010000090.1:25723-29689 GCA_964402295.1 uncultured Candidatus Solibacter sp. | reverse complement strand
CGGCGGGCTTGGCGGCAGCGGGTTTGGGCGCCTGTGCCGGGGTCTGCGCCAGCGCGAGAGTCGCGAGGGCGGCATAACTCAAGGTAAGAAGCGATTTGCCAATGAACATCGTGTGTCTAACTCAGTAAAACGTAGTTGGGCGGGATTGTTCTACCAGTCTACCAGCTTTTCAGGGCCTCGCCCGCACAACGCGCCGGGTCCACCGGCGGCACACGAGTTCCTGAACCTGCTGGGGGCCGCCCCGTCCTGCGCGGGCTGTTAAGGTACCAGCGCGATGCTGGCGATGGTGCGGGGTCCGGTTTTCCATTCGGCGACGACATCGCCCCGGGCGTTGACCTCGACGATGCGGCGGCCGGTGTAGTCATTGAGCAGGAAGCCGCCGCCGGGCACGACTTCGGTGCCGGAGGTCCAGCCCATGCGCAGCTTCATCTGGTTGCCGCCGAAGGAGCGGACGACGTTGCCGGCTTTGTCCACTTCGACGGCTTCGCCGGGATCGGCCATACTGACGAGAGTGTTGCCGTTGGCGAGGCGGATGGCGCGGTAGGGCAGGCGCTTGATCCCGTTTTCGGGGGCGTAGGTCCAGACGATTTGCCCGGCGCGGCCGACTTCGATGATTTTGCCGAGGCGCTCGATGGCGATGAGCACGGTGCCCTGTGGCGTGGAACGGACGTTGCGCATCTTCATCTGGTCCATTTCGGGGTTGGCGTACTGCCAGACGATTTTCTTATCGGGAGTGACTTCGATGACGATGCCGCGGACGGCGTCGGCGATGAGCGTGTTGCCGTTGGAGAGACGCTCGGCGGCGATGACGTGCTGCATGTTCTCGCCGTAGCTCCAGACTTCCTTCCGGTTGGCGTCGATTTCGACGGCGCGTTTGCCAGTGCCGGTGGTGTAGAGAACGTGGCCGTTGGGAAGCGCCTGCACGTCATGGCTGCGGTTGTTGGGGACTTTCCAATGCACCTTGCCGGAGGGGAAATCGATGAGAAGCACTTCGCCCAAGGGGCCGTGATCGGCGATGAGGAGCTTGCGCCGCGGCTTGGGGGCGAGGTGTTTGTCGAACCAGGCGAACATGGCGGATTCGGCCTTGGCGGCGTCGGGCCCTTTGAAGCCGTGATCCGCGCCTTCGAGGCCGAGCAGTTCGGCTTCGACGCCGGCGCCGCGGAGGCGTTCCGTGATCCAGACCGAGTGTTCGTAGGCGACGTAACGGTCCTTGGTGCCGTGGATGGAGAGCACGGGGGCGGCGTTGGGATTGACCCAATTGAGGGGGCTCGCTTTGCGGTGCGCGGCTTCCTGATGCTGGAGGTCGCCGCCGAGGAAGAGGGGAAGCACTTCGGCGGCATCGACGCTTTTGCCGTAGGATTTGGTGAAATCCGTGGGTCCGTAGTAGTTGACGACGCATTGCACGTGGCTCGGCTGATCGAGGTTCGGGCCGTAGCCTTCGAATTCCTTGACGCCGCCGGTGAGGCCGAGCATGAGGGCGAGATGGCCTCCGGCGGAGCCGCCGACGACGCCGATGCGATCGGGATCGATGTTGTATTTGGCGGCATTGGCGCGCATCCAGCGGACGGCGGCCTTGGCGTCTTCGAGGTGCGAAGGGAACTGGTGTTTGGGCGAGAGGCGATAGTCGATGGTGGCGGCGACGTAGCCGCGTTCGGCGAGCTTCAGGATCAAAGCCGAGTAGCTTTCGCGGCGGCCGGCGCGGAATCCGCCGCCGTGGATGGCCACAATGGCGGCGCGCGCGGGGCCGGCTGCCTTGGGGCGGGCTAAATCGAGCTCGGTTTTTTCGCCAACACGGGAAAATTCGATTCCTTTTTCGACAATGACGGAATCGGGGACGGCTTGCGCGAGGAGGGCGCAGGGCAACAGGGCCGGCAACCAATGTTTCATGGTGTTTTCAGCTCCACTGGACCGGAGTTTGTTTTTCGATTTTCGCCGTGTCCCATTCGATGCCGAAGCCGGGGCGTTCGGGCAGAGCGATGAATCCGTTGACGGGGACGAGCGGTTGTTTTTCGAAGTGATAATACGAGCGCATCTTGGCGATGAGAAATTCGACGAGCGGGCAGGTCATGGGGGACTGGCTGGCGACGACGTGCAGCGCTGCGTGCAGGCTGTGGCCGTGGGGAATGACCTGGGCATCGTAGATGGAGGCGAGCGAGCAGATCTTGACCAGCTCGCTGACGCCGCCGCACCATTCGGGATCGGCCTGGACGACGTTGAGGGCGCCGGCCTTGAGGTAATCCTGGGCGTGCCAGCGGTTATAGAGATGCTCGCCGGAGGCGACGGGGATGCTGGTGGCGCGGCGGAGGGCGGCGAAGCTCTCGATTTTTTCGAGCGCAAAGGCTTCCTCAATCCAGCGCGGGCGGAACTCTTCCACTTGTTTGGCCCAGCGGATGGCGTAATTCAGATCCCAGCCCATGAAGGCATCGAACATGATTTCCACATAGGGGCCCATGGACTGGCGCAAGGTACGCACGAGTTCGACGTTCTTGGCCATGCCTTCCAGGCCGTCGCCGGGGCCATAGGCGATGAACCACTTCTGGTGGCGGAAGCCTTGTTTTTGCAGGGCGACGCATTGGCGGGCGACGGCTTCCGGCTGGACGGAGAAGCCGAGGCAGCTTCCATAGGCTTCGATTTTGGCGCGCGTGGGTCCGCCGAGCAGGCGGTAGACAGGGGCTTCGAAGTAGCGGCCGCGCAAATCCCAGAGCGTGTTGTCGACGGCGGAGATGGCCATCATGAAATGGCCGCGCGTGGAGTGGCGGTTGAGGCGGTAGAGCTGATCCCAAAGCGTTTCGCCGGCGAGCGCGTCCTTGCCGATGAGGAAGGAGCGCAGTTGCTGATCGACGACGATGGCGGCTTCGCGGTCGATGGGGCCGTAGAGGCCTTCGAGTCCGCCGTCGCTGACGATTTTCAGATAGAGCGCGGAGACGGGAGTTTTGCGGGTGGCGGGGTTTTCTTCGTCGCGGTACGGTTTGGGGCGCAGCTCCTCGTAGATGTGATTGGGCTGCACCTGGTGCTGGCGGTCGACGCCGGTGAGGGCATCGCGGTGGCCTTCGAGGCGGTGGATGGAGACGCCGCGAATGATTGCCTTGGCCGGGCGGCCCAACAGGGGGAGCGCGCCGAGGAATTGGAGAGCCTGTCGCCGTTGCATTGTTGGTATTGTACCTGCCGGGTCGGGTGTTGTTGCGTGAGGGTCAAGAAAGATTAATGATTTCGTTGGTAACCGATGGGGATGGGGAGCGTCAGGATGAACGGAGGTTTCTAGAAACCGATGAACAAACGTGTGTTCGCGCTTCTTTGGGCGATGCTGGCGGTTGGCGTGTGCCTGCTGCCGGCGCAGGAAGCTCCAGCAGCGGAGCCGGCAAAGCCGGTGGTGGATGCCGTGATCAGCGCCACGGCGGTGCTCGAGGGAATCGAGAAAGCATCGCGGGACATGGGCGAGAAAACCGCCGTGGAGGCCGCGGCGGACGCGCCGCGTACTTATGTGCGGCGGCCGATGAAGAACTCCCTGATTCTGATTGCGGCCGGCGCGGTGGCGGGCGCGGGAGCAGGCGGGGCGATCGCGAAGAACGCCAAAGGCGCGATGGTGGGGGCGATTCTGGGTGGAGTGGCTGGGCTGGTTTATGACCGGTTGACGGCACGGAAGGCGGATACACAATAGTTCATTTGATGGTGAAGACATGAAGCAGGCGGCGGGTTGAGGATGGCCGCATTGCCCATGGAGGCGCGGAGTGTGATTGCCCTCCGGTGGAAGACGCGCCTGACATCGATGCGCGGCGCGGGAGCGCCGCACGCAGAGCGGGGACGCCTCCAAGATTGACGCGCGAGTAGCGCCGGTTCAGCCTGGCGAGGCGCGGAAGGCGCGACAGCTTTTCAAGGCCGGCTTGGGTGACCTTCGCGCGGTAGCGACTGAGTTCTTTGAGTTGTGTGAGGCGGGCGAGGCGATCGAGGCCGGCTTCGGCGACCATG
>CAYOBO010000090.1:0-25623 GCA_964402295.1 uncultured Candidatus Solibacter sp. | reverse complement strand
GGCGATTCGAGGGGACAAGGTGGATGGTATGGATGCGGATGCGGAGCTGAGGGTAGCTGGGCGATATCGGCGATGCGCCGCGGGCTGCCGTTTTGTTCACGATTGCCCCCTCGCTCCCTTGCATCCTATCAAACGCGGGAAAGCGAATCAGAGGCCGAGCTTCCCGCGGCCTTCCGGGGTGAGGCGGTTGGAATTCCATCCCGGTTCCCAGGTCTGTTCGACGACAACGTGACGCACGCCGGGTACTTTCATGAGGGTCTGGCGCACGGGCGCGGAATTGCCTCCGGAACCGAAGGCGAAGTAGCCGATCAACGGCCGGCCGCGATGCGGCATCGCCATGACGACGTGCACGACATCGCCTTGCACACGCAGGTCGTAGACAAGGCCGAGTTCGACGACGTTGATGTCGCTGCGATAGAGCTGCTCGTCTTTACAGGCGCGCAGCGCCTCCCAGAGGAGCTTTTTGGAAATGGGGGCATCGCCGGCTTCACCCGGCCTGGCGAGTCTTCCGGCCGGCTCCTGGGCAGCGAGGCCGCGATCCAACTCGCCGGCGGAAACGGTGTAAGGATGCACCAGGCGGTGGCGCAGATTCTCGAGTTGCGTGGCCCCGTCGGCGAGATAAGGAATGGCGGCGTAGGCATTCTTCTGATACAGCACGGCGCCTTCGGGCACTTGCTTGCCGGGGAGCGGATAGCGGCTCCAGACGTGGCCATGCCATTTATAGAAGAAGAGCGGCGCGCCGGTGTGGCGCAGGCGCGCGAGGCCGCCGGCGCGGTGTTCCAGGAAGAGCGCGACGAAGGAATCCTTGCTTTCCTTGTGGAAGAAGCCGACGGCCCAAAGATCCTCGCTGCGCTTCGGATCGACGGGTCCGGTGCGCATCTTGCCATCCGGGCCCATCCACAGAATGTCGGTAAAGGACTGCCCGGAAAAGACCCATTCGTCGTCGCGCAGCGCATCGGCTTCGACATCCTTGACGGCCGTCATTCGGCCCATTTTGTGAAACCACGGCAGGCCGGCGTAGAAACGGTATTCGACATCGACGTGAATGCGGCTGGGCGAGAAGATGGGATGCACGGGCGAATACGGAAAACCCCAGCGGCGGATGGAAGTGCACAACGGGCCGCGCACCACTTCGTAATCGGGGCAGGTGTCCCAGAGCGTGATGCGCATCTTTTGAAAATTGCCGGAGGTGACGTAATCGTGCGCCCAATCGATGCCGGGCGGTTCGCCGTGCCCTTCGCCGCCGGCGAACAGCTCCAGGCCGTGTTCGCGCTTGATGGTGAGGCGTTCGAGCTGGCCCATCTGGCGCGAGAGGCGGGCGCGGAAGAAATCGTTTTCGATGTCGAGCGCGAAGCCTTCGCCGCGGGTTTCGAGATCGGTGACGTAATGCGGGAGTTCGGCGTCGGGATTGCCGTGCAGCAGCAGATAGGTGAGGCGCTGGTGCGCCGCTCCGTGGGCCATGAAGAGCACCTTGGCCGAGCGCGTGCCGCCGCGCACGATTTCGTGAAAGACCTGCGACGGCACTTCGCGCAACGTGGTTCCGGCGACGCGCACGACGCGCAGTTCGCGGGCCAGTGAGGCACATTGCGCGGCGGGCACGGCGACGGTAAGTTCGACGGGTTCGGGCGGACGGTTCTGCCCGGTGGTTTCGTCGAGGGCGATGGTTTGGAAATGGCTCCAAGGGCGCGCCCACTGGCGCCAAGCCGGTGGTAGGGAATCGACAGGTTGGGTGCTGGAAGCGGCGGCAACGGGCGTATCGGCGGGGGATTCTTCCACCATCGCCTGCTGCGCGGTGTGGCGGATGGAATGGGCGATGGCGCGGGCGAGGCGGAAATCCTTCTTCTTCCACGCCGCCTCCAACAGGCGCATCTTCTCTTCGAAGGGGTCGGTGCGGTCCCAGTATCCGGTTTCGGCCATGGCTTCTATTCTCCACGAAAATCCATGGTGGAGTTACCTGTTTCCTCCTTGACATTCGATTGCATTCGAATCGTCACAGGATTAACCTGATAGAGACAAGGGGTCAAAGAGGACGTGGCTACCCGCCAACCGGCGGGCGGTACTCCTAATCCAAATTTAGAATCCGCAGAGGAGATTAAGAATGCGATCCAAGCTGTTCGCCGTTCTTCTCGCTTTTGCCTCGATGGGTTATGCCCAGACGTTCGCCGACATTTCCGGGGAAGTGAAGGATCCGTCTGGCGCCGTAATCGGCGGGGCTCGTGTCACGCTCATCAATACCGCAACGAACGCTACTCGTGAAGCGGTCACCAATGAATCAGGCCTTTACAGTTTTCCACTCGTGCAACCCGGCATCTACAACATGCGTGTGGAACGGGAAGGCTTCAAGTCGGCAACGCGCACCGGAATCGAACTACAGGTACAACAATCGGCCCGCGTCGATTTCGATCTGCAAGTCGGTCAGGTGAGTGAATCCGTGGAAGTGACGGCGCAAGGCGCGCTGCTTGCTTCGGAAAACGCCACCGTCGGTACGGTCATTGAGAACAAGCGCATTTTGGAATTGCCGCTGAACGGCCGCAACTTCCTGCAACTGGTATCGCTGTCGCCGAATACGGCGACGGATTTCCCGGCGGCGGGACAGGCCGGTTCGCGGCAGGGCGGCATCCGCGCGGCGCAGTCGATTTCGATTGCCGGCGCGCGGGCGCAGTTTAACCACTACACGCTGGACGGTGTGGAGAACACCGATCCGAATTTCAACACGTTCGTCGTGCTTCCCTCCGTCGACGCACTACAGGAGTTCAAGGTGCAGACCGGCGTCTATCCGGCCGAGTTCGGGCGCGCCACCAGCCAAGTCAACGTGTCCACGCGCTCCGGCGGCAACGACTACCACGGTTCGCTGTTCTATTTCCTGCGCAACGACAAGCTGGATGCAAAGAACTATGCGTTCACGGCCGCGCGGCCGCCGAAGGATCCGTTCAAGTGGAATCAATTCGGCTTCATGCTGAGCGGTCCGGTGATTCTGCCGAAGCTGTACAACGGCAAGAACCGGCTGTTCTTCATGACGAACTACGAATGGTTCCGCCAGCGGCGCGCCGTACAGGGCGTGTTCAACCTGCCCGACACGGCGATGTACACAGGCAATTTCAATCACCCCAATGTCACTGCCATTTTCGATCCGCGGACGCGCGTCAACAATAATGGGGTGATCACGGCGACACCGTTCGCCAACAACACCATTCCCACCTCGCGCATCCATCCGACGTCGTTGAAGCTGCTGGAGTTCTTCCCGCAGCCGAACCTCCAGGTGGCGAACCTTCGCAACAACCGCGTGCAGGCGCTCGGCCGGCCCATCAATCGCGATCAGTTCATCGGACGCGGCGATTTCAACGAATCGTCGAAGTCGAACTGGTTCGGCCGCTACAGCTACGGCGACGAGAATGAATTGAACGAGGCGCTACGGCTGAACGGAACGAAGCTGGTGACGAACTTCAAGCAGTACATGCTGTCGAATACGCGCGTGCTTTCGCCCACGGCCGTGACGGAGACGCGGTTCGGCTACACGAAGTTCTACAACACCAACGGACCGGAGCTGGCCTTCACGCGCAACGTGGTGGGCGAGCTCAATATCCCGGGGCTGAACCCCGGGCCGGAAGTGCAGTGGGGCATTCCGTCGGTGGGTTTCCAGGGCGTCTACAGCGGCTTTGGGAACGATTCCGAAGGGCCGTATGAGAATAACAACAGCTCCCTGCAATTTCTCAACAACACTTCGTTGATTCGCGGCAAGCACACCTTCCGCTTCGGCGCGGAAGTGCGGCAGGACCGCTACAACCAGGTGGGCAACCAATTCGCGCGCGGATCGTTCATCTTCGACCGCAACGCCACGCGCAACCCCTCGCAGAGCGGAACGACAGGCGATCCGTTCGCGGAGTTTCTCCTGGGAGAAGTATTCCAGCCGGAAGCGGCGGTCTCGATTGCGAATGCGCAGTTCCGCGCCACGTCGTTTTACCTGTACTTCGACGATACGTGGAAGCTGAACAGCAAGCTGACCGTCAACTTCGGCATCCGTTATGAGAACACGCCGCCGTGGGAAGACCAGACGGGGAAGTTGTTCAACGGAATCGTGCGGCAGGACGTGCGCGCCTACCAAGTGCAGGACCGCAGCATCTATCCGTTCTTCATGCGGCAAGGCCCGCCGTCGCAGGATCCCTACGCGGGGATTTCGCTGCGCTGGCCGGATATCGAAGTGCGGCAGGACGGCTCACTCGGCAACCGGCTGGTGGGGCGCGACAACAATGACTGGGCTCCGCGGTTCGGCATGACGTGGGCGCCGTCGGACAAGTGGGTGATTCGCACGGGTGCGGGTGTGTTCTACACGCAGGACACGGGCAATCCGCGGTTCGACATGGCGCGCAATCTCGCCGGACGGCTGCGGGACAACTCGAGCACGATCACCCCGAACCTGCGCTGGGAGAACTCGCTGGCGGCGATCGCCGGCGGCGTGGCCAACGTACCGCGCCCTTACACGTTCGCCAATCCGTATGACCGGCGCACGCCGTACTTCGTTCAGTACATTTTCAACGTGCAGCGGGAGCTGCCGAAGAACACGCTGTTCGAAGTGGGCTACTTGGGAAGCGTGAGCCATCGCCTGGAAAGCCTTCGCGCAGTGAACGAAGCGATTCCGGCTTGCCCCAGCCGTACGGCGCGCCCGGGTTGCGAAAACGACCCGCTCGCCGGACTGGCTGTAAACCTCCGCTCGCCGTTCCCGAACTTCGGGCGCATCCAGTTGGTGGACAACGGCGGCAACGGCAACTACAACTCGCTGGCCGGGAAATTGACCAAGCGCTACAGCAACGGCGTTACGTTCCTGGTGAGCTACACCTATGCAAAGGCGATCGACAATGCGAGCGCGATCCGCAATCAGGGCGGCGACACGCTGTTCCCGCAGAACAGCTACTGCCGCCGCTGCGAGCGGGCGCGTTCGAGCTTCGATACGCGGCATCGTTACGTCACCTCGGCGCTGTGGGATATGCCGTTCGGCAAAGGCCGCAAGTTCGGCATCGACAACGCGGTGCTGAATGCGATCGCCGGAGGCTGGCAATTGGGCTCGATCATCACGCTGCAAACCGGTTATCCCATCACGGTGACCAACAGCGCGGATGCATCGAACACCGGCGCGTTCTTCGACCGTCCGGACTCGACGGGCGTGAACGCGGACCTGCCACGCGGCCAGCAAGACCCGAGCCGCTTCTTCAACACCGGCGCCTTCACGCGCAACCTGGTGGGCACGCACGGCAACGTGGGCCGCAATACGCTGAACGGACCGGGCATCATTGGCTGGGACTTCTCGACACTCAAGGATTTCCAGGTGCACGAGAATCACAAGTTCCAATTCCGGTTTGAAGCGTTCAATTTCCCCAATCATCCGAATTGGGGCAATCCGAACACGAACATCAACGCCGGAGCGAACTTCGGTGTCATCACCGGAACGCGCGGCAACATGCGCAATCTTCAGTTCGCTTTGAAATATCTTTTCTAAGCGAAACCGGCAAGGCAGGACTCACAAGAGGCGGCTCCTCGCGAGCCGCCTTTTTTATCGCTGCGCCTCGCCAGCCTCCGGGTTCTGTTCCCCGCGGCGGTTCCCAAGTCTGCCGCGGAGATTTTTATTGCGACGCGCGGGTGGCTATACTCAAACCGTGACATTCTTATTTTTGCTTTGCGCTTTGGCATCTTCCGCATTCGCCCAGAACGGCAAGTGGATCCAGTTGTTCAACGGAAAGGATCTGAAGGACTGGCATGTGAAGATCACCGGGCATGCGCTCGACGACAATTTCGGCAACACGTTCCGTGTGGAGAACGGGCTGCTGAAGGTGTCCTACGATCAATACTCCACATTCGGCGGCAAGTTCGGGCATATCTTTTACAAGGACAAATTTTCGCGTTACGTGATCGCGGCGGAGTACCGGTTTGTGGGAGCGCAGGCCCCGGACGGACCCGGATGGGCGACGCGCAACAGCGGGATCATGTTGCACTCGCAGGATCCGAAGACAATGGGCAAGGATCAGGATTTCCCCATTTCCATCGAAGTGCAGTTGCTCGGTGGCGATGGAGAGAAGCCTCGCACCACGGCCAACCTCTGCACGCCCGGAACCAATGTGGTGATGAACGGGGCGCTGTTCACACGGCATTGCATCAATTCGACATCGGACACGTTTCACGGCGAGCAGTGGGTGAGGGTGGAAGTGAAGGTGCTCGGCAGCGATTCCATCGAGCACTTCGTGAATGGGAAGTCTGTGTTGCGGTATGAGAAACCGCAGATCGGCGGAGGCAATGTTTCCGGGCACGATGCGGCTGTGAAAAAGGATGGCATGCTGCTGAACGAAGGTTGGATTGCGCTACAAAGTGAAAGCCATCCGGTGGAGTTTCGGAAAGTGGAGTTGATGGTGCTCGAGTAGCATAACGCCGCTCACGCAGCCGCGGGCAGAATGTCGCGTCCTCCCACGGCATCGACGAGTGCCTTCAGGCCAACGCGGCAGCGGTGCAGGCGGACGCGCACGGCGACCTCCGTCATGCCGCTGCGGGCCGCCACGTCGCTCATGTCGCGCTCCTCCACATAACGCTCCACCATGAGCTTCCGATCGAGCCCTTCGCATAAAGAAAGCAGCTTGTCGCAATCGACGCGCGCGCGCACGCGCTCGGCGGCGGAGACGGCCGCGGCGCAGGCTTCCATCAATTCGGAAAAACGGCCGCCCCGGCGGCGCGCGTTACAGAGGTTGCGATACGCGATACTATTCACCCACGCGAGCACGCGCGACTCTTCCTTCAACTGCGCCCGTGCTTCCCATCCCCTTGCCCACGCGGCCTGCGCCAGCTCTTCGGCTTCCTCGCGGCGCGCGCCGCGGTAAAGCAGGAATCCGATCGTGGATGCAAAACCTCGTTCGTATGCGATGCCGAAAGCTTCTGGTGTCATTATTTTTTTCGCTCCTTGTGGTTTTGTACTCCCAGCCAGCTTGCTACCCTCGTCATTTGCAAGCAGCGTGCCATTTGCCGATTTGCCCAGTTTTCCTCAATTTCGGCCCTAGTGATGGAACCGCGCACCATGACAAAATTACTCGCTTGGACCGAATCTTTCCTGTTGCGGCGTGCTTTCGGAAACGATGGCGCGGCGCGCAACGTCCAGTGAACAGAGCATTTCCGCGCCGTGGCGCGGACTGGCACAGAAGTTGCATCGACGAAGAACGGAGGATGACCCATGAACAAGCGATCCTGGTTGCTGAGCGCCGCGCTGGCCGTGCCTCTGGCCTTCGCTTCCGATTTTGCCTTGGAGCTGGAAGCCGACTTTGACCATTCCGATCTCAACCGCGGCATTCAACTCTACGAAGCCGGCAAATTCCAGGATGCCGAGACTGCGCTGGCAGCCGCCGTCGAAGCCAATCCCGACAACGCCCGAGCCCACGAGTATCTCGGGCGCACGCGGCTGGAGTTGCACAAATTCGCCGAGGCACAAGCGGAGTTGGCAAAGGCCGACGAGTTGTCTCCGGATAACGCCGCCGTGAAGATCGGCCTGGCGCGGGCTTACCTCGAGCAGAAGCAATTGGACAAAGCGGAAAGCGAAGCCAATCGTGCCGCCGAACTGAGCGATTCCAATCCCGACGTGCCGTTGTATCGCGGAGCGATCGCCGTCGCCAAGCGCGATTTCCGCAACGCAGCGAAACTGCTCGAAGAAGCCGTCGCCAAGAAGCCCGATGCGGCCTACGCGCACTACTACGCCGGTTTGGCGTACAACGGGCTGCGGCAGCCGGACAAGATGGTGGAACATTTCCGCACCTTTTTGAAACTGGCGCCGGATGCCCCGGAAGCGCCCAAGGTGCAATCCCTGCTGCGCGCCACGCGTTAAGCTCGAACTGTGAGAATTCGCAAGCGCACTGTCGCGGCCGCCATTGTTGCCGCCGCGCTCGTGCCGGCCGTCGCCGTTGTGCTGTATGTGCGAAGTCCGGCGTTTGAGCAGCGGCTGCTGGTGGAGGCCGGCCGGCTGCTGGAACAACAGGGGCTACAGTTCCAAAGCCGTGCACTGCGCCTCAATCTCCGCAAACTGTCGGTATCGCTCGAAGGCGTGAGCCTGGCCGCGGTGCATGCGCCGCAACTTCCCCGGCTGGCGAGCGCCGCGCGCCTGGATGTGGACATCGATGCGTGGGCGCTGCTCGACGGGCAATACATCGTTCAGGGCGCCACCATCGAGTCGCCGCGCGTTCACGTGGTGTGGCTCGCCGACGGCAGCAACAATTTGCCCAAGCTCAAGGAAACGCAATCCTCCGGGCCGCCGAACTACCGCATCCATCATCTGAAGATCAACGCGGGCTCGCTGGTGGTGGAGGATCGCGGCGCGGGATTCACGGCGCGTGTGCCCGAGTTTGCGGGCGCGGTGGATTTTTCCGTGCTCGCGCAACGCTACCGGGCGACGCTGACGGTTCCTTCGGCACAGGTGCGCAGCGGCGGGCAGGATCTCGCCCTGCGCGGCATCGACGCCGCGGTGGAGGCGCCGCCGGAATTCGACAGCGTGCGCGTGGATCATCTGCGCGCCACCACGGACTACGGCAGCATCGAGATCGCCGGCGATGTCGCAAGCGCTCGGCCTTCTTCTCTCAAGTTCAAAGCCGCCGGATCGGTGGCTACGCCCGTTGCCACGAATGCAACGCTGACAGGCAACGTGACTTTCCCGGGATTCGATGTGCAGCGCTACAACGCCGAGGCGCGCCTGCTGCTGCGCGCGGCGCGGGGCGCGATTCCACTTTCCGGCGATGCGTCGGTGCGCGCGGCGAACAACATGGTGCGGGCGACCATCCACGGCGTGCAAATCCCCGGTGTGCGCGCGAGAGGCGACGTACAATTGGCCGGCGCCGAAAAGGTGGATGGCCGGCTCACCATCGATGTACATGACGCAGCGCAGGCTGTCGGGCCGTATCGCCAGCAACTGCCGCCGGTCGCGGGGAGCCTGTCGGCCGGGGTGGCGCTGAGCGGCACGGTACGCGATCCGCGGGCTGCCGTGCAACTCGACCGCGCGTCGCTCGATGTGGGGCAATTCCGGGCGCTCTCGGCCACCGGCGCGTTGGATGCGACGCTGCGCGAGGTGCGCATTCACAAGCTGGAACTGGCGGCCGCCGGGCAGCATGCCACGGTGGAAGGCACGGCCAGCGAACAGATGCTGGATCTGCGGGCGCGCATCGAACAGGCGAGCCTTGCGGCGCTGGCGTCGCTGGTTCCCGATCGCAAGCTGCCGGTGAACGGTCGGCTGGATGCGAGCGCGCAGGTGACCGGATCGCCGAAGCAAGCATCGGCCAGCCTCACGTTGCGGGCCACGGGCGTGGAAGCCTGGCAAGAGCGGCTGGGCGACATTGAAGGCGAAGCCACGCTCGCCAAAGGGCGCGTGACCGTGCCCCGCCTCACCGTGCGCAAGGCGGGCGGCGTGATTCGCGCCGAGGGGCATTACGACCTGGATCCGCGCACGTTTTCCCTCGAAGCCACGCTGTCGCAGTTCGCCGTGGAGAAATACGCCTCCGCCGTGCTGAGCGGCAAAGCGTCGATCGAAGGGTCCGCCGAGCAGCCGGAAGGGAAGTTCCAGATCAGCGCGCCGCAGGTGATTTACGAAGGCAAATCGAGCGGGCCGGTGGATGTCGAAGGCACACTCCGCAATCGCTATCTGGAGGCGTCGGCGCGCGTGCCGCAATTTGGATGGACGGGCAAAGCGCGACTGCCCATCACGGGTCCGCTACGCACCGAATTCGATGCGCAATTCCGCGACACAACCCTTGCATCGCTCGCGGCATTGGCCGGGCAATCGACACAAGGCGTGGAAGGCCGCTTCAGCGCAACGGTGGCCGGCGTGTATTCGGACTCACTCGCCACCGCCGAGGCCACAGCCGCCATCACAGCCTTCGACGGGCAATGGAACAAGCTGGCGCTGCGCCTGCCGAATCCGCTCAAGGCCACGCTGTCGCGGGGGCTCGCCACCATTGCACCGGCGCGCGTCGAATTGGGCGGATCGCATGTGGAGATCGCGGGCGTACTGCCCGTGGAACCGAACGCGGCCATCCCCGGCCTTACGTTGAACGCGGTGGTACATCTGGCCGATCTGCCCGCGCTCGCGCCCGAGCAGGTGCGCGCGGCAAGCGGGGATTTGCAGGTGGCGGCCACCGTGCGCGGATCGTTCGCCAAACCGCAAGTGGAATCGAAGCTGCGGCTCAACGGAGCGAGCGTGCATCCCACGGCATCGCCGCTGCCCGTGGAAGGAATTGTCGTGGAGGGCGGCATCGCTTCGGAGGTGTTGCGGCTGGACAAACTCGCGGCCACGTTCTCCACCGGCGCGATCGCCGGACAAGGCTCCGTGCCACTGCATTTGTTTGTTCCGGCGCAGTATCTCTCACTGCCGGCGCGCGATCCGGCGCGGCTGCGGCTGACCGCAAGCCAGGTGCCGTTGGGAGCGATTCCCGGCGTGCCGCCCAAGGTGCAGGGTACGGTTTCCCTCGCGCTCGATGCCACGGCGCCCAGTACGGACCCCGACACCATCGAAGCTTCACTCGAGTTGCCGGACCTGAAGATGCGCGTCGGCGAGTTCGATATCGCGCTGGCGAAACCGGCCACGGCCACGTTCCGGCGCAACCTGCTACAACTCGATCAACTGGAGCTGAAAGGGCCGGAAACGCAGTTCCGCACGCGGGGCTACATCCGCGCCGCCGCGCCCTATGCGGTGAATCTCTCCACCGATGGGAGCCTCGATATCGCGTTGTTGACGGCGTTTCTGCCGGACTTGAGCCTGTCGGGAGATTCGGTATTTCAATTCGCCATTCGCGGATCGCTGTCGCAACCTGCCATGGCCGGGTTCCTGGAATGGAAGGATGGGCTGGCAAGCGTTCCCAATCCTTCGCTCGATGCATCGGCGCTGCACGCGCGCGTGACGTTTGCAGGCAACAAAATCGTGCTCGAAAGCCTGAAAGGCGAACTGAACGGCGGCACGGTGGAGGCGCGCGGCCGCCTCACCGCGGCGTTCGGAGCCGACCAGAGCTTTGCCGCGCGCGATATCGACTTGCGCTTGCAGGCGGCGAACGTGTATCTGGAGCCGGTGCGCGGCCTGAAGGCGCTGACGGATGCGACGCTGCAAGTGGCGGGCTCGAGCGCGGGGCTCGCCCTAAGCGGCGATATCACGGCGCAGGAAAGCTCATTCGATGAGCCGGTGATGTTGGAACAGGCGCTGTTGCAATCGCTGCGCGGCGGCACGTCGGTGACCACGCTCGAAGAATCGGAAGCGGCCATTCCCATCGCGCTCGATATTGCCGTGCGGACGCTGGCGCCGCTCGAGATCAACAACAACTTGCTGCGGGCATCGGTGGAATCGGATTTGCGTGTGCGCGGCACGACAGCGAAACCCGGACTGACGGGGCGGCTGACCATCGATGAAGGCGGGCAGTTGTTCCTCAATGAACGCACCTACACGGTCGAACGCGGCACGGTGATTTTCACCGATGAGCGGCGCATTGCACCGACGCTTGATCTGGCCGCGCGCACGCGCGTCAACGAATACGACATCACCTTGCGCGTGCAGGGCCCGCCGGGACGCGAGTTGCAAACCACGCTGCTCTCCGACCCGCCGTTGCCGGAACCGGATGTACTGGCGGTGCTCGCGACGGGACGGCGGCTGGAGGAACTGGAAGGCTCAGAGAGCGCGGTGATCCGGGAGCAGGTGCTGTCGTATCTCGCCGGGTCCGTGGGCGGCGGCATCACGCAGCGGGCCGGGCGCGCCATCGGGCTTAGCCAGGTGCGCATCGAGCCGAGCCTGATTGCGTCGGAAACCGAGCCCACCGCGCGCCTGACGCTGGGCCAGGACTTCACCAGACAACTGGGCTTGGTGTACTCGATGAACCTGCGCGATTCGAGCGACCAGATCTGGATCGGCAAATACGACATCACGCGGCGTTTCACGACGCGCGCCATCCGCCAGAGCGATGAGTCCTACCGGTTCCAGTTTCAGCACGATGTGCAGTTCGGCGGCCGCAAGCCGGATGCGCCGGCCAAGAAGCAACGCGGTGCGCAGACGGTGAGGAAGATCGCCATCACGGGCGATTCGCCCTTCCCGGCGAAGAATATCGAGGGATGGTTGGGGCTTCGTTCCGGCAGCCGCTACGATTTTTTCCAATTGCGCAAGGGAATGGACCGCATTCGGAATCGACACGCGGATGAAGGATATCTGGAAGTGCGCGTGACCAACACGCGGCAGGAACTCGGCGGCGAAATCGATCTCACCGTCGATGTGAAGGCGGGGCAGCGCATTGAGCTCGCGTATGAAGGCTGGGATCCGTCGCGGGGCGAGCGCAAGCAACTGCGCGAGACCTGGCGCAGCGGGTCGTTTGAGACACTGCGGCTGCGCTCCATCGAACGCAAAGCGCTGCAATTGCTCTCCGCCGATGGCTATTTGCGGGCCAAGGTTACCGTGACGCCACGCACCCAGCATGATCGAAAACGGGTGCTGATCGAGGTGGCGCGGGGCTTGCGCTATGCGCGCGCCAGGCCTCGATTCAACGGTGTTCCGAAAGAGCGGGAACGGGCGCTGCTGCGCCTGGTGGAGCCAGATCATCTCGCCTACTCCGATCCATCGCGCGCCGCGGCTCTGATCCGCGACCGCTTCTTCCGCGAAGGCTTTTTGGATGCGGAAGTGAAGCCGCCCTCGTTCACCTATGACGATGCCAACCAGTCGGCGCTGGCTGTGTTCGATATCCGGCTGGGCCCGCAATACCGCATCGGGGAGATTCGCTTCGAGGGCGCACGGAAGATTCCCGCCAGTCAACTGCGGGCGCGACTGCCGTTTCTCTCCGGCGCGGCCTATACGCCGGAACGGGACGGCAAAGCCGTGGACTCGATTTTCCAGGCCTACGGCGACGCCGGCTATACGGACGCGGAAATCGAGCAGCGCCTGCGCCGCGATCCGTTCACGGGCCTGATCGACATTACCTACACCGTGCGGGAAGGGCCGCAGCGCGTCGTCTCCGATGTCCAGATTGCCGGCAATCGGTACACCAGCGACAATCTGATCCGCTCGCAGCTTTCCATTGTGCCGGGCGATGTTCTCTACGATGGCAAGATCGCCCAGGCACGCCGCAATCTCTACTCCACCGGTGCATTCTACATCGCCGATGTGGAAGCCGAGCCGCTCGCCATGCAGCCCGACCCGGCCAAGAAACTGGTGCGGCTGAATACGAAGGTGCAGGAGGTGCGGCCGTTCGAATTCCGCTACGGCGGCTTCTATGACACGGAGCGCAACTGGGGCGGCATTGCCGATGTCACCAATCGCAACATGCTGGGCGGCGCGCGCAGTCTCGGCTTCCGCGCGCGCTACGATTCCACGTTGCGCGAAGCGCGCGTGTATTACGATCAGCCCACCCTGCTGCGCTTTCCCGTGAAAATGACGGCGACGCTGTTTGCGCGGCGCGAGGAGAATGTCGATTTCTTCACCGACCGGCTGGGCGGCAGCATCAACGCGGAGTACCGGTTCCGCAACCATTACCGCCTGGACGTGGGATATCAACTGGTGCAGACGCACACGTTTGAGAAAGTGCCCGATGAGTTCTTCCCACTGGATGCGCGATTGTGGCTCGCGCCTGTGGCGACAGCCATCAGCCGCGACACTCGCGACGATATTCTGGACGCCACCCGCGGGTCGTTCACTTCGCACGCGTTCGAAATTTCGCCGAAAATCATCGACCGGCAACTGACCTACGTGAAGTATTTCGGCCAGTATTTCCTATACCGGTCCTTCGGCGGTACGCGCGAAGTGCCGTGGGCGGGTGTGGTGCGCCCCCGATTCACATATGCGGGAGGAGCGCGCCTGGGCATGGCCAGGGGATTGGGCGGGCAAAACGTGATTCAAAGCGAGCGGTTCTTTGCCGGCGGCGCGAACACGGTGCGCGGATTTGACCGGAATTTCCTCGGTCCGCTCGATTTCGACGGCTCGCCGCTGGGCGGCAACGCGATGGCGGTCGTCAACCAGGAACTCCGGTTCCCGCTGTACAAGATGTTCGATGGCGTCGGGTTCTTCGATGCCGGAAACGTATCGCCGCTGGTTTCCACGTTCCGCAACGCGGATTGGCGCAAGTCGGCGGGCTTCGGGCTGCGGCTACGCACGCCCTACGTACTGCTGCGCGTCGATTACGGATTCAAGCTCGGCCGCCGCCCCGGCGAGAGTGCGGGGCAGTTCTTCTTCAGCATCGGGCAAGCGTTCTGAAGCGTCGTGAGAGCGCTTGCCGGATGCGAAAGGCTGCCACGCCCCGATCCTCGAACGCATCCAATCAGCGCGCCAGATCCGTGTAGATTTCCGGCCGCCGCGTTCGCAACGTATAGTTCGCCCATCCGCGCACCTCATTGAGCCGCGCGCCGTCGAGCGTGGCCACCAGCATCTGCTCCCGCACGGCGTCGCTCGGCAGTTCGGCGATGGTTTCGCCCAGCGGATCGAGCGCCATGCACCCGCCGGCGTGATGCGGCTGATTGGGATGATCCGGCGCGTAGCGAGCCACCGTGCCCGCTTTGCCCGCCTGATTCACCACCACGCAATAACAGGCGTTTTCCAAGGCCCGCGCCGGAAAAATGCGATGGAAAAACCCGGAAATGCACTCCGCCGCCGCGCGCTCCGACCCCGCAGTATCGTCCCACATTTTCATTCGCGAGGCATGCGGCATGAGCAGCACTTCGGCGCCGCGCAAGGCGAGAATCCGCGGCACCTCCGGCGACCAGCCGTCGTAACAGATGGAAATGCCCGCCCGGCAGAAGCCGAGATCGAACACGGCAAGTTCATCGCCGGCTCGGAAGAACAGCACCTCATCGCGCGAGAGATGAATCTTGCGCTGCTTGCCGATGAGGCCGTCCGGGCCGATCAGCGCCTGCGTATTGTACACCGCATCGCCATCGCGCTCGCTCAATCCGGCGCAGAGAATCAGGCCGTGCCGCGATGCCACTTCCTCAAGCCGCCGGATGCTGGGGCCGCCGGGCACGGGCTCGGCATGGCGTTCCGTATCCGGGTCGCAGTGCCCGTTCACGCACAATTCGGGAAACAGCACCAGATGCGCGCCCGCCGCCGCTGCCCGTCCGGTCCACATCGCGATCTTGTCCAGATTGCCGGCCACATCCCCCAACAGGGCGTTCAGCGTAACCGCCGCCACTTGAAACGATTGCATCGCGTCCAGTGTATACTTTCAGGGTTATGACTCGCCGCCTGATGACGCTTTGTGTGCTCTACGGAACTTCGCTAGCCGCCGCCGACCGCGCCGCCATCGAGCAACTCGACCGCGCTTGGGTAAAAGCCGTGCTCGCCAAGGATTTCGCCGCGCTCGACCGCATCTATGCCGACGATATCGTGTATGCGCACGCCTCAGGCGTCGTGGATACGAAATCCACCTACATGGAGAAGCTCAAATCGGGGAAGCAAGTCTACAAGACGATGGAGCAGAAAAACGTCAGTGTACGGCTGCACGGAGACTCCGCCATCACGCACAGTTGGATGCGCGTGACCGGCGTGAACGCGCAGGGTCCGTTCGACGACAAGGTCATGATGATCCACTTCTGGGTGATGAAGAACGGGCAATGGCGGCTGGCGGCGCACCAGACCACGCGCGTGGACAAGATGCCCTGATCCGGAGCCAGCCTGTCCCGCCCGTGGCTTGGGATAATAGGAAAATGCACCGGTTTCTGCTCCACAACGGCGAGATTCGCGACACATCGGAGAACCTCGTCAGCCCCGGCCAGGTCGGGCTGCTCAACGGTTGGGGCGTATTTTCCACCCTGCGCGTAAAAGACGGCGTACTCTTTGCCTGGGAGCGCCACTTCGCGCGCATGCGCAAGGACGCCGCGCTGATGCATATTCCCTTCCCCGCCGATGCCGATTCCTTCGAACGCCAGTTGCTGCGCCTGGTGGAGGCCAATCAGGCCCCGGATTGCACCTTGCGCGTGGCCGTCGTGCGCAACCGCGGCGGCATGTTCGAAGGCCCGGCCATCGATCGCGAATACGACATCATCGCCTTCACCAAGGATCTCACCCATTGGAAGCCGGGCGTCCGCCTCATGACCAAAGCCCAGGCGCGCCATGGCGATTCTCCCTTCTCCGGCGCCAAAATCCTCTCCTGGTCCATGAACCTCACCATGCTCGAAGAGGCGCAGGCCAACGGCTTCGATGAAATGCTGCTGCTCGATCACGTAGGCCGCGTCTCGGAATGCACGTCCGCCAATATCTTCATCGTCGAAGGGAATCAGGTGCTCACCCCGGCGCTGTGCTCCGGCTGTCTGCCCGGCGTCACCCGGGCCATCCTATTGGAAGATATCCGGATTCCGGGCGTGATCGTCGCCGAGGCCGATATCACACCCGAGCGGCTGCTGGCCGCCGGAGACGTCTTTATCACATCCAGCACGCGCGACCTGCTGGGCGTGTCGATGGTCGATCAAAAGAGAATCGATTCCAATCCCGCGGTCCGCGAAAGCCTCCTCACTGCCTTCCACGCTTACCTGGACCGCTACGTCTCCCATCGCCGTTCCGCCCCCGCACACTGATCTCTTCCCGGCGCTCGTTTCCTCCGATTGGATAAACTGTAAGGAGGAGTCCACCTCACGTGACCAACGGCGACCGTCAGGTCCAGTGCCCCAGTTGCGGTTCGTTCCACATCCGCCACGCGCGCTACCGGTCCATTTTCGAGCGTATCGCATCCCTGTTTGGCTCCCATCCCCTGCGATGCAAAGACTGCCAGCACCGCTTCACCAGCCGTGTCTGGCGACTCGCTGACCTTCGCTACTCGCGCTGCCCGCGCTGCTACCGTACGGTTCTCACCACCTGGAGCGAATCGCATTACAGTCCACGGTTTCGTACGGTGGTGCTGCTGCGGCTCGGGGCCAAACGGCTCCGTTGCGAATTCTGCCGCTTCAATTTCGCTGGTTTCCGCCCCGTCAAGCAGGTGTACTCATCGAACTTCGGCCGCCACTACAGCGCACCCTCGCAGAGCGGGACGCCGCTCAGGACGGATGGGGAATAGCAATACACCCTAAAGAAAAACCGTACTACTACCGAACGTTGCACTGTATACTATTTTGTATAGGTGAATCCGTTCGTCTTCCTCCGGTTCGATTGCGTTGCTCCTGACCGGGACAATCGTCACCGTAGGTTCCACAGCGTTCGCAATTCCCGGATCGCAATCCCCGCAAACGAGTCCTTCTAAGGTCTCATCGCTCTCCCCACTCAGGGTAATCCCTCACGTTTTGTGCCCACGGATCGGTCGATGGTGGGTCATGGGAACCCGCAGTACTATTCATCCGGCCCGGCATGGGCTAGATGGGTCACTCAGGGAGGATTTTCGAGAATGAGATTGTTCTTTGCTTTTGTTGCCCTCATCGCGACTGCGTTTGCGCAGGATTCCACTCCACTCAAGGCCCCCGCATGGGGGTGGATCGGCCGGGCCCCGGCCTGGGAGGCGAGTTCGGTCATATCGCGGCAGGCGCCGGAGGGCGCAATCCACCCGATTCCCGAAATCCGGGAAGACGCATTGGAATTCTTCACCACCGGCAACACGGACCGCACCCTGGTCCTGACCCTTTCCCGCGAAGGCGCCACCGCCATGCGCGTCCATTTCGAAAATTTCCGGCTCCCGGAAGGGGCGCGTCTGTATGTGTACGGCCTCGATGCCCAGAACCAGGTAACGCGCATCGCCGGTCCCTACCGTGGCACGGGCCCGCTCCACTCGGGCGAGTTCTGGACCCGTTCGCTCCCCGGCGCGCGGGTTGCCGTCGAACTCCAGATGAACGACGAACCGGCTACCCTGCCCTTCTCCATTCCGGAGATCGCCACCCAGGACAGCGTCGAGGAAATCGCCGAGGTCTTGGAACTGGGCCGGCCCGTCGAACGGCGCGTTTCCGTGTACCGTGGCATGGCCATCGAGCATGAGGTGGTGGACGGATTCGCCATCTGGCAGGGCGATATTCTGCTCGGGCCGGTCCACGAACTGGAAGAGTACCGCGGTGAGAAGACGCAACTGGACCGCTCCGCCGTCGGCGCCACCAACAAATGGCCGGGCGGCGTGATCCCTTACACCATCGATCCCACCATTCCGTCGCAAGCCCGTATCACCGACGCCATTGCCCACTGGAACACGCAGTTGGCAGGCTCCATCAGCCTCGTCCCGCGGACCAACGAAAGCTACTATGTGACCTTCACACGCGCCGCTTCGGCAGGTACCTGCTCTTCCTATATCGGAAGGCTTGGCATGGCCGGCCAGCCGATCAATATCGGCGATTATTGCTCCACGGGCAACGTGATCCACGAGATCGGCCACGCCGTCGGCCTCTATCATGAGCACACCCGCAGCGACCGCGCCAGTTGGATCATTGTCAACACCGAAAACATCACCCCCAGCGCGCTCTCCAACTTTTCCATCGCCAGCGGCGGCCAACTGGTCAACGGCTATGATTACGGCTCCATCATGCACTACAGTGCCTACGCTTTTTCCGCCAACGGCCTGCCGACCATCGTGACCATTAACCCGGCGGGCGCCAGCATCGGGCAGCGCAACGGGCTTTCCGCCGGCGACATCGGCGGCGTGCGCATCATGTATCCGGCCACGACGGCGCCGCCTTCGCCCACGCCTACCACCATCACCGTGACCATCGCTTCGAATCCCTCGGGGCAGACCCTGGTTGTCGACGGCGCTTCCGTTGTCGCTCCGGTCACGCGCACCTGGACGTCCGGCACGACGCACACCGTATCCGCGCCGAACGTCACTTCCGGAACCACGAACTACACATTCCTCAACTGGAGCGACGGCGGCGCGCAGACGCACACCGTCACCGCGGGTACAACCAACACCACGCTCACGGCAAACTACAAGACCCGGTACCTGGTGCGCGCCACCAGTTCGAACACGTCGCGCGGGTCGGTGTACGTATATCCGCAGACCGCCGACAGCTTCTACGATCTCGGCTCCACTGTCGCCATGATGGCCACGCCGTTTGCCGGCAATTGCTTCACCGGGTGGACGGGAACGCTTCCCTCCACATCCACCATGCTGCAATTCTCCGTCACCAAGCCCTACGATGTGACTGCCGGCTTCCAATCCGGCGCGGTCAGCGTGACGCCGGTCATCCTGCTATCGGCCGCCGCGCAGTCCAGCCAGGCCAGCGTCACCATCGCCTCGGGTTGCAGTTGGAAGGCCGTCACCTACGTTCCATGGATTACGCTGCAAACGCTGAGCGGAACCACCTCCGGGCTGGTCCAGTTCTCAGTGCAGCAGAATACCACGGGGGCATCGCGCACCGGCATCATCTATGTCAACGGGCGCCCCATTTGGGTAGCCCAGTCGGCCAACTAGATCTCCATTCGGCAACAAAAGCAACGGCGCTCCCGCGGCCCAACCAGGCCACCGCGGGAGCGCCGCTTCTTTCCTCCCACTCTTCATTTCGCACAGCTATGAGAGACTGCGCTGCTCATCCCTTACGAACCCACCGCCGGACGGCCCACACCCCACCGCAACGGGCCACGCGCTCCATCGCGTGGCTCAGTCCCTCACCTTGGCCATCTGCGGACGCCTGGAAATGAGCAGGGCCGCCAGTGCCCCATCGTCGCCTGCGAGGGCTTCGATGGCCACCAGCGCCGAGGCGATCCGCATGGCCAGCATCCGGGCGTCCGCCTCGACGGGCCGCGCCGGGGCAAACAAATCCTGCGCGGCCTGCACCCACGCTTCGATGGCCGCGAACCAATCGCCGCCCGGGGAGTGCGAAGTAGGTAGAATGCCGCCAATCAGCCGCCGCTGCCGCGCGGCCAGCGTCTGTAGTTCGCTCCAGTGGTCACGCGCCATGGCCAGCACCATCGCCCGAGCCGGCTCCGGCAAATGCTGCCAGCGCGGACCGAATCGGCCCGCCAGATCGCGCAAAGCCCACGCTTCGCTCCACGCCAAGTCTGACGCCATTACACTGGCATTGGCGATCTCGCCGCTGCGCGCCGCCGCATCCCGATGGGAAAGGCCCTGTTCCTGAAGCGAAGCCATGAGCAGTCTTTCCCCGGGCGCTTCCACGCGCACCACGCGCTCTTCGACGCCAGGCGTCGTTTGCGGCGGGGCGATCGCATCGAGGGATGTCACGGCGATATCCACCGCGATACCTGCCTCCTGCAACCGGGCCGCCATGCGCTCCCGCGTTTCCGCGCTCGCCACAACACCCGTCAAACGCAATGCCCCGCCCTCTTCGAGCAACCGCACCGCGCGCTCGCGGCACAATCCCATCTCGTGCAGCACAACCCATACGTGAGCCGTCTCGGCATCGGACGGCACGGGATCCACAACCTCCAGTCGCCGTTCCAGAGGTGGACTAGCGTGCACGGAGGGAGCAGGGCGCGGCGTGAGACGTGCCACCGCGGGAGGCGCCACCACCGCCTCGGGCAGTTTCTTCACCGCCGTGGCGGCCATGCGTGGCGGCGCGGCGCGATCGGCGGGCCTGTAGGTTTCCCACAACCCAACCGCACCGGCCAGGCACAGGCTCCCGAGCAAGGGATATGCCGGCGCCCGTCTCCATAGGGGCGATGCCGCGGCACCCCGGCGGGATTCCATCCGTTGCAAAACGCGCACCCGCGCGGCCTCCACCCGATCCGCGCCGAGGAACCGCGAGTGCCCCCGCGCCTGGCTCAACCCGTGCGCCGCCGCTTCCAACCGCGCCATGCGCGAACGGCACTCCCAACACACCTGTAAATGCCGGCGCGTTAGGGCGGCGGAGACAACGTTTTGCTCCCCGTCGAGCCATGCCAGCAGCCGCTCGTCAGTGCAGTGTTTCGGAATCATTCGCGCCCTCCCATCTCCGAATCACCGCCGTGGCGGCCTTCCGCTTCGGTTCCGTTCCCACGAACGCCTGTAGCTTGCGCAACGCCCGCGCCAGTAACACATTGACGCTGTTGCTGCTGATCCCCAACGCACGGCCGATTTCGCGGTACTTCATCGATTCCAGCCGCAGCATCACCACTTCCGTTTCGCGCCGCGTGAGCACCGCGAGCATGCGGTCCAGATCGCCGTCTCCTTCCCAACCCGGTGGCCCGGCCATCGTGTCCAGCAGGTCAACATCGGCAAGCGGCACCTCATGTTTCAAATGATGCTGCACGCGCCGCGCCGCCCCACGCCTCACCACCGAGAACGTCCACGCCCGTGGGTTGCCGATGGCCTTGCCCGCCACCAGTTCATCGAACAATGCCAGAAATGCCTCCTGTACGATTTCTTCGGCTTCCTCAACCGAGCCGGTAAGCCGGGCCGCATAACGGACCATCGCCTCATACCAGGAGTCGAACAAGCCGTTTACCAGCGCCGTGGCATCGTCACGCGTCAAAAAGCGCTCCCAATTAGCAAAGTGGCGTTACATCTCGATTTTAGCGACAAAAATTTTTCGTGAATCCTGTCGCGAAAATTTCCACCCGCGCGCACTCCTCTGGCAGACGACCACAGGAGGTCCGATATGACACGCAGACTCGCCACGTGGGCGATCGCCTTGTTGCCGGCGTGCCCCCTTTTCCTCATTGCGCAATCCACCACTTCCACGGTAAGCGGCAAGATCACTGACCCGAGCGGTTCGGTCGTTCCCGCGGCCAGCATCAGCGCCTCGAATGAGGACACCGGCCTGCGCCGCGCCACCGTTTCCAACGACGACGGCGTGTATGTCGTGCCGCTGCTGCCGCCCGGGCGCTACCGCTTGAGTGTACAGAAGGACGGGTTCAAGCCCATCACGCGCAGCGGCATCGTCCTCCAGGTGGACCAGGTGGCGCGAATCGATTTCGTTCTCGATCTCGGCGCGGTCGCCGAAACCATCGAGGTCACCGACAACGCCCCGCTGCTCCAGCAGGAGACCTCCGCCCTCGGCCAGGTCGTCGACAACCAGAAGATCCTCAGCCTCCCACTCAACGGCCGTATGACGTTCCGGCTGGTCAACCTGACTCCCGGCATTATTGTTACTCCCGGTTCGAGCGGCCAGTTCGGCGACGTTTCCGTGGGCACCTTCGACGACATCAATTTCTCCATCAACGGCGGACGCGCCCAGAGTAATGAAGTAATGGTGGACGGCGTGCCCTCCACCACCGGCTTTCTCAACCTGATGACCACCGTCCCCTCGGTGGACGCCACCCAGGAGTTCAAGGTGCAGAGCAACAGCATGTCCGCCGAATGGGGCCGGTTCGGCGGCGGCGTCATCAACGTCAGCACGCGCGGCGGCACCAACCAGTTGCACGGATCCGTATTCGAATTTCTCCGCAATAGCGCCTTCGATGCCAACGAGTTCTTCAACAAGCGCTCCGGCCGCGGCATTCCGCCCTTCCGTATGAATCAATTCGGCGCCTCCGTCGGCGGGCCGATCGTCCGCAACAAGACGTTTTTCTTCGCCAACTACGAAGGCACCCGCTGGCGGCGCGGCGATATCTTCGCCAGCACCGTGCCCACGTTGCTACAGCGCGAAGGGAACTTCTCCAGCACGTTCACCCCCGCCCGCGATCTGATTGTCATCTACGATCCGCTCACCAGCGCCGCCATCATCCCCGGCGGCGCCAATTTCCGGCGCACCGCCTTCCCCGGCAACGTCATCCCCGCCAGCCGTTTCGACACGGTGGGCGCGAACATCGTCAAGTTCTACCCCCTCCCCAATGTGCCTGGCACACCGGTCACCGAAACGCAGAATTTCCTCAGCAACGCCGCGCGCAAGATCGGCAAGAACGAAGGCGCCATCCGCATCGACCAGAACGTTACCGGCAACTTGCGCATGTTCGGCCGGCTGGCTGTCACCGACAATGTCCTGGGGCAGCCGGATCACTTCCGCAATGAGGCAACGCCCGGCGTCGGCGCCAACGGCAATATCGCGTTCCGCTACTACACGGCCGCCCTCGATACCACCTACACACTATCGGCCAATGCGCTGCTCAATGTACGCTACGGGCTGGCCCGCTTCAACTGGGCCCGCAAGACCCGCAGCTTCGGCTTCGACCAGCGCACGCTCGGCATGGCCGATTCGGTGGTCAGCCAGATGCAAATCCCCGTCTTCCCCAGCATGGGCGTCGAGGGATACGCCGGCATGGCGGGCGGCAGTTTCATCGACACCGGCCAGGACACGCATAGCCTCCTGCCTTCGCTCACCGTCATCCGCGGCAAACATACACTGAAGGCGGGCGGCGATCTGCGCCTGCGCCGCAACAATCTCTGGATCATCGCCAATGGAGGCGGTTCCTACACCGTGAACCGGGCCTTCACGCGCGGTCCCGATCCCAACGTCTTCACCGTCAACGCTGGCAACGCCGTGGCCAGCCTGCTGCTCGGCACCGCCGCATCCGGCCAGATCGGAACCTACCCCGGCGCATCGCTACAAAACTTCTATTACTCCGGCTATTTCCAGGATGACTGGCGCCTGGGCCGGCGGCTGACATTGAACCTCGGTCTGCGCTACGAGACGGAGTCGCCTTACACCGAACGCCGTAATTTTCTCGCCTACTTCGATGTCAACCAGGCCAGCCCGCTGGCGAACCCCGCCTTCCCCAACCTCACGGGCGGATTGCGCTTCGTCACCAAGGACGGCCTCGGCCGTTCGGCCTACGCCTGGGATCGCAACAACTTCTCTCCGCGCATCGGCCTGGCCTATTCGGTGAACAATCAGACCACCGTGCGCAGCGGCTTCGGCATCTTTTACGGAGCGCTCGAGGTCAGCAACGACCTCAACAACTTCACCCCCGTCAACGGCAACGGCTTCAGCGGCCTCACGCCCTTTGTCGGCACCATCGATTCGGTCACCCCCTTCGCCTATCTGCGCAATCCTTTCCCCAATGGGTTGCAATCGCCTCCCGGAAGCAGCGCCGGCGCTTCCGCCATGGCCGGCCAGGGCATCTCCAGTTGGGACTACAGCGGCCGGACGCCGTACACCATGCAGTGGAATTTCGATATCCAGCGCAGCCTCGCTTCCGATCTCCTGATCGATGTCGCCTACGCCGGAAGCCGCGGGCTGCGCCTGGCCCGCGTCTACGACTACAACGCCTTGCCGACTCCGTTGCTGTCGCTGGGAACCGGCTTGCAGCAACTGGTGGACAATCCCTTTCAAGGAAAAATCAACGTCGGAGCACTGGCCCAACCGCGCGTGCAGCGCCGCCAGTTGCTGCTTCCCTTCCCGCAGTTCACCGGCGTCACCATTCTCAATGCCGGCGTTGCCAGTTCCATCTATCACTCGCTGCAAATGAAACTCGAAAAGCGGCTCTCCGGCGGGCAGAGCTTCCTCGTCTCGTTCACCGCGGCGAAACTGATCGGCAACTCGAACAATAACCTCGCCGGACTCGGCGTGCAGAGCAACGGCACCGGCACCCAGGATTGGTACAATCTGCGCGGCGAGCGATCCATCTCGGAAATGGACATTTCACGGGCCATGACCGTCAGCCACGTCATCGAGCTCCCCTTCGGCCCCGGCCGTCATTTCCTCAACGCCAATAACGCCGCTGGCTGGATCCTCGGCGGATGGAATCTTTCCACCATCATGACCGCGCGCGGCGGCATGCCGCTGGCGCTGAGCGCGCCCATTCCCGGCGGCGGCAATCGCCCCAACAGCACCGGAGTCAGCGCCGCAATCACGGCCGATCGCACGCGCAACGATCAAATCAACCGCTGGTTCGATATCTCGCAATTCACCTTGCCCCCGTCCTTCAGCATGGGCAACGTCAGCCGCACGTTGCCCGATGTGCGCGGCCCCGGCGTTCTCGCCTTCGACTTCTCCCTGTCCAAGCACTTCGCCTTCAAGGAGAGGTACAACGTGCAGTTCCGTGCCGAAGCCTTCAACGCCTTCAACCGTCCGCAATTCTGGATGCCGAACACCGCTTTCGGCAGCCTCGACTTCGGCCGCATCACCGCCAGCCAGCAAACCGTGTTGCCGCGCGTGATGCAATTCGCCCTGAAGCTTGGATTCTAATGGTAACCATGAACCGCAGACAATTCCTCGCCGCATCGGCAGCCGCCGGCGCTTCCCCTCTGGCACGGGGAGCCGCCGCGCCGCGGCCGAACATCCTGGTCATCCTCGCCGACGACCTCGGCTGGTCCGACCTTGGCTGCTACGGCGGCGAGATCGAAACCCCCAACCTCGACAAACTCGCCCAAGGCGGCGTGCGCTTCACGCAGTTTTATAACGCGGCCCGCTGTTGCCCGTCGCGGGCGTCCATCATGACGGGCCTCTATCCGCACCAGGTGGGCATGGGCAACATGACCTCGCCCAAACCGCGCACCGAGTTCCCCGGCTACACGGGCGTCCTGAACCGGCACAACGCCACGATCCCCGAGGTCATGAAAACCGCCGGCTACTCCACCTGGATGGCCGGCAAATGGCACCTCGGCCCCCCCGGACCCGTCGGCCGCGGCTTCGACGAATACTATGGCATGGTGCACGGCTTCGACAGCTTCTGGGATCCCACCAAGTACACGCGCCTGCCCGCCGGCCGCCCCGCGCGCACCTATCCCGAAGGCAAGTTCTACGCCACGGACGCCATTACCGACCATGCTCTCGATTTCCTCGCCCAGGCCCGCAAGCAGGACAAACCGTTCTTCTTCTACCTCGCCTACAACGCCCCGCACTTCCCCCTCCATGCGCCCAAGGACGTCATCGATAAATACCAGC
>CAYOBO010000089.1:0-29746 GCA_964402295.1 uncultured Candidatus Solibacter sp. | reverse complement strand
CGCGCATAAGCCCCTTGGAGGCATTACGAACGGAGTAACGTTTGAAAGGGCGCAAGGCGATGGATCTCGTGTTTGGGGCGCAGCGAGATTAGCCTGGAGTACATCGAGCAAGAATGAGGACGCTCGATTGCGTTACGTTGGCCAACCGCTTCGATTCGTGGAATGGTGAGCCGGGCGGGACTCGAACCCGCGACCCTTTGATTAAAAGTCAAATGCTCTACCAACTGAGCTACCGGCCCTTGGGGATGCACACCTGCGGGGAACTTTCATCATAGCATGGCGGCGCGTGGGCAGGCGGGAAAAATCCTGCCCTACAGCGCTCCGGGCATGGGTGGCTCCACCTCGTCCAATCGCGCCCCGGCGAGCGCCAGCACATTGCCGCGGATGGCGTCGCAGATCTGCTCAAGCGGCAGATCGTTGTCGTCATAGCCGAACGGGCCTTCAATCTCCACCCCGATCTCCTCGATGCCGAAAAAGATGTAGCTCAGCAGCAGCGTGTCGACCACCGTGGTCCAACCGTACGTCTCCACCAGCGCGAAGGGCAACGTGAAACAGTAGATCACCAAGGCGCGGCGCAAATGCACGACATAGGCGAACGGCAGCGGCGTCTTGCGGATGCGCTCGCAGCCGCCAAGGTAATCCACCAGCAACTGCACGTTCTGGTCGATGGCCATCTGCGTGTACTCGGAGAGATACCCGCGCCGGCGCGCCTCGGTGAGGCACTCGCTCATGCGCACCGACACCGCCATCGGCGTGTGCTCGGCATCCACGGCGGCCTTCACTTCGTCGGGCGGCAGGTCGATGGCGGCTTCCCCCAAATCCTGCTTGCCGCGAAGGTGATGCATGGTCGCGTAGGGGAATGCCGCGGTCCAGAAGGCGAGCCGCCGCAGCAAGGCGGGGTCACGGTCGAGGAACTGTCCCGCCGCTCGAACCAGGTTCCGCGTCTCGTTCACGATGCCGCCCCACAGCTTGCGCCCCTCCCAGAACCGGTCGTAGGAAGCATTGGTGCGGAAGACCAGCAGCAGGCCGAGGGCGAGTCCCACCAGGGTATGAATCGTCGAAGGAATCGCCAGTTTCACGCCGTATTTGTAGGCGGCCACCACTCCCACCGACCACAGCACGCAGACCGAGACGCGCCACAGGATCTCGCGCACCATCGATCCGCGGATGTCGAAGAAGTGATCGAGCCACTTATGCGGGTCGTAGTTGATCATGGGCTATGCCAGGTGGGCTCGCAGCACGTCCACCAGGCGGCCGGGAATGCGGCAGGGCTTCTGTGTCTGCTTGTCGATGGATACGACGGTGATCTTGCCCTTGGCGGCCGGGCGCGCGTCCACTGTCACCAGAAACGAAATGGTGAACGACGAGGTGCCCACCCGCTCCACCGTCAGTTCGATATCGATGATGTCGTCGTAGCGGATTTCCGCCGTGAAATCGCACTCCACGTGGACGCGCGGGAAACTGTATTCGCGGAACTCCGGCGCCGAGTAGGGGCAGCCCATGTCGCGCAGAAATTCCTGTTCGGCGGCTTCGAAGTGCCGGAACATGGCCGTGTAATGGATCCGTTGCGAGGCGTCGGTATCGACAAACCGGATGCGATTCTGCCACCGATAGGGACGGGCCATGGACACTATCGAAGGTTGAATTTTTTCATTTTGTAGCGCAAGGTGTCGCGCGTGATGCGCAACAGGCGGGCGGCTTGCGTCTGGTTGCCGCCGGTCTTTTCGAGCGCGCGGATGAGAAGCTGTTTTTCGGTCTCCTGAAGGGAAACTCCGGCGTCGGGGAAGAATTCGGAAGTGGAGGCCGCCGCGGCGGCCGCTTCGGTATGCTCGGTGAGCGTCAACGGGAGGCTGGCGGGCGTGATCAGGGAAGAGTCTTCGAGGATCATGGCGCGCTCGATCGCATTGCGCACTTCGCGCACGTTGCCCGGCCAATCGTGCTGGAGCAGCAGATTCTCGGCTTCGGGCGTGATGCCCTCAATCTGGCGCTTGAACTTGTTGTTGTAATGCTCGATGAAGAACCGCGCCAGCGGGAGGATGTCGGCGCGCCGGTCGCGCAGCGGCGGAATCTGTACGTGGATCACGTTCAGGCGGAAATACAGATCCTGCCGGAACGCGCCCTCGCGCACGGCTTCGCGCAGATTGCGGTTGGTGGCGGCGATGACGCGCACATCGAGTTTGATATCCTTCAGGCCGCCCAGCCGGCGGAAGGTCTGTTCCTCCAGCACGCGCAGCATCTTGGCCTGGAGCATCAGCGGAATTTCACCGACTTCATCCAGAAACAGTGTCCCTTTATCGGCCAATTCGAATAATCCACGCTTTTGCGCCCGGGCGTCGGTGAACGCGCCCTTCTCATAGCCGAACAATTCGCTCTCGAGCAGCGTATCGGGAATGGCGGCGCAGTTGATGGCGATGAACGGCTCGGCCTGCCGCATGCTGGAGTAGTGAATGGTCTTGGCCACCAGATCCTTACCGGTTCCGTTCTCGCCTTCGATGAGAATGGTGCTGGCTTCGCTGGCGGCGACGCGGCGGACAAAGGAGTAGATGTCGCGCATGGAGGAGGATTCCGCCACCCACTCGCGGCGCTGTGCGAGCAGTTCCTCGGTGACCTCTTTAATGGTGGCCACCGCGCCCTGGATTTCGCCGTTATCGCCGTGCAACATGGTGGTGCGGATCACCGCCATGCGTTCCCGGCCATTCAGCGTGCGGAAGCGGATGGTGCCGTTCGAAAGGGCGGGCTGATTGATGCCGACCAGCATGCCGCAATCGCCTTCGCAGGTGGCGCAGCGGAACATGTCGTGGCAATGCTCTCCGACAAAGTCCTCGGCGTTCATGTCCAGCAGTAACTCGGCGGCGCGGTTCATGCCGGTGATTTTCATGTCGGCATCGTATAGCACGATGGCATCCGACAGATGGTCGAAAACTGCTTCGAGGACCTTTGCTTGTTGCCACTGCTCCAACAGTTTGGACATCTCGCACTCAGTGTAACACTGTGCTCCATGCGGTGTGTGAAATCCCCCACCTTTTCCGAAAGATCGATTCAAGTGGATGAAAAGACGGCTTCTGCGCCGTGGCACCAGACGTGCTTTACTAAGGGTGGCGAGGTTTTTCGAAAGGAGGCAGACCGATGTTCCAGCTTGAGAACGTGTTGTTCCCGGTGGACTTTTCCAGCCGCTGCCGCGGAGCGGCCCGCCTGTTGGACGCACTGCACGCCAATTTCCAATTGAACGTAACGCTGGTCCACGTGTTGCCCCCGCCGCACATGGAGTACAGCATGGCGGATCTGGGCGGCGGCATCTTTCAGGAGTACACCAAAGCGCGGGAAGACCAGGCGCGCAAGGATCTGGAATATTTCCTCGATGAGGAGCTCAAGCATTACAAGTTGAACCGCGTCCTGCTTGAAGGGGATCCGGCGCGCCGGCTGGTGAACTACGCCCAGGAGCACAAGATGGACCTGATCGTGATGCCCACCCATGGCTATGGCGGATTTCGGCGCTTCATGCTGGGGTCGGTGACGGCGAAGGTGCTGCACGATGCCGATTGTCCCGTGTTCACCGGCGTGCACCTGGAAGACGTGCCCGAGGCCGAAGAGATTCGCATTCGCAAAGTGGGCGTCGCCATCGATTTGAGCCAGGTGAGCGAGAAAGTGCTGCGCTGGGCCTCCTGCTTTGCGCAACAATCGAAGGCCGAACTGAAGCTGTACCATGTGACGCCGAGCGTGGAAGGCATGAGCGGCGAGTACTTCGTCCCCAACTGGCGCGAACGCTTTGCCGAAGAGGCCAAGGGGCGCCTCGACGAATTGATGCGGAAGGTGGGCGTCCAGGTTGAGGTGGAGATGTCCGCCGGCGATGCGGTAGGGCATGTTTGCGACATGGCCAGGAAGAACGCCGACGATCTGCTGGTGATCGGCCGTGGATCGAGCGCGGGTGTCTTCGGACGCATCCGGGCGCATTCCTACGGCATCATCCGCCAGTCGCCTTGTCCCGTCATCAGTGTCTGACGGATCGTGTATTCTTGAGAGGTGAATCGACGGAGTTTTCAAGCCACCATGCTCGCCTCTCTTGCCGCACAGGCACAGTCCGCGGGAGTGACCCGCTTCGTACGGTTTTCCTATCGAGGCCAAACCGCGCATGCCATTCAGGAAGGGGACGATCTGCGCGTCATCCAAGGCGATATGTTCGGCGCCTACAAGGTTACCGCCACGCGGCGCAAACTGTCCGAAGTGAAGCTGCTCTATCCGGTAACGCCTTCCAAGGTGCTCGCCGTGGGGCTGAACTATAAGAGCCACCTCGGCAATCGCACGCCTCCCGCCCAGCCGGAGATTTTCTACAAGCCGATCACCTGCTTGCAAAATCCCGGCGATCCGATTCGCATTCCCAGCGGCGCCAAGAACGTGCATTACGAGGGCGAGCTTGTCGCTGTCATCGGCAAGCGGCTCTCGCGCGTTTCAAAGGCTGAGGCGGAAGCGGGGATCTTCGGCGTCACCTGCGGCAACGACGTGAGCGAGCGCGACTGGCAGAACGGTCCGCAGAAGGATTTGCAGTGGTGGCGCGCCAAGGGCGCCGACACGTTCGGGCCGATGGGTCCGGCGGTTGTGAAAGGGCTCCATTACGGCAAGCTGCAACTGGAGACGCGGCTCAACGGGCAGAGCGTGCAGAAGCAACTGACCAGCGATCTGCTGTTCGATTGCCCCACCATCGTCAGTTTCGTCAGCCAGTACGTAACCCTGGAGCCGGGCGATGTGATCTTCACCGGAACTCCCGGCACGACGAAAAAGATGTCGCCCGGGGATGTGGTGGAAGTGGAGATCGAAGGGATCGGGATCCTCAAGAACACAGTGGCTTGAGAGCCTCGGCGACGGTGGTGGCGGTTTCCTCGCCGAGCGTTGCCAGGATCGCCGCTTCGCGGTGCTCGGGGTCGAAGTCCACGGCGCAGGCGGCCATCTCTTCTTCCGTCGCGCCGGTGTAGCAGAGTTCGCAGGCCGCCAGCCCTTCTTCCACTCGTGTAACAGGGCCGAACACGCGGCAGGTGACAGGCCTCCATTCATAAAGATCGCAGAGGCCGGTCTGCGGGTCGAGGGCAGGGCACGGGGCATCGTCCCCATCCGCCGTTGGATACGCCGCAACGCGTGCGCGAAGCTGTGCGGCCCGTGGCGGCGCCGCGGCGGCCAGCGCCGCAAACCCGCGTTGCAGGCGCATGGCGTCGAGCGCCGTGATGTCGAACGTACCCATGCAGCATTGCGTGCACCCCGGGCGGCAGGCAATCCAACTCCCGCTGCGCCGGACGGCCTCTTGCATGGCCGTGGCGAAGCCGTCGAGCAGGCGCCGGTCCGCGGCTTCGATCTGCACGAGTTCGGATGGGGTGATGCCGTGTTTCACAACTGACCTACATGGCTTGGCAATGCTGTAACGGCTTCCCGGCGCCTGCGCCTGATGCTGCGCAAGTGGGTGGATGGTTGAGTCCTGTCCGGATCTATGACAGGCCCAGAATCCGTCGGTTGCGCGTGGAATCCGTTGCCGCACCCGCGAAATCGTCGAATGCCTTCTTCGGCACATCGATGAGGTGCGAGGCGATGAAGGGAGCGCCTTCGGCCGCGCCTTGCACGCTGTCCTTATAACAGCATTCCCATTCGAGCACGGCCCAACTCGAATAGCCCACCGCGGTGAGACGCGTGAAGACCTGCTTGAAATCCACCTGGCCATCGCCGAGGCTGCGGAAGCGCCCCGGGCGCGCCTTCCAATCGAGATAACCTCCGTAGACGCCGGCCTTCGCCGAAGGCCGGAATTCCGCATCTTTCACGTGGAATGCCTTGATCCGCGAGCCGTATTCATCGATAAAGCCGACATAATCCAGGCACTGGAGGATGAAATGCGACGGATCGTAATTGATGGCCACGCGCGGATGGTTGCCCGTCGCTTCCAGGAACCGCTCGAAGGTGGCGCCGTCGTACAGATCCTCGCCCGGGTGCAACTCGTAGGCGATGTCCACGCCGTGCCGGTCGGCGAAATCGAGAATGGGCTTCCAGCGCGCGGCGAGTTCCTTGAACCCTTCCTCGGCGAAGCCGGCCGGGCGTTGCGGCCACGGATAGATGTAGGGCCAGAGCAGCGCGCCGCTGAAGGACGGCGTCACCGTAAGGCCCATGTTGGCCGAGGCGCGGATGACCAGGTGCATCTGGGCGATGGCCCACTCGGTGCGCGCTTTGACGTTGCCCTTCACTTCATCGGCGGCGAAGACGTCGAACAGTTCATCGTAGGCGGGGTGCGACGCCACCAGTTGGCCCTGTAGGTGCGAAGCCAGTTCGGTGACCGCCAGGCCGTTGGTCTGTCCTTTCAATTCGTCGCAATAGGTCTTCGATTCGGCGGCCTTTTTAAGGTCCATGATCCGGCCATCCCACGAGGGAAGCTGGACGCCTTTGTATCCCAGCGATTTCACCCAGGCGGTGATCGCCGGCAAGGAGTTGTAGGGGGCTTCATCGCCCATGAACTGGGCTAGGAAAATAGCAGGGCCTTTGATCTGTGACATAAAAATCAACTGTACTACTTGGAAGCGGTGGTTGTCAGGCTACTTCGTTCTTCGTGCCCAGCAACCCGTTGACGGCGTGATTGGCCACGCGCACCACGTAGCGGTTCTCGTCATCGAGCGCCTTGCGCAGCGCTTCCAGGGCGGGCCGTGCTGCTTCGCCCAGCGCGTCCAGCGCCTGCGCCGCGGCCAGCCGGGTCCACGGATCGGGATGCGACAGCTCCTTCACCAAAACAGGAATGCGCACTAACGATTTGGCGGCGGCGATGCGCACGGTGGCCGATTCATCCGTCAATCCGCGTTCCATCTCCGGTCCGCCGGAGCGGATTTTGAGCGCCGCCCGGGCGCGCACGGCGACGTGCTTGCTCGAAAGCGCTTTGCGCAACTCGGCCTGCGATGCGGTTTCGAGCGCAATGAGATCGTCGAGCAGCGTCGCGTTCTCCGGCGCGCGGAGGATGGCCATGCGGTTGCCGTACTGCGCCTCCATGCGCATGATTTCGGGCTCGGGAATGAAGCCCATGTCGCGGATCTCGCGCATCCACGCGAACATTTCCTTGCGCAGCGCCTCCAGGCGCGCCTTGTGCCGCGGCTGCGCGGCGAGGTTGTGAATCTCGTGCGGATCGCTGGCCGTATCGTAGAGTTCCTCGGCGGGTTTTGCATGGAAGTACCGCTCGGCGGCGGGCGCGAGTTTGCCCGCTTCGTGCAGGCGCCGCAGCTCCATCATCGTGGGCCCCTTTTCCGCCGTGTTCATGTACTGGTAATGCGGGCGGTCGTGATCGAAGTTGCGGATATAGCGGTAGCGCCCGTCGAAGACCATGCGCACCATGTCGTAGCGCTCATCCATGCGGTCGCGCGCGCCATACAGATACTTGCGCGCGGGCTTCAGATTGGGGCCCAGAAACGCCCGCGACTGCATGTAGGCGGGCGCCGGCACTCCGGCCAGATTCAGCACCGTGGGACCCAGATCGATGAGGCTCACCAGTTCGTCGCTGACCGAGCCGGGTTTGCCTTGCCCTGCTTGACGGAATTTTTCCGGAATGCGCACCAGCAGCGGCACGCGCGTGCCCGATCCGTACAGCCAGCGCTTGGCGCGCGGCAAGCCCACGCCGTGATCGGACCAGAAGAACACGATGGTATCCTCGGCCAGCCCGGCTTCTTCCAATTCGCGCAGCAGGTCTCCCGAATCGTAGTCCATCTGCGCGATGGTGTCGTATACGTTGGCCAGATCGCGGCGGATCTCCGGCGTGTCGGCATAGTACGGCGGGATCGCCACCTTGGCGGGGTCGCACCGTTCGGAAGCCTTGACGCGCTTGGTATCGTCCTGCTGCTTCTTGCCGCGCAGCGGGATATGGCTTTCATGCGTCACCGTATTGTTGAACACGGCGAAAAACGGTTGCCCCGCGGGACGGTTTTTCCAGTGCGCCGTGCGGCTGGAGTCATCCCAGGAAGATTTCGGATGTTTGAAGTTGTAGTCGGTTTTGGAATTGTTGGTGCAGTAATAACCGGCTTTGCGCAGGAACTCCGGGAAGCAGCGCACTTCGGCCGGGATTTGCGCATCGCAGCGCATGTGCAGCGTGCCGAGCGACGTGGGATAGACGCCGGTGATGATGCTCGACCGGCAAGGGGCGCACACACCGATGACGGCATGCGCGTTGGTGTAGCGCACGCTCTGCGCCGCCAGTTTGTCCAGGTTCGGCGTATGCGCCAAAGGATCGCCATAGCAACCCAACTGCGCACTCATATCCTCGACGGAGATCCAGAGGATATTCGGCCGTGGGCGAGTCTGAGCGGCAAGCGCCGCGCCCGATTGCGCCAGGAACGCACGCCGCGATTGCATGGCGCTACCGCTCCCAGGGCCGCTTGGCTACGCCGCGGTCGCGATCCTTCACCCGGTCATAGAGGTGCAGTTCGTTCACCGTGCCGAGCGATTCGTTGTAGAGGCTGATGAGGCCGAGGCCTTCCTTCAGGTCTTCTTCGAAGTTGTGCAGCGCGCGCAGATGCTCGGCGGCCGCCGGTGCGCGGCGTCCGCTCGGCGCCAGCCAGAACTTCTGATAGCCGCCGTCGCAGAGCAGTCCGATTTCGTCGCCGAGCAACACGCCGGCTTTCCCCACGGACGGACGGCCGCCCTGCGACTCCTTAACCACCGCGGCGCAAATGCCTTTGCTGACGCGCATTCCGCCGCCCGGTTCCGGCTGCACGGTGAAGCCCTGCTTGCGCAGTTCCTCCATGGTTTCACTGAACGTAGGCACACGAGGTTTTTCCCGGCGAAAGAACATAAGTTTCTATCTTAACGTGTTAGGATGCCAAAGTGCCTTACCTGATTTCTCTCGACGAAGGAACCACCAGCGCCCGTAGCGTCCTCTACAATGATCGCGGCGAACGCCTCGCCATGGAGTCGCGGCCGATCGAATGCATCTATCCGCAACCGGGCTGGGTGGAGCAGGATGCGCTGCAAATCTGGCAGGCGCAGATGGAATCGGCGCGCGCGGTGCTCGATCGCGCCGGAGTCTCCGCGTCGCAGATTGCGGGCATCGGGATCACGAACCAGCGTGAGACCGCCGTGGTGTGGGATCGCGCCACGGGCAAGCCTGTCGGGCCGGCCATTGTGTGGCAATGCCGCCGTACCGCGGAATTCTGCAATCAACTCGCCGTGACCCATGGCCCCATGATTACGGCCAAGACCGGCCTTATCGTCGATGCCTATTTTTCGGCGAGCAAACTGCGCTGGATTCTCGAAAACACGTCCGGCGCGCGGGAAAAGGCCCGCAATGGGGATCTGTTATTCGGCAATGTGGACACATGGCTGATCTGGAAATTGACCAACGGCGCGCAACATGTCACCGACCCTTCGAACGCCTCGCGCACCATGCTGATGAACATCGAAACGGGCGATTGGGACGATGAGCTTCTGGCGCTGTTCGATGTGCCGCGCCATATGCTGCCGCGCATCGTGCCGTCGAGCGGCGTGGTGGCCGAAACCGCCTCCCAGCACCTGGGGGCCGCCGTGCCGCTGGCCGGCATCGCCGGAGATCAGCAGGCGGCGCTGTTCGGACAGGCCTGTTTCCGCGAGGGTCTTTCCAAAAACACATACGGCACCGGATGTTTTGGGCTGATGCACACCGGCGCTGTGCGCCCCGTATCGAAACACAAGCTGCTGGCCACGCGCGCGGCACAGACCGGCGGGCCGCAATTCGCCGTCGAAGGCGCCATCTTCATCGCCGGAGCCGCCGTCCAGTGGCTGCGCGATTCGCTGGGCCTGATCGCTTCGGCGGCGGAATCCGAGCAGCTTGCCGCATCGGTGCCGGACAATGCCGGCACCTACTTTGTGCCGGCGTTTGTCGGATTAGGCGCGCCCCATTGGGATTCGCATGCGCGCGGCGTCATCACGGGGTTGACGCGCGGAGCCACGCGCGCTCACATTGTGCGCGCCACGCTCGAATCCATTGCTTATCAAACGCGCGAGATGATGGAAGCCATGGAGGCCGACAGCGGCGCGCACCTTGCCGAACTGCGCGTCGACGGCGGCGCAACGGCCAACAATTTCCTCATGCAGTTTCAGGCCGATATTCTCGGGCGGCGCATCGTGCGTCCCGCCGATATCGAGACCACGGCGCTCGGCGCGGCGTATCTGGCGGGGTTGGCGGTGGGTGTCTGGAAATCGACGGACGAACTGGAAGGCTTCTGGCGCATTGACCGGGCCTTCGATCCGCAAATGAGCGACGCACAGCGTGGCGCGTTGTGGGATGGATGGAAAGCCGCCGTGCGCAAGTGCCGCGCCTAGAGCCTACGGTTTCCACTGCACCAGGCGCTTTTCCACTCGCGCCACCACGGCGCCCACCAGCAGCACGAACGCCGCCAGAATCGTCATCCCCGCGAACACACCCGTCGTGTCGAACACGCCTTCCGCCTGCGCGATCATGTAGCCGATGCCGCGCGCCGCGCCCAGGTACTCGCCCACCACCACGGCGATGATGGCAAATCCGATGGAGACGTGCAGGCTCGAAAAAATCCACCCCAGGGCGCTCGGCAGCAGCACGTGGCGCGTCAACTGCCGTTCCGTCGCCCCCAGCATGCGCACGTTGTCGATCAGCACGCGATCCACTTCGCGCACGCCCTGATAGGTGTTGAAGAAGACGATGAAGAACACCACCGTTACGCCCAGCGCCACTTTGCTCCAGATGCCAAGTCCGAACCAGAGCAGGAATATCGGCGCCAGCACCACGCGGGGCAGGGAATTCGCCACGCGCAGATAAGGATCGAAAACCGCGGCCAGCACCGGACGCCGCGCCAGTAGAAACCCCAGCACGATGCCGAGCCCGGAGCCAATCCCAAACGACAGCAGCGCCTCGGCGAGCGTCGTACCCAGGTGCGCCCACACCGTGCCTTTGGCAAACAGATCCCACACGCGCAGCGCAATATCGCTCGGCCGCGAGAAGAAAAACCGGTCCAGCACGCCCGCCGATGAGCCCGCTTGCCACAGGCCTAGAAACGCCACGCCCAGCAGCACCCGATACACCGGAATCCACCGCTTATGCATGGGTCTTCAGCACCTCCTCGCGCAGCGTCCGCCAGATCGCCGAGTAGATCTCCTGAAAGCGGCGGTCGGTTTTCATATCCAGCAGATTGCGCGGGCGCGCGAGATCGATCTCGTACTCTCCGGCGATGCGCGAACCCGGTCCCGCCGAGAGCAGCACCACGCGGTCGGAGAGCGCGATGGCCTCCTCCAGATCGTGTGTCACGAACAGCACGGTCTTGCCGCTGCCCTGCCACAGCGCCAGCGCTTCGGCTTCCATGCGATGGCGCGTGTGCACGTCGAGCGCGCTGAAGGGTTCGTCCATCAGCAGAATCGCCGGGTCGGTGATGAACACCTGCGCCATCGCCACCCGCTTGCGCATGCCGCCGCTCAATTGGTGCGGATAGCGGTCGGCGAATCCATCCAGACCCACCTTGCGAATCCACTCGTTGGTTTGTTCCGCCGATGGCTCGCCGCGCAGTTCCAGGCCGAGTGCGATGTTCTGGCGCACGGTTTTCCAGGGCAGCAATGCGTCCTGTTGGAACATATAGGCGGCGCGCCGGTTCAGCCCGCGGAGTGTTTCGCCGAAAACCGAGACGGTACCTTCGCTCGGCGCCAGCAATCCGGCGATCAGGTTCAGCAGCGTCGATTTGCCGCATCCGCTGGGCCCCACCAGCGACACGAAAGTTCCGGCCTGCACCGTGAGGTTGATGTTTTCGAGCGCGGAGTATCCGTCGAACCGGCGACTCACGCCGCGCACTTCGATGGCGTCACGCACTTGGCTATCATGCCACGCCGGCGCCGCGGCAGGGAACCCGGCCCAGTCTGGCGGTGTCGGTAGGAAGCGATGCCGATCCTCCTGTTCCAGATCCTGTGAAATTTGGGAAAATAAGAGAAACCCCATGCGACTCCGTTCTCTTCTTACCATCGTGGCGTGTACCCTTCTGGCTGGTTCGCTGGCCGCACAGGATGAAGGCATTGACTGGCTTTCCAACTACGAGGCCGCCAGGGAACTGGCCAAAAAAACCGGGAAGCCGATTTTCCTGGAGTTTCGCTGCGAGGCTTGACAGGCCGGAAGAATGTTTGACGCACAGGTTGTGCTGTCACCGAAAGATTCACCGCGCGGCAAACTGATGTCGCAATACGTGTGCGTGCGTGTGCCGCGCATGGACAACGTCGATATCGGGCTGTTCGATTACGACCGCTACAACACGCTCTACTTCTTCATCCTCAACGCCGACGAACAGATCTACATGCGCTATGGCGGGCGCGATGCCAATTCGCAGGACACCTTCCTCAGTCTCCCCAGCCTGGAATTGGCGCTGGCCAAGGGGCTCGAATTGCACAAGCTCTACCAGGACGGCAAACTCCCCCGCAAGCCGCGCCCGAAGCCTGTTTTTCCTCGCCAGTTCCCACACCTGGTCAAGCGCACCTTCGACGCCGGAGCCTGCGTCGAATGCCACCTCATCGGCGATTTCATCAACGTGCACCGCGAGGAAGACGGCACGCTCGACAAGGCGCAGCATCTTTATCAATCGCCCGATTTCAAAATCATCGGACTACACTTCGACGTCCCGAAGGGCCTCGTGGTGAAGGATGCGCAGGGCGCGGTGAAGACCGCCGGCATGCAGCCCGGCGACCTCATCACCGCCATCAACGGCGAACCCGTCTACACCTTCGGCGATTTGCAGTATCTCTACGACAAGCTGCCGCGCACCGCGGAAAACATGAAACTCACCGTGGAGCGCGCCGGCAAGCCCGTCGAACTCGACGTCCGCCTGCCGCACCTGTGGTGGAAAACCGACATCCGTTTCCGCCAAGCCAGCATTGACCCGCGCACCTATTTCGATTCGCGCGCCCTGCCCGCGGAAAAGAAGCAGGAACTGGGGCTCAAGGCCAACAGCTTCGCGAGCGAAGTGACGCACGTCGACGCCTTCGCGCAGATGATGAAGAGCCACGGCCTCCAAGTCGGCGATATCATCGTTTCCGTCGACGGCGCCGAAACCGATCCGATCGCCGACACCGCCGAGTTCTACATTAAGCTCCGCAAGAAGGCGGGCGACAGCGTTACACTGGAAGTGTTGCGCGGCGGGCAACGCATCCAGATGCCCCTCCAAACCTACCGCATGAGTTTCCGCAAATGAAAACATTTCTTGCTCTTCTTGTTTTTGGCGGCGCGCTGTGCGCCGGGGACTGGTCCCCGCCCGCGGAAGTGTTTCACGACGACAAGCGCCTCGCCTCCTATCGCGCCCGCTGGAACGGCGAGTACGTGATTGTCGAGGTTTCCGTCGATCCCGGCTGGCACACCTTCGCCATGGACAATCTCATCCGTCATGAAGCGATGCTGAAGGGCAAGCCTTCGCTCGGCGTCGAAAAGGACACCACCATTGCCGTGTCCGGCGGATTGGAAGTGGAAGGCAAATGGCTACAGACGCCGCCCCAGGATTTCTCCAAGCCCGAACTGCGCTGGTTCACCTACGGCTTCGAGGGCAAGGCCTATTTCGCGGCCAAGGCGAAGAAGACCGGCGACGGTCCGGCCCAGGTCCGGCTGAAAGCGCAGGCCTGCGCCAAGGAAGTGTGCAAGAACATCGATGTGACGATGTCCGTGGCGCTCACGCCGGACACCATCCCCTTCGACGCCGCCTCACTGCAGCCCGTGCGTTAGCGCGGCGTGATCAGCCCGCCGAGTTTATCCGTCTCGCCGCCCGCCATGCGCGGAAACCTCGTTGAATACGCCTCCAGATATTTCAACCCCGCACCGGTGTTGTAGATGACGATGCGTTCCTCCGCCCGCAGCGCGCCGCCGGCGATCAGCTTGGGCACCGCGGCCACGCATGCCGCGCCTTCCGGAGCCGCGAAGATCCCTTCGAGCGCCGCCAGTTCCACGCCCGCATCGAGAGCCTCCTCGTCGCTTACCGCGATGGCCGTTCCGCCGCTTTGCCGCACCGCCTGCAAGATCAGAAAATCGCCGAGCGGCTTCGGCACGCGCAGGCCGCTCGCCACCGTCGACGCATTCTCGAAGAACTCACTGCGTTCGGCGCCCTGCCGGTACGCCCGCACAATGGGCATGCAGCCTTCCACCTGCACGGCGATCATCTTCGGCCTCTTCGAGGAAATCCAGCCGAGCGCCTCCATTTCCGAGAACGCCTTCCACATCCCGATGATTCCCACGCCGCCGCCGGTGGGATAGAGAATCGCGTCCGGCAGATTCCAGTGCATCTGCTCGGCGATCTCGTAGCCCATGGTTTTCTTGCCCTCGATGCGGTAGGGCTCTTTCAACGTCGAAACATCGAACCAGCCTTCCCGCGGCGCGCGCGCAGCCACGATCTTCGCGCAATCGCTGATCAGCCCGTCCACCAGCGTGACGTGCGCGCCGAAGCTCTTGCATTCGATGAAATTGGCTTGCGGCACGTCGCTCGGCATGTAGATGTGCGCTTCCATGCCCGCCGCCGCGGCGTAGGCAGCCAGCGCGCTCGCCGCGTTGCCCGCCGACGGAATCGCCAGTTTCGTGACGCCCAGTTCCTTCGCCATCGACACCGCGCACGATAGCCCGCGCGCCTTGAACGAACCCGTGGGATTGACGCCGTCATCCTTCACCCACAGATTCGCGGCGCCGATTTTCTCGCCCAGCCGCTGCGTGCGCAGCAGCGGAGTCATTCCTTCGCCCAGGCTTACAATCGAGTTCGGCTTCGTTACCGGAAGCACCGGAGCGTAGCGCCACATGCTGGTGGGTCCGTTGGCGATCCAATCGCGGCTCCAACCCTGGCGCGCTTTGTCCAGGTCATAGCGCACCAGCAGGGGGAATCCCGCCTTCGAAAGATTGTGCAGTTTGCCTGCTTCGTAGCGTTCGCCGGTGTGGCTGCATTCGAGATGGTCGACGGTGGTCATGGAACCGACCATGATAACGCACCCCACATTCGCGGGCTGAGAATTCCGCGCGCCGGCACGCACTAATTGGATATCCGGGAGGGTAGGTGCATGCCGCAAATCGGAATCCTGTTCGACGCACAAAAACTCGGGTCTGGCTTCTACGGCTACACGGCGTTTCGCATTTTATTCACCCAGCTTCCGCCGCGCGAGCTGGCAGGTTGCACGCTCTACCATGGCGAAGTGGGGGACGGCAGAAATCGACCATACTGCATCGCGGTGGAATGCGACAGCCCGACGCTGATCGCGCGTATACGCCAAACCTTCGCCTCATCCGCCGCGCGCGGCCTGCTGCCCGGCCCGCAGCGCTTCCTCGACGAATTCGCATTGCAGGAAGAGGTGCTGGCCATGGCCGCGCGCATCACCTCCACCGGCGACATTGCCGACTGCCCGTCGCGGTGGCTACAGGAGGCATTCCAACGCGCGCAGGGACAATCGAACTTGCAGGCCGCCGAACCCAGAGCGCCGAAAGCCGCCGTCCCGCCGCGTGCCGCGCAACCGCGTCTGCCGGACCGTGTCCCGATGGCGCTGCGCTGGAGTTCCACCGGGCGCCGGGCCATCGCCTTTCTGATCGCCTTTGCCGCCGCCGGAGCCGTATTTCCGTGGGCCGGATGGGACGTCGCCCTCTGCATCCTGTTCTTCGCCGCCGGGGCCGTGCAGGGTATCGCGCTGCGTTGGCGGCTGTGGGCGGAGGAATCCATCTCCGGGCCCGACACGTTCGCCGAGGTGCGCAAGCTTCTCGCCGCCAAGCCGATCCACGAATTCCTCGACAAGCTCAACACGCCGGTGGCGCAGGCCAGTCCGTTGTTGCGGCGAGTGGTGTCCATGGCGCGCACGCAGGACCACGCCGCGGCCTGCCTGCTTGCCGATCAGCACGACGCCGCTGACCGCGATACGTTGCGCGCCGATGCCCTGGAGATCGCGCTGCTGGCCGGCACGGTTCTGGCAGTGGCCGCCGGCAGCCTGCTGGTGAGCTGGAACTTCCATGGCCCCGATCCCGCGCGCACGGAAATGGCCCGCCTCGCCTTGTGCGGATTCGGCGGCGCCGCGTTGCTTTGCGGCATGACGGCGCTGCTGCTGGTGCGTGGCGCGCGACTGCGCGGCGATCTGCGCCGCGAGGTGTGCTCGCAGTGGCTGCCCATCGTCATGAAGACCGTTCCCGCGGGAAAAGCGGAGCCGCAGGTGCTCACGCTCGACAATTCCCTGAATGAGTTGCGCGGCGAATTGCAGGCCTTGCGCGCGGCGCTCGATGCGCGGCGCGACCGGGAATTCATCGACACCGTGGCCGGATTGCGCGATTCGATTGAGCAACTCGCGCCCGTGCTCGCCGGCTTCCGCGAGCCGTTCGTGCTACAGGCCGTGCCCGCCAAGCCCGTGGCCAAGGCCATGAGCGCCACGGCGTGAACCTCGTGCGCCGGCACTCACACTTTTTCCAACCGTATCAGGTCCTCGTAGGATTCGCGCAGGCGCACCACGCGGTAGCCGTTGCCGGCCGCCATGATTTCGGCGGCGCGTGTGCGCGCGTTGTAGTTGGAGGACAGCACGGCGCCGTATGCGCCGGCCGTGCAGATGGCTACCAGGTCTCCTGGAAACACGTTCGCCACCTCGCGGTCCTTGGCCAGAAAATCCCCCGATTCGCACACCGGGCCCACGATGTCCGCCACCACCGTGCCGCGCGAAGCGTCGCGCTTCACGGGGAGGATCTCGTGATGCGCCCGGTACAGCGCGGGCCGGATGAGATCGTTCATCGCCGCATCCACGATGATGAATTCCTTGTTGCCGTTCTTCTTGCGATACAGCACGCGGCTCAGCAGCACGCCCGCCTCCGCCACCAGGCTGCGCCCCGGTTCCACCATCAGCGTGAGGCGGCGCCCTTCCACTTTGTTGCGAATGCGCGCGATGTAATCCGCAATCGAGGGCGCGGTGTCGCTGGGCTTGTAGGGAACGCCCAGCCCGCCGCCTAAATCGAGATACTCAATGGCGATGCCCTTCTCGCGCAGCCGGTCGATCAGCGTCAGCATGCGGTCGAGCGCCGCCACCAGCGGTTCCGGATTGAGCAACTGCGATCCGATGTGGCAACTCACGCTGTCGAGAATGAGGTGCGGATGCCAGCGCGCCCGCTGGTAAATCTCCTCCACTTCCTGAATATCGATCCCGAATTTGTGTTCCTTCAGGCCCGTGGAGATGTAGGGGTGCGTCTCCGCATCCACATCCGGGTTGACGCGCAGCGCGATGCGCGCCTTCTTGCCCAGCCGCCCGGCCAGCGCATCGATTAGGGATAGCTCCGCCTCCGATTCGCAGTTGAAGCTGTGAATCCCCTGTTCCAGCGCGTATTCCACTTCGTCGGCCGTCTTGCCGACGCCGGAGAAAACCACCTTGTCCGCATCTGCTCCGGCGCGCAATACTTTGTACAATTCACCGCCGGAGACGATATCGAAACCCGCGCCGGCGCGCGCCAGCATCGCCAGTATGCCCAGATTATGATTGGCCTTCACCGCATAGCAGACGCGGTGCGGCAGATTGCCGAAGGCGCGGTCATAGGCCTTGTAGCGGCTCAGTATGGCGTTCGCCGAATACACATAGCAGGGTGTGCCCGCTTTCTTGGCGATCTCATCGAGCGGCGTGTCTTCGACATGGTAAATATTGTCGCGGTAGGTAAACGGAGTTTCCAGCATTCAAATCACTTTCATGACAATCAGGCTCTGGTCATCGCTGATCGGCACTTCCCCGGCGAATTCATCCAGTTCCTTGAAAAATGCGCCCACGATTTCCGCCGCGGGCCGGCCGCGATGCTTCTTCAGCAGGCGCGAGATGCGCCGCACCCCGAACTCCTCATCGGATTTCCCCAACTGATCCGGCACGCCGTCGCTGTAGAGCAGAATTACATCCCCCGACTGGGCGGGAAAGACCACTTCATCGTAGGGACGGTCTTCCAGCAGCCCCACCGGGATGCCCTCCACTTTCGGATGCAGAATCGTATCGCCGCGGCAAACCATCGGCGGCGAATTGCCGGCATTGGCCATGGTGAACGTCTTGTGGCGCGCGTTCCACTGCATCAGCAGCAGGGTGACGTATTTCGTGTCCACCCGCCGCTCCATCACGGCTTCATTCAGCGTGGCCATCAACTCGGCCGGATTCTTGCGGCTGGTGGCGAGACTGCGCAGCAGGCCGCTGATCAGCGCTCCGTACAGCGCCGCTGCGGCGCTCTTGCCGCTCGAATCGCCGAAACAAATCAGGGCGCAATTGTCCTCGCAATCGAAAAAATCGTAGATATCTCCCGTAATCTCCCGCGCCGGCCGCGCTCCCAGGGCAATCTCCAGCCCGGCGATGTCGGGAGCCTCGCGCGGCTGGAGCACCTTCTGCAACTTGCGCGCCGCCCGCAGATCCTGCTCCATGCGCCTTTCGCGCGCGGCGATCTGTTCGTACAGACTCGCGTTCGCAATCGAGATGGCGATCTGCGGCGCCAGCAGCGACAGCATGCGGACATGATCGTCGGTGAAAAACCCCAGCCTTTCGCTCTCCAGATCCAGCACCCCGATCACTTTGTCCTGATGAATGAGCGGCACCGCCACTTCCGATTGGATGTCCGGATGCGAGGCAATGTAGCGCGGATCGGTCAGCGTATCGTTCACCTTCACCGCTTCGCGCGCCTCCACGGCCGCCCCCGTGATGCCGTTCCCCAGCGGAATGTTGTCGATTTCCACCCGCTGGTCATAGCGCATGCTGAACCGGTTGCGAAGCAGTTTCTTCTGCTCATCCACCAGCAGCACATTGAAGGCATCGAAGTTGATCAGCTTGCGCAACGTTTCGGCAACCCGCCGCAGCAGTTCATCCAGCGCCAGGATGGACGACAGTTCCTGCGACACGCGGCTCAGCGCGCGCAACATGCGGTTCTGGCGCTGCACCTTGCCGTAGAGCATGGCGTTGTCGATGGCGAAGGCCACGCGCGAGGCAATCAGTTGCAGCAAGGCGCGGTCATGCTCGCTATAGGCGTTGAGCTTCGTCGACTGGACGTCGATGACGCCCACCAGTTTCCCGCGCGCCATCATGGGTACGGCGAGTTCGCTGCGCACCGCGTCGAGCGCGCTCAAATAGCGCGGATCGCTGCGCACATCGCCCGAAAGCACCGGCTGGCGCGTCTCCGCCGCAATGCCCGTGAGCCCTTCGCCGAGGGAAACCACGAGGTTTCGCACCACTTCCTGACGATGCCCGATGGCGTGGCGGATGCGCATGCCCTTCAGCCGCTCGCTATAGAGCAGGATGGCGAACAGGTCCGTCGGCACCACCTGCTTGACGATCTCCGTGATGTTGTCGAGCAGTTGATCCAGATCCAGCGTTTCGCTGGTCACCGAAGATACTTCCAGCAGGTAATCGAGCAGTTCCGCCCGCTCGCGAAACTGCACGCGCGACGATGGCGGTTTAGGCATTGCGCGCCGCGGCTTCCTGTACGATCTTCACGCTCGCGCTGGCGCCGATGCGGCTTGCGCCCGCGGCCTTCATCGTTTCCAGATCGGCCAGCGTGCGGATACCGCCGCTTGCCTTGACCCCGATATCCGGACCCACGGTGGCCCGCATCAGCGCAACATCGTGCGCCGTCGCTCCGGATTTGGAAAAACCCGTCGAAGTTTTCACAAAATCGGCTCCGGCAATTTTGCATAACGAACTGGCGATGACTTTCTGATTGTCATCGAGCAGCGCCGTTTCCAGAATCGCCTTGAGAATCGCTCCCCCGCGGTGGGCGGCTTCCGCCACCGCCTGCACGTCCATCCGCACCGTGTCGAAATCGCCCGAACGCAGCGCCCCGATATTCAGCACCATATCGACTTCCTGCGCCCCGGCGCGGATCGCCTGTTCCGTTTCCGCCACCTTGATGGCCGTGGGCGTCGCCCCCAGCGGGAAACCCACCACCGTACACACCAGCACCTTCGAGCCTTTCAACTCATGGGCCGCGACGGGCACCCAATACGGGTTCACGCAGACGCTGGCAAAGCCGTATTCCCGCGCCTCGCGGCACAGTTTCACAATATCGTCCCGCGTGGCGTCCGGCTTGAGAATCGTATGGTCGATCAACGATGCGATTTCCGGATCGATGCGCGTCAGCTTTTCCGATGCCGAAACGCGGTCCGCCCCCGCCGCGATGATCTCTTTCGTCTTTCGCGCGCACGTCTGCGCGCAACGCCGCGTGCAGCCTGGGCACACCAGGTCGGCAACGTTCAGCCCTTCGGCATTCGGCGGATGTCCGCCGCTCACCGGAATGCGCGCGAGGATTTCCTCTCCGATTTGCGCCACCAGTCTGTCTAGCTGTTGCGTGTCCACGCCGCGTATCTCTTCTCGATGCCCGTAATCTTCTCCACCCGCGCCGCGTGCCGGCCGCCGCCGTACGGGGTCGCCAGCCATACCCGCAGCACCTCTTCGGCCTGAGTCAGGGTCAGCATGCGACCGCCCAGCGTGAGCACGTTTGCGTGGTTATGTTCGCGGCTGTTGCGAGCAGTAGCCTTATCGTAGCATAGGGCCGCGCGCACGCCCGGAACCTTGTTCGCGGCCATGGCGGACCCGATTCCCGCCCCATCCACGATCACCCCGCGCCCGGCCACGCCCTGCGCCACAAGCTCGGCCACTTGCAGCGCGATATCCGGATAATCGGCTGCTTTCGCCTCTTGTACGCCTACATCCCGCACCGACAAGCCCAATTCCGCCAGCACCGGCTTCAGCGCTTCCTTCATCTCGAAGCCGCCGTGGTCCGACCCGATGGCCACCGTGCGCTCAGGCGGCGCGATGCCGTCCAGTTCGTGCTCCGGAACTTCGGTGAGCGCCAGCCCCCGTTCGCGGATGAGATCGCGCGCCGACGGAGTTACAATAGTGCCTATCGCAATCCGCACTTCCCCGGAAAGGGGGATATCCGTTGCTGTTAGAACTTTTCGCATACATCCAATCGGCCGCGTGTTGCGTACCCTCCATTGTAATGAACCCCCGTGGCGTATTCCTCTTTTTCGCGGTGATTTCTTCGGCCCTGGCGCACCCGATGGGCAACTTCTCCATCAGTCATTACACGCGCCTGACGCCGTCGGCCGGCGGCGTGACCGTGCTCTACGCGCTCGATCTGGCCGAAATCCCCAGTTTTGAACTGCTCCGCGAATGGAATCTGCAACGCGAAAGTCCGCGCCGGGAACTCGATGCCAAGGCCTCCGAGCAGGCGAAGGCATGGCTCGATAACGTTTCGCTCACGGTCGATGGACGGCCTGTCGTGCCGCTTGTGCGCCGCGTCCAGTTCGAGATGGCGGATGGCGCGGCCGGCCTCCCCGTGCTGCGCATCGCCGCCACGGCGTTTGCCGCGGCAGAACCGGGATTGCTGCGCTATGAAGACCGCAATTATCCCGACCGCGCCGGATGGAAGGAGATTGTCATCGACGCCGAAGGGCGGCCCGCGCGGGATCTCAGCAATGCCCTCACGGCCTACCCCACCGATGCCGCCATCGCCCCTCCCCAGGATCTGTCGGCGCAATTCCGCTGGCGCGCACGGCCCGCGCCGGCCGATGTCCCAAGCGCCGCGCCCAAAACAGAAGAGCCGCGAATTGTTCTGGCCCAGGCCTCGTCGCCGGCCGCGGCGCCACAGGGTACGCTACAGCGCGGCGATACGCTCTCGCAACTGCTCGGACGCCAGGAACTCGGCTTCCAAGCCATGCTGGCGGCCCTCGCTCTCGCCTTCGCTTTCGGCGCCATGCACGCCATGTCGCCCGGGCATGGGAAGACCATCGTCGCGGCCTATCTGGTGGGCTCGCGCGGCACCTTCCGCCACGCCCTCTTTCTCGGCGCCATGGTCACCTTCACGCACACCGTCAGCGTGTTTCTGCTCGGCCTTGGCACGCTGTTTCTGTCGCGTTACGTCGTCCCCGACAAGATCTATCCCATCCTCAGCACCGCCTCCGGATTGCTGATTGTCTGGATCGGCGCGACGCTGTTCTACCAGCGGTTGCACCGGCTCGCCGGCCACGCGCTGCATGATCACCAGCACGTCATCGGGCATCACCATCACGGCCACGATCACACCCATGGCCACTCGCATGGCGATCACACCCACGATCACGGTCACGGCCCCGGAGAACACACCCACGTTCCGGAGGGCGAGGTGACCTTGCGCAGCTTGGTGGGGTTGGCCGTCAGCGGCGGCATGGTGCCGTGCCCCTCGGCGCTCGTCCTCCTGCTGAGCGCCATTGCCCTCGGACGCATCGGCTTCGGACTCGCTCTGCTCACCAGCTTCAGCCTCGGCCTCGCGCTCGTGCTCATCGTCATTGGCGGCTTGGTTCTGTACGCCAAAAACCTGTTGCCCGACACGCCCGGTGTCACGAACAGCCCGTTTTTCCGCATGCTGCCGGTGCTTTCCGCGGCCGTGATCACCGTCGTCGGATTGGTCATGACCGCTGCCGCCCTGGGGTGGATCAAACCGAACTTTACATAGACGGCATAATGAAGGAGGATGCCCCGGATCCTTGGAATCGAAACCTCTTGCGATGAAACCGCCGCCGCCGTGGTGCAGGACGGGCGCACGGTTCTTTCCAGCATCGTCAGTTCCCAGTTCGATGTCCACGGCAAATACGGTGGAGTAGTTCCCGAACTCGCCTCGCGCGAGCACCTGCGCGCCATCACTCCCGTGGTGCGCCAAGCCATGGAGCAGGCCCGCTGCACGTACGCCGATCTCGATGCCGTCGCCGTCACCCGGGGACCGGGCCTGGTCGGTTCGCTCCTGGTGGGCATGACCTACGGCAAGGCCATCTGTTTTTCCCGCGGCCTGCCGCTCATTGGTATCAATCACATCGAAGGGCACATTCACGCCGTTGCCATGGAGGCCGAAGGCCGCCTCGAATTTCCCGCCCTCGCCCTGGTGGTGAGCGGCGGCCACACCCACCTGTTCGAGATCGCCGAAGGCTTCTCTTACCGCTTGCTCGGCCGCACGCGCGACGATGCCGCCGGTGAGGCTTACGACAAAGTCGCCAAGCTCCTCGGATTCAGCTATCCGGGCGGACCGGTGCTCGATTCCCTCGCCCCCTACGGAAATCCACAGGCAATTCGCTTTTCTATCGCCAAAATGAAGGGAAATGCACTCGATTTCAGCTTCAGTGGATTGAAAACCGCCGTCTTGCGCTGGGTGGAGGCGCACGATATGGCGGACGAGATTGCCCGCCGCAAGGAATTTTGCAAAACGAACCCAAGACCCAGCACCGCCGAATGGCTGGAGGTGACCCCGCAGCCCACGCTCGATCTGGTGGCCTCCTTCCAGCACACCGTGATCCAGGAATTGCTGACCCGCTCGGAAGCCGCCGCCGAGCAGATCGCCGCCCGCAGTTGGGTGGTTTCCGGGGGCGTGGCCTGCAATGCCGGGCTGCGCGATGCCGCCCGCAACGCGCGCCTCCCCTATCCCGTTTTCTTCCCCACGCCGGCGCTCTCCACCGACAACGCCGCCATGATCGCCGCCGCCGCTTTCCCCAAGTTCCACCGCGGCGAGTTTGCCGGCTTCGATCTGAAGGCCCAAGCCGGACTCACGCTGGCCTGATTGCGATACCATGGCGCTTATGCTGCTCCGCTGCGCCGCACTTCCGCTTGCCGCCCTGTCGCTGGCAACTGCCGCCGTTACCCGCATCGATCTGGTGGACCGCAGCGACGTGCCCGGCTACAACTATGAGCGCGTCGTGGCCAAAGCCCACTTCAGCCTCGATCCGAAGAACCCATCGAACCGCATCATTCGCGACATCGACCATGCGCCGAAAAACGCCGCCGGGATGGTGGAATTCTCCGCCGATTTATTCGTCTTGAAACCCCGCCAGCCGGCCGACGGCAACGGCACGCTGCTTTTCGAAGTCAGCAACCGCGGCCGCAAGGGCTTGATCAACATGTTCAACCTCGGCCAATCCAGCTTCGATCCCAAAGCCGCCGGCGATTTCGGCGACGGGTTCCTCATGCGCCGCGGCTTCACGCTCGTCTGGCTCGGCTGGCAGGCAGACGTGGCCCTCGATGCCGGCCTCATGCGCCTCTTCGCGCCCACCGCCAAGCGCCCGGGCGACCCCATCACCGGTATTGTCCGCTCCCAATGGATTCTCGAAACGCCGGAGACCGAGCACAACCTCGGCGACCGCAATCACATCCCTTACCCAGTGCGTCCCGGCGCCGATGACGCGCTCCAGCTCACCGTGCGCGATTCCTATGAATCCGCCCCGCGTCTCATCCCCCGCAACCAATGGCAACTGGCGCGCACGGTTTCCGGCGAAATTGTTCCCGACCGCGGCGTCGTCCTGTATCCCGCGGGCTTCGCTCCCGGCAAGATTTACGAACTCGTCTACGAGTCGCAGGATCCCACCATCGTCGGCCTCGGGCCCGCCGGTGTGCGCGACATCGTCAGCTTCCTCAAGTACGAGAACGCGGGCACGATTCTGCTTGGCGAACAGAGCCGCCACCTCAAGCGCGCCATCGGTATCGGCAGTTCCCAAAGCGGCCGATTTCTGCGCACTTTTCTCTATTTCGGCTTTAATAAGGATGAAAAGAATCGCAAAGTATTCGACGGAGTCTGGGCGCACGTGGCCGGCGGAGGGCGGGGAAGCTTCAACCACCGTTTCGCCCAACCATCCCGCGACGGCCATCCTTACATGAATCTGCTCTATCCCACCGATATTTTCCCCTTCACCGATCTGCCCCAAACCGACCCTGAAACCGGGCTCACGGATAGTATCCTGGGCCGCGCCGAGCAGGACAATGTCGTGCCCAAAATTTTCTACACCAACAGCTCGTATGAATATTGGGGACGCGCGGCATCGCTCACGCATACGTCCCTCGACGGCGCCGCGGACACGGGACTTTCCGCCAACTCGCGGTCCTACCTTTTCAGCGGCACGCAGCACGGGCCGGGTTCCTTCCCGCCGCCGAAATCGGTGACGGCGAATCCTGCCAACCCCAACGACTACCGTTACATCATGCGCGCCCTGCTCATCGCCATGCACGATTGGCTGAAGGACGGCACACCTCCCCCGGCCTCGCAAATGCCGCGGTTGGCCAACCGCACCCTCGTGGCGCATACAGCCTTGGCCTTTCCGAAGCTCGCCGGCGTCACCCTGCCCAAGCGCATCCAACAGGCTTGGCGCGCCGATTTCGGCCCCGAGTTCCGATCCCACGGCATCGTTACCCATGATCCGCCGAAGTTGGGAAAACCGTTCGTGACCCTCGTTCCGCAGGTCGATGCCGATGGCAACGAAATCGCCGGCATCCGCCTGCCCGAGATCCAGGCGCCGCTTGCCACCTACACCGGGTGGAACATGCGCGCCACGCGCATCGGCGCACCCCAGGAAATGTACAGCATGGTGGGTTCGTTCTTCCCCTTCGCTGCCGATAAGGAGGCCCGCGGCAGCGATCCGCGCCCGTCCATCGCGGAGCGCTACCCGAACAAGGCCGCCTACCTCGCGAAAATCAGCGCTGCCGCGCGCCAACTCGTCAAGGACCGCTTCGTTCTCGAAGAGGATGTCTTCGCCCTCGAACAGCGCGCCGCCAGACAGTGGGACACGCTCACCGCCAAATAGCTGCGTCCCCCAACGCAAAGGAAACATCTAAGATAACTTATGTCGGTTCCTCCTTCCATGGAAATGCCCAAGATCCCGATCGAGGGCGTGAAATATCTCATCACGGTCGGCTCCGGTAAGGGCGGCGTGGGAAAAACCACCGTCTCGGTGAACCTCGCCCTCGCCCTGAGGGGGCTCGGCCACCGCGTCGGCCTGCTCGACGCCGATGTCTACGGCCCCAACGTTCCGCGCATGATGGGCATCAACGAGTCGCCGCAGGCCTCCGGCGAAAGCATCGCCCCCATTGTGCAGCATGGCGTCAAGCTGATGTCCATGGGATTCCTCAGCCCCGGCGACCGGCCCATCATCTGGCGCGGACCCATGCTCCACAGCCTCATGCAGCAATTCATCCGCAATGTGTTGTGGGGGCCGCTGGATTATCTGATCGTGGACTTGCCGCCGGGTACGGGCGATGTTTCCCTGTCGCTCGCCCAGAGCACTCCCATCACGGGCGCGATTGTTGTCACCACCCCATCGGACGTCTCACTCGAAGACGCCCGCAAGGCTGTGCTCATGTTTCGCCAGTTGCACGTTCCCATGCTGGGGCTGGTGGAGAACATGAGTTACCTGGTCGTTCCGAACACGGGCGAGCGCATCGATGTGTTCGGGGAAGGCGGCGGACGCCGCACCGCCGATCAGATGCAGATCCCGTTGCTCGGGGAACTGCCGCTGGTTCCCGAGGTGCGCCGCGGAGGAGACAGCGGACGCCCCGCCGCACTTTCCGGCGAGGATGCCGCCATCGCCCAACCCTTCTTCACCCTCGCCCGAACCGTCATCGGCCGCGTCGAACAGACCGCGGCCAACAAAGGGCCCACCATCGCCGTGGAAGACTAAGACGCCGAGGCGCTCATCGCATTGACCATGCGCACCGTCTGCGACGGCTCCGGAGCCGGATAGCCCGCTTCGCCAAACGCCTCGCGGATCGCCTTGTTCGTGTCGAAGTACACCTGCCAGTAATTGTCCGTGTGCGTGTACGGCCGTACCGCCAGCACCGGGCCGACCAGGTTGAACTGTAGAATCTCCACGTCCGGCGCGGGGTTCGCCATTACGTTCGGAATCCGCGCCACGCGTTCCTTCAACAGTTTGATGGCCGCGTTATGGTCGACCGTTCCGCTCAATTGCGCCACCAGATCGACACGGCGGTAGGGATTGGTCGAGTAGTTCTGAATGTTGTCGCTGAAGATCTTGTTGTTCCCCACAAACGTGACTACGTTGTCGGGCGTGATGATCGTGGTCACGAACAACCCGATCTGCTTCACGGTCCCCGTCTGCCCGCCCGCGGAGATGAAATCGCCTGTCTTAAACGGGCGCAAAATGACCAGGAATACGCCCGCCGCGAAGTTCGACAGCAGCCCCGCCCATGCCGCGCCGATGGCGATGCCGGCTGCCGCCAGCAACGCTGCGAACGATGTCGTCTCCACCCCGAAGTAGCCAAGAATCGCCACCACCAAAACGATGTGCAGAATCACCGCTATGGTGGAGGAGATGTAGCTGAGCAGCGTCGGCTCCAGATGCTGCCGCTCCAGTCCGCGCGAGATCAGCGAGACGGCGAAGCTGACCAGCCAGCGGCCAATCATGTAGAGAACGACGGCTCCGAGAATCTTGAAGCCCACTTGCGTCGCGGTGGCTACCGCGGAATCGATGAATTTACTGTAATCCACTGGAACGTTATCCTCCTTGTCCGTTTCCAATTATGTTCGAAAACGTCCGGATCGCAAGTGGAAAATCGATTGTCCTATTGAAATAGTGTGCCGAGTTGCCGCATCATCAGCAGCACGGCAGGCCCCAATGTCACCACCAGAATCGCCGGAAAGATCAGGAAGAACACGGGAAACACCATCTTCACCGTGAGTTTGCGCGCCGCCTCCTGCGCCCTTTGCCGATACCGGACACGCAGGTATTTCGAGTGCTGCCGCAGCGTCGGTGCAAGGCTCGAACCGAACCGGTCACTGTCGAGCAGCAGCGCACAGAATTTGCGGATCTCCCCCTCGCTGTTGCGCTCCGCCATGTGGCGGATGGATTCGGCCCGGCTCTTGCTGGCCCTCGTCTCCAGGTAGACCGTCAGCAGTTCGTTGGCCAGATCGGGGGAGAACTTCTGCAATCCGCGGCTTGCCAGCAGCATCGCCTGATCTAGCGACTGGCCTGCTTCGAGGCTCATCACCAGCAGATCGAGCGCCGGCGGCAAACCTCTCCGCAACCGGTCATTGCGCGACGCGATCCGGTAATCCAGGTATCGCTCCGGGATCAGAAACCCCAATCCCAGCCCGCATGCCACGGCAACGAAGATCATCACCGCATCGTCTTGCTTTTGCAAGGCGAACACGCAAAACACCAACCCGAACACAGCACCGCAGGCATACTTCAATCCGAAGTAGGAGGTCAGCGCGGAAGGCGACCGGTAGCCGGCGAACCCAAGCCGCTTTTGTAGGATGGCGCGGCTCGATTCCGACGATGGCATCGACTCGCCGATCGAGTGGAGCAATCCCACCAGCGTCGCCCGCAACCCCCTGGCCTTCGGCTCATCGCCGATCATTAATTCGAGTGGCTGCGGCGATTCCGACTCCCGGCGCGTGTACACAACATAGCCGATGAGCGACACCGCACCCATCACGAACACAAAAAAGAAAGCCATCATCGCCGTAGGGTTCATAGCCGGATATCCACCAGTTTCTTAATGACAAAATGCGCCGCGATGAGGCCGATCACGGCCCCCGTTACCAGCTTCCGCCCAATCTCTTCGGTGAACAGCGGTTGCAGAAAACTCGGATTCACGTAAAACATGAATCCTGCAATCGCAACTGGCAGTACTGAAAGGATATAACCGGCCATGCGCCCCTGCCCGGACATGGCCTTCACCTCGCCCCGCAACGCCGCCGCTTCGCGCATGTTTTCCGACAGTTTTTCCAGCACTTCGCTCAAATTGCCGCCCGACTTGCCCTGCATCTGCACGGCCGACACGAAAATGCACACCTCCTGCAAGGGAAGCCGTTCGGCCAGATTTTCCAGCGCTCGATCCCACGGAGCGCCGAGCGCCCCCTCGGCGAAGGTCCGCTTCAGTTCCTTGCCGAGCGGGTTCGGAGTCTGCGAAGCAACGTGATCCAATGCCCCGGCAAACGGGTGGCCCGCGCGCAGGGCTCGAGCGAGCGACTCCAGCGCATCCGGAAATTGCTCTTCGATCTTGGTCCAGCGCTTGTCCTTGCGCTTTTGAATGTAGAAGTACGGACTCAACCCGGCCAGCAAGGCCAGCGCCGCCTGCCCCCATAACGGCAACCACGAAATCGGGCTGAGCACCGCCCAGACCACCGTGGCACTGACCAGCATCGACAGCGTGGTTCGCCCCACCGTCCAGTCCATGTCGGCCTGTACCAGCGTCATCTTCACCCGCTCCACCAAGTTGAAGCGTTCCAGCACCCACGCCCACACGGAGATGGAACTGACCTCGGCTTCGCGCCGCAGCAGTGGCGAGTCGTCATCCTCGGCATAGAAACTGGGAAAAGCCACCGGTTCGTCCACGGCCGGCTCGCCCGGAGCGTTGCGTTCCATGATGGTGCGGGCAATCCACACCGCGACTGCCGCTAGTGCGAACGTGGCCAGGAAAACGAGGATTGCCGTTGGCAGTGCCATGTCGATTCCTCTACTGCCGGATCAGCTTCGGGGTCACCAGTACCACCATCTCCCGTTTGGGCTCGGGCTGTTTTTCCGGAAACAGCTTCTGCCACAGCAGAGCGAGGTTGGATGCATCGGCCAAGCCGCGGACCAGGAAGCTTTGTCCATCGGCGACTTCAATCTCGGTCGCGACGCTGCGCATGCGCAGCCCGTCGGCGCCCGGGGTGGTGACCTCCGGGTTCACTTTCAACCGGAGGCGTCCGCCTGCCTGTACCGAAGGCGAAAACTTGATGCGCAAGCCGGCGCCCGAGTTCTGCGAATCGAGCGCCCATTCCGCTCCCGCCTCGGTCTTCGGGCCGCTCTGCACCTGCGACTGGCTGATCACATCCAATGCCTTCTGCTCGCACAGCTTTGCCAGCGATTGCTCAAACCCATTGCCGGCCCGGAACGGGGAAACCTGGAGCATGCCCACCGGCGCGTTCACCGGTTCCTTCAAATGTTCCTCCAACTGCGAAACCGCGTCATTTCCGGCGCTCGCCACCCGCACGAGATACTCCACCTGTTTCACAGGCGGAACGTAAGGC
>CAYOBO010000088.1:12242-29797 GCA_964402295.1 uncultured Candidatus Solibacter sp. | reverse complement strand
CAGCAGTGGAACGTGACGATCCAGCGGCAACTGCCGAAGCAATGGCTACTGGAAGCGGGCTATGCGGCCAATAAAGGGACGCGGATTCCGGTGTCGGGCAATTGGAACCAACTTCACCCGCAGTATCAGGCGTTGGGGGCGGCGCTCAACCAACAGGTGTCGAATCCGTTCTTTGGGATTGCCGATGTGGGGACACTGGCCCAACGAACCATCGCGCGGTCGCAGTTACTGCGGCCCTATCCGCAATACACGGCTGTGACGTCGAACTCTCCGGCGGTGGCGCAGAATATGGGCTCATCCACCTACCACTCGCTGGTGATGCGCTCGGAAAAACGGTTTGCCCGAGGCTATTCGATTCTGGTTACGTACACCAATTCCAAGTTGATCGATAACGGGAGTGGGCGTGTGTTCGGCGAGACCGCGTTTGTCCCTCCGGTACAAGACATATACAACCTAGCGGCGGAACGGAGTCTTTCGGAAGGCGACGTGTCGCAGCGGTTGGTGATCAGCCACACGCTGGACCTGCCGTTTGGGAAGGGGAAAGCGGTGCTGAATACGGCCTCCGCGCCAGTGAATTGGATTGTGAGTGGATGGTCAGTGACTGGGGCATACAGTTGGAACAAGGGCTTTCCGCTGGCGCTCACTTCGACAGGCAACAGCGGGGTGGGCGGTGGCGTGCTGCGGCCCAACAGCACTGGCCAATCGGCCGAGCTTTCGGGTGCTCCGCAGACGCGGCTCAATCGCTACTTCGATGTCAGCCGGTTCACGGTACCGGACCCGTTCACGTTCGGCAACGTGAGCCGCACGCTGGCGAATGTGCGGGGACCGAGCCGGGTGAACTACGACTTTGCTGTACAGAAATCGTTCGCGGTGCGGGAACGTGTTTCGCTGCTCTTTCGCACCGAGGCCTTCAACCTTTCGAACACGCCGTACTTTTTCACGCCTGGAGAAGGGTTGGGGACGAACAGTTTTGGGGTGATCAACTCGGCGACCGGTGAGCGCCAGGTGCAATTTTCACTGAAACTACTATTCTGAAGATGACCATGACTCTACTTGTTGCAATGCTTGCCGCGGCCGTGCTTCCGGCGCAGGTTGCCGATCCACGGAATATTGTTGCCGGTTCGGTGATTCCGGATGAGGGCTATTCGGACCAACCTTATATCGTGAAGACGAACGACGGGGCCTGGCTTTGTGTGGTGACCACGGGACCGGGGCAGGAGGGCGCGGGCGGACAGCACATTGTGACGCGGCGCAGCACGGACCAAGGAAAGACATGGTCGGAGGCGGTGGACGTGGAGCCGTCGAATGGTCCGGAGGCATCCTACGCGGTGATGCTGAAGATCCCGAGCGGGCGGATCTACGTTTTCTACAACCACAACACGGACAATATCCGGCAGGTGATCGGGGATAAGCCTGCGTACCGGGATGGATGGGTGCGGCGCGTGGATTCGCTGGGCCACTTTGTGTATAAGTACAGCGACGACCACGGGCGCACGTGGTCGGCGAAGCGGTACGAGATTCCGCAGCGAGATTTCGAGATCGATAGGCGCAATCCGTACCAGGGGAAGATCAAGTTTTTCTGGACGGTGGGCAAGGCTTTTTTACACAAGAACGCGGGCTATGTTCCCTTACATAAAGTAGGTGGTTTCGGAGAGGGCTTCTTCACATCGAGTGAAGGCGTGTTGTTGCGGAGCGACAACATTCTCACCGAGCGCGATCCGGAGAAGCTGCATTGGGAGACGCTGCCCGATGGGGACAAGGGGATTCGGACGCCGGCGGGGGGTGGACCGATCGCCGAGGAGCACAGCTTTTCGGAGCTGAGCGACGGATCGCTGTTCGTGGTGTTTCGCACGATTGACGGGCATGCGGCGTACTCCTATTCGCGGGACGACGGGCGCACATGGGAGGCGCCGGAGTACATGCGCTACGCGGATGGACGGCTGATGAAGCATCCGCGGGCGGCGAATTTCGCCTGGCGGTGCGAGAACGGGAAGTTTCTGTACTGGTTCCACAATCACGGAGGCCGGTTCATTCGGGAGCATCCGCGGCGGCGCACGATCGCCTATGAGGAACGGAATCCGGTGTGGCTGGTGGGTGGGGTGGAAGCAGATTCGCCAAAGGGGAAAGTGATTCGCTGGTCGCAACCGGAGATTGCGCTGTACGACGATGACCCAATCATCCGCATGAGCTATCCGGATCTTGTGGAAGAGGGTGGGAAGTACTACTTGACGGAAACGCAGAAAGAGATTGCGCGGGTACATGAGATCGATGGGAGACTGCTCGAGGGGATGTGGAATCAGTTTGCGAACCGCGAGGTGGCAACGAAAGGTTTGCTGGTGAATTTACCGGGGGCGGGGGCGATGCCGGAATCGGCGGCGATGCCGGAACTGCCGGCGTTTGTGGAGCGGGCGCGCGGGGGGCACGGAACTCGGGATCTGCGGAATGGGGTTTCGGTGGATTTTTGGGTGCGGTTGCAGTCACTAGCACCAGGGCAGGTGCTGGCCGATAACCGGAGCGAGGATGGGAAGGGATTCAGCTTGCAGACAGGAGAGGGAGGATCGGTGGAGCTGACGATAAACGATGGGCGCACGGAGAACCGGTGGGCATCGGACCGTGGGGCGTTATCGGTGGGGGGGTTGCATCATGTGGCGGTGATTGTGGATGGCGGGCCGAAGGTGATCGTGTTCGTGGTGGATGGGAAAGTCCACGACGGAGGAGACCAGCGGCAATTCGGGTGGGGACGATTCAGCCGGGATTTACGAGGGCTGAATGGCGGTGCGACGCTACGAGTGGGGAAGGTGGAGCGGCTGCGAATCTATGGCCGTGCGATACGGACATCGGAGGCGATCGCCAACTTCCGGGCGGGCGCGCGTTAGTTTAGTTGGGCAGACCCAACTGGACGGGGGCGTGTCGAACCTTGGGCGGCTTGGCGGTCAAGCGCCGGGGATCGAAGAGATGCTGGGGCTTGAATGCCTTTCGCGACCAACCAGCCCCTTCGGCAAACTGGAGTCCAATAAAATATCCTATCTCCCGGTACACGCAATAGCGCACAACGCCCTCCATCTGGCCTTTGGGATAGCTGATGCGGAGCTTTGCGTTGAGGGGTATCGCATGATCCAACTGCAAACACGCACCGGAGAGCGAGATATCTTCGAGATTCGCGATGGCTCGGTGGGTTCGTCCGGACTCATCGGTCCATTGGATGTTTACCAGGTCCGCGCAAAGCATGCGAGGTTGGAAACGCCTGTCCTGCATACCCCTATAATCGTCGCACATGGCGCTGGGGTGTAGTTCTTGGGGCACTGAAATTTATACTTAAGTGGCAAATTAGTGAGGTTCTTAGAATGCCAGATGACACGGGACTGAGGAGCCCTCAAGTACCACGGGGCTTTTGCCGATAACAACAGAAGTGCTAGGTTTTGTTTTTCTGTTCATTCCGTTGGTAACGGCAGAAAGTCCGAAACCAGACGCAGGGAAAACCGTGCAAAATGTGCGCATGGCACAGATGACTTCGATCGAGAAGCAGAAGGCTTCGGTGCGCCGGCAGGTGGTGGGGGCAATCCCGCAGGCGACAGTTGCGGAGCCGGGGAAGTGGTTCACGAATCCGTGGCCTGTGGAACCGGTGGGGGCAGCGCCGCAGCCGTCAGCCATCGCCGCGGCGAATTGCGATCCGATCGGGATGGAGGAGATCGGTCCGTTGATCCGGGAGGCGGCGTCACGGGAGAAGTTGCAGGAAGAGTTGGTGCGGTCGGTCATTGAACGGGAGAGCGGGTTCCGGCCGTGCGCGGTGTCGCCGAAGGGCGCCCAGGGATTGATGCAACTGATGCCGGCGACAGCGGCTGAGTTGGGGGTAACCGATCCGTTCGATGCGAAGCAGAATATTGATGGCGGGACTCGTTATCTGAAGCAACTGCTGGAGAAATACGAGGGCAACATACAACTGGCTCTGGCGGCGTATAACGCGGGGCCGGGGCGAGTGGACCGCGAAGGCGGGGTGCCGCCGATCCAGGAAACGCGCGAGTACATCTTGGACATTCTCAGCAAGATCGCGTTTTAGGCGGAGATGACGTTGCGGATGACGGTGCCGCCGATGTCGGTGAGTTTTTTGTACCGGCCGGCGTGCAGGTAGGTGAGTTGATTCTGGTCGAGGCCGAGCAGTTCGAGCAGGGTGGCGTGGACATCGCGGAGGGGGATGGGGGATCCCGCGGCGCGGACGGAGAAGTCGTCGGTTTCGCCGTAGGTTGCGCCGGCCTTGACGTTTCCGCCGGCCATCCACATGACGAGCCCGTACTGGTTGTGGTCGCGTCCGGGCTTATCGGTGACCAAGTTATTATCGAAGGGGGTGCGCCCCATTTCCGAGGCCCAAACGACGAGCGTTTCGTCGAGCAGGCCGCGGGACTTCAAATCGGCGATGAGGCCCGCGACGGGCTTGTCCACTTCCTTGCAGTGTTTGGGAATGCGGCCTTTGACGTCGCCATGGTCGTCCCAGCGGTCGCCGCCCGCTCCATGAAGGCACAACACATAGCGCACGCCGCGTTCGACCATGCGGCGGGCCATGAGGCACTGGCGGCCGAAGGGTTCCGAGACGGGATCATCGAGGCCGTATAGCTTCTGAGTGGCTGCGGATTCCTGGCCGAGGTCGACCAGTTCGGGAGCCTTGGATTGCATGCGGAAGGCCAACTCATAGGAAGCGATGCGGGCGTCGAGTTCACTCGCATTGGACCGGGCATCGCGGTGCTTTTCGTTCATCCAACGCAGCAGATCGAGTTCCTTGCGTTGTTCAGCGGAGGAGAGGTGCGCGGGGCGGTGCAAATCGACGATAGGGGCTGCGCCGCTACGGAAGAGCGTTCCCTGGAAGGCGGCGGGAAGGAAGCCGTTGCCCCAAACGCCTGCGCCGCCGATGGTGGCTCCGCGCTTGTCGCCGAGGACGATGAAACCGGGCAAATCCTGATTTTCCGAGCCCAGTCCGTAGGTGACCCAGGCGCCGATGGAGGCGCTGCCGGGGAACTGATTACCAGTCAAGGAATGATAAACCGCCGGACCGTGGTTGTTATTGTCGACCTTGACGCCGTGAATGAAGGCGAGTTCGTCGACGACCGTGGCGAGGGCGGGCATGAGGTCAGTGACGTAGCGGCCGGACTGGCCGTGCGGGCGCAGGGGGGCAACGGGTGGAATGATGCGATTGGGGGCGGCAGAGAAGGTCGCAATCTCGCCGCTGGTTCCCGAGGCCGGGGGCATGCGCTGCCCGGCGAGTTTGGTGAGCAGCGGCTTATGTTCGAAGAGATCCATCTGGCTGACGCCGCCTTCCATGAACAGGAAGATGCAGCGTTTGGCCTTGGCAGGCTTGTGTGCCGGGCGTGGGGTGAGGGGGTTGTCCGACATTCCGGCGATGGCGAGCCCTCCGAATCCCAGATAGGAACTCAACAGCATTTGCCGGCGTGAAAGGAGTGAATTCATCGCAGTTTCTGCCCACACATAACATATCACGGAACGTTTGCGGCGCCCGCTACAATAAGCGGAATGGGCCGCATCCAAGTTCTTCCCGACGATTTGGCGAATAAGATCGCGGCTGGGGAGGTGGTGGAGCGGCCGGCCTCGGTGGTGAAGGAGTTGCTGGAGAATGCGCTGGACGCAGGGGCGACGGATGTGCGGATCGATGTGGAGGCGGGTGGGCGGCGTCTGATCCGAATTGTGGATAACGGCAGCGGAATGCTGCGCGACGATGCGCTGCTGGCGTTTGAACGGCATGCGACGAGCAAGATACGCAAAGCGGCGGATTTGTTTTCCATCGGCACGCTGGGGTTTCGGGGCGAAGCATTGCCTTCGATCGCGTCGGTGTCGCGGTTGACGCTGGAGACGCGGTCGGCGGAAGAGCAAGTGGGGAGCACGGTGGAGATCAACGGGGGAAAAATCATCCGCTATGACGAGACAGCGCTGGCCCCGGGGACGACGATTACGGTGCGGGATTTGTTCTACAACGTGCCGGCGCGGCGGAAGTTCCTGCGATCGGAGCAGACGGAACTGGCGCACATCGCTTCGCTGGTGACGCATTACAGCCTGGCGCATCCGGACAAGAGCTTCACTTTGACACACGGCGGAGGGGAACTGCTCAACGTGACTCCGGTGGCCACGCAGCGGGAACGTGTGTATCAGGTGTTCGGAGCGAAGTTGCTGGAGGATCTGATTGAGTTGGGGGAGATCCGGCGGGAGATTCCGGTGGAAGAGGGTGGCGCGGCAGTTGTGTATGCGGTGAGTGGATTTGTGTCGCGGCCGCAGGTGCAGAAGACGAATCGCAATTCGATCTTTTTGTTTGTGAACCGGAGATTGATTCGCGACCGGTTGTTGCTGCATGCCTTGACGGCGGGGTACCACAACCTGATACCCCCGGGGACATTTCCGTTCGCTCTGCTGTTTGTGGATTGCGATGCGGAAGAGGTGGATGTGAACGTGCATCCATCCAAGACGGAGGTGCGGTTTCAACGCGGGAGCTTTCTGCACGACTTCGTGCGCGATGCGATTCGCGATGCGCTGACGCGAAGCCGCCCAGTATCGAGTGTGCCGATGCGGGAGAGCCCGCAGGCGGGAGTGGACCTGCCGTATTCGGAATTCTCGTCGCGGATGGAGCGGGTATCCTTTGATACGGCGGAAGCGATGTTTGCGCCTCCGTTGACTCCGGAGCAGGCGGCGGCTTTGCCGGAGTTCACGCTACATCCGTCGCAGAGCGAGCCGCCGCGGCTCGATTTCAGCGGGCCAGGCATCGCTTTGGAGAATGCAGCGCCGGTGCGGTTGCGGGTGCCGGATACGCATGGGGCGTTTCCGCGGGAGGCTGTGCTGGATGCGCCGCCGAGCATGGAGGCGCTGGCGGATTTGCGGCCGCTGGGGCAATTACAGGAATCGTTCATTATTGCGGCGAGCCGCGATGGGTTGTGGATCATCGATCAGCATGTGGCGCACGAGCGGATTCTGTTTGAAAAGGTGTTGCGGGATTGGGCGGCGGGTCGGGTGGAGCGGCAGCAATTGCTGATGCCGTTGATCCTGGAGCTGACACCGTCGCAGTGGATTGAATATGAACGGATCCGCGAGGAGTTGCTGAAGGCCGGCTTTGAGACGGAGCCTTACGGCGGGCGATCGGTGGCCGTGCAGACGGTGCCGGCGGCTGTGCCGGCAGGGGAGGCGGAGAGGATTCTGACGGAGATTCTGGAGATTGCCGAGGGGGAGATGCGAAAGGCGTCGATGGAGGATTTCCGGCGGGGGATGGCGGCGTCGATTGCGTGCCGGGCGGCGATTAAGATTAACATGCGGCTGGATGCGGGAAAGATTGATTACCTGCTGCGGGAATTGGCGGCGACGGAATATCCGATGAGTTGTCCGCACGGGCGGCCGGTGGCGCTGCGGTATGGGATTCGGGATATTCTAAAGGGATTTCACAGGATCTAGGTGAACATGATGAGAACCTTGTTGTGCTGGATTGGGATAGGCGTGTGCCTGCTGGGCGCCGAGCGGCCCGTGCCTCCGCCGGGAGTGGCTGTGCCGGAACGCGACCGGGCCGAGTTGGAGGCAGGGTTGCGGAAGTTGAGTGCCTTGATTGAGGGGCTGAAGGGCAGTCCGCTGGTGACGGACGTGATTATCTTTCGCGATGCGGTGCATTTCGCGCTGCGTTACAACGAATTCTTCAAGCCTGAAGATATCGCTAAGGGGAAGGAGTTGTTGCGGGCCGGGCAGGAGCGGGCGGATCAACTGGCGCGGGGGGAGGCTCCGTGGACAACGGCAACGGGGCTGGTGGTGAGAGGATATCGGTCGCAAATTGACGATAGCGTGCAGCCATATGGTTTGGTGATTCCGGCATCGTGGTCGGCGGCAGCTCCGCGGAAGTGGCGGGTGGACGCCTGGTTTCACGGGCGGAATGAGACGTTGAGCGAAGTGAATTTTCTCCATGAACGGCGGACGAGGCCCGGCGAGTTCACGCCCGCCGATACGATTGTTTTGCATCTCTATGGGCGCTATTGCAATGCGAACAAATTCGCGGGGGAAGTGGATTTGTTCGAGGCGCTGGCCGATGTAGGGAGGCGGTACCGGGTGGATGAGAATCGCATTGCGATCCGCGGGTTCAGCATGGGAGGCGGCGCGGTGTGGCACCTGGCGGCGCACTACGGCGGGCAATTCGCGGCGGCCGCGCCGGGGGCAGGATTCAGCGAGAGTCCGGTGTTCTTGAATATCGCCAAGGATCCGGTGCAGCCGACGTGGTGGGAGAAGAAGTTGTGGCGCAATTACGATGCCGTTGATTACGCGCTGAATTTTTTCAATTTGCCGCTGGTGGCGTACTCGGGCGAGATCGACAAGCAGAAGCAGGCGGCCGATATCATGGCGCAATATCTGGAAAAAGAAGGGATGCGGTTGACCCATATCATCGGGCCGCAGACGCCGCATCGCTATCATCCGGATGCGAAGGTGGAGATTGACCGGAGGATGGACGCGATATTGGAGCGGGGCCGCGATCCGTACCCGCGCGTGGTGAAGTTCACGACGTTTACGCTGGCCTACAACCGGATGAAGTGGGTAATCATCGACGGCATGGGCGAACATTGGGAACGGGCGACGGTGATTGCCGAGGTGTTGAACTCGGGCGAAGTGAGGGCGTCGACAAAGAACGTGACGGCGTTGACGCTGGACTTCGGGCCGGGGGGTGCTCCGGTGGCGCCGGATGCGAAGGCGACCGTACGTGTGGACGGGCAAGCCGTAGTGGTGAGCGGACCGGAGACCGATCGCAGTTGGCGGGTTCATTTGCGGAGGAATGGGGAGAAGTGGGAGCAGGTGGCGTCGACGCAAGGCAAGGGGCTCAAGAAGCGCCATCGACTACAAGGGCCGATCGACGATGCTTTCATGAGCCGGTTTGTGTTCGTTTGGCCGACGGGCGAAGCGGCGAACAAGGGCACGGCGGAGCGAATCGCGGCGGAGCAAGGACGGGCGATTGTGGAATGGCGGCGGCAATTCCGCGGTGAGCCACTGGTGAAGAAAGACACCGAGGTGACGGAGGAAGATATCGCCTCGGCAAATCTGGTGCTGTGGGGCGATCCCGCATCGAACAAGGTAATGGCGAGGGTGATGGACCGGCTGCCGGTGAAATGGGGCGGAGGATCGGTGACGGTGGGTGCGAAGACGTTTCCCGCGGACAAACACTACCCGGTGGCGATTTATCCGAATCCGCTGAATCCGAGCAAATACGTGGTGCTGAACTCGAGCTTCACGTTTCGCGAGTACGACTACTTGAACAACGCGCGGCAGATTCCGAAGTTGCCGGATTGGGCGGTGGTGGATGTATCGGTGGCTGCGGACGGGCGCTGGCCCGGACGCATCGCCGATGCCGGGTTCTTTAATGAGCGATGGGAGGTGAAGCAATGAAGACAGTGCTGTGGTTGATGGCGGCTGCTTGCGCGGTGGCGCAGACGCGGCCGGTGGTGACGTTAGAGGGAAGCTCGGCGAAGGTGGAGATCGACCGGCTGGGAGGGTCGATCGTACGGTTTGCGTTCAAGGATCAAGGGCTGAATCCGCTGCGGTGGAACAATGAGAATCCGGGCATGGAAAAGCGCGCGATGGCGCATTTCCTTTGCCTGGACCGCTGGGGACAGGTGTCTGAAGCGGAAGGCAAGAGCGGCATGCCCTATCACGGGGAAGCGACCCGCGTGGAGTGGGCGGCGGTGAGTGGCGGCGCCGGTTCGGCGAAGATGAGCACGCATCTGCCGATTGCCAACATGGATGTGACTCGCGAAGCGAAGGTGCATCCGTCGGAGGCGTTATTGTTGGTGACGGAGAGCGTGACCAATCGCAACAAGCTGGGGCGCCCGTATAACATGGTGCAGCATCCGACGGTGGGTGCGCCGTTTTTGGATGAAACGGTGGTGGTGGATGCGAATGCGCGGCAGGGGTTCATGCAATCGAGCCCGATGCCGAATCCGGAGCATCCGACGGTCTACTGGCCGCAGGCGCTGAAGGACGGGCAGCCGGTGAATTTGCGAATGCTGGTGAACGATCCGGCGCCCAACGTCGTGTCGTACGTGGTGGACGAGGAGCTCGGGTGGGTGACGGCGGTGAATGCGGCGAAGGGTTTGTTGATCGGGTATATCTGGCGGACGAAGGAGTATCCGTGGCTCAACATCTGGCGGCATGTGGATGGCACGGGGAAGCCGATGGCGCGCGGGTTGGAGTTCGGCACCACGGGATTGCATCAGCCGTTTTCGGCGCTGGTGAAGAAGGGGAAGATTTTCGGGCGGCCGGTGTTCGACTGGCTGGAGCCGGAGGAGACGCACACCCGGTCATACGCCGCGTTTTTATTCAAGGTACCGGCGGGGTTTCGCGGAGTGGAGAGCGTGTCGTATCGCGACGGGAAGCTGACGGTAAAGGAACGGGAAGGGCGGCGCGTGCTGACGATGGGGGCTGGGGCGCTGTGGCCCGAACGTTGATATCATGACGCGAGTATGATGACTCGCCGCACCTTCTTGAAGACCGCCGCCGGGGCCGCGCCCGCCGCGTGGCTGCTGAACTATCGCGCCATGGCCGCCACGATGAAAGGCAAGGTGAAGATCCGCGACGTCCAGACAATGATGTTGCAGGGTCCCCGGACCTATACATTGATCAAGATTTCGAGCGATCAGGGGCCATACGGAATCGCCGAGGCGTACGGCAGCCCGGGCGTTGGAGTGCGCGAGCAGGTGGACTTCCTCAAAACGATGATTGTGGGGAAGGATCCGCTGGAGATTGAAGAGATAGTGGTGCGGCTGGACCGGCACAGCGACGGGTCGGCGCATTCCTTCTTCCGCGCGGTGAGCGGAATCGAAATGGCGCTGTTCGACCTAGCGGGAAAGATTCTGAATGTGCCGGTTAGCACGCTGTTGGGCGGGCGGTATCGCGACAAGGTGCGGGTGTACAATCACGCCGCGCCGCGGAACATGCTGGACAAGGCATCGTGCCGCGAGTGGGCGGCGCAATGCAAGGCCGACAAAAGCGGATTCTTCGGGCACAAATTCGGGTTACAGCACACGGATCCAAAGAAAGACATGGGGCGCGATCCGGCAAACCGGCTGTTGTCGTCGCAGGAAGTGCGCAACGTGCGGCAGCAGTTTGAGAATTGCCGCGAGGCGATCGGATGGGACCACGACATCATGGTGCACTGCCATTGGGAATACGACCTGCGCACGGCGATTCAGATTGCGGAGGCGGTGGAGGACATGAAGCCGTTGTGGCTGGAAGATCCGCTCCCGGTGCACTATTCGGAAAGCTGGAAGCGGCTGGCGGAGACCGTGCGAGTGCCGCTACAGACGGGCGAGAACTGGTTCCGGCGGCAGGAGGCGCTACCTTTCGTGGTGAATGCGGCGATCGATATTCTGCATCCGGACCTGCGCAATTCAGGCGGATTCCTGGAGACGAAGAAGATGGCGGATCTGGCGGATTTGTATCATCTGCCGATGGCGAATCACAACACGGGTTCGGTGGTGAACACGATGGCCACCATTCAGTGGGCGTCCGCAATTCGGGACTACATTCACTGCGAAACCGTGGTCGGGAAGAACGACTGGATGGACGATGTCATCGTGCATGACGGGCAGGTGGTGAAGGGCGGATTCATCGAGGTTCCGAACAAGCCGGGGCTGGGCATTGAACTGAATCCGGACGTCGTGAAAGCGCACCTGGCGCCGGGCGAGAAGTGGTGGGGTTGATTTAACGAATCAGAACCGGCACGCTCTCCAGCGGTTCGTGTAGACCGAAGGTGAAGATATCGGTCTGGCTGGCGATGGTGACGTACTGGCGGCCATCGACTTCGTAGGTGATGGGCGAGGCGAAGACCGGCTGTCCCATGTTGTAGTGCCAGAGATGGCGGCCTGATTTGGCGTCGACGGCGACGAGGTGGTTGTCGTCATCGCCGAAGAAGACGACGCCGCCGGCGGTGCTGACGGTGCCGGCCCACATGGTGGCCGGGCCTGTCATGGGGTATTCCCAAACGCGGTTGCCGGTCTTGGGGTCGAGCGCGCGGAGATAGAATTTTCCGGGTTCGGTGGGGATTTGCTCGCCACCGCCGCCGGCGAAGTTCTGCATGGGGATAGGTTCCTTGGCACTGCTGACGTAGATGTCGCACTGTTCGAGGGTGACGACGTAGAAGAGTCCGGTGGCGGGATTGTAGGAAGGCGACATCCAGTTGCTGGCGCCGCGCACGGAGGGACAGGCCTTGTTGCCGGTGGGTGTGGGATCCTTGCCGGGCACGAGGATAGGAACGCCTTTGGCATCGATGCCTTTCGCCCAATCGAGTTTGTCGACGAAAGGTGTGGCGCGGAGATACTCGCCGGTGACGCGGTCAAGGACATAGAGGAAGCCGTTGCGATTGGCGTGGAGCAGGGCTTTGCGGGGTTTTCCGTCGATGGCGGTGTCGATCAGCACCGGCCAACCCTGCCCGTCCCAGTCGTGAGTGTCGTGCGGGGTGAACTGGAAATGCCATTTCATCTTACCGGTGTCGGGGTCCACGGCGATGACGGCGCAGGCGTAGAGGTTGGCGCCTTTGCGGTCGCCGCCATAGAAATCGGGCCATGGATTGCCGGTGGTCCAGTAGATGAGATTCAGGTCGGGGTCGTAGGTTCCGCTGAGCCAGGTAGCCGCGCCGCCCCAGTCGATGAGGCGGTCGGTCCAGGTTTCCGAGCCAGGCTCGCCACGTCCAGGAATCGTGTACAGGCGCCAGAGTTCCTCGCCGGTGGAGGCGCTCATGGCGGCGATGAAACCGCGGTTGCCGGTGTCGCCGCCGCCGACTCCGACGATGACGCGGTCTTTTACGGCGAAGGGAGCGACCGTAGCGAAATAGCCTTTGTTCGTGTCGGCGTATTTCTTTTGCCAGAGGAGTGCGCCGGTGAGGCGGTCGAGGGCAATGAGGTGGCAATCGCCGGTGACAAAGAAGACGCGGTTGCCGAGGATGGCAGCGCCTCGATTGACCCGGCTAATTTCACTCTGGTCGTCGCGGTAGCTCCAGATGCGGCGGCCGCTGCGTGCATCGAGAGCGTGGATCTCGTTGGAGTTGGTGACGTACATCACTCCGCCGTAGACAATGGGAACGGTTTCGAGCTTACGGCTGGTCTCCATGTGGAATGTCCACTTGGGTACTAGGTTGCCGGCATTGGCGGGTGTGATGCGGTTGAGAGGGGAATGGCGCGTGCCCTTGTAATCGCCGGCGTAGGTGAGCCAGTTGGTGTTCGGGCTTTGCTTGATGTCTTCGAAGGTAACTGGTTTTTCGGTGACCTGCGCGGAGAGGACAGCGGTGAAAAGGAAGAAGGGAAGCATGTTAGCGGGAATCTCCACGGCGAGAGGACTGAAGGCTGAGAAAGGCGAGGAGGTCAGTCATCTCCTGGCGGCTGATGCGCTTTGCGTAATCTTGCGGCATCCAGGTGGCGACGGCGATGTTGACACTCGCAAGTTGGGGCGTGCGGAAGATGTACAGCCTTCCTGTACGGTCCATCATCTGGAGGTCGTAGTTGCTATAGTTTTTGACCACGCCTTCAATGGTTCGGCCGTCCTTGGTTTTGACAGAGATCTTTTGGAAGCCGGCGGCGATGCGATCGGCGGGGCGGACGATGGCCTCGCGGAGGTATTCGTAGCTGCGCGTGCCCCCGATGGTGGAGAGGTCGGGGCCGAGGGCTCCGCCTTGTCCAGCGATGGTGTGGCAGTTGGAACAGCCGTTCCGCTCGTAGATCAGCCGGCCCTTGGCGGGATCGCCGGGATGGGGGAGGAATGCGGCGGGGGATCCGAGGCCGCGCACGAATGCAACGAGTTCCCAGATGCGCGCATCCGGCAAGTTCGTGCCCGGCATTTCGGTGCCGGCGATGCCCTTTTGAATGGTGCGGAACATCTGGGCATCGGACGAACGCCGGATGAGACGTCCATCGCGGAGGTTGGGTCCGCGTCCGCCTTCTCCGGTGGCTCCGTGGCATCCGGCGCAAGAGCCGATATAGGTTTTGCCGCCGCTCTCGATGGCCTTCAAATCCCCGGCGACGGGGTTTTGCGGTTCATCGGAGCGCGGCTGTTGCGCGGCGGCGAGGAGAGCCACCAAGAGAAGCAGAGCGGCGGTGTGCATACGGATTAGATCAGTTTATACGTACCGGGAACGGGAATCGGGGTCATCGTCATGGGCTTCTTGTAATCGAAGTCTTTCGGTTGCAGATCGAGCTTCGAGTTCATGATGCGCTCCCAGGTGATCTCTTCGCCGGTGTAGGCAGCTTCGCGCGCCATGATGCAGGTCATAGTGCTTTCGGCGACCTTCATGGCGTGGTTGATGTAGGGGCCATCGCCACGGATGGAATTGACGAGGGCCGTGTGTTCGAGCACGTAGGGGTTGCCTTGGATATTGCGATTCCCGCGGAGGAAGCGGCTATCCCAACGTCCCTTGCTGCCGACGATCTGTTCGCTGACGTTGCCGTAGGCTCCGCGCGGGTATTGGCGGCAATAGCTGGACATGCGAACGCCGTTGGAGAATTCGAAGTCGGCAGAGAGATGGTCGTAGATGTTCCCGTAGAGTTCTTCGTTGGGGCGCCAGGCACGGCCGCCGGCAGCCCACACTTTGACGGGATGGTCATTCATGGCCCAGCAGCAGACATCGATGTTATGGAGATGCTGTTCGACGACCTGATCGCCGCAGATCCAGACATAGGAATACCAGTTGCGGTGCTGCCATTCCATGTCGCCGTACTTGGGGTCGCGAGCCTTGTTCTGAATGACGGGGGTGCCGACCCAGTAGGCGTAGAGCGAGTTGATGGCGCCATATTCGCCGTTCTGGATGCGGTTGATTGCCTCCATGTACTCAGGCTGGAAACGCCGTTGCGCACCGGAGACGACAGTGAGCTTCATCTGCTCGGATTTTTTGGCGGCCTCCATGAAACGGCGCACGCCGACGGGATCGGTACCAAATGGCTTTTCGCAGAACACATGCTTTTTGGCGTTGATGGCGGCTTCGAAATGCTCGGGACGATAGCCGGGAGGGGTGGCGAGCATGACGATGTCGATATCGGAATTGACTAGTTTCTTGAAGGCATCGAAACCGATGAAGCGGTGTGTAGGTTCGACTTTGATGCGCGAGGCATGCTGCGGATGTTGTTCCTTCATCCACCTCAGGTTGCCTTCGAGCTTGTCTTCGAAGATGTCGGCCATGGCGACGAGGTCGACGTTCTCGGAGCCGTTCATCAGGTCGATGGCGGCCTGACGCCCGCGCCCGCCGCAGCCGACGAGGCCTGCCTTAAGGCGCTCTTTTCCCGCTCCGCGGACCAACTCGGGGCGGATGATTTGGAAAGTGGCGGCTGCTCCGGTCAGCAGCGAACGGCGCGAAAAATCTGAGTTATTCATAAAGACTCCTTGTATATATGAAGCCCCATTTTATACCTGTCGGCTGCCAGTGGGAATGCCCGGAAAAAATGAAGCCATTCGGGGGAGAGCGGCGGGGGTTAGGAATGTTCACACTTGTATCGTTGATCGCAAGGTAACGATGCGTGTTACAATCATTACGAAACGCTTCGGGAGGACTGTTCGTGCGATCCTGCTGTCACTGGGCAGGTGAAAACTCCCGAATTTCCGTTTCAACTGTTCTTTGAGACCGGTAAAGAGTTTTGCACCGGCCACCCAAGCCGGTCGCATCTGTACATACGATTTACCAGATCGCAATCAGAGACTCCCCGCGCATGAACGGTAGGAATCCCTGCGTTTGGGCAGGGGAGTGGAAAAGGAAGATCGGCTATGAGAACGATTTTACTCACACTCACTCTATCCCTATTCGCCACTGTTGGTTCCCTCTATGCGCAAATCACCGGCGATCTGAGAGGAACTGTACTCGATAGCAGCGGCGCGATCGTACCCAAGGCAACTGTCACCTTGAAGAGTTCGGAAACCGGCGAGACGCGAAGCGTCGAAACTACCGACGGCACGTTCAACTTCGCACTGCTGAAGATCGGGCGGTATGAGGTTCGTGCGGAAGCGGCTGGTTTTCGGGCGGCAACAACCGTGGCGGAGGTCAAGACCGGTGAAATCGCCAGCGTGCGATTCAGCCTGGAGGTTGGCCAGGTAACAGAAACCATCAGTGTCACGGACGCTGTTTCGCTGCTGAACACGGAGAACGCACAGTTGCAGACATCAGTGGCGGGAGAAGCCGTGCAGGAGATCCCCGTGGCGCGGAACCCGAATCTGTTTGCGCTCACGGCTCCGGGTGTGGCGCCGGTGTCGGCGAACAACCCGTTTCTGGGCTCGGGGAGCTTCAATTCGAACGGTGGCCGCGGGCGAGGCAACAACATCACTGTCGATGGCATCACGGCAACGGATGTTTCGGTGACGGGTACAGGCGGCACGCTCAGCCCGCTGAACTTCAGCTCGATCAAAGAGGTGAAGGTGATCACCAATAACTTCAGCGCGGAGTATGGGCGCAATTCGAGCGCACAGGTTCTGTACATCACGAAAGGCGGCACGAACGAGCTGCACGGGGAAGTATTTGAATTTTTCCGGAACAACGTACTGAACGCCCGGCCGTTTTTCGACACTTCGGGCAAGACGAACATCGTGAAGCGCAACGAGTATGGCTTCGCGGTAGGCGGGCCGGTGTTTATCCCGAAGGTCATTGACGGACGCAACCGTGCGTTCTGGTATATGGATTACCAGGGGGTCAAGTTGCGCGGCGCCGGCGCCACGCGTATCGCACGTGTTCCGACACCGGAACAGGTGGCGGGAATCACGGATCCGACATCGCGGGCATTGGTGCAGCAGTACAGCCTTCCCACTTCGCCGACCGGACAGATCACCACTTCGTCGCCGAACAAGACGGACTTCTATCAATGGGCGCTACGCGGCGACTTCAATCTTTCCAGCCGCGACACCTTATGGCTGCGCTACAGCCAGGCGGACAACGTTTCGGCCAGCGACGGGCTGACATTCATCGGTACCAATCTGCCTGGTTTTGGGGCGACGAACGCGGGCCGGCCGCGGCAATCGACGGCGGCGCATACGCGTTTGTTTGGATCGTCGGCGGTGAACGAATTCCGGTTTGGATTCGGGCAGAGCGACGCGGGGTTCCCCATTGACACGCCGTTCGCATTGGGGCCGCGCATCACCTTCGCCGACGCCTCGGTGAACTCCTTTGGCGTTTGGGAAGGGCTGCCGCAGGGACGCGAACAGCGGACGTATCAATTCACGGACAACTTTTCGTTGGTGAAGGGTTCGCATAACCTGAAGTTCGGGGGCGAATACTACTATCTACAAGCCGACAGCGTATTCGACGCATTGCAGCGTCCGCTGTTGCAGTTTGCCTCGTTCGCCGACTTCCAGCGGGGCGTTCCGGCAGTGTTCCAGCAGCGTTTCGGCAATTCGGTGCGCGCCAACCGCGTGAAGAACTTCTTCGCCTTCGCGCAGGATGACTGGAAGGTCACGCGCAATCTGACGTTGAACCTGGGACTGCGCATGGAGTGGGCAGGCGGCCCGACGGAAGTCAACGGGCGCATCTCGAATCTGAACCTGAACAACACAACCGCTCATGGGGCAGCCGGATCGGGTCC
>CAYOBO010000088.1:0-12142 GCA_964402295.1 uncultured Candidatus Solibacter sp. | reverse complement strand
GCGAATTCGCTGGCGAACATTGTTGGCGGGACGGCACAGATTCAGCGTGAAACCTTGGCACAGGTTGGGAACCTGTCAACGACCGTTCTGAACTTTGGAGCGATTTCTCCTGCCATCGATGAGAGCCTGCGCAATCCACAAGTACACCAATGGAACCTGGGCGTGCAGCGCGAGCAACTGGGCGTGGTATGGAAAGCCAGTTACGTGGGGACGAAGGGTAACTACCTGCCTCGGTCGCGCGATTTGAATCTGATTTCGCCGCAGGTTCCGGCCGCGACGAGTCTTGCGGATGAAACCGCGCGCTTGTCCGCATTCCAAGCCGCGTTCGCGGCACAGAACGGCGGGGCCACACGGCGCAGCAACCGGATTGACGGTCGCTACAACGCGATTGTCTGGGTGGACAGCTCGGCCAATTCGAATTATCACGGCTTCCAGTTCGAGGCGCAGAAGAGGATGAACAGCTTCCTCATGAATGCGACCTACACATTCGCCAAGAGCATTGACGACGGAAGCGACGTTCTGGGCGTGCTGATCAATGACAGTTCGAACCAGCAGAATCCGCTCAATAACCGCGACAACCGCTCGGTGTCCCAGTTCGACTTGCAGCAGCGTCTGGTCTTCACGCATAGCTGGGAACCGACGTGGTTCCGCGGGTCGTCGAGCTGGGCGATGCGCAACTTGCTCGGCAATTGGGGATTCTCGGGGATCACCAGTTTCCGGTCGGGATTCCCGGTGACGCTGGAGGCGGGTCCGCGACGCGGGCTGAATCCCCTGACGGTGATTGGCGGCGGTGCGGCAGTCCGTCCAAACGCCAGTGGACCGGTAAACGTTGCATTCAAGCCCGCCGGGTCGGCAGGCGCTCCGTTCGGGTTGAACACAGACCCCGTACAGCGTATTGCCAACTACGCCGTCAGCCTGGGACTTTCGCAGCCGCTGCTGGGCAACTTCGGCGGGCTGGGGCGTAATGCGCTCCGCCTGAACGGAGAGCGTAACTTCGACTGGAATGTGTATAAGAACTTCAACGTGACGGAACGCGCCAAGTTCCAGGTTCGGGCGGAGTTCTATAACATTTTCAACAACACGTCGTTCCAGGATGTCAGCCGCCTGATCACTGCGCAGGATTTCGGGCAGTACACGACGGTGGGACAGAACGCGCGGTTCATCCAGTTGGGCGCGCGGTTCGTGTTCTGATATAGCGCAACGCCTGAAGTAGCTTCGTATCGCGAGGGCCGGAATCCTTCAGTAGAGGGTTCCGGCCCTTCTTTTGCCGTGGACATTTACCGCTTTGCGCGGCGGCATCCTCCGCGGAGCGGGCTCCAGACGGGAATCGAAGTTACCCTTACTCTTTCCTTTACCTTTACCTTGAGCGAGCAACGAAATTGGCGGAAGGAAGACCAGCAGTTCCCGCTTGCGGATACGAATGTTCACACCTTCCAGCAGATGAGTTTCGGTTCGGTCATTTCCTCAATGGCATACTTCGGTCCTTCGCGGCCGGTGCCGCTGAGTTTCACTCCTCCGTAGGGCATCTGATCGACGCGGTATTGCGGGATTTCGTTGATCATGAAACCGCCCACATGAACGCGGCGCGCCGCTTGAAAGGCTTTCTCGATATCGCGTGTATAGATACCGGCCTGTAGTCCATAGTCGGAGGCGTTGACCTTGTCGATGGCATCCTCCAGGGAGCGGAAGGAGTTGATGCCGACGACGGGTCCGAAGGCTTCGCGGCACATGATTTGGGCATTGTCCGGGACGTCGCTGAGCACGGTGGGTTCGAGGGTGGCGCGGGTGCGCTTGCCTCCGGTGAGAAGCTTAGCGCCGTGATGGACGGCCTCACCAATCCAGCTTTCGACCCGTTCCGCCTCGCGTTCGGTGATGAGCGAACTGATGTCGGTGGAGGCATCATGGGGATGGCCAAGGCGTAGTTTGCGAGTGATCTCGACAACACGATCGAGGAATGTTGTCCTGACACTCTCATTGACGTAGATACGCTGCACGCTGATACAAACCTGACCCGAATGGGCGAAGCTGCCGGCAACGCAGCGGACAGCGGCTTCGTCGAGATTGGCATCGTTTTCGACGATGACGGCGGAGTTGTTGCCGAGTTCCAAGGTGACACGCTTCATCCCCGCGAGGTTACGAAGGCGGAGTCCCACCTCCGGGCTGCCCGTAAAGGTAATCATGGCGATGTCCTTGTGGAAGCAGAGCAGTTCGCCGATGGAACCGCCGGGGCCGGTAATGACGTTGAGAGCACCTTTGGGCAAGCCGCATTCGAGGAAGAGATCGGCCATCATAACGGCGCTGATGGGAGTGGTGGAAGCCGGTTTATGGACCACGGTGTTGCCCGCGGCGAGGGCGGGGCCGATCTTGTGCATGGCGAGATTGAGCGGGAAATTGAAGGGAGTGATGGCGGCGATCACACCGACCGGCTCGCGCACGGTCATGGCCCAGTGGCCCTTGCCGGCTGGGGATGCGTCCATGGGTACTACTTCGCCGTGGAGGCGGTGCGCCTCTTCGCTCGAGAACAGCAAGGTGAGCGCGGCGCGCTCGGCTTCCATGCGCGCTTCCTTGATCGGCTTGCCGGATTCGGAGCTGATGGCTTGGGCAAAATCCGCCGCGCGATCCGTGAGGAGCTGATAGGCCTTGCGCAAGACCGTGGCGCGCTCATGCAAGGTCATTTCCCGCATTACAGGTGCGGCGGCCTTGGCCGCGGCAATTGCCGCTTCCACTTGCGCGGCTTCGGCTTGGTAGATGGTGCCGACGGTGGAACCATCGAATGGGAGTTGCACGTCTTGCGGGTGCGACGATCTGACGGGTTCGCCCGCGATTCGCATGGGATATTCCATGTCCGTATGTTATCGCGGCCGCAGCGGCCCGAATCCGTAGTTTTCTTCCAGAACACGTCCTGCGGCGTCGACAATTACGCTGGCGACGAAGCGCGGGGAAGATGGATCGCCGAAGCGGAGATCGATGACCTCGACGCGGACGGAGCCTTCGGGACGGTCGAGCGGTGTAGCCACCCAGAATGGATACTGCGCAAATTCGAGGAACCGGCGCACGGTTGCGGTGCGGCGGGCGGCTTCGACGGCGGGCGAGGGCTGAGGAGGATAGTAGAGCGTGCCCGCCGTGGGGTCGTAAGGGTAGAGCAGATTGATTCGTTGCAAGGAAACGCCGTTTGCCATTTCCACATAAGCGATCCACTCGAAGGGATTGGCGAAGTGGGGGAAAGCAGCTACACGGCGCGCCGGTGCACCGGCGTAGGTGTGGGAGTTGAGGGTTTCGATGGCGCGCTCGTGGAGAACGAAGCGCGCTCCGTCATAGAGCAGCAGCGTGGCCAGAGCAAAGATAGCGGCGCCCCGGCCGCTGCCGGGCTTTGCGCCGATTTCGGAGCTCACCAGCCGGGAGAGCAACGGGCCCGCTACAGCGAGCAAGAGAATTGCCCAGATCCAGATATCGACGACATTGGCGATGTCGAGATGAAACCAATCGTTGCGGAAGGGCTTCCACATGCGGATGCCGTAGGTGTTCGACCAGTCGAGAAAGATGTGCGACAACACACCCAGCCAAGCGATGAAGGTGGCCTTCATCCAAGGCAGGCGTTGGCGCGCGATGGCGGCCACCAGAACCACGGCCGAGGCCGCCACCAGCGGCGATGCCACGAAGGTATGGGTCCAGCCGCGGTGGAAGTCCAGGTAGTCGAGCGCGGTTCCAAATGGACGGATCAAGCCATCGGCATCGGGGATGTTGGCGGCCACCATGAGGATCGCGGCGGCATGGGGACTGAGGCGGTTGCAACCGGCGCGCGCCATCATCAAGCCGGTGAGCGTGTGCGTCAGGTTGTCCAACGGGAGCGCTCCTTTTGGAGGTATGCCGGCGGCAGCAGCAGTGTCAGCGAATCGGGGACCGCTTCGAGCGTGGCGGGAAGCGTTCCCGCATCCTCTCCATCGAGTTGCAGGTGGACTTTACCGCCGTTGACAGGATCGAGCGCGAGCCGCGTCACGGTGGTTGCGGTGACGCCCTTCAGGCGGGATGCGTTCTTGAGTAGTACACCGGCGAAGTATTTGAAATAGCGAAGCGGATTGCTGCCTTCAAACAGGTACAACCCGAATTGGGGAGAGAGCAGGCTGGCGTTGCGGGCAATCTCGAGATCGCCGCCGTAGTTGCGGACGAGGCTGGCGAGGGCAAAGCTGCAACGGTGCGTCGATTGGGGCAGAGTGGCGTCGAGTTCTTCGAGCCGGCGCGTGACCGATTGGAAGCCGGCGAGCCAGTAGGCGCCTTTGCCGAGCGCCCGCTTGAGCGACGGATTGATGTAGGTGACAATGTGCGCGTCGAGTCCGGCGCCGGCCATACAGAGGAAGTGGCGGCGTACGGCGCCATCGCGGTTGCGCACCAACCCGGTGGTGACCCGCGCTGGTTGTAGCCGATGCAGCAACTCGGCCGCTTTCACCGGAGAAGTGGGGATGCGGGTTTCCCTGGCGAGGACGTTCGCGGTTCCCGCCGGAAGGACGCCGAGAGGAACATCGGATCCGATCATACCGTTCAAGACTTCATTGATGGTGCCGTCTCCACCCGCAACCAGGATCAGCTTCGCCCCGGCGGCAACCGCACGGGCGGCAATTTGGGTTGCATCGCCAGGAGCTGCCGTGGGGCGGGGTTCCACGCCGTGACCTTGTTCCTGTAGCGTTCGCAGAATCTGGGTGATGAGCCGTGGACTGCGCCGCATTTTGCCGGCGTTCGGGTTGTAGATGAGAACGGAATTCTGATAACGGGGGATGGCTGGTTCGATCCTCTACTACTTGCCATAATAAAACGTTCATGGGGCATTCCGTTCAAGAAAAGGTTGCGAAGCTGCGCGAAGAACTGCGCCGGCATGAACATCTCTATTACGTGCTGGACAAGCCGGAGATCTCCGACCTTGAATATGACGCGATGATGCGCGAGCTTCAGGAACTGGAAGCGGCGCATCCGGAACTGATGACGGCCGATTCTCCGACACAGCGGGTTGGAGGGAAGCCGCGCGAGGGTTTCGTGAAGGTGCGTCACAGCTCACCGATGCTGAGTCTGGATAACGCGATGAATGAAGGAGAGCTTCGGGATTTCGACCGCCGCGTGCACGAGTTGCTTGGCGGGGAGGCGTACCGCTATGTGGCGGAGGCGAAGCTGGATGGGCTCTCGATGGCCGCGCGTTTCGAAGACGGACAGTTCCGGCTGGCGGTGACTCGCGGCGATGGCACCGAGGGCGAGGATGTGACAGACAACGCGCGCACGATTCGCACCTTGCCTCTGCGTGTGAAGACCCATCTGCCCCGGTTCGAGGTGCGGGGGGAGGTGGTGATGCTGCGCCGGCACTTCGAACAGTTGAATGAAGAACGGGAACGGCAGGGGTTGCCGCGTTATGTGAATCCGCGCAATTCGGCGGCGGGCAGCCTGCGCGTGCTGGAGCCTTCGATTACCGCCGCGCGGAAGCTGGAGTTCTTCTCCTACCTGCTGTTGGTGGACGGCAAGCCGGCCTATGACAGCCATTGGGAATCGCTGCTCGCCATGGAGCAGATGGGATTCAAGGTGAATCCCGAGCGGGCACGGGTGGCAAACGTGGAAGAACTGCTGGCTTTCTGCCAGCAGATGGAGACACGCCGCGATGCGCTGGGTTACGAGATCGACGGTGTCGTGGCGAAGGTGGATTCCGTCCCGCAACAGGACCGGCTGGGATGGACGGCGAAGGCGCCGCGCTGGGCGATCGCATTCAAATTTCCGGCACGCCAGGAAGAGACGGTGGTGGAAAACATCGTGGTGCAGGTGGGGCGCACGGGGGCGCTGACTCCGGTGGCGAAACTGAAGCCGGTGTTTGTGAGCGGCGTGACCGTATCCAACGCGACGCTGCATAACGAGGATGAGATCCAGCGGCTGGATGTGCAGATCGGCGACACGGTGCTGATTGAGCGGTCCGGCGACGTGATTCCGAAGGTGGTGAAGGTGGTGCGGCCGGGATTGCACCGGCGTAAGTTCGAAATGCCGAAGCAGTGTCCGGAATGCGGCGGAGACGTGGTGCGAGCCGAGGGTGAGGCCGCCAGCCGCTGTTTGAACAGCAATTGCCCTGCGCGGCTGAAGGAGTCTGTGCTGCACTTTGCGGCACGGGGAGTGATGGATATCGATGGCATGGGGGAAGCGCTGGTGGATCAGCTTGTGGATCGGGGGATGGTGCGGAACATCGCCGATCTGTACGAGTTGAGGCTGGAGCAACTGCTGACTTTGGAGAGAATGGGGGAGAAGTCCGCCACCAAGATTCTCCAGAACATCGAGCGGTCTCGCAAGCAACCGTTGCCGCGGGTTCTGAATGGACTGGGGATTCCGTTTGTCGGCGAGCGGACGGCGCAGATTTTGGCGGATACGTTCGGGGATCTGGACCGCATTGCCAACGCGGATGTGGAGACGTTGCAGGCGGCGGATGAAGTGGGGCCGAAGGTAGGGGAGAGCATCCGGCGATTCTTCGCGGAGGAACACAATCGAGCGCTGGTGGAACGGCTGCGCCATGCGGGATTGCAGTTCAAGCATGAAGCCCGACGCGTGGAAGGCGGGCCGCTGGCGGGCAAGGTGTTTGTGATCACGGGGACGTTGCCCTCCCTGACGCGCGAGGAGGCGAAGGCGAAGATTGAAGCGGCGGGCGGCAAGGTGACCGATTCCGTCAGCAAGAAGACCAGCTACCTGGTGGCTGGCGAAGCGGCAGGCTCGAAGCTGGCAAAGGCGCAATCTCTTGCGATACCGATACTGGATGAACCGGCTCTGCTCGATCTCATAGGAAAATAGAAGATTGAAAAAGATCGCCACTATTTTGACTTCGTGGGGAGCGCCGGGACTCTTTCTTCTGGCGGTGTTTGACTCGGCGGGAGTGCCTCTGCCTGCCGCGGTGGATGCTTTGCTGGTGGCTACGGCGATCGTCAATCCATCGGCCGCCTACTTCTCGGCTTTCTGTGCGGTGTTGGGTTCGGCGATCGGCAGCGTTGTACTGTTCTATCTGGCGCGAAAAGGTGGGCAGGCGTATCTCAACCGGGTTATCGCATCCGAAGGTGGCGCCAAATTTCGCATCTGGTTTCAGACCTACGGATTGATCACGGTGTTCATTCCTGCCTTGTTGCCCATCCCTCTGCCGCTGAAGGTATTTGTTATCTCCGCGGGGGCGATGGGGGTGTCTCCGATGAAGTATCTGATTGTGGTGCTGGCGGCACGGATTCCGCGCTATTTCGGACTGGCGTGGCTGGGAGCGCAGTATGGGGAACAGACCATGCCGTGGATCAAGTCGCACGTCTGGCATCTGTTGCTCTTCGCGCTGTGTCTGGGACTGACGCTGGGTTACGCGGTTAAGCGAGTATCTCGCGAATCACTGACCCGCTGACGTCGGTGAGGCGCATGTTGCGCCCGTTGTAGAAGTACGTCAGCTTCTCGTGATCGAAGCCGAGCAAGTGAAGAATGGTGGCGTGGAGATCGGGGATGGACTTGCCGTCGCTCGCCACTTTGTATCCGAACTCATCGGACTCGCCGACACGGGCGCCGCCCTTGATTCCGCCGCCCGCCATCCAGACGGTGAAGACGTGGGGGTTGTGATCGCGCCCGCTCATGCGCTGGGAAATCGGCATGCGGCCGAATTCGCCATGCCAGATGATGAGTGTGGAATCGAGCAGGCCGCGGGACTTGAGATCGCGGAGCAATCCGGCGATGGGGCCGTCGGTTTCGGCGGCGTGCATGCCGTGGTTCTCCACGATTTCCCAATGCGCGTCCCAACTGGTTTGGAAGTTGCCGCCGCCCGAGTAGAGTTGCACCATGCGGACGCCCCGCTCGACGAGGCGGCGCGCCATCAGGCACTGCCGGCCAAAGTATTCCGTGGTCTTGTTGTCGAGCCCGTAGAGCTTCTTGGTTGCTTCGGTTTCCTTGTTCAGATCCACTGCATCGAGAGCGTGGGTTTGCATGCGGAAAGCGAGCTCATAGGTGGCGATGCGCGCCGATAGCTCCGTGTCCTCGGGATTCCTGCGGGCATGCTCGCTGTTGAGGCGGCCGAGCAGATCGAGCCAGCGGCGCTGCCGTTCGGGCGACATATCGTCGCCGGGCTTGAGGTCGACGATCGGGTCGCCGGTGGATCGGAACTGCGTGCCTTGATAGGCAGCGGGCATGTAACCGTTGGACCAGTTGGGTGCACCACCGATCGGTCCGCCGCGGGGATCGGTGAAGACGACGTAGGCAGGCAGGGACTGATTCTCGGTGCCGAGCCCGTAGGTGATCCAGCTACCCATGCTAGGGTGGCCGGGCAGGATGTGGCCGGTGTTCATCTGGAACAAAGCCGGGCCATGGTCATTGCTGACGGCGTACATGGAGCGGATGAACGCGATATCATCCACCATCTCGCCAACCTTGGGAAACAGGTCCGATACATCCATGCCGCACTGGCCATACTTCTTGAACTGCCAAGGAGAAGGCATTAGACCGCCGGGGTTTCCTTGCGAAACCACTACCTGCCCTTTTCCGGACAGGGCTTCGCCACGGCGGCGGTAGAGTTCGGGTTTGGGGTCGAAGGTATCCATCTGGCTGACGCCGCCGTAGCAGAAGATGGAGATGACAGCCTTGGCCTTGGCGGGGAAGTGTGGTTTGCGGGGAGCGAGCGGATTGGCCGCTTCCGCCGTGGTGGCGGCGCGCGCCTGATCGCGCATGAGCAGATCGGCAAAGGCGAGGCTGCCGATGCCGCCTCCAGCCTGAAGGAGAAGTTCGCGCCGGGAGAGGAATCGTTGTTTCATGGCATGTAGACGAATTCGTTGCTGTTGAAGAGGGCTTGGCAGAAGTCGGCGAGGCTGCCGGGATTGCTCTTGAGGAAATCGACGGCGGCGGCGCGTTCGGTCTGGCTGGGCTCGCGGAGATAGGCGAGCTCGAAGGCGCGAATCACCTGCCTGGCCGTGTCGGCGCCGGCCTCGCGCTCCAGACGGTCTGCAAACTGCTTGGCCTGGATGCGGACGAAGCTGTTGTTCATCAGGATCAGAGCCTGCGGAGCGATCGTGGAGCGATTGCGGCGGGCGCAACTGGTGATGCCATCGGGCTTGTCGAACACATCGAGCATCGGCAGCGGGATGGATCGCTTGTTGTGCACATAGATGCTGCGCCGCCAGGTGCTGGGATCGTCGTCCTTCTTGCCGGGCCAGCTACGGCCGGAGGAGCCTTGCCACAGGGAGGGATCGATATAGGGATGAACGCCGGGGCCGCCGGCCTTACTGTCGAGCGTGCCGGCGACGGCAAGGATGGCATCGCGAATGATCTCTCCCTCCAGGCGCCGGCGTGGCATGCGCCACAGGTAGCGGTTTTCGGGATCGGCCCCGATGCCGGCGGCGGTGTCATCGCTCGACATCCGGTAGGCTTTGGAATTCATCATCAGGCGGTGCATCGACTTGATGCTCCAATTGCTCTTTACAAACTCGCTGGAGAGCCATTCGAGCAGTTCCGGATGGGTGGGCGCTTCGCCCGTTTTCCCGAAATTGCTGGGCGTTCTGACAATTCCTTCCCCGAAATGATGCTGCCAGATGCGGTTCACCATCACGCGCACAAACAAGGGATTATCCGGCGAGGCCAGCCATTCGGCGAAAGCCTTGCGGCGATGGCTGGATTGGGCATCGGCGGGCGGGGCGGGAAACGGCGGATCTTCGCGTGCGATGACGCTCAGTACGCCGGGCTTCATGAGGGAACCCTTCGAGTCCGGGCTGCCGCGGTGCAGGAAGTACGAGGGGTCGGGTTCACGGCTATTCTCGCCGATGGCCATGGCCGAGGGGATGCGTTCTTTCTTGCGCTCGATCTGGAGAATGCGGCGCTGCAATTGATCGTGCTTCGATCTATCGGCTTCGCTCATGGAAGCGATGACGTCCGCGTCGCTGAAATTGCGGGTCTTCTCCACCTGGATGACGTTGAGCTTCTGGCCCTCAGTGCGCTTTTCGGGAGGCGTGCGGAGGGCTTCCTGAATGTAGTCAGGCAGTTTCGCGCGTTCCTCGGCGATCTTCTTGTCGCGATAAGGCTTCAACAAAGCTTCGAGATCGCGCTTCAGGGGGCGAGCTTCTTCCTCGATCCTGGCCTCTGCTTCCTTATGCCGGCGGAGGGCATCGGCGTCGAGCAGAGGCGCGTCGTTGGCCTTTGTGGAGAAGAACACCGCCTGCATGCGGTAGTAATCCTTCTGGGGAATGGGATCGAATTTGTGGTTGTGGCAACGCGCGCAACCGATGGTCATTCCCAGAAATGCGTTACCGGTGGTGGAAAGGATGTCGTCGAGCTCTTCCATACGCGTGAACTCGGACTTCACGTTATGTTCGGGCCCATGGCGCAGAAAGCCCGTGGCGATCAGCGCGTCATGAGACTTGGGGTCGATTTCGTCGCCGGCGATTTGCAGCTTGACGAATTGATCGTAAGGGAGGTCCTGGTTGAATGCCTTGACGACCCAGTCTCGATAGCGCCAGGCGTCGGCACGGTCGCGGTCGTATTCGAAGCCTCCGGAATCGGCATAGCGGACCAGATCGAGCCAGTGGCGTGCCCAGCGCTCTCCGTAATGCGGCGAGGCAAGGAGCTTCTCGATAAGTTGCGGCCAGGCATCGGGACGCGAATCGTTCACGAACGCTTCCACTTCGGCGGGCGTGGGAGGCAGGCCGATCAAATCCAGATAGGCGCGGCGGATGAGAACGCGTTTCGAGGCTTCGGGAGACGGCTTGAGTTTTTTCTTGATGAGGGATTGCAGTAGAAACGCATCGATATCATTGGCAACCCAGGGGTTCTTCAAGTTGGGCGTTTGCGGCCTGACAACGGGGCGGAAGGACCAGAACTGGCGCTCCTCTTCAAGGATGGGCCGTTCTTCCATGGCTGCCATGGCTTTCTTGGCATCGGTGGCGTCGGCGATGGGTTGGTCCAGTGGGGCGCCGGTGCCGATCCAACGGCGCAGGACGGTCAGTTGCCAGTCCTGCAATTTGCGTCCCGGAGGCATGGCCGGTTGTTCCATGTGGGCGGCGTGCCGGAACAGGCGGCTTTTTTCGGGATCGCTGGGCACCAGGGCGGGGCCGTGCTTGCCGCCTTTGAGCATGGATTCGCGGGAACGCAGATCGAGGTCACCCATTTTCATCGCGGCGCCGTGGCAACTGAGGCAATTGGCGGCGAGGATTTCGGCCGTTTGACGAGGCAGATCTTCCGCCAAAAGCGAGGTGGAAACGATTGCAAAGACACGAATTGCGTTTACTGGCACGGTAAGGGTATTTTACAACAGGCGGTGCGGGATTTTGCGGCAATGCGCCGCTATAACGACTGCTGGTTTCGCATCAATCCCGGGCAGTGCCCATCCATCCGAGGACCAGGGCGACGCTAAGCATAAGGGCGCCGGTCCAGTAGGGCGATCCTGGACCGATGGAATCGAAGACGGCGCCGGCGTAGATGGGACCTGCGACACGGGTGAGGCTGAGCACGGATTGCGTCGATCCCAACAACCAGCCTTGCTCACGGGCGCTGACCTTGTGCGAGAGCATCGCCATGTAGGCGGTGCTGGCGAACCCGACTCCGGCAACACCGACGATTGCCACCATGAGATGGAAAGTGTTCCCGGCAAAGGCGACCCCGAAAAAGCCGGCAATCAACATTCCCATGCCGAGAGTGGCGATCTTCTGCTCGCCCAGCACGGGATTGAGCCGGCGCACCAACACACCCTGGACAAATGCCGCCAGCAAACCAATGTAGGCGAAAATCCAGGCGTTCTGCTGCGGAGTATATTGGAAACGCACCAGTGTGAAGAGCGAGAAGTTGCTCTGTAGTCCGCTAAAGGCGAAATTGAGCACGAAGATCGCCGCGAGAACGAGCAACAACTCCTTGCGTCGGAGTAAGTCCACGAGCGGTTTCACGGGGCTGAGTTCGGTCCAATGAAACGGTTTCTGCATGCGCAGTTCGGGCGACAGCGATTCCGGCAACACAAAATAGCCGAGCGTCGCCGTGAGCAGGCACAGGATTCCGGCGCCATAGGCTGGTGCATGGACGCTGATGTTGGCCAGGAATCCGCCCACGGCGGGTCCGACGATAAATCCAAGACCGAACGCCGCGCCGATCAAACCGAAGTTCTTGGCGCGATCCTCGGGTGGTGTGACGTCGGCGATAT
>CAYOBO010000087.1:14160-30083 GCA_964402295.1 uncultured Candidatus Solibacter sp. | reverse complement strand
TCCTCCAGCTTCCTCGCTTCCTCGATCTCCTTCAGCTTCTTCAGCTCTTCCAGCTTCTTCAGCTCATCGGCTTCCTGCGCCAGCCGCCGCGCTCGCCGCGCCAGCAATCCACCCACTCCCGCCGTCACGGCTCCCACCGCTGCCCCGATCAGCACATCCGTCAGCAGATCCGCCGCGTTGATTGACTGCCCGCGCAGCGCCATCTCCGCGCAATGCTCCACCGCCGCCCCAATTCCTCCCGTCGCCGCGCCCGCCCCCAACACCGCCAATGCCCCAGCCGCCGCGGCTTCCACCGGCGCCAGCACAATCCCCACCGCCGCTCCAATCGCTCCCACCGCCGCCCCGATCGCCGCCTCCTTCCCGATCGCCCCCCAATCGAGCGGCTGCCCCGGGTTCTGCTTCGATTGCTTGTATGCCTCAATCCCTCCCGCGATCGCCGCGCCGATCACCGCCCCCAGCGCGATAATCCCGATCACCACCAGCGGCGCAATCTCCCCGCTCGGATCGATCCGGTTGACCGGATCCCCATCCCCGTACGTATAGAAATTCAGCGTCCCGCTTTCATACCCCAGCGGATCGGGGCTCAAAAATCGCCCCAGCTCCGGATTGTAATACCGCGCCAGAACGTAGCACAGCCCCGTCTCCTCATCGTGGTATTGCCCGGCCAGCCGCCACGGCTGCCGGATCTGGTTCACCTGCGCATGCGCAATGCCGAACGCCGTGTACCACGCGCTCCACACCGTCTCCGCGCGCCCATCCGTCACGCACAGCGGTTCCCCCCGCCGCCCGTTATGAAAGAAGTATTTCTCCTTCCCCTCCCGCATCGCCAGCGGCGCGCGGATCTCCGCCAGCGGCAAATAATCCCGCCGCGTCTTCTTGTCCCCCTCCACCGTCTCCTCGCTCAGCAACTGATCTCCGGCCCACGTGTAATGCGTCACGCGCTTGCCGGCGTGCTTGCGGATCCGCCGCCCGATCGCATCGTAGTCGTACCGGACGGTTCCCTCCGCCGTCTCCACCGCCGCCATCCGGTCCAGTCCGTTGAAGTGATACCGCGCGTTCCCCTTCGGACACGGTCCCACCGTCATGTTGCCCCGCGGGTCGTACAGATACGTGCTCCCCGCGCGCGCCGTGAGCTGATTGATCCCGTTCACCGCACACGCGCCCGAGCCATCCTCGATCCGGTTCCCCGATGCATCCAGCGTGTACCGCTCCGAATGCCTTCCCCCCGTTGCGTGCTCCGCAATCAGCCGTCCTTCCGGATCGTAAACGTAATGGTGCTCCTGCCCGCCCGTGAACAACGACGTCACCCGGCCGCGCTCATCGTTCTCCCACCGGCACTCCAGCACCGGCCGCGGCGATCGCGGCGTCATGACCGCAAGTGCCGACGGCAACCCCACCGGCGTCGATTGCATCCGCAACTCCGCCGCGTTCGGATACCGGATCGCCGCCAGCGCTCCGCTTTTCTCGTACTCGAACCCGTACGCCGCCCCATCCCAATCCACCACCCGCCGCAGCCGCCCCTCGCCATCCCGCTCAAACTTCAATTCGTCCCCATCCGGAGTCACAATCGCCGTCAACGCCCCAATCCCGTTGCGCTGTAGCTCCACTACCTTGCCGTTGCATTCCTCCCGCGTCAGCCGTCCCGCTTCGTCGTAGGCGAACTGGATCGTCCCGTGCTCGTTGCTTGCCTCCACCACCCGATCGCCTTCCAGCCGGAACCTGCACTCCGTCCCATCGGCCGCCCGCACCACATACACGCACGGTTCCGGCCGTTCGAAGGAAACCTGCTCCACGCCATTGATCCGCCGCGACGCGCGCCCCGTCTCCGCATCGATCTGGTACTCGATCCGGTCCCCCGTCGGCAGCACAATCGCCGCCGGCATTGGCCCATTCCCATACTCGAATCGCGTCTGCTGCCCCTGCCAGTCCGTGATCCCCGCAATCTGCCCCGCCGCCGTGTACTCGTACTTCGTGATCCGCCGGTTGCGGTCCGCCACCGCGAACAGCCGCCCCGCCGCATCGTAGGCGTACCGCGTGCTCGCCCCGTCCGGAAACAGGATCGAACTCAGCCGCCCCCCATCGTCGAACAGGAAACGGTGCGTGTTTGCCTCGCCGCGATGCACCGCCACCAAACGGTCTTTCGCGTCATGCTCGAATCGAACCGGATACCCCGCCGGATCCGTTACCCCCGCCAGCCGCCCCTTCTCGTCATACGTCAGCGTGTGGACGCGCCCCTCCGACGAAGTGACCGTCATCACTCCTTCCGACGGGTTGCGGATGTCCGCCCAGCCGCCCGCCTTGTCCGTGACGCGAATCTTCCCGCTAGGAGTTTCCTCTTGAACGGTGAATCCGCGTTCGGTCAGGGTCTTCATCAACTGCCGGCGTTTCAGCCTTTGACGGACTTGCCCAAGCGCCTGAATCTGCTGGTTCCGTATGCGAAACATGCTGGCTTCCGGATCGTTCTCCGGATTGTCCTCCTTCCAGCCGTCTGTGGATGCGCCACTCCCCCTCGGTCTGCGTCAGGTACGCTGCCACGGGGCCGAATAGTTCTTCTTCCTGTTCCCGGTCGCACGTCGGCAGAAACACTTCCAGGATCCGCGGATCGTAATAGCGGAACAGCAGCCGCTTGCCCGATTCCGTTTCCACCGTCAGAAAATACCGCAAATGTTTCCGCACCAACGGAAAACTCAAATCGCAATGCAGAAAAATTCCCCAGTTTCGATCCCACCCTTCCGCCACCACCGTCGCCAGAAACGCGCACGGCTTCGGGATCGCCACCAGAAACGGCGCGATGTTCCCCAATGCCTCCGCCGCCCGCCCTTCATAGAGCGATTGGTATTGCAGATGGCTGTCTTGCAGCAGTGCCACAATCCGGTCGCTCTGCGCCGCATCCAGCACCGCGTACAGAGGCCCGCTGCACAGCGCCTCGTAAAACTCCCCTCGCGCCCCGCTGAGCGGCGGCGCTTGCAATATCTCCTCCACGGCCACCGGAGATTCGCTCAACACAAACGTCGTCTCCCCGATCCGCACCCGCTGCCCCGGTTGCAGAAACACCTGCTTCTCGATCCGCTCCTCCTCCACATACACGCCGTTCGTGCTCTGCAAATCCCGCAGCAGGCATCCCGTCAAAGTCAGCGTCGCCGACGCATGGATCCGCGACATGTGGCCGTCCGTGAAAATCCCATACGTCGCCTCATGGCTCCGCCCGATCGTCACCGCCTGGTTCGGACGCAACGCGATCTTCCGCCCGCTGTACGGGCCCGTGGCTGTGTGCAGATAGCGATGCTTCTTCATCTTCCCGCTTGTGCCTGCGCCCGGACCGGGCGCCTTATGCGTTCTCTCAAGGCGCGCAGAACGCCGCCCCCGAATGGGCCGCGTTGAACATGGCGTTCGCCTGCCCTCCCGCGCCGCTGCTCCCGCTGCCTCCGCTTCCGCTGCCGCTTTGCCCGATAATGACCGTGAATTCCCCCTTCACAATCTTATTCGGCGGCCCGATCGCCTCGATGATCGTATCCCCCATCCGGCACGCCGGCAGGTTGTTGATCAGCACCGTCGGCGATCCATCCACCACCACCCCCGGACCATGCGGCGGCGCCGGCAACGGCGTCGTGCACATGTGGATATCCGCGCCCCCAGCCATGCTCGTGATCATGCTCGACATTTGTGCCGCCTGTTGCGCCTTGACCGCTTCTTCCGCCGCCTTCGCCGCCGGAGCTCCCGGCGTCCCCGCCGCCGCCAGCGTCGCGGCCTGCGCGGCTTGCAGTACCATATCCGATGCTGCTTTGGCCGCTTGCAGTCCCGCCGCGGCCGCGGCCGGGATGCCCCGCCATGCCAACAGATACCCGATCAGCGTATTCGGACTCCCCGGTCCCGGAGTCAGCACCGGCGGCAGCGGGTGCATGACGTTATCGGTAATCCGTGCGGCTGGTCCAGTAGGCATCGTCCTTACATACTATCATCCACACTCCGCGCGCATGCCTCACTCCCGCCCGCGCATCTGCCGCTCCAGCGCCCGGTCCTCCGTCGCCAATCCTTCATCCCCCTGCTGCTTCATGAATGCATCCAGCCGCCGCGACAGCCGCGCCTGCACCGCCGCCAGCCGCGCATCCCCGGCCAGGTTCTGCAATTCGAACGGATCCGCCTCCAAGTCGTACAACTCCTCCGCCGGACGCCGCCGGAACTGCGCCGCCCGAGCCTTCCCTTTCTCCGTCTCCTCCCAGCTCTCCAGTACCGGATTGTCCCCCTTCCGCGTCAGCACGCACGTGAACTCCCGCTCCGGCGTCAGATTCCGGATGTACTTGTACCGCCCGTCCCGCACCGACCGCACCGGATACCCGTCGCCCCCGTTGATAATCCCCTTTGTCGTCTGCACCCCAAAAACATAATCCGCATGCTTTGTTGTTTTTCCCAGCAGCACCGGCAGAAAGCTCTTTCCGTCCAACCCCTCCGGCACACGTCCTCCCACCGCCTCCAGCAGCGTCGGCAAAAAGTCCACGTACTGCGTCAGCGCCGGATTCCGTGTCCCCGCCTTCACGCGTCCCGGCCACCGAATAATGCACCCCGCCCGCAGTCCCGTCTCATAGCACGTCCACTTGGAAAACGGCATCTGCGAGCCGTGCTCGCTCAAGAACACGAAGATCGTGTTCTCCCGCAACCCGGCGCGGTCCAGCAACTCCACCACCGCTCCCACTTGCCGGTCCAGCACCGCCACCTCCGCGAAATACTTCCCCAACACCGTCCGTGTCGCCGGAGTATCCACCAAGTGCGCCGGTACCTCGATTTTCTCCACCGGAAAATCCGCCGCATTCCCCTGATCGAACGGAGCGTGCGGCTGATGCGACGCAATCCACAGGAAGAACGGCTGCTTCCCATCGCGCTGCACAAACCTGTCCATCTTCTCCAATTGCCCCGGCCGCGGCTCCTCTCCATCCACCACTTCAAACGGAAACGACGCATCCGGTCCAAAATGTTTTTTCCCCACTCGGCCCACCCGGTACCCCAACTCCCGGAAATACACCGGCAGCCCCTTCACCCCGTCATACACCCGGCTGTGATTCGGATACGCCCCGTTCCGCACCGGAAACATTCCCGTCAGCAATTGTTGCCGCAGCGGCGCGCACATCGCCGTCGCCGTGAACATCGCATCGAAACAAATCCCTTGCCTAGCCAGCACCGCAAGATGCGGAGTCGGTACCTGCTTGCCCCCGTACGGCTCGATATCCCGAAACGACAAATCGTCGGCCAGGAACATCACGATGTTCGGCCGCGCCGCCTGGAGCGCCCCAACCGCCGGCACGACCGGCAGAAACAGCAAATCGCGGCGTCTCATGTTCCTCACTTCGACCCAGTCTTCGACGCCGGAGCCTTGCGCACTTCCTCGAAATACGACTGCACGAACTGCTGATACGCCGCCGGCACTTCATCGCGGCTGATCTCCCCACCCGCTTCGCCGTGCGTCGCGTTCTTCTGCGTGTACTGCGTCTTCAACTGCTGCCGCCCGCTGCTCACCTCCACCATGATCTCCCCCGTCATGTTCTGCGCCCGCTTGCCCAGCAATTCGCTGATCTTCCCCATCGCCGCCGCCTGTTCGGCCTGCTTGATATCCTTCTCCCCGTCCTGCTTGCCGGCCCCACTCTTGCCTTCCTGCGCCATCTGCTTCTCTCCGCCCGCATCCGACATCTTGCCCTGCGCATTCATGCTCTTGGCCGCGCCTTCGCCTTCCTGCTCCCCCGCCTCATCGCTCTTCGATTGCCCGTCGCCCTTCTTGCCCGGCGACGGCGATCCCTTCTGTCCCGCCTTCTGCTGCGCCGATGCCGACTGCGCCGCGCCCTGATCCGATGCGCTCGATTTCTTCGACTCCTCCCCCGACTTCGGATTCATCTTCATCCGCGACATCAGGTTCGCCATCGCATCTTTCATCTTTTCCATCAGCGACGAATTGTCCGCATTCTGCTGCGCCGAATTCGGATTCTTTGTCTGCCCCGGCGATTTCGCATTCTGCGGGCCCTTGGCGTTCGATCCGCTATCCTGCTGCGCCCGGTCGTCGCCCGCCTTGTCCCCTTCGCCTTTCTCGCCCGCCTCGCCGCCTTCTTCGCCGCCCTTCTCCGACGCCTTGCCGTCCTTCGTCATCGGCGCTTGCGCACCATCCGTTTCATCCGTCTCCACCGTCTCGCCCGGAATCTGAATCTCTTCCGGCTTCATCTTCTCCGCCGCATCCGATAGTTCCGTGCCGTCGCTCGGAATCGCCTCCCCTTCGAAATCCTTCGATTTCTGCTTCGGATACGCCTTCGCCTTCGCCACCACTTCCGGTGTCGACGACAACGTATCGAACGGAATCCGGAACAGCGGTTGCTCCAGATCCAGCGACCCGCGGAATCCGTAGCGCACCGCCAGCAGCGTCCCCGAAACCACCAGCAATGCCAGGCACGCATACGCCTGCCGCGGAACAGACAGCGGAGCCGCCACCACCGGATCCGCCGTCAGCGCCATCGATTCCGCCACCTTCCGCTGCGCCGCAATCAAATCCTTCGATGCCGGCGTCTCCTGCTCATCGAAATACACCGCCGTCGAAATCGTATCCCGCAACCCCAGCCGCTTGTCCACCCGTTGCGCCACCTCATACGCCGACGGAACCCGCCCGCGCACGCGATACAGCCCAACCCCGAACGTCACCACCAGCAGCAGCAACGGCCAGTACCAATCGAGCAACTGCGTGCCCGCCAGCAAAAGCAGAATCACCCCTGCCAATGCCAGTGCCAGCGCAAAGCTCCCTTGCTCCAGCATCAATTGCATGAGGGCACGGCGGCGAACCGCCTGAATCATGCGGCCGAGTGTAGATTCGTTGCTCACGGTGGCTTTCACCCTCAGCGTAGCATGTAGCACCCGCCCCTTCACCGGCCCCATTTCTCCATCCGCCCCCGCGCCTCCCGCGCCCGCGGATTCTCCGCTCCATACACCGCCGCGAACGTCGCCGCACTCCCCTCCAGCAGCGGCCGCGCCTCCGCGACTCGCCCCGCCCGAGCCAGCGCCTCGCCCAGATACCCCTCCGTTTCCGCAATCCTCCAGTTCGGTTGCGAAAAGGCCTTGCGCCGCAGTTCCAGCGCATCCCGCAGCACTTTCACCGCTTCCCCGGCTTTGCCCTTCTGCATCAGCACATACCCAAGATAGGTCCACCCCACGGCCAGTTCAAAATGCCCCTCCGCCAGGGCCGCCCGCTGCGCCGCCACCCCTCGGCGGATCAACGCCTCCGCGTCCTCATCTCCACGCAAGGCCTTCGTCGCCGCCATTGATACTATCGGATGGATGGTCGCCGGGTGGTCCTTCCCCAGCGTTGCCTCGAACACCCGCAACGCCTCTTCCCCATTGCGGTAGGCTGCTTCCTTCTCCCCCATCCACCAATAGATGAGGCTGAGGTTCGTCAATATCCACCCCAGCGCCACCCGCGGCTCCGCAGTCGCCCCTCGAGTCAACGCCGCCGCCTTCTCCAGCCGTTCGATCGCCCGGTCAAATCGCCCCTGTTCGATGTACACCAGTGAGGAATTGCTCAACAGCAACGACAGGTCGACGCCCGGCGATGCCGCCGCCACCCGGATTCCCTCGTCGAACGTCGCTTCCGCCTTCTCCCGCTTGCCCAGCCGTAACTCCGCCGTCCCCAGATTGGCACTCAACATCGCGAACGAGTGCGCCGGCGGATTCCTCCATCGCTCGCGCAACGCAAGTAAAATGCGCTCCGATGCTGCCAGCCGTCCCATCGCCAGTTCCAACGCCCCACGCATCAAATCCAGATTGTTCCGCCGTGCATCGCCCGCCGAATACAATACGTCTGCCAGCGCAATGCTCCGCGCCAGATTCCGCTCCGCCTGTGCGTACAGCGCCATCTGGTAGTAATCGAGCCCGATCACCTGCCGCAGTTCGTACTCCACCTCCGGCGCCGGTGGATTCGCCGTGATCTTCTTGTCCAATTGCTCCACCAACTCCGACAACTTCACCGCTGCCCCGCGGTCGCGCACCAGACTCTCCGGATCCGCGGCCGCTCCCCCCAGCATCCCCGCCAAGTACGCCGTCACTTGCTCCGCCCGCCGTGCCTGTCCTACCGCGATCGCGGCGGTCCAAACAATAGCCAGAAGCCCAAACGCCACCAATGCCGCCGCCGCTTTGTGGCGCCCCAGAAACTTGCCCGCGCGATAAGCCAGCGAGTCCGGCCGCGCCGATACCGGCATCCCCTTCTGATACCGCCGTACGTCCTCGGCAAACTGATCCACCGTCGCATACCGCCGCCGCGGATCCTCCCGCAGAGCCATCCCCACCACCGCCCCCAAGTCCCCCTCCAACATTCTCCGCGCTCCCGGCAACTCACCCGTCAGCAACTCAAACAGCACCACACCCAGGCTGTATACATCGCTCCCGGTCGTGATCGCCCCGCCGCCGCGCTGTTCCGGACTCGCGTAGTTCGCCGTATAGTACTGCGTTCGTGTTGCCGCCGCCTGCCCCTCGCCCAGCAGCTTCGCCACCCCAAAATCGAGTAGCCGCGGTTCACCCCCTTCATCGATCAGAATGTTCGCAGGCTTCAGGTCACGGTGCACAATCAGATTCCGGTGTGCTTCGGCAACCGCGCCGGCTACCTTCAGCCACACCTCGATAGCTTCGTCTCGCGATGGCTTTCGTTCCTCCCGCCACTCATTCAACGCCCGCCCCGCGACATATTCCATCACCAAATACGGCTGTCCGTAGGCATTGCAGCCCGCATCGAGCAACCGCGCGATATTCGGATGATTGAGGCGCGCCAGCGCCTCCCGCTCCACACTCATATGACGGTCGTCGACTCCCGCCGCGATACCAGATGTCAGCAGTTTAATCGCCACTTTCTTCTGAAACTGCCCGTCCGCCCGCGACGCCAGATACACCACCCCCATGCCCCCAGACCCGATGACCCGCTCAATCGCATACGGCCCGATCCGCATTCCTTCCGGCAGTTCCTTCACCGGCGGCGCATCCAAAAGCCGGTGCTCGCTTTCGTGCGCCGCCACCAGATCGGCCGCCTCCCGCCTCAACTCCTCATCCTCTCCCGCCGCCTCACGGATGTATCCCTCGCGTTGCTCCGCCGAAAGCGCAATCGCCCGTTCGAAGATCCCCTCCAGCTTCTTCCAACGCTCTCGGTTCACGGTTTCGATTGCGGCGTCTCGCCGCCCGCATTCATCGCCTGAATCAGCCACGCCCGCGCCATCTTCCAGTCCCGTTCCACCGTCGCATCCGAGGTCCGCAACGCCACGGCGATCTCCTTGTTCGTCATCCCCGCGAAAAACTTCATCTCCACCACCTGCGCCTTTCGCGCATCCATCCCGTACAGCCCTTCGATCGCCGCATCGAGCGACAGCAGTTCCTCCGATGCGATTTGCGCTGCCTCGAAGGCATCGTGATGGCCCATGGCGATCTTCTTCGCCGCGCCCCCGCGCTTTAGCGAGAACTTCCGCTTCGCGTGATCCACCAGTACCCGCCGCATGATGTTCGCTGCTGCCCCGAAAAAATGCGCCCGCCCCTCCCACTCCACCTTGTTCTGATCCACCAGCTTCACATAAACCTCATGGACCAGTTCGGTGGCCGAGAGCGTGTGTCCACGCCTTTCGCGCTGCAGCAGCGCCCGCGCCAGTTTGCGCAACTCCTCGTACACCACCGGAGTCAGCCGCTCCAGTGCATGCGTATCCCCGGCATTCCACCGCAACAGCAGATCCGTAATATCCATCTGCTCGGAGGCCATCGCCCCAATAGTATCCTACCGGCAGCCTCCCATCTCAACATTCCACCCCCCTATCGCCGGCGTCGGAGCCCAAACGCCGCCAACCCCGCCACGCACAGGATCACCGAACCCGGCTCCGGCACATCCCCTGTTTGCTGGGCCGATGCATCCAGGCGCACGTTGTCGTACAGCGCGTGAACGTCATTGGCCCCCGAAATGTGCGTCAGGCGAATCGTCAACGCCTGCCCTAACAGTGGATCGCCGGCCAGCGCCGTGTATGTGATTGTGACATCGTTGAAATCCCCATCGGCGGGAATTCCATTCGGCGGGCCCGAAGCTGTGGCCAGCACAGTCGATCCCGCTTCCAGCGTGAATAAGTACGACGCCATCGTCACGTCGTTCCGGTTCCCCACGGCAACCGTCAGCGAATACACCATGTTTGCCGTCAACACGTCGCTCAGCGTCTGAAAACGCGATCCACTGGTCATCTGTAGAACCTGAAGGCCATCCGCGGGACCTCCCGACAGATTCGCCGCGCTGGGCCGTAGCGTGAGCGAACTCGATCCAGCCGTTGCCGTCCAGTCGGCGACAATGCCACTCCCGCCGCCCACCGTGCCAATGTTGGGTAGTTCGAAACTGTGGTTCGCCACCGTTAGAAGTCCGCCGAATGCCGGTAGCGTGAACGAGGCGGCAAGCACAAGCACAAATACCTTTTTCAAGAGAGATTCCTCCGTTGTCATGAGCGGTGAATTACACCCGACATCGCGCGGAACCGCCCTGAAGTGCCTCACTTGAGCCGCTCATTTTTTCGCCGGAATAGTTCCGGTACGAACGGACTACTGGTCGGCGCGCGGCTGGCCAACCTTCCCGGCGCTGATCAAATTCGCGAAGATCCGGTACGCCCCCGGCACCCCCGCCGGCAATTGCCGGAACCACGAATACGCCGTAAACACATACGCCCCCTTCCCATACCGCGCCGTCAACATGCCCCCCGGCTGCCAGTCCTCCCCTGGATCCTGCGTCGCAAACAACGACTCATATTTCCCGTCGTATTTCTCCGCGAAATACAACCCCCGCTCCTGCACCCAGCCCTCGAAATCCTTCTTCCTGATCGCATTCGGCTCCCGCAGCAGCGCGTGATCGCTCAACTGCACCGGCGAATCCTCCACCGTCACCCGCCCCCGCCCCACCGTCAAAGGATACGGCCCGATCGCCTCCAGCGCATTCGACCCCGCCCGCGGTCCGAAACCCTCCACCACGTTGTATTGCACCACCAGCGTTCCGCCGCCCGACATGTAATCGAGCAGCCTTTGCCGGTTCGCCCGCAACGCCGGCCGCGTATTGTACGCCCGCACCCCCAGCACGACTGCATCGAACTGCCCCAGATCCCGCGCCCCCAAGTCTTCATCCGACAGCATCGTTACGTCGATCCCCAATTGCCGCAGCGCCTCCGGCACTTGATCCCCAGCCCCCATCACGTACCCCACACGCCGCGACAGCACTTTGATATCCGCACGCACCAGCTTCACCACCGCCTCCGGAAACACCGTCACCGGAGGAATGTGCGGATACGAAATCACCCGCATGCCATGCGAATATCGTTTCGCCCCATCCACGGCCACCGCCCGCAAGGCGGCCGTGCTATCCGTGTCCGGCGGCCTCACCGTGAACCGCAGCAACGTCTGCACCCCCTCCTTCTCCAGACGGTACGGCCGCGACGCCGGCTCAATCCGCCAACCCGATCCCGCCTCCAGCCGCACTTCGCCCGATGCCCCCGCGCGGTTTGCCCGCACCGTCACCGCCACCTCCCGCGCCTTGCCGTCTCCAAACACCAGCGCCGATTCCCCAAACTCCACCGCCACATCGGGTACAATCGCCACCGGACGCGTCAGCTCGCCGCGCACATTGTCCACATACCGCCGCAGCACCGGACGCCTCACCGCGAACTCCGTCCCGCCCGTCCGGAACCGGAATTCCACTGTATATTCCGCCTCATTTTCCGCCTTTCCAATGTCCATCAGATTCGAAATATGATATAAAGTTCCGTCCATCGGCTCCCGCAGCCAGAACGGCTGGCTCGCCGGAGCATCCTCCGGCACCCCCACCGTCACCGTCTCCGTCACTCTCTCGTTGAACGGCAGCGCCACGTCCTTCCACCCCGCCGCCGCCGAAGCCCGCCCGCCGATCGATGCCCCCACCAGCGTCACCTCCGCCGGCAGCCGCTTCACCACCTCCAGCGCCACGGGAAGGGAAGTCCCGCCCGTCGCCGCATACCGTGCCGCCGAAGCATCCACCCACAGCCCCGCGCACGCCGCCATCAACTCATCCAATTCCCGCAATTTCCCCTGTGCCGCCTCATCCCGCACCGCCGCCACCAGCGGGCGCACCGCCGCCAGTTGCGGCAATATCCGCTCCGGATGCGCCGCTTCAAACCGCTGCTGCGCCTCCTCGAGCAACGCCGCAATCCGCTCCCCTCCCGCCACTCGTTTCCACGTCAAATCGATCCCCTCAAACGCATCTTTCCCCACCGCCTCGCCCGCCACCAGCCGCAGATGATTCAACCGGCTCCCCCGCCGCTCCGGCCATCCCATCCCCTGGCTTGCATGCTGCGAACGGCTCCGCCCTTCAATCTCTCCATAGGAAAGCCCCAGCAGCGGATTATACGCCCCCGCATCGATCTCCACGGTCCCCGCCGCCCCCCGGTTCTCTTTCTCCATCTCCGGCGTAAAGTTGAACAAATTGAAGAACAGCCGCTTTGCCTGGTGCGGCTTCACCAGCCGCAATTGCTCCGGAAACCGCGTTGCATCCGCCGCCGCCGCGAACGCCTCCTTTGCCAGCAGCGCCGATGCCTGATGCTGCCCGTGCCCATCCCGCGGCGTCCCCGAAAAACGCAGAAAAATCACGTCCGGCCGGAACCGCCGGATCACCCACACAATATCCCCCAGCACCGCCTCACGTCCCCACTTCGCCAGCGTCTCTTCCGGCGTCTTCGAGAACCCGAAGTCTGTCGCCCGCGAGAAATATTGTTCGGCGCCATCCACACGCCGCGCCGCCAACAATTCCTGTGTCCGGATCAGCCCCAACAGGCTGCCCTGTTCCGGCCCGATCAGGTTCTGACCCCCTTCGCCCCGCGTCAGCGACAGATACCCTGTCCGCAAATTCCGCTCACGCGCGAAATAGGCCAGCAACAACGTGTTTTCATCGTCCGGATGCGCCGCGATATGCAACACCGAACCCACCGTCGCCAGCTTCCGCAAGCGCAGCGCAATCTCCCCCGCGCTCGCACTGTGCTCTTGTGCCCGAAGCTCTCCCCCAAGGGCATGGATCAGGAAAAGGATAAGTGCGGAAAGCAGCATAACGATATTCTTTGAACCCAGATTCTACGGCAGGCGTCTTCTTTATCGTAGAGGATTTCCGCTCCCCTGCTGTGGGAGTTGCGGAGGGGCTTCATGAACTTCGACGCTTTGTCCAAGGCCGCCGGCGCATTCTGGAATCGCCTCCACGCCTCGGCGCATCCGGCAATGCCCGTTGGCATCGGCCTCGCTCTCGGCGGTGGCTTCTCCCGTGGCATCGCTCACCTCGGCGTCCTCCGCGTCTTCGAACGCGAGCGCATCCCCATCCGTTGGATCGCCGGCGTCAGCGCCGGATCGATCGTCGCCGCCGGTTTCGCCGGTGGCGCCGATTCCCATTACCTCGAAGCCGTCGCCCGTTCCATGAAGTTCAAGGACGTCGCCCGCTGGCGCATCAGCCGCCTCGGTGTCGCCGCCAGCCACCGCATGGAGCACTTCCTCCGCCGCGTCCTCCCCATCCATAACTTCGAGGATATGAAGCTCCCCCTCTCCATCGTCGCCACCGACCTCGCCACCGGCGACCCCGTCGTCTTTCGCGAATACGGTCAAATCTTCCAACCCATCCGCGCCAGTTGCTCCTATCCCGGCCTCTTTGAGCCCGTGCGCCACAACGGCCGCTTTCTCGTCGATGGCGCCATCAGCATGGAGATCCCCGCTCAGCCCCTTCGCGCTGCCGGCATCATCCCCACCGTCAGCGTCGCCCTGCCGCCTCCCCAGGTCACCCCCGACCCTTCCAGCGTCTTCTCCGTCGTCAATCGCTGCTTCCAGATCATGCAACGCCGCACCGAAGCCCACTGGCGCAGCCATTCCGACATCGTCATCGCCCCCAACGTGAACGGCGTCGCCTGGGACGATTTCTCCCAAGTCGCCCGCCTCATCGATGCCGGTATCGAAGCCGCCGAAAAAGCACTCCCCGCCATCCACGCCCTGCTCCCCAGGCCCGCCCATCGATACGGACCCACGGCCACCCTGTCGTCTCCAAGCCCCGGCAAGGTGGAACGCGGTGATTCTTACGAGAGCCGCCCCATCCGCCCCGCCCGGTAGTCATCGATCGCTTGTAGGATCTCCGCCTGCGTATTCATCACAAACGGCCCGTAGCTTGCCACCGGCTCATCGATTGGGGCGCCCGTCAGAACCAGCACCAGCGATTCTTTCCGCGCCTCCAGCCGCACCCCCGAACCTTCCGTGCTCAACAGCACCAGCCGCGCTTCCTCATCCACTTCCGTGCCGTTCACCGCAATCGCCCCGCGCAGCAACACCACCGAAGTATTGTGTCCGGCCGGCAACGCCATCTCTCCCGATGCTCCCGCCGCCATCCGCACGTCAAAAACATTCACCGGCGTAAATGTTTGCGCCGCCCCGCGCACGCCGTCCAACTCCCCGGCGATCACCCGAGCCCGCGCTCCATCGCCGAACGTCACCACCGGAATCCGTGCGCTCGGAATCGCCTGATACCCCGGCTTCGACATCTTATGCGCCGCCGGCAGATTCACCCACAACTGCACCATCTCGAACACGCCGCCCTGGCGCGCAAACTCCCGCTCGTGCATCTCCTCGTGTACCACCCCCGATGCCGCCGTCATCCATTGCACGTCGCCCGGATAAATCACCCCCGTGCTCCCGCTCGAATCCCGATGGGCCACCGCCCCCTGATAGGCAATCGTCACCGTCTCGAAGCCGCGGTGCGGATGCTCCCCAACCCCCTTCGGCACTTCCGTCGCCGCAAACTCCACCGGACCCGCATAATCCAACATCAGAAACGGATCCATCTGCGCCACCAGCCCGTTCGACGGAAACAGATTCCGCACCGGAAATCCATCCCCCACCCAGTGTTCCGAACCCGGCTCAAAAACCCCGCGCACCGTCTTGAAATCTGTGGTTGTCATAACGACTCATTGGATGCGCGAATCCGCAAAAGGATTCCTCACCGCAGCCGGCACCCCGGCAGCGCCGCCGCCAGCTTCGCCTTCCCCTCCATCGTGATTGCCGTCTCTTCCACATCCAACCACCGCAGCGATTGCATCGTCCCCAGCGCCGCAATCGCTCCATCGTCAATCCGTTTGCACTTCCACAGCACCAGCGATTCCAGCTTCCCCAACTTCGCCAGCGACGCCACGCCCTGGGCCGTAATCGCCGTCTGCCCCAGGTTCAATTCCCGCAATTCTCCCAATCCCGCCAATTGCCCCATCCCCGCATCCGTAATCTTCGAATTCAGCAAATTCAATTCCCGTAAATTCTTCAATTGCCCGATCGTCTCCAACCCGCGGTCGGTGATCGCCGCCGCCCACAGCCCCGAATCCGTCCGCTGCGCCCCCGCCAGATCGAGCGCCGTCAACCCCGGCAGCAGCCGCAACAAGTTCAGCCCCACGTCCGTCAGCTTATTTCCCCCCGCCGCAATCCGCTTCAAATTCGGTATCTGCGTCAGCGCCTCAAACCCGTTATCCGTAAACAGCGAATACCCCACATCGATCGACTCAAGCGACGGATGCCCCGCCAGTTGCGCCACCCCCAGATCCGTCACCTTCGTCCCCCGCAGATTCAAATGCTTCAACTTCCGCCAGTTCTTCATCACCACCAGCGCCCCATCTCCGATCTGCTCGGCGTAATAGAGGTTCACATCCTCCACCGACGGCACATCCTTCAGGGCAGGGAAGCCGATATCCGTAATCCGCGTATGCGACAAATCGAGCACCCGCAGCAACGGCAACGAAGCGATCGCCTTCAAATCCGCATCCGTAATCCACGACGACCGGAAGCTCACTCCCACCACGCGCCCCTGCGCGTCCCGGGTCACCATCGCATTCGTCTGCTCCAGCAATGCATCGATCGCCGTAGCCCCC
>CAYOBO010000087.1:4971-14060 GCA_964402295.1 uncultured Candidatus Solibacter sp. | reverse complement strand
CGCCGCGCTAGCTCTTGCGCCGGTTCGGTAACGAAGATTCCGCATCATACACAATCCGGCAACCCGGCAACGCCTGCCGCAGCGCCTCATATCCTTTCTCGCTCACCGTCGTGTGATACACATTCAAATACTTCAATCTCCCCAGCCCCTGCAAAGCCTCCACCCCAACATCGCTCAGATTTGCCGTATCCAGCCGCAATTCCTCCAAATCCCGCAACCCCGCCGCGAACACCGCAATCCCTTTATCCGAAAACGCCGTATAGTCCAGATTCAGCCGCCGCAGCCCCGTCAGCTTCGCCAGCAATTCCGCCGATGCATCGCTCGCCCGCGTCTTTGCCATCTCCAGCCGCCGCAACTGCGTCATTCCCTCCAGCGCAACCAGCCCCTTGTCCGTGAACCGCCCGTAGCTGATGTTCAATTCCTCCAGCCCCGTCAACCCCTTCAAATGCGCCATCCCCGCATCCGTCAAATCGATCGACGTCAAATCGAGCGACCGCAGGTTCCTCAACTTCCCCAGCGCCGCCAGCCCATCGTCGCTCACGTTCGTATACCCCAACCGCAACGACACGAGTGACCCCATCTCCGCCACCCGCGCCAACCCCGCATCGCCCAACCCCGTCGAGGAAACATCCAGATCCTCCAGATGCGGCAGCACCGGCAATCCCGTCCCCAATACCTGCGTATTATTCAAAATCAGCCGCCGCAATTCCTTCGCCCCAGCCAGCGACTCCAGCCCCTTGTCCGACACCAGCGTGTGGCTCAAATTCAACTGCTCCAGCCGCTGCAACCCGCGCAACGAAGCCAGCCCCAAATCCCCCGCCTCCGTCGATTCCAGGCTCAGTTTCTTCAACCCCGCCAACCCCGCCAGCGCCGCCAGTTGCCCGTCCGTCACCGGAGTCCGCGATAGATCCACTTCCCGCAATCCGCCCTCGGCAAACTCCGCCCGTCCGCCCATCTTGCGCACCCAGTCCGCGATCGCCTGCTCTGTCGTCCCCGCCGGCTTGCTCGTCCGCAGTTGCGCCGATCCCAACTGCGGAGTCGCATCCTGAAAATCGATCCGGCATTCGGGCACAGCCTTGCGAAAGGCGTCCACCCCGCCGCGCGAAACCCGCGTATAGCGCAAATCCAAATGCCGCAATTTCTTCAATCCCTGCAACTGCGCCAGCCCGGTATTGGAAATCTGCGAACGGTACAGCACCAATTCCTCGAGCGCCGGCAGTTTCGCCAGCACTTCCACCCCCTCATCCGTGATCTGTGAACCCAGCAGGTTCAACCTCCGCAGCTTCGCCGCCCCGGACAGCGCTCGCACCGATGCATCGGTCAGTTTCGCGCCGTACAAATCCAGTTCCTCCAGGTCCGCCAGCCCCGCCAGATGCACTACGCCCCGGTCCGTAATCAGCGTGTCCCGCGCATACAGAATCTTCAGCCGCCGCAAACCCGCAATCGCCGCCAACCCCTCGTCATTGAAGCTCGAATAGCTCACATCCAGCTTCTCCAGGTTCGCAAACGGCGCCAGGCTCAGCCCCTTCACCCGCGATTGCGTCAGCCGCAACTCCCGCAACCCCGTCAGCGTCTTCAGAAATTCCAGCCCCTTATCCTGCACATTCACATTCGTCAGAAAATGCAGGCTGAAATGGAGCTTTTCGAGCTTCGTCAATCCCGCCAGATGCTTAAATTCCTCATTGGCATCCAACCGGCTCCCCGCGCCCGGATTGAAGCTCGGCCCCGGCAGCAGCAATTCTTTTAATTCCGTGCACCCGGCCAGCTTGGGAAACTCCGAAGGTTCAATCGTGGTCCCTACCAGGTCCACCGCCTCCAGCCGCAGCGGTCCCGCCGGCAGTTGATCCAGCCGCGAAATCACCGCCGGATTCCCCACCACCCGCACCCGACCCGTAGCCCGAATCACCCATTCCGCCGCTGCGCGGTCATCGGGTTGCGCCGCCAGCGGCATCGCGCACACAGCAAGGAATAGGACTGGAAGCTTCATGGCAGTTTTGTACTTTCACAATCCTATCACCGCTTCCCCATCGGATCGGGGCGAAGCCCTCGCTAATCCTCGTCGTGCTGTGTCGCCAGCCGGTTAATCACTCCCATATCCTCGAGCGTCGTCACATCCCCGGATACGCTGTGGCTCGTCACAATTTCCCGCAGCAGCCGCCGCATGATCTTCCCGCTCCGCGTCTTCGGCAGCGCTTCCGTGAACCGGATCTCCTCCGGCCGCGCAAACGCCCCGATCTCATGCGCCACCCACTGCCGCAATTCCTTGCCCAGCGCCGCGTGGTCGAAATCCCCCTTCTTCAATGTCACAAAGCAGCATACTGCCTGCCCCGTCACTTCGTGCGGTTTGCCTACCACCGCCGCTTCCGCCACCGCCGGATGCCGCACCAGCGCCGATTCGATCTCCATCGTCGACAAACGGTGTCCGCTGACATTCATGACATCGTCGACGCGGCCCAAAATCCAGTAGTAGCCGTCTGCGTCGCGGCGCGCCGCATCCCCCGTGAAATACACGCCCGGCACGCGCCCCCAATATTGTTCCTTATACCGCTCCGGATCCCCCCAGATCGTCCGCAGCATGCTCGGCCACGGCCGCCGCATGATCAGAAATCCTTCCCGCCCGTCGGCCACCGGATCCCCATTCAAATCGATGATCTCCGGCAATATCCCCGGCATCGGCTTCGTCCCCGACCCCGGCTTCAACGGCGTCGCCCCAGGCATCGGCGCAATCAGAATCGATCCCGTCTCCGTCTGCCACCACGTATCCACAATCGGGCACCGCCCCTTCCCGATCACCCGGTAATACCATTCCCACGCCGCCGGATTGATCGGTTCGCCCACGCTCCCCAACAGCCGCAAACTCGACAAATCGTGCCGGTTCGGCCAGTGCTCGCCCTGCCGCAGCAACGCCCGGATCGCCGTCGGCGAAGTATAAAAAATGTTCACTTTATACTTCTCAATAATCCGCCAGAAACGCCCGAAATCCGGAAAATCCGGTGCCCCCTCGTACATCACCGTCGTCGCCCCCGCCGACAGCGGCCCGTACACGATATAGGAATGCCCCGTCACCCACCCGATATCCGCCGAACACCAGTACGTGTCCTCTTCCTTCAAATCGAACACCCACTTCATCGTCATCGTCGTCTGCAACAGGTACCCGCCCGTGGTGTGCAGAATCCCCTTCGGCTTGCCTGTCGTCCCCGACGTGTACAGCACATACAGCGGATGCTCGGAATCGAGCGGCGTCGCCGGGCACACCTCCGATGCGTTCGCATCCAGTTCATGCCACCAGTGGTCGCGCCCGATCTGCATCGCAATCTCCGACCCCGTGCGCCGCACCACCACGCAATCCTTCACATTCGGACACTCCGCCATCGCTTCATCGGCGGCCGCTTTCAGCTTCACTTCCCGCCCGCGCCGCCATCCGCCGTCCGCCGTGATCACCAGCTGCGCATCCAGATCCTGGATGCGCGCCTTCAGCGCTTCCGCCGAAAATCCGCCGAATACCACGCTATGCGTCACGCCCAGCCGCGCGCACGCCAGCATCGCCACCGGCAACTCCGGAATCATCGGCATGTAGATGATCGCCCGGTCCCCAGCCTTGTACCCGCGCGACTGTAGCACGCTCGCAAAGCGCGACACCAGCCGGTGCAATTCCTGATAGGTGATCATCCGCTGATCGCCCGGCTCGCCTTCCCACAAAATCGCAACCTTGTTCTTCCGCGGCCCGTTCAAATGCCGGTCAATGCAGTTGTAGGAGGCATTCGTCTTCGCCCCCACGAACCACTTGCAGAACGGCGGATTCCATTCAAACACATGGTTCCACTTCTCGAACCAGAACAGCTCCTTCTCCGCCAGTTCTTCCCAGAACTGCTCCGGATGCTCCTTGGCCTTGTCGTAAAGCGCCTGATAGGCCTCCATGGAGGGAACATGCGCTCGGGAGGAAAATTCCTGACTGGGTTTGTAGATCGCTTCGCTCATAGCCAAAGAGGGCATTCTACCGCATGCGCCTCATCCGTTGTCGCGAATCCCCCAGCAAGTGCGCCTTTACCACCCACCCCGCCACGCCCATCGACGCCGCAAACCCGCCCCCGATCAACGGCAGCGCCACTGACCCCGAAATCACCCCCAGCCCCACCGCCAGCAAACACAACACCACCGTCGCCGCCATCTCCATCGCCTGCATCGGCCGCATCGCCCGTTCTACATGCTCCCGCCGCGCCCGTAACTCCGCCCGCCAGTACACCAGTCCCGCCGCGGGAACTTCCATCTCCCCCGCATCCTCTTTCAAAAACGACGCCACCAGCAGCGCCTCCGCGCAAACCGGACACTCCGCCGCATGCGCCGCCAGTTCCTCAGGGAGCGCGCCGCTCTGCGCCGCCCGCGCCACCATCCCTTCCCTTGCGCACGTCTCCATTTACACCACCATCCTTTCGCGGTAGCCCAGCGACTTCAACAATTCCGCCACCTTCTGCCGCACCCGGAACAGCATCGGCCGGATGCTCACCTCGCGCAACCCCATGATCTCGGCTATCTCCCGGTGGCTCGATCCCTCCACATACGCCAGCCACACCAGTTCCCGCTCTCTCGGCTTCAGCGTATCGAGCACCTTGCCTACATCCGCCTTCACCGGAGCCTGCTCCGCCATCGATTCCCCCGACGCCCGCGCCGCCTCCTTGAGCGGAAGTGTTCCTTCCGCCTTCCCCCGGTACAAATCCCGAACCAGATTCGTCGCGATCCGGAACAGGTAATTCTTCCGCTCCCGCTCCCCCATTTCCGGCAGCTCCGCCCGCAGGAATTTGTAATACGACTCCTGAAGCACTTCATCCGCAATCGCTGCGTTCCGCGTCAGCCGCAGCAGGTACGACTTCAGCGGACGCGCCGTCTGCGCGTGGAAGTCCTGAAACGCCTCCGCGCTCAGCGATAGTCTCGGTGTGCTCACTGCGCGTTTCCGTTCATCAGCCCCCATTTCTTCAGCAGAATGTAGCTCCATCCTGCCGATAGCGCCATGCCCAGCCCCACTGCGATCACAATCGCTCCGCACGCCCTCAGGAACGTCTGAAACTCCGCATCGCCGCCGAAGTTCCCCGCCGCCATCAACCCCATGCCCCCAAAGAGCAACACCAGCCCCGCCTGGAGCGAATCGAGCACCCGCGTCGCAAACGGCGCTTTCACTGTCACTTCCTGTCCCAGCAAGCTTTTGTAAGCCTCACTCTCCACAAACGACATCACGTCCGGTCCGGTTCCCAGCTTGTCCACCAGTTTCGCCGAAACCTCCGCCATATACCGGTCCCGCTTGCTGCGTTGGATCGCCATCACCACGTTCCGGATGACATAGGCCACTGCCGTAAACAGCGATACCATCACCACCGCAATCATTCCTTTTTCGCCCATCGCCGCTCTCCTTGCTTTTGTTTTCCTGCAACCCTTCCAACGCAAGCCGCGCCCGCAATGTTAGCAACCCAGCGCGATTTTCGTTATCATGACACCCATGGCGTTTCGAGTACGTCCCTTCTACAACCTCGACCAGCCCGTTGGCCGCAACAAATCCAACCTCAGCGACGATGTCGCACTTGTCCAGTTCTTCCTCAACAACATCCGCAAACACCCCAACCTCCTCCTCGGCAACCTCAAGCCCCCATCCTCCCAATTGCGCATCAGCGGCACCTTCGACAACGCCACCCACGACTGGATCATCGCCTTTCAAACCGCCGTCAAGATTGGCTTCCAGCCCAACATGCTCATCGATGGCATCGTCGACCCCGCCCGTGGCTACAACTCCCAGAAAACCACCATTACGCATGCCGCTTACTGCATCGCCCTCCTCAACAACGCCTACGAATCCATGAACAAAGATCTCTTCTCCCACATCTGGGACGACGTTGACATGCCCGTCGTCCTCGGTAGAAAGCTCCAGAGCGACTCCCGCTGAAATCTTCCGATAAGTTCCTTTTGTAAAGGATTGTTAAGCGTTAACCCGTTCCTCATACCTTTCCACCCCTACCGCCGTCCTTCCATGTGAGGTGGACATGAACAAAACACTCTTGACCTTCAGCCTGGTGGCCGCAACCGCGATGTTCGGCCAGGACCGCGGCCGCCGTGGAGACTTCGGCCCCCCGGGAGGCTTTATGCGCATGAATCCCGCCCTCGCGGCCCTCGATGCCGATCAGGACGGCACGGTTTCCGCCGCGGAACTCGCCAACGCCGCCGCCGCGCTGAAGAGCCTGGATAAAGACAACGACGGCAAAATCTCCGCCGAGGAAATGCGCCCCCGCATGGGCGGGCGTGGTGGCCCTGGCGGCCCCGGTGGCCCCGCACCCGCCGGCCGTGACCCCGAAGAAATGGTGAAATCCCTCATGGAATTCGACAAGAACTCCGACGGTGTCCTCACCAAGGACGAACTCCCCGAACGCATGCAGGGAATGATCGCCCGCGCCGATACCGACAACGACGGCAAGCTCACCAAAGACGAATTGACCAAATCCGTTTCCGCCATGCGCGGACCCGGCGGCTCCGGCGCACCCGGCGGCCGTGGCCCCGGCGGACCCGGCATGATGCGCATGGATCGCGTCTTCTCCGCACTCGACTCCGATCAGGATGGCGCCATCTCCGCCGCCGAAATCTCCGCCGCCTCCTCTTCTCTTGCCAAACTCGACGCCAACAAGGACGGCAAGCTCACCGAAGAAGAGGTTCGCCCCAACTTCGGCGGTCCCGGTGGACGCGCCCGCCGGCCAGAGTAAAACAACATGCATCGAAAACGTTTCCTACACCTGCTGGGCACGGCGCCCTTGCTCACGGCAGCAGCCAAAGCCGCGGTTTCCCTTTCCCGGGAGCCGCGGCTCTTCTCCTTCGCCCATGAGAATGTCCTCGGCACTTCCCTCGAACTGAAGTTCCTCGCCGCTTCCCCCGCCGCCGCCGCCCGCGCCGAAGCCGCCTCCCTCGCCGAGATCGAACGCCTCAACCTTGTACTCAGCGCGTTCCATCCGCAAAGCGAGTTCCGCCGCTGGCTTCGCGCCGGCAGCCGCCCCACCGTGCTGCCGCCCGACCTGTTCGACATCCTCCACCAATTCGATCGCTGGCGGGCGCGAACCCACGGCGCTTTGAACCCCGCCGCTGAAACGATCAACCGTGTCTGGCACGAAGCCGCGTCCCTGCGTCGCCTTCCCACCAGCGGCGAACTCCACCAGGCCGTATCCCTCGCCGCCCGCCCCCATTGGTCTCTGGACCACGGCACACGCTCCGCCACGCGCCTGACGAACGCTCCCCTCGCCCTTCACTCCTTCGCCAAGAGCTACGTCGTCGAACGCGCCGCCCAGGCCGCCCTTGCGTCCGGCGTCTCCGCCGCCATCGTCAACATTGGCGGCGATCTCGTCGTGCGCGGCCACTGGGACGAACGCGTCGCCATCGCCGATCCCCGCGCCGATGAGGAAAACGCCGCGCCTCTCGCCGTCCTCGAAGTCTCTAACCTCGCCGTCGCCACCAGCGGCAATTACCGCCGCGGCGTCGAAATCGCCGGCCGGCACTACTCCCACATCGTAGATCCGCGCACCGGCCGCCCCGTCGATCACATCCTCAGTTCCACGGTCGTGGCCCCATCCGCCATCGATGCCGGAGCACTCGCCACCGCCTTCTCCGTCCTCTCACCGGCCGAAAGCGCATCCCTCGCCGCCCGCAAGCCCGGCGTCGAATATTTGCTCGTCCGCCGCGACGGCTCGCAAATCGCCAGTGCCGGATGGAACCGCCTTGCCCTCGCCATGGCCCCTCCCGCCGCCGCCCAAAGCTCCCCCGCTTCTTGGGATGCGTCCATGGAACTCAGTATCCAGTTCGAACTCGCCCGCATCGAGGGCCAGCGTTACCGCCGTCCCTTCCTCGCCATCTGGATCGAGGACAAAGACCGCTTCCCCGTCCGAACCATCGCCCTCTGGTTCGACAAGCCCCGCTGGCTCCCCGATCTCCGCGCCTGGTCCCGCGGCGACCGCATGCGCTCGCTCGCCGAAGGCACCGACATCGCCGCTTCCGTCTCCAGCGCCACCCGACCTCCCGGCAAATACTCCGTCAAATGGGACGGCAAGGACAACCAGGGCAAGTACGTCAAGCCCGGCACGTACACCGTATTTCTGGAGGCTGCCCGTGAACACGGCACCTATCAGCTCATCCGCCACGAAATGGAATTCACGGGCAAACCCAAACAGGTACAACTCACCGGCAATGTCGAAATCGCATCCGCTTCCCTTGACTACAGAAAATCCGCGCGTTGAGCTTCGCCTCGACTCGCCCCGCACGCCCGCCTGGCGCCGCCGTCTGGCCGCCTGGTCGCGCTGGCTCCATATCTATCTCTCCATGGCCAGCTTCGCCATCCTCTTCTTCTTCGCCGCCACCGGCATCACCCTCAATCACCCGGACTGGTTCGGCGACTGGCAAAAAACCACCCAATTCCGCGGCTCCATGCCCACCGGGTCCCAGTTGCAGATGGTCGAGCACCTCCGCAACACCCACGGCATCCGAGGCGCGCTCTCGGATTTCCGCACCGACGACGCCCAGCATTCCATCTCCTTCAAGGGCCCCGGCTACACCGCCGATGCCTTCATCGACCGCGCCACCGGCAAATACGAACTCACCGAAACCCGCATGGGCTGGGTCGCCGTCATCAACGATCTCCACAAAGGCCGCGACACCGGCAAATCGTGGTCGGCCATCATCGACATCTCCGCCGCCCTCATGTGCCTGGTCTCCTTGAGCGGCCTCATCCTCATCTTCTTCCTCTCGAAGAAACGAGCCTCCGGCCTCTACGCCGCCGCCATCGGCGCCGTGCTCTGCTACGCCGTCTACGTCATCTGGGTTCCGTAAGCTACCAGGCCGCCATCTCCGCCCAGACCGCCATTTCCGCCGCCGCACCGCCGTCACTTCGCGAAGAAGGACTTCGAGATCTTGATTACCTGATCGCGCAGCATGTCTGTTCGGTTGCCCCCGTAACTCATGAAGTTCTGCACCACATCCCCCGACGAAGCCGCTATGTGTCCGCAATCCGCGGCGTGCCCGATCTCATGCAGCAATGTGACTCCGTCCGCCGACATATGATTGGTGTTGATCAG
>CAYOBO010000087.1:0-4871 GCA_964402295.1 uncultured Candidatus Solibacter sp. | reverse complement strand
AAATCATCCGCCTGCGATTCCAGGTAGATCTGTTCCCCATACGCCAGCGTATTGGACGCCATCTTGACTCGTCCCGGCGCGATGTCCAGCCCCAATCCATGCTCCTTCAGCATCTTCTCCGCAACTTCGAAATAGCGGGTCGAAGGATCGGTCGATACAGTGCTCGCCCAGAAGGCCGACAATCGCACTTTTTGGTTCCCGGGATGCTTGTATTTGTGCAACGCATCCCAGCCCGGCGGACTCGCCAGAAAGCTGCGCGCCTCCTGCACCTGATCCGGCGGAACCGGCGGAGTCCCCGCCGGCATTCTCCGGTTCAGCACGACATCTGCTGCCCAGCGGATCCGCGCACGGTGGCACGCATAGTTGTCCAACTTCCCCAGCATCTCCTCCAATATCGATGCCGGGATCGAGGCCATCCCACGCAGCATCTCGTACATGTTCAGGCCATTGCAGTGGGGCACGGCTGAATCCCAGTTCTTGGCCAGGGCCTGCGCCTCGAAAACTTGACGGACTTCACTTCCCCCGGGCATGCCAACATTTCACTCCAGTTTTTCGTGGAAATCCAGCGCATCCCTAAAGCTCCGCCCGCACGCTTCACTCACGCCCATGCTGAACCCCCTTCCACTCCGCTGTCCCTCGCCCATTTCCACGCGGCGGCGCCGCCGCAACGCCTCCCTCGATCACTCCCGCATCCTCCACTCCTACCTCCGCCCCCGTCGCTGCCTCCTCCTTTGTGGTCACTGTACCGCCGCCGCTTCCTCCTCGCTGCGTGACGATCGTGAATCTCTGGTTGAACAGAAACGCATCGTTCCAGAACACCCGCGCTACCCATTCTCCAGGTTGATTGGCCAGCGTGTTTCCGGCAATCCGCAGAGTCGACGTGAAGCAGAAGTTCCCATCTCTCGGCAGCGGAGTCCAACTCGACCGGAACGCCACCTGTCCGTTCGGTCCAAACCACTCCACCCGCGGCGCGTCGCCCGCGCTCGCCTGCCGGATTAAGAACCAAAGCGTGACCGACTCGTCAGCCGCCGCGAATTGGCTCGTCGGTGTCGGCACCGGACAACCTGTGCCCTCCGGGATCTTCGCCGTGGTCATTCGGTTCATGATCTCCACCGATAAAATGTGGAATGTCAGCGACGTCAATTCCTCCCCGTTCCATTTCACAATCACCTTCCACTCTCCCAGCATCGTTGCCGGCGTGCTCTCCGCAATGTCGATCCACGCCCAGTAGCACCGCGATCCCCCGGAACTCGGCACGGGATCCCAGCCGATTCTTGTATACGTTTCCCCCGCAGGCGTGATCCACTCCGTCATCGGTTCGTCGCCTTCTGCCGGATTCGATACCTGGAACCATACATACGCACGCGCGTCCCCACGGTAGAAGCCCCCATGCGGATCCGGTTCCGTGCACCCGCTTTCCGACACAGACTTCGCCGTCGTCACGCTTTCCAGCGTGAATCCTTTCACCAACTCAAACGGAAATGACAACACCAGGTCCCCGTCCAGAAACACTTTTGCCTTCCAGGTCCCCGGCTGCCGCGCCACCGCCGTGTCCGCTACCCGTAACGGATTCGTACGGAAACACCAACTGCCCGCGGAAGACAGCGGGCTCCATTGCCCGCTCAGCGCCACCGTTGCCCCCGGACTCTCAAACTCATACCGCACAACCTCTCCCCCCTTCGTCCGGTCCAGGATGAACCATAGGTAGATTTGTTTGTCGGTAGTGAAGAATCGCTCCTGCCCCGCCGGTTCCGCGCACACCTCTTCCACGTTGACTTCCTTCGCCAGCACACTCTTCCGCACCGTCACCGGTGTCCCCACCACAAACTCCAGCGTAAACAGGCGCCCCCCATTCCACGTCACCACCACCCGCCATGTGCCGGTCTTCGTCGCCGCGGACGAACCGGAAATCGACAGTGAACCGTAGAAGCAGTAGTTCCCCGCCGACTCCAGTGGCTGCCATGCTCCGGTTTGTTGCACCACTCCATCGGGAGCAACCCACTCCACATTCGCCCGGTCGCCACGTGCCGCTCCCACCATCCGGAACCACACAAACACCCGCGCATCCGTCGGCAGTATCGTGCTCGCCGATATCGGCGTCGCGCATCCTTCCGGAACGCTCTTCGTGGTCATGTGCTCCGCCAGCCGCGCCTCCGATGGCGTTTCCACCTGCATCGTCACCGGTATCGTCAAAGGCGTGTTCGCCGCCCCTTGCGCTCGTACCGTAATCGTCCCCGAGTGTGTCCCTGGGCTGAGGCTTTGTGGGTTCACCGCCGCGCGCAACGTCCCCGGCAGCGCTCCCACAGTCGGGCTTACACTCAGCCAGTTCCCGCTGCTCGATGCTTCCGCCGTGTAGCTGATCCCAATTCCATTCGTGCGCATCTCCACTGTCTGCGCTGCTGGCAGCGCTCCTCCCGACCGATAGCGGAATTCCAGCGACGCCGGAGTCAACGTCACCGCCGGTAGGCTGGTCACGGCCACCGGCACATTCACCCGCGAAGACGTCCGAAACGTCTCGCCGAACGTGTTCGATGTCACGTTCACCGTCACTTCGTAAACGCCCGCCCCTGCCGGCGCCGTCAACGTGAACAACACGGGCGCGCTTCCCCCAACTCCTATGGTCCCGATGTTCACCGGTGCCACCGTCCGGAACGCCGCCGGAAGCGCCAACACAGCCGAGCTGGCCATGGCATCCAATCCGCCGCTGTTCCGCACCTGGCATGTGATGGCGAACGTCCCCCCTGGATTGACCGATGCCGGCGCGCTACAGGCGGCTGACAGCACCGGCCCATTCACTTCCGTGAACCCCTCCGAAATGGCCAGGGCATAGGGCTCCTCCGTTACACCCCCTCGCAGTTGCGCCCCCTTCCCAACTACCTTTACTAATCCTTCCACCCGCAACGCCGTCCGCACCTGTTCCACGTTGTTCACTGTGGAATCGGACCGGCTCAGTGACGATCCGCTCGTCCGGTCGAACAACTCCAGGTCCAGGTTATTCAGCGTGGAAGTCAACGCCTGCTGCGTCACCTCTATGTGCCGGTTCCACACGAGCGTTGCCTTGAAATCCGAACTGATGCGCCCCCGGTAGAACTTCGCCGTCCCTGCCGCGATACGGCCCGTCCGCACATTGGCAACCCCCTGCTGTGCACGGGCCAATTGCAGAGCGCCCCACCCCCAATCGGCCCGCCATCCCGCTCCCTCCGCGGAATTGATCAGCAGCGCCTTCACTGCCAGTGGTTGCGTCAGCCCTGCCTGAAACAACAGCGCAGCCGCCCCGGTTACATGCGGCGCGGCCATGCTCGTCCCCGACAACTCCACAAACCCGCTCGAATTGTGTGCCGTCGACCGGATTCGTGTCCCAGGCGCTGCCAGGTCCGGCTTCGCCCTCCCTCCCAATGTGGGGCCGCGGCTCGATCCCTCTGCCACGACATCGTCGCTGCGGTCGATCGTGTTTCGATCGTCATAATTCGCCACCGAGATTACGTTATGCGCATTGCCCGGCGCCCCTACACTCCCCGCCCTCGGCCCTTCGTTCCCGGCGGATACGGACAACACCAACCGATACGTCTCCACTACTTGATCGAACAGTTGCGCGATAACGCTGTCATCGGTGCTCGTCGGCGCACCAAAGCTGAAGTTGAAGATGCGCGCCGGCGTGTTTGCCACCGCCCAGTCAATTGCTGCCAGAATATCCGCACCATTTCCCTCCGCGCTTCCACCACACTGCCCCGGGATTAATTTCGCCTGGAACAGTGCCTTCAGCACCACCAGGTTCCCCAGCCCCTTGGCCACCCCCTCCAGGTTGGAGAATTCCGGCGTCCCGCCCGAGGCCACGATGCCCGCCACATGCGTTCCATGGCCGTTTCTGTCCTCTGCCGTATCCGCTACATCGTCAAAGCACGCGGATCGCCGATATGCTTCCGAGAATACCTTCTGCGTAATCTTCACGCCCGAAAACGCCGGATGGATGCTCCGGATACCGCTATCCACCACCGCCGCCGTCTCCCCTCCGCCCGTGCCGCCACGGTTCCAAAATGCCGCTACGCCCAAACCCGGCACGCTGACGTCCAGCGTGGCCTGTACGTCCGGCAGGGCCGAGATCCAGGCCACATCGGGGTGCGCCGCTACGCCCTCCAGGCTACTCCCCGGTATGTGTGCCGTGAAGAGATTCAGGAAAGTATACTCCCGTATCTCCGTCGCTCCCAACGTCTCCAGCCTCGCCCGCACCGACTCCTGCGAAGCCCGGATCCGCGCTCGAATTTCCGAAAAAGCCGATCTTCGCGTTTTCACGATCGTTTCGTCCAGCAACGCCCGTGCCTTCTCCACTTCTGCCGGCGGAGCCACCGCCCATTGGCTCGCTTCCCTCCACTTGCCCTCGGCTAACTCCAGGTGCAAGCGCGCCGCGGCCTCGGTCTTCTCCATGATTTCTCGCTGTGGTTGCTCGCGCAGGAGAAGGACCGCCGCAACACGGTCCGCTCCGTGCCTTCTCGCCGCTAACTCCACGTCCATTTTGGTCTGCCCGGCGCCGGATCCCGCTCCAGCCGCTGCCAGTCCGAGGAACGCAAACACACTGCGGAGCGCTGTCATGGCTCTTCTCCCGATCTATCCGGTCTCTCTTGCACTGCTTACGTAGAAGTGGCGTAAAAATCCGCCGAAGTAGCTCATCGGCGCGAAAAAAAGTGGGTCAATCCATTCGGGTCACGTCTTTCGAAAATATTTCTTTCGTCCGGCTCGGGCCTAAAAGTGTATATTTCAGGAAAAGGATGGTTGCGAGATTCTGAAAATAAAAGTAAAAAGAATTATAGTGAAACCAGGCATGAAACCCTTTACCCCTGCTCAAATCACGGTCCTCCAGGCCCTCGCCGCAGGCG
>CAYOBO010000086.1:0-30140 GCA_964402295.1 uncultured Candidatus Solibacter sp. | reverse complement strand
GGCCCGTGAGGCCATCGCCGCGGAGGATGATGACATCGAGCAAGCCGCGCGCTTTCAGATCGCGGAGATCTTGAGCCAAAAACACGCGCCTTCGGTTTCTTCAATCCACAGGCCCAGCACTTCCTTGCCGGCCGGAGATGGAAACGCCGGGCACGACGTGAACGCGATTTTGGATGACGCCGCAAGCCGTCCGCACGGCGACGCGTAAACCATCGACGGAAACGGCCGGGTAAAGGCGCTCCAGTGGGCGGCTCTGCCACTCTACGACTTGCTGCTGAAGTTGCTCGGTGGCGGGGAAATCCAACCGAACGCTCCCGCTTGGGGACGATTTTGGGATCGACGCTACCGTCTCGAACTGCGGCGAGTTTGAATGCGGGCCTCGCCGCAATCGCCGCGGACGGTTTTAGTGGCGCAGCCATTGCGCAAGCCCTTGGCGCCGCTCTGAGCGCGGACGCGGCGGAGCAGTTGTTGCTTGAAGGCTCGGCTATCCCAGGGCTGGGTAGGGACCTCGGCGCCCTCGGTCCTGGGTGCAGGTGTTGGTTTCAGCCCGCCCGCCCGCCAGCTTCTGTCACAGATCCTTTAATTCCGTCGCCGCTTCTTCTTCCTGTCCAGTTTCGCGTCCTGCTCCGCGATCCCACGCAATTTCACCCGTATCTCCGCCCCGTACTTCCGATTCTCTTCCTCCCCATACACCGCCGGCGGAAAATCCGGAATGCGCTCCGGCGGCTCCTCCGCGCGTGCGAACTGCTTCTGATACCGCAGCCGCTCCCGCATCTTTGCCACCACCGCCGGCTCTGCCGCCGCCACATTGTTCTTCTCGTAAGGATCCTTCGCCAGGTTGTACAACTGTAGCGGCTGCTCCGGCCAGTTGTAATAAGTGGCCCCCTGTTCAATCAACTTCCAATCCCCCATCCGCAACACTTGCAGCGAATGCACAATCTCCTTGCGCGCCGACGCCCTCCCGCCCACAATCGCCGGCCACACATCCACTCCATCGAGCGGCAGCCCTTTGCGCGTATCCGCCCCCGCCAGCGCGCACAACGTCGGAAAAATATCCGTCACATGTATCAGCCCCGATGCCTTCCGCCCCGCCGGCACCTTCCCCGGCCAGCGTACCGCCGCCGGAGTCAATACCCCACCCTCGTGATACGCACTTTTGCCACCCCGGTATGGCCCGTTGCTCGTTAAGCGTGTCCCCCCATTGTCGTTCGTGAACCACACTAACGTATTCCCGTCGATGCCCTTGTCCCGCAGCGCCTGCATCACCTGGCCCACCGCAATGTCCAGGCAATGCAACTGCGCCCGCTGCGGTCCCTCTCTTCCCAAATGCTCATACTTCTTCATGTACTCCGCCGGAGCCTGATGCGGACCATGCACCGCATTAAACGGCACGTACAGAAAGAACGGCCGCCTCCCGTCATGATTCCGGATCAGCCGGCTCGCCTCCTCCGCCAGCAGAAACGTCGAATATCCTTCCTCCACCACTGGTTCCCCATTGCGGTGCCAATCCAAAATCCCTTCCCGCGTATGCGTGAACGAATCAATCAACGCCCCATAGAACCCGTAATGATGCTGGAACCCGCGCGACCGCGGCAGATGTGCCGTCTGCCACTCTCCCAGATGCCACTTCCCCACCATCCATGTCGCATACCCCGCATCGCGCAATGCCTCCGCCAGCGTCCGCTCATCTTGCAACATCCCCTGCCGCGACGCCGTCGACGGACGTCTCTCCGTCCCGTTCTTCCACGAATACCGCCCCGTCAGCAACGCCCCGCGAGTGGGCGTACAGACAGGCTGTACGTAGAACTGCGTCAGTTGCGTCCCCTCCCGCGCAATGCGGTCGATATGGGGCGTCGGCACCTCCTCCCCGCCCGTGAAGCCCACCTGCTCCCACCCCATATCGTCCACCAGCAGGATCACGAAGTTCGGCCGCGGCTCATCCGCCCCGCGCAATGAACCCACTGCTCCCGCCAGGGACGCCATCATCGAACGCCTCGTACAGGCCATGCCATTCACCCCCGTTTCTCTTCTAACTCAGACCACCGATGGTACAGCGCATCCACAGTCTCCTGTGCCTTCCGCATCGCATCGTAAGCCTCCTGCAACGCCCGCCCATCCACCACCACTGCCGGATCATGCAGTTTCCCTTTGCAAGCCTCCAACTCCGCTTCCGCCTCCGCAATCCGCTGCTCTATCGTCTCGTACTCCCGAGCCTCCATATACGAAAGCTTCTTCTTCGCCGGCGCCGCCCCACTCGCCGCCGCAACCGCCGGAGCCGCCGCCTGCGCCACGGGCTTTACCTTCGCTTTCTTCTGCGCCGCCTGCCAATCCTCCCACTGCAAATAATCCGCAAACCGCCCGATCCCCCCTTCGCCATCCAATCCCACCACCACCGTCGACACTCGGTCCAGCAAATAACGGTCATGCGTCACCAGCACCAGCGCCCCGCGAAACTCCAGCAGGCTCTCCTCCAGAATCTCCAGCGTCGGAATGTCCAGATCGTTCGTCGGCTCATCCAGCAACAGCACGTCCGCCGGCTCCAGCATCAGCTTCGCAATCAACACCCGGGCCCGCTCCCCGCCCGATAGCCTCCCCACCGGCTGATTCAGTTGATCGCTCTGAAACAAGAACCGAGCCGCCCACGATGCCACATGCAACACTCTGTCTTGATACACCACCGAATCCCCATCCGGAGCCAGCGCCCGCCGCAGCGTCACATCCGCATCCAACTGCCGGTTCTGATCGAAATACACCATCCGCAGCGCATCCGCCCGCCGCACCGTGCCCTGCGTCGGCTCCAATTGCCCCATCAACACCCGCATCAGCGTCGACTTCCCGCTGCCGTTCGGCCCCACCAATCCGATCCGCGTCCCCGGCGTCACCACAAAATCCAACCCCGAAAACAGCGTCCGCCCACCCATCTCCATCCCCACTTTTTCCAACTCGATCAACCGCTTCGTCTTTCGTTCCGTTGCCGAAAAATCGATGTCCGCCGTCGCCGTGCGCGCCCGGCTCTGCAAGTCCGCCAACTCGCCCATCAACTCATTCGCCTTATCGATCCGCGCCTTCGATTTCGTCGTCCTCGCCTTCGGCCCCCGCCGCAGCCATTCCATCTCCGTGCGTACGCGGTTCTCCAGCGCCTCCTGCCGCTTCGATTGCGCGTGCAGATAATCCGCCTTCTTCTCCAAAAACGTGCTATACGTGCCTTCCACCCGCAACAACCCATCGCGATACGCCCGGTGTAACTCCACCATCTCCGTTGCCACGTTCTCCAGAAAATACCGGTCGTGGCTGATCGCCACGCAGGCAAACGGAGCCGCGGCCAGCACCTTCTCCAGCCACTCGATCCCCGCCAGGTCCAGATGATTCGTCGGTTCGTCCAGCAGCAGCACGTCCGGTTGCTGCACCAGCGCCTCTACAATCGCCAGGCGTTTCTTCCATCCGCCCGAAAACGCCGCCACTTCCGCATCCAGATTCTCGAACCCTGCCTTCCCCACCGTCTCCGCCACCTCCGGCGCGGTCAGCGATTCCACCACCCGCCCCAGCACATCGCGCACCCGGTCTCCTGCCGGGAACGTTGACTCCTGCGCCACATAGCAGAAGCGCACCCGCTTGCGAATCGCCACCTCTCCGCTATCCGGTTCCACCAGCCCCGCCAGAATGCGCAGCAGCGTCGATTTCCCCGATCCATTCGGCCCAATCAGCCCCACCCGGGCCCCTTCCTCCACCGTGAAATGAATTCCTTCAAACAGCGCCTCCGCGCCGAAAGACTTCGTCAGGTTCTGTGCGTTAATCAGTAGTGCCAATCTAGCAGTGTACTCAAACGGCGCTATCCTGAACGCAATGCGAAAGGCCATCCTCGTCCTGATCTGCGTTGCTGCCGCCCCCGCGCAGTCCATCCGCCTCGACGCACCATCCAGCGTCCCGGCATACGAACTCGCCGAGTTTGTCCTCCATATCCCGTCACCCGCTTTCCCCAACCCCTTCACCGAACCCGCGCCCACCGCCGAGATCACGCCTCCCACCGGCCCAAAACAATCCGTCACCGGATTCGCCGATGCCAACGACGGCGCCGTCTTCCGCCTCCGCTACTCGCCATCCCAACCCGGCACGCACCGCTACCTCATCCGCATGGGCACGTTCCGCCAAAAAGGTGAATTCACCGCCACTGCCGCCATCGGCGACGGCCCCGTCCAACCCGATCCGCAACACCCCAAGCACTTCCGTTACGCCTCCGGTAAGCCGTTCTACCACCTCGGCTATACTGCCTATCACCTGCTCGATCCCTCGAAATCGGAAAAGGAAATCGAATCCGTCATCGACTACTGCCGCCGCCACGGCTTCAACAAAATTCGCTTCCTTCTCAGCGGCTACCCCCGCGACACGGCAACACGCACCAGCACCGATAACGAATTCGGAGTCGCCGATCCCACCCGCGCCCCCAACTACGGAGCACCTCCCGGGCGCGTCAACCCGCTCCCCGCCTGGCCCGGCCGGCCGCACGCCTACGATTTCACCCGCTTCCATCTCCCCCACTGGCGCCGCGCCGAAAACGCCATCCTCGCCATGCGCCGCCGCGGCATCGAAGCCACTGTCATCGTCACCATTGAAAAGCAGAATCTCTTCGACGAATACGGCCGCCTCAGCGATCACGAACTCCGCCTCTACCGCTACGCCTTCGCCCGCCTCGGGGCCTACTCCAATGTCTGGTGGGATCTCGCCAACGAGCACAACGAATTCCGCGACAAAGCCTGGGGCGACGCCATGGGCGCCTTCCTGCGCGCCATCGATCCCCATCGGCGTCTCGCCTCCGCCCACGCTCACGCCGACTTCTGGTACGGCGATTCCCCCTGGGCAACCTACATCATCACCCAGCAGTACGGAACCGAAAAAGAAGTCTACGCCTGGGCTCGAAAGCACGCCTCTATACCCAAGCCCTACGTCAACGAGGAATACGGCTACGAAGGCCCAAACAACGCCCCCCGCCACCTCCAGAACGCCGATTGGACCCGCCGCAACCATTGGGCCATCGCCATGGCCGGAGGCTACGCCACCTACGGCGACTGGAGCAACGGAATCGCTTACTTCTACTCCGGAGACCCCGGCCCCGGCATCGCCGCCACCCAGCTCAAACACCTCCGCACGTTCTTCGAAGCTCTCCCCTTCAATCGACTCACACCCTGTCCCGAATCCCCCGAAAACGCCTTCTGCCTCACCGGCCCCGACAACCTCCGCATCTACTATCTCCCCGCCGGAGGCTCACTCCCCAACACCGTCGCCCGCGAAATTCGCCGCTACAACCCGCGCACCGGCGAATGGACTAGCCTCGCCACGCCAACCACACCCACTGGCGAAGATTGGGCGCTCACGCTGACTCGTTAACATCGGCGGAATCGCCGCCCCTACTCCCCCGACCGCAACGCAGCCAGCGTCACCTCCCGATAGCGCACACCGCGAAACGTGGCTGCGCACCCATCCCCCGTCGGCGATTGCACCAGAAACCCCGCCCGCATCGGCCCCTCCAGCAACCGGAACGCCCGCACCATATGCCAATACGTCCCATCCGTCGAGTAGTGAAACACACACCCCGGCCCGCGCCGGCCCACACGCAGCCAAATCCGGTTGCCCTCCCGCGCCACGCTATTGCAATCGTCCGAACTCCCCCGCGTTACCACCGACACCACCATCGGCTGCCCTTGCGGCGAATACTCAAAGCACAGCTTGGCCCAATGGTCCCCATCCTGCCATAGCAACAGCACGCCCGCATCGAACGTCGCCGCGAACTCCACCTCCACCTCCGCCTCCAACAGAAAATCCCCGCGCGTCTCAAACAACGCCATCGGAGCGCTGCACAGCTTCCGATCGCTCAAAGGATCCGTGAACAAATCCGTCCGCCCCGGTGCACGCCCCGCCAATCCATCTTCCTTAACGGTCCAAGCCCCCGCGGAATCCGTTTCCACCGGTCCAGGAATATCGGCTAATTGCATCCTTCCAGAGTTAGCATAGTTCAAGAATTCCGGAAAGCTCTCTCTCCTCTTCGGCAAGACCGAGTGTTGCTCTTGTAACCAACAGGTAACAATTTGCTCCAATTTCCCCTTGCTAGCGTGAAACCAGATCGCGGTCCGTATACCCCGCCGCGAAATGTTTCCAACAGGGAGTTGGCTCACCATGTCTATCCTTCGCTTTGCCCTCGCATTCTCCGTGATTGCGAACGCAGCACTCGCACAAATCACCGGTGAAATCCGCGGTACCGTCAGCGACGCATCCGGCGCGCTCGTCCCCGCGGCGAAAGTCAGCCTTACCAGCGTCGAAACCGGCGAAAAACGCGAATTTCTCGCCGACAAGGAAGGCCGCTTCGCTTTCGGTCTGCTCAAAATCGGCGACTACCGGATCTCCGTCGAAGCCGATGGCTTCCGCAAAACATCCACCCAAGCCAATGTCCGCAGTTCCGAAATCACCGCCGTCACCATCCGCCTCGAGGTCGGCCAGGTCACCGAGCAGGTCACCGTCACCGACGCCATCACCGTCCTCGACACCCAAAGCGCGCAAGTCCAGGAATCCTACGACTCCAAGCGCACCGCCGAAATTCCCGTCGCCCGCAATCCCAACGTCCTCGCCACCACCCTCCCCGGCATCGTCCCCAATCCCTCCGCCTTTAACTCCGGCAGCTTCATCGCCAATGGCAATCGTGCCCGCGCCAACAACATCACCATCGACAACATCACCGCCACCGATATCTCCACCGCCGGCACCGGCTCCACCAACAACGGACCCCTCAACTTCTCCTCCATCAAGGAAGTCAAAATCATCACCAACAACATGAGCGCCGAATTCGGCCGCAACTCCGGCGCGCAGGTCCAATACATCACCAAGTCCGGCACCAATGAACTGCACGGCGAACTCTACGAATTCTTCCGCAACGACAAGCTCAACGCCCGCGACGTCTTTGACCGCAGCGGCAAGTCCGCCATCACCCGCTACAACCAGTTCGGCGGCGTCCTCGGGGGACCCATCGTCCGCAACAAAACCCACTTCTTCCTCAGCTCCGAGGTCGTCCCCATCCGCGGCGCCGGCGGTGCGCGCATCGCTCAAGTCCCTACATCCTCCATGATTGCCCAGGTCTCCGATCCCACCTCCCGCCGCCTCCTCGAACAGTACCGGCTCCCCGCCGCCACCAACGACCTCGGCTCCTTCGGCAACGTACAGCAATCCGCTCCCAGCCCCAACGATTTCTATCAGTATTCCGCCCGCATCGATCATCAGTTCTCCTCCAAAGACACCATCTACGGCCGCTACGGACGCGCTCAGAATGACGGCACCAGCGCCAACAACACCTTCGTGGGCACCAACCTCTCCAACTTCGGACTCATCTCCACCAACAGCGTCTACAGCGCCAATATCAACGAGACCCACGTCTTCACCAACACCCTGATCAACGAAATCCGCGCCGGATTCGGCCGCACCTCACCCATCTTCGATCTCAACACCACCGTGCCCCTCGGCCCCCGCATCCAGTTCGCCAACGGCCAGATCTCCACCTTCGGCCATAGCGACATCGCTCCCCAGGGCCGCATTCAAAATACCTACCAGGTCGGCGACACTCTCTCCTGGTACAAAGGCGCTCACAACATCCGTGCCGGCGGCGACTTCTTCCGCTATCAGGGCAACAGCTTCTTCGAACAGCAGGTCCGCGGCACCTACATCTTCCTCAACTGGGACGATTTCGCTGCCGGACGCCCCAACTCCTATACCCAGCGCTTCGGCGGCACCGTCCGCGGACACCGCACCTGGATCGGTTCCGGCTTCATCCAGGACGACTACCGCATCAAACCTCACCTCACTCTCAACCTCGGCCTCCGCTTGGAAACCTACGGCGCAGTCACCGAAGTCAACAAACTCACCTCCACCCTCGACTTCAACTGCCGCGACAGCCTCGGAGCCGCCGGCGCCGGCCCTCTCGGTTGCTTCAACGTCGGCGACCAGGCTGTTCGCACCAACTACTACACCCAACCCCGCATCGGCTTCGCCTGGAATCCCGGCGGCGGCAAAACCGTCATCCGTGGCGGCTACGGCCTTGTCGCCGATTTCAACTTCCTCAACCCCATCACCAACCAGCGAGCCCTTCCGCCCTTCGTCGTCGCTGCCAACATCGTCGGAGTCGCCAACTTCACCGCCGGCAATAGCTGGAGCAATCTCGTCGCCGGCACAGCCGACATCCAGCGCCAAAGCTCCGCCCTCATCGGCCGCGTCCGCAACGACGTGCTCAACTACGGCGACATCAACCCCGTCATCGATATCGGCCTGCGCAATCCGCAGGTTCATCAGTGGAGCTTCGGCATCCAGCGCGAACTCCCCCAGCGTCTCGTGTTGAAGGTCGCCTACAACGGCACAAAAGGCAACTACCTCCAGCGCGCCCGCCAGATCAACCTCAACCCCAACCGCCCCAGGCCAGCCACCGATCTCACCGACGAACTCGCCCGCGCCAACGAATTCGTCAGCTCCCTCGCCGGACTCACCGGCTCACCTGTTCGCTTCAGCCGCCGCGATGATCCGCGCTTCAACGTCGTCAATTACTACGACAGCTCTGCCAACTCCAACTTCCACGCCCTCGAAGTCCTCGCCACCCGCCCCTTCCATCACGGCCTCTCCCTCCAGGTCGGCTACACGTACTCGAAGTCCATTGACGATGTCTCCGATGCGCTCACCGCCATCTCCAACGACAGCACCCTCATTCAGAATCCCCTCAACCTCCGCGAAAACCGCGGCCCTTCGGGCTTCGATCTCCGCCAGCGCCTAGTCATTACCCACGTCTGGGAACTCCCCTGGGGCAAACGCATCGCCAACCCCGTCCTTAAGCAAATCGCCGACGGCTGGGGATTCTCCGGCATCACCAGCTTCCGCACCGGCTTCCCCGTCAGCTTCGACGCCGGCCCGCGTCTCGGCGTGGCCACCATCTCCACCATCACCACCGGTGGCATCCAACGTCCCATCGCCGCCGGTCCCTTCGAGTTCAATCCTCGGCCCGCGGGCAGCGCCGGCGCCCCCTCCGGCCTCAATAACGACCCCGTCGCCGGACGCCGCATCTCCGCCTACGCCCAAAGCCTCGGCCTCTCCCAGCAACTGCTCGGAACCTTCGGCACTCTCGGCCGCAACACCCATCGCCTCAACGGACAGACCGACTTCACCTGGAATGTCTACAAGCGCTTCTCCATCGCCGAGCGCATGAACCTCCAACTTCGCGCCGAAATGTACAACGCCTTCAACCACGTCAGCTTCCTCGACGTCAATCGCAACCTCACCAACGCCGCCTTCGGCCAATACACCACCGCCGCCGGCAACCAGCGCGTCTTCCAACTCGGAGCCGTCCTCCGCTTCTGATCTCTGCTGTCCATCGCGGGGGGGATGGCCGCAATGCCTCCCCCCTGCAACAATGGGTGAAGTCCCTCGGGGATTCGTCCCATGCATGCACTCCTCCTCTCGATCCTGGCCGCCACCGCTCTCCAGGCGGCAGGCAGTTCCCAACTGCTATCCCCCAACCCCGCCTACTCCGGCATCGGCCAACTCCCACTCAGCAGCACCTGCACCGCATTCTTCATCCAAACCCCCGGAAACGGCCCCGCCTACGCGCTCACCGCCGGACACTGCTATTCGCTCAACGCGCAGGAAGTCTTCCTCGACATCGCTCTCTCCTCCATCCGCTCCGTCACCTTTAACTACTTCGCCGATTCCCGCACCGAGCGCATCCCCGTCCCCATCCGCCGCATCGCCTACTCCACCATGAAGGGCTGGGACATCATGCTGCTCGAACTGAACACCACCCGCGCCGAACTCGCCTCCCGCATCGCCCCGCTTGCCCTCGAACCCGCCGATCCCCCCGCCGGCGAACCCATCTCCGTCTACGGCATCCCCGCTTCCTTCTTCGATCCGAACGGCCGCTATCTCCGCCGCTCCCGCTGTAGCCTCGGCGGCCGCGCCGATCTCCTCGAATTCACCTGGCACTTCTACAATGTCCGCCGCAACGATTGCGAAGACATCGTCGGAGGCATCTCCGGCTCCCCTGTCCTCTCCGAACGCACCGGCCGTGTCATCGGCATCGTCAACACCACTACCCACCTCGCCTGGAACTCTGGAGGCGACTTCGATTGCTACGCCGGCCGCCCCTGCGAAATCGCCAATCGCGCGCAACGCGTCGAGGAAGAAACCAGCTACTCCGTGCCCGTCGCCGGGCTCCTCCAATGCTTCACCCCGTCGGGCCAGTTCTCCGTCGCCGGCGAAGGCTGTCCCCTCGACCCCGGCCGTCCCTCTCTCTCCGTCACCCGCCGCCAGCGCAACCAGCAGCCCGGAGCCACCTGGGCCGCCACCGTCGCCACCACTGCCCCCTCCTACCGCTACAAGGCCATCGCCGCGGGCATCGGCGATTGCCGCGAAGAGGCCGGCTACTCCCCACCCATCCCCGCCGCGCGCAACATCGTCGACGATGCCATCCCCCGCGAAGAAAATCGCTATCTCCTCTGCGTCGTCCCCGAAGGCGCGTCTGTGCGTAACCCCACCGTCCTCATCGCCCGCATCGATGCCACGCCTCCCATCCTCCCGCCCTTCTACACAGTCATTGAAAACGACTCCCTGTACCGTATCCCATTTACGTTTATTCCCCCAGAATTGTCCAGCTATTCCTACAAATTCGGCCCGCTCGATACCACCGCCTGCGACACCGAAGGCTACCGCCCCTATCTCCGCATCCCCATTTCCATCCCCATCGATGGCGGCCCCTACCGATTCTGCTTCCATACGCACGACGAAGCAGACAACCGCTCCCATCCCTACGGATTCACCCTCGGCGCCGGACCCGTCATCTTCCCCCACGGCATCGGCCACCCCGCCGGCTTCCGCCCCGACTCCTTCGCCCCAGGCCAGTGGATCTCCCTCTACGGACTCCAACTCGAAGATGCAGCCTTCACCCTCCGCGACGCCGCCGGAACCCGCCACCCTCTCACCATCGGCTACCGGTCGCGCACCCAAATCAACGCCCGCATCCCGCAATCCGCCGCCACCGGCCCCGCCCAAATCGGCCTCGAACCCATCGTCATCGACACAATCTCCCCCGGCATCCTCCTCGCCACCCACACAGCCGGCAACGAGATCCTCGCCTACACCACCGGACTCGCCGCCGCCACCACAACCCTCCTCCAAGCCCGCCTCGGCCGCACCCCACTCACCGTCCAATCCATCGAAACACTCCCCGAAACCGGCATCGAACTCATCCGTCTCCAACTCCCCGAATCCCACGCCCTCCAAGGCCTCCAATACCTCCAACTCCTCACCGCCACGCAATCCTCCAACCGCGCCGCCATCCAACTCCCGTCCCCGCCAGAGTAGGAGAGCGTCGGCGGCGGTCTCCATCGCTAACCATCGCCCCGGCGCAACAGTCCGCTTCGGCCCCGGCTACTCGGGCCGGAATACAATGACGGCATGCTCCGCCGCAAATTCGTTCCACTCCTCCCCGCGCCACTGCTTGCCGCCCCGTCCCCCAAAACCGTAGTCCTCACCTTCGACGACGCCGTCAAATCCCACCGCACCTTCGTCGGTCCGCTCCTCAAGGAACTCGGCTTCCACGCCACCTTCTTCGTCACCCACCGCTGGATGCCCGACAAAGCCAACTTCATGTCCTGGTCCGATATCGCCGAACTCCACGCCATGGGCTTCGAAATCGGCAACCACAGTTGGACCCACGCCGATTTCTCCACCCCCCGCAACGCCGCCCGCCTCGAAGCCGAACTCTCCCTCGTCGAATACGAATTGAACCGCGTCAAGGTCCCCAAGCCCGTCAGTTTCGCTTGGTGCGGCAACACCTTCGGCCCCGAAGCCATCGCTGTCCTCCGCCGTTGCGGCTACAAATTCGCCCGCCGCGGCGGAGCGCCAGAAGTCGAATACGGCAAAATCGTCGTCGGCCCAGCCCTCGATGCAAACAAACATCACCCCCTGCTCATCCCCACCACCGGCGACGGCTACCCCGATTGGACCTTCGATCATTTCCGCAACGTCATCGCCACCGCCCGCGACGGCCGCATCGCCGTCCTCCAATTCCACGGCGTCCCCGACGTCGCCCATCCCTGGGTACATACTCCCCCCGAAATGTTTCGCCGCTACATGGAGCACCTCAAGCGCGAAGGCTTCACCACACTCGCCCTCCGCGACCTCGAACCCCACCTCAACATGGCCCACCCCCCCGCCGACCCCCTCCTCCAGTCCCGTTACCGCCCGCCCAAGGACGGCCGCCTCGCCCTTCCCATCGAAGTCGAACAAACCCGCAAAGACGAACCCTACTGGCGCGCCGTCATGGCCGAACATGCCTACTCCGCCGAGGAAGCCGCCCTCGTCACCGGACGCCCCGAACCAGCCCCACAACCCACGCCCTCCACCGGACTCCGCATCCGCCCCTACCCCGGCGGCCGCCACCCCAGAATCGGATTCCTCGAAGGCCAAATCGCGCCCCTGAGAGGTACGAAAGCCTCCGTCTTCCTACCCTGGAAAGACGGCGGGTACTTGGTCGTGGATGTTCCGGAGGCGATTTTTGCCGCCAAACAACTCATTTTTTTGGCGCACACGCATATTCCGTCCATTTGGGACGATCAGAATATTGTGATCCCAAATCAGGATTGGGTCCGCGAGAATCATGGCGCCTTGCGGTCCGAATGGACGCTCCCCAACAATATCGCCTTCGGTGCCAAGGTCGCCACCGCCAACGGCGCCGTAGAGATGGAACTCTGGTTGAAAAACGGCACCCCCCAACCCCTCACCGGATTACGCACCCAGGTTTGCGTCCTGTTGAAAGGCGCCCCCGGCTTCAACGCCCAAACCGCCGACAACAAAGCTTTCTCCGCCTCCCGCGCCACCGTCCGCTCCCACGATGGCAATCGCCTCATCCACACCGAGTGGACGGGAGCCGGCCGTGTCTGGGGCAACCCCCGTTGCCCTTGCCTGCATTCCGACCCGGTCCTCCCCGATTGTCCACCCGGTCAAACCGTTCGCCAATCGGGGCGAATCTGGTTTGAAGATCAATCCTAGGGAATCTGTATGTACTACACGCATCGCCTCGAACTCGCCGAACGCTTCCTCTCGCTCTTCTCGCAGCGAAACCTCAGCACCTTCTCCGATCACTGGTCCTCCGAGTGGCACATGGGCGAGAAAATCTCCCAGAAAATCTGCCGCCTCGAAGGCGACATCGTCGGCGTCGCCGAATTCTTCATCGAAACCTCCTCCGAAATGGATGTCGCCGTCACCCTCACCCTCGGCATCTCCTCCGTCCCCTTCAGCCGCCTCTTCTCCCTCTGGATGCCCGACGACCTCCACCCCGGCTCCCTCGCCCTCCGCGATATCCTCGCCTGCGACGAGGAACTCACCCTCGAAATCCACGACGAAGCCTCCCTTCAATCCGCCCTCGCTACCACCCAATCCTTCCTCGAACAAACAGCCATCCCCTGGATCGAACAACGCTCCACCCGCGAGCAGATCCTCAGTAAACTCGCCGCCATCGGCGACCGCGAAGCCCTCGAACTCTCCATCCTCCTCCTCGCCGCCTGCGCCGACCTGCCCGGCGCCCTCCGCCGCTTCGACGAAATCCTCTGGCCCCAGGTCAAAGGCGACGGCGAACGCATGATCCTCGAACGCTGGCGCCGCCTCAAAGCCGTCATCCTCGAAGAACACGAGAAATCCGTCTATGCCCGCAAAGCGGACGAACTCTCCTCCATCCAGGCCGACTGACCTCTACTTATGTCTGCTCGTCTGCCGATGCTTCCAACAACCCCTCCAACTCCTGCAATATCAATAGATCTTTGGGCCGGCCCGCGGCTCTCTTGGCCGCAATCGGTGCACGCAAATCCAGCGCCAGTGTACGGCGGCCGAAGGCCTCCACTTCCACCGATACCGCACGTGCTTCTGCATACGTCCCGATTCCTGGAACCTCAGCCAGCAGGTCGATGATGCCTAACTAAATCGGTCGTCAGCGTGAACATCGTCCCGTTAGCCAGCGTCGTTGCATCCCACACGAACGGCAGTCCCTCAGGAATATCGCGCAGACAAGGATGGTAAGGTGCCAGTGTGCTGGCCCACCCAGATTCTTCTTTTCCCTCCGGTAACCGATGTCAAGATCGCTTGTCACGTGTGCGCTGCCATGAAAAATCGCCGCCCACCCGCCGATCACCACAAACTCTACCCCCGCGTCGCACAAAAACGCTGTATCAGGAGTTCGAAGTTCATGCCCGGCCCCGCTTGGCCGCGCCCCGCGCCGCCTCCGCTGCCTGCGCCAACTCATGCATCCGTCTGGCTCGTTCCGCTGGCGTCAGCCACAATTGCTCCATCGGCAGCGTGACGTTCACCCCGAACCGGATCGCCTTCTCTACCTTCCCGCCCGGTTTCGGGTTCCGCAACCGCTCCATCGCACGGGACAGCGCTTCTCTACTCCATGGGCCTGATCTCTCCACGCGTTGGCCTCCGCCCTACCCAAACACCGGCTGAATCACCTTCCCCCCAAAGTCCGTCAGCTTCTCATGCCGCCCATTATGCAAATACCAAAGCCTATGTTGATCCAGCCCCAGCGCATGCAGAATCGTCGCATGGAAATCCCGCATGTGATGCCCCCCAATCGCCCGCAGCCCAAATTCATCCGTCTCCCCTAACGTCTGCCCCCCCTTCACGCCTCCCCCCGCAAACCACATCGTGAACCCATGCGGATTATGATCCCGCCCGTTCCCCGATTGCGACATCGGCAGCCGCCCGAACTCCGATCCCCAGATCACCAGCGTCGAATCCAGCAACCCCCGCGCCTTCAAATCCTTCAGCAACCCGGCAATCGGTTGATCCGACATCCCGCACATCTTCTCGTGATTCTGCACCAGATCCGAATGCGCGTCCCACTGTATCGAAACCGGCCCGCCCCCATGGTAGATCTGCACGAAACGAACCCCGCGCTCCACCATCCTCCTGGCCAGCAGCAGCCGTGTCCCGAACTCCGCCGTATGCTTTTGATCCAGTCCGTACAACCGCCGCGTCGCCTCCGATTCCTTCGTCAAATCCACCGCCTCCGGCGCATGGCTCTGCATCCGGAACGCCAGTTCATACGAACTGATCCGCGCCGCCATCTCCGTGTCTGTCTCCTCCGTGTCCAGCTCATTCATCTTCTGCACCAGATCCAGCGTCTTGCGCTGCCGCTCCGGAGTCACCCCCTGCGGCGGCTTCAAGTGCAAAATCGGACTCGGCCCCGGCCGCAACAACGTCCCTTGGTACACCGCCGGCAAGAATCCCGAACTCCAGCACGGCGTCCCACCCTCCGGAGTCCCCTCCGGTTGCGGCATCACCACATACGCCGGCAGATTCTCGCTCTCCGAACCCAGCCCGTAGGTCACCCAAGCCCCCATGCTCGGATGCCCCATCAGAATCCGCCCGCTATGCACTTGGTACATCGCCGGTGCATGCACCACGCTCTCCGTATAGAAATTCCGCACAAAACAAATATCGTCCACGCAAGTGGACAAATGCGGAAACAGCGTCGATACCCACGCCCCCGATTGCCCGTGCTGCCGGAAGCTCCACGGCGACGCCAGAATCGGAGTCGAGCCATCCGTAAACTGGCTCTGGATCTTCCCGAAACTTTCCGGCAGTTGCTTGCCTTCCCACTGCTTCAATCCCGGCTTCGGATCGAACGTGTCGATCTGGCTCGGCGCCCCCACCATGAACAAGAAAATGACCGACTTCGCCTTCGCCGGAAAATGCTGCGGCTTGGCCGCCAGCGGACTCACCCGCGCCGCCACGCCATCCCGCACCAGCAGGCTTTGCAGCGCCAGCGCCCCGAATCCGTTCGCCGCTCCACGCAGCACATCGCGGCGCGTCCGCGCCTCGCGCAAATGGTTAAGGTATGTAGACGAATTCATTGCGATTGAGCAGCGCCAGCGTGAAATCCTCCAGCGGCGCACCTTTCAAAAATTCCTGGGCCATCGTCATTTCCACCGCACGCGGCAACCGCGCCAGCGCCAGCTTGTAGGCGCGCCTGACCTGGCACCCCTTGTCCGCCTGGCACTCCCTCAGCAGCCGCCCGGCGAACCGCCGCGCCTGCTCCACCGCGAAATCCGAGTTCATCAGCGACAGCGCTTGCAGCGCGTGCGTGCTGACCGGACGCACCGGACACGAACTCATCGCATCCGGCTGATCGAAATTTTGCAGCATCGGCAGCCGCACCGTGCGCTTGTTCAGCAGATAAATGCTCCGCCGGTCGTACTGCCGCGGATCCTCATCCACCGGCCACAAATTATCCGGCTCGCCTTCGGTGAAAATAATATCGTAAATTTCCGGTTCAATCGGCACCTTAATCGGACGCCCGCCCATCTTCGGATTCAAATGCCCGTTCACCGCCAGCATCGCGTCGCGCAGAATCTCCCCGTCCAGCCGCCGCCGGTTCATCCGCCAGTAATACTTGTTCTCCCCATCGATCGCCGACTTCGCCTTGTCATCCGCCGCTGCCTGCCGGTAAGCGCTCGACGTCACAATCAGCCGGTCGATCGCCTTCACGCTCCAACCCTGCGCCATGAATTCCGTCGCCAGCCAGTCCAGCAACTCCGGATGCGAAGGCCGCGATCCCAGCGCTCCGAAATCATTCCCCGTCTTCACCAGCCCCGATCCCATGCGCAGCGCCCAGATCCGGTTCACCATCACTCGCGCCGTCAACGGATGCTCCTTCGACGACAACCAGCGCGCCAGCGCCGCCCGCCGTCCGGAAACCCCCGTCGGAACCGGTACATTCAACCCCGAGATCACCCGCGGAAACCCCGGCTCCACCGTCGCCAGCTTCATCCGGTGATCGCCCACCTTCAGAATGTGTGTCTCCGCCGCCTTCTCCATGTTCGTCACGGCATACGCCGTCTCCACCGGCGCCGGCTCGGAATAGGCCAGTTTGTGCAACTGCTGCCGTAACCCCGCCCGCCGCGCCTTCACATCCGCCGGCAACACTGCCAGCACTTCGTCCCACGACACCTTCAACTGCGCCTCGGCCTCGCGAGCCATCCGCTGCTGTTCTTTATCGCGCTTGTCCTTCGGCAATTCCAAAGCCGCGCGAAACGGCGCTTCCAGCGTCTTGTACTTCTCCGCCCGCAGCTTCTCCCGATACGGTTTCTCAATCTCCTTGATCTGATCCTCGATCGGTTTCAATCGAGCCTTGTACGCCGCCATCGCCGCTTCATGCGCCTTCTGCTCGGCCTCCGATGCGATCACCTTGTCCTTCAAATCCGTCGTCGCCAGCAGCGCCTGCAGCTTGTAATAATCCGACTGCGGAATCGGATCGAACTTGTGGTTATGGCAACGCGCGCACTGCATCGTCAACCCCAGGAACACGTTGCTCACCGCCGTCGTCATCTCCGTCAACACTTCCTGCCGGTTCATCTCCTCGTCCTGATTTCCACCGACAATGTGAATCGGACCGGCCCGGTGAAAGCCCGTGGCAATCAACGCCTCGTTGTTGCCCGGAAACAATTCATCCCCGGCAATCTGTTCCTGAATAAATAAATCGTACGGCTTGTCATTTTGAAAGGCCCGCACCACGTAGTCGCGATACCGCCACGCATGCGGACGTTCCGCATCCAGTTCAAACCCGTTCGTATCCGCATACCGCGCAATGTCCAGCCATCGCAATCCCCACCGCTCCCCATAATGCGGCGACCGCATCAAGCGGTCCACCAGCTTTTCATAGGCATCGGGCGACGCATCCGCCACAAACAGATCCACCTCTCCCGGCGTCGGCGGCAACCCCGTCAAATCCAGTGTCACTCGCCGGATCAGCTTTTCTTTCTCCAGCGGGCGCGAAGGCGTCAGCTTCTTCGATTGCATGGCGCTCAGCAAGAACGCATCGATCGGATTGCGGACCCAAGCATTGTTATGTCGCGGAACTTCAGGGCGCGTCGGTTTGCGGAATGCCCAGAAATTGCGCCGGGGCGCAACCCAGGCGTCATCCTTGGCATCGTCTTTGTAGCGATCGGCCGCCGGAGCCGCCGCGGCGGCCGCCAGCAGGACCGCGAGGAATAGAGTCGTCCTTCTCACGGTGGATAGAGTCAATTATATGGCATGCCTCCAGTTTCAATAACCTGCGGAAGGCATGGATGGCGACAAGGATACCTTCGTGTCAAACCTCCCACATTCTCGGTATTGTGGAAGTAACGAGCCGCAATCATCACCATCGAGATCACGAGTCCCGATCTGGAAGCCTTGATCCGGCAGCGCATGCAGGCTGGGTCGTTTGAGAAGCCCGAAGACTTGATCAGAGAGGTTCTGCGATGCTCTCCCCCGGACACCCGGACTGGCGCAGTTCTGATAGAGGCCATGCAGTCGTGCCCCTATCCCGACGTTGATATTGATCCGGAAGGCGTCGTATCGCCACTGGTGCGGGATGTCACCTTCTCATAGCATGGCTGCTCGACACCAATGTCCTCTCCGAATTGCGCAAGCCGAAAGCGGTGAAGCGCGTTCTGGACTTCCTCGCTTCCACGCCGATATCGCAACTCTATGTGAGCGTCATAAGCCTGGCCGAGGTTCGCAACAGCATCGAACTCTGCCCGGATCCACAGAAGCGCTCGGTTTTGGAGGATTGGCTAACGTTCAAAGTGCGCCCAATGTTCAACCCGCAGCGGACATTGTCAGTCACGGAGGACATGATTCTCAGGTGGCGCATCATGCTGGAAGCGGGTCGCGGGATCGGGCATACTTGCTCTCAGCCGGATCTCATCATTGCGGCAACAGCAGCTCACCACTCGCTCACTGTCGTCAGCCGGGATCAGATTCACTACGAACGGGCTCGTGTTCCTGTATTGAATCCATGGGCTGAGGGCTAGTAAACACGCTCCAACCGCGATCCTGATCCAAAGACTGGCGTGCGCTCATTTCGCTTCTGGCGGCAATGGAGACAGAATGACTCTCGATCAAAAGATCCGCGCCATGGAAATCGAACGCCGCCGAACCTGTCGGCACAAAAACAATCCCGCGCTCGCGGTCGATACTCATCCCCGCCCAATGATTCGCCCCGCCCGTGTGTTTCCACGCATCCTTCGGCCACGTGTCGTATCCAAACTCCCCCGGCCGCGGAATCGTATGGAACGTCCACCGCATCGCCCCCGTGCGCACATCATAGGACGTCACCCATCCCGCTCAAACGCCCGCCGCAAATCCACCCGGCCTCCATCTCCAAACGATCCCACCAGCCGCCCTGTCCGCGCATCCAACGCATACAGAAAATACCGCGAAGTCACAAGAATCCGCCAATCGTCCCCCGCACCCCAATACGTCACCCCGCGATTCCGCGTCTTCCGCGGCGCCCCCTCCCGCGCCTCCGGATCAAACGTCCACCGTCAATCCGCTATATTAAATACTCTCCGGCCCACCCCCATACTCCGTCCACCCGCGATACCCCGCCGGCCGCATCCGCTGTGCCTCTGTAGGCCACGCCAACGCCATCAGAACCGGAACAAGCATGAAAGCCACTATACTGCGTCCGCAACTCGGTAACCGGATATGCACAAATCATGCATACTAATACATATGAGAACAACGTTGATTCTCAATGACGAACTCGTCGAAAAGGCCCGTGCCCTGACCGGGATCCAGGAAAAGACCGCCCTCGTCAAGGCCGGCCTCGAAGCCTTGATCGCGCGCGAATCCGCAAAGAGGCTGGCGGCCTTGGGCGGCACACAGCCGAAGCTTAAGGCCATTCCCCGAAGGCGTCCTGCATGAAGATACTGGCCGACACCTCCGTCTGGATCGAACATTTCCGTTCCGGACGCACGTCCCTGACTCCGCTGCTTTCGGAAGGCCTGGTGGTCATGCACCCCTACGTCGCCGGCGAACTGGCTTGTGGCAACCTGAAATCCCGCCACACCATCCTCGTCGCCATGCAATCGCTCCCCCAGGCCGCCAAAGCCACCGATGCGGAAGTTCTGCACTTCATCGAATCTCGACACCTGTTCGGAAAAGGCCTGGGATGGATCGACATGCACCTTCTGGCCAGCGCCCTGCTGTCCGACTGCCGGCTCTGGACCCTCGACGCCAGGCTCCACGCCGCCGCGACGAACCTCGCCCTTGCCGCGGTAATGTAGGGATCCCGCCGCCATCCCCTGCGAGTGAAACTTATTGCCGTCTGCCGCATCCTATCGATCAGGAGGCGTGTAGGCTTACAATAAGAAAGGAGCCGCCGGCTGTATCCCCAATGATTGCAACGAATACTATCGCCGAGGAAATTCTCGACCTGAAGCGCGAAAAGCGTGCCATCCTGCTCGCCCACCTCTACCAGGAGCCTGAGATCCAGGAATTGGCTGACGTCACCGGAGACTCCCTCGAACTCGCCCGCAAAGCCCAGTCCTTCGAAGGCGACGTCATCGCCTTTTGCGGCGTCTGGTTCATGGCCGAAACCGCGAAGATCCTCAACCCCGATCGCATCGTCATTGTCCCAGACAAAGACGCCGGCTGCTCGCTCGTCGATAGCTGCCCCGTCGATCAAGTCCGCGCCACAAAGCAGCGCTACCCCGATCACACCGTTGTCAGCTACATCAACACCTCCGCCGCGGTGAAGGCCGAAAGCGATATCATCTGCACTTCCCGAAACGCCGTTGCCATCGTCAATTCCATCCCCGCCGGCAAGCCGATCCTCTTCCTCCCCGATATCAACCTCGGCAACTACGTCAAGAAGCAAACCGGCCGTGAGAACATGCGCATCTGGCAGGGAGCCTGCATCGTCCACGCCACCTTCGCCGCCCGCAAACTCCAGGCCGCCCGCAACGAGCACCCCAATGCTCTCGTCGCCTCGCACCCCGAATGCCCGCCCGAAGTGCTCCGCATGTCCGACTTCATCGGCTCCACTTCGGCCATCATCGATTGGTGCGTCGCTCACGAAGCCGACGAGTTCATCGTCATGACCGAAAGCGGCGTCGCCCACAGCCTCCACAAGCGCGCCCCGCACAAGAAATTCCACTTCGTTCCCAACGAGAACTGCAACTGTAGCGAATGCCCCTACATGAAGCGCAACACGCTCGAAAAGCTCCGCGATGCCTTGCGAACCCTCCAGCCTCGTGTGGAACTACCCGCTGATATCATGGAACGCGCGCGCCTGCCCATCGAAAGGATGCTCGCCGTCAAATAACGAATGGACCCCCTCGTCGACAGTTACGGCCGCCTGCACGATAATCTCCGCATCAGCGTTACGGACCGCTGCAACATCCGTTGCTTCTACTGCATGCCGGAAGAAGGCGTGACCTTCCAGCCCAAGCCCGAGATCCTCACCTTCGAGGAAATCGAGCGCTTCACGCGCGTCGCCGTCTCACTCGGCGTCCACAAACTCCGCATCACCGGCGGCGAACCGCTTCTTCGCAAGGATCTCCCCGTCCTCATCGAGAAACTGGCCCGTATCCCTGGCGTCAAAGACCTCGCCATGACCACCAATGGCGTTCTCCTCGCCCAACATGCCCGCGCCCTTTACGATGCCGGCCTCCGCCGCATCAACGTCCACCTCGATACGCTCGACCCCGAACGGTTCCGCCATATCACCCGCCGCGACGATTTCCATCGCGTCCTCGATGGCATTGAAACCTGCCGGTCCCTCGGCTTCGGTCCCATCAAGATCAACGCCGTCGCCGTCAAGAACCTCGTCGAGCCGGACATCGTCCCCCTTGCCCGCTTCGGCCGTGAGCGCGGCATCGCGATCCGCTACATCGAGTTCATGCCTCTCGATTCGCAAGGTCTTTGGGATCGCAACAAAGTCCTCCTCATGGACGACATCCTCGCCATGCTGCGTGACGAAATCGGCCCCCTCGAAGCTGCCCCCGACCAGGACCCGCGCGCTCCCGCCACCGAGTTCCGCTTCTCCGACGGCATCGGCGGAGTCGGCTTCATCGCCAGTGTCAGCAAGCCGTTCTGCCTGAACTGCAACCGCATCCGCCTCACCGCCGATGGCCATCTCCGCTACTGCTTGTTCGCCATCGAAGAGCAGAACGTGAAAGCGCTGATCCGCGGCGGCGCAAGCGACGCCGAGATCGCCGCCCTCATCCGTTCCACCGTTGCCGGCAAATGGCTCGGCCACGAAATCAATACCGCGAAGTTCGTGCCGCCGCCCCGGCCCATGTACGCCATCGGAGGCTGAGCCGCCATGGTGTTCGCCATCTGGTTACTCGGCATCTCCGCCGTCTTTGTTCTCGCGGAACGCCTCTGGCCTTGGCGCAAGCAACAACGTCTCCTACGCCCCGGCCTGCTCACCGACCTCCTCTACATCGTCTGCAATGCCGAATGCCTCGGTATCGTCTTAGCCGTCGTCGCCGAGAGGCTTCTGGCCATCTACAACCCTGAGCCGATTCTTGCACTCAACCTGATGTCCGCGAAGCCCTACTGGCTACAGTTCGTCATCCTTCTGCCCGCCTTCGATTTTCTGCAATGGTCCGTGCACAACGCACTGCACCGTATCCCGTTCTTGTGGCGCTTCCATAAGGTGCATCACAGCGTGGTGGACATGGATTGGATCGGCAATTGGCGTTTCCATTGGGGGGAGATCGTCGTCTACCGCGCGGCGATGTACATCCCCACAGCCATCCTCGGCTTCGCCCCGGCGGTGCTCTTCTATTACGGCATCCTCAACACCATCGTCGGCCACTACGCGCACGCCAACCTGCGCCTCTCCCTCGGCCCGCTCAAATATGTGCTGAACACCCCTCAGATGCACATCTGGCACCACAACCACCCCGATAGCGGCCCCATCGACAAAAACTTCGCCATCACGCTCAGCATCTGGGACTGGCTCCTCGGCACCGCCCACATGCCCGCGGCCCCACCCGCGAAGCTCGGCTTCGAAGGCATCGAATCCTACCCCAAAAACATCGCCGGCCAGTGGCTCCAGCCGTTCCTCAAGTAGAACCATTCTTGGGTCACCATTCAGCCTGCCGTCCTGCGTGCGACGCAACTTACGGTGCGATCCAATCTGTTACTTCAGTGTCCAGCCCAGGCGAAGCAGCGTGGCGTAAGACTCGCTTTGCCGTAGAGGACTTCCAAATACTCACGCCGCAAACAAGACCCGTAGAGGCTCGGGTACTTCCTCGCCATTCTCGATCATGTCCGCCAATACTTGAAGAGCAATTGACTTGACTTCACGGATGGCTTCCATCTCAGTCGTTCCGTAAGCCATCACCCCTGGGAGATCGGGAACCGAGGCAAGGATTCTCCCGTCTTCCTCGCCTTCGGTCTCTACGCGAATGGGTTCAATCGTCACCGTAGTTTCTCCAGTCGCATGTCGAAAACGCAATGGGCTCACGGAACTCGCTACAAACTACACTACAGCTTCAACTCCCAGCCCTTCCGGAACACCGGCTTCACATACTTATTCGCCTCAACGCTATTCGTGAACCGCAGGTTCTTCGCATCCCAATGCAGCTTCCCCGGCACCCGGAACGCGATCACGCCCAGCATCATCCACTCCACATAAGGCCCCGAAATTCCAAAGTGCGAGCACGATGGCTCACCGCCCTTGCAGTACCGGATCCAATCCATCATGTGCCCCGGCGACCGCGTCAACAATTGCGGTGGCAGCTTGTACTCCCGCCACCGCGACGCCGGCAGCAGATGCACTCCTTCCCCGCGCGACACCGTCGCCATCATCCCCTTGCTTCCCACGAACACCGCTCCGTTGCCCGTCAACACACCCGGAGTCGCCGGCGAACCCGGCTCCCCAAACACCTTCACTCCAGGACCGCCGGCTCCCGTCCGCGGCGCATTCGGATCGCGCCTCCGCGCCGGCCGCCGCTCCTCGCTCGAACCCATCGGCCGGCCCTTCGAACTCAAGTTCTCGCTCGCGGGCAGAATATCCTCGCCTTCCATCCCCGGTACCCGATACGCCTCGGCATCGCCCACCCGCGCCGAATCATGCCAGTAGATCGTCACCGGAGGCATCCCCCCACGAGCCGGAAAATCAAACCGGATGACTGCCCGCGACGGGAACGAATACTGGCTCGCGCCCTCCTGCCGGATCAACTCCACGCTGTCCGGAGCACCCAGTTGCAGCGCCAGATTCACCGGACCCATCGAGTGAATCCCCCAATTCCCCAACTGCCCCGTGCCGAAATCGAAATACCCGCGCCAGTTGTACGGAGCGTAATGATCCGGCGCATACGGCCGCATCGACGCCGCACCCAGCCACAAATCCCAATCGAGATGCTTCGGCACCGAAGACTCATTCGGCAGTTGCCGCACCGCGGTCGGATGCGTGCCCGGCGACGACGACACATGCACTTCCCTCACGTCCCCAATCGCGCCCGACCACAGCATCTCCGCGGCCACGCGGATGCTCTCGTGCGAATACCCCTGGTTGCCCATCTGCGTCGCCACTTTGTACTTCACCGCCGCATCGGCCAGTAGCCGAGCCTCCCACGGCGTGCGCGTCAGCGGCTTCTCCACGTACACGTGTTTGCCCATCTGCATGCATGCCAGCGCCACCGTGGCATGCATATGATCGGGGATGCCCACCGTCACCGCATCGATGTTCTTGCCTTCTTTCTCCAGCATCACGCGGAAGTCCTTAAACTTCGGCGCCTTCGCATAGCGCGCGAAACTCTCCGCCGCCCGCACTTCATCCACATCGCACAGTGCGGTGATGTTCTCTGTACGTGCGGCTTCATTCAATATCGCCGCGCCCCGCCCCCCGCATCCGACAGCCGCCACGTTGAGCTTGTCGTAATAGGGCTTGTAGCCAAGCGCGCGCAGGGAAGCCACGCTGCCGTATCCGGCCAGCGGAACCGGCGCGGCCATGGCGCCGAAAAAGAAATAGCGTCGGGAAACGGAAGGGAGTGCCATCAGTAATCAGCCTACTACTGTTTCAGGGGATCTTTCTCAAACCGAATCGTCGATTCCGCTCCGAACTTCCGATAGGCGCTGTACTCAATCTCCATTCGCTGCCGGATGGAGCCACCGCGGAAGTGCAGCACTTCATCGCCCACCGTGCGATGCGGGAACCAATGCTTCCCGTCCACCTGTTTGCGCACCGTGCGGAAGCGCGGAAACAGGTTTTCCTTCTTGCCCAGCATCTGCGGCACCGCGCGTCCTTCCATCTGGATCACGGCATAATCGCTTTGATTCACCCACAGAAAGCCTTCAAACAAGCGTTGTCCTTCCAGGATCTGCCGCGGCTCAATCTCCAGTACCCAGCACGTCAGCCCGTCCACCGTCTCTTCTCCCTTGAACCGCGTCCGGTAGAGAAAGAGTTGATCGCTCGTGAACAGGAACGGCTGCACATCTCGAATGTCGCGGAAGTCCTCTTCGGTCAGCCGCAGCCGGTCGAGCCCATGGTACGGCTTGCCTAGCATGCGCTCCACGCGCTCGCCCGCGGGTGTGAAGATGACCTCGCGGGATTCGCTATATTCGCCGCGCTTGCGTCCCGATGGATCCAACTCCTCAATCCGCACCTTTTGTCGATAGGCGTAGTTGGCGCGCACCGCCGAAGTCTCGGTTTCCTGCGCCAGCACGAGCTTCAGCAAATTGGCGGGTGGATCGGCGGCGAATGATACGATGGAGCAAATGCAAAACAAGATGGCGCCGTTTTGGATGACGGCGCTCGCTCTGTGGGTGATCGGAACGGTCGGGGCCATCGGCTATGCCCAACAACAGAATATCCCACGCGCCGTGTGGATGGCTGTCCTGCCGCCACTGCTCATCGAAGCGACCCTCTACATCGGATCGGGCTTCATCGCCGTCCGCGAACGGCTGGCGCGGCTCAAGGGCCTGCTTCCCGCGGCGATGGCGCTCAGCGCCGCTGTTCCGTATTCGATGTTCAGCCTGCCCGTGGGCACGTTCCGCATGGAGTGGCTGGGCACGCTCATCGTACTGTCCGTCGTCATCGGGCTCTGGTATCGTCTCGTTCCCAAAGGCCTCGCCTTCGATCTGCTCTTTCTCGCAATCATGGCGGGCATTTTCCTGTCGCCCCTCTTTCCCACCATGTATCTCAACCCCGCCGGCAAGCCATCCCTCGATATCCTCGGCCGCCTGATGTGGATTCGCCTCGGCATCTACGCCATATTGCTCGTCCGCGGCGCCGACCACATCGATTTCGGCTTCGTGCCCAAGGCGAAGCATTGGTGGATCGGCGCCAAGTACTTCCTCTTCGCCATCCCCCTCATCGGCGTCGTTGCGTTGCGCATCGGCTTCGTGCGCCCGCGCGATCTTTCCTCCTTCAGCGGCAAGACGGCCCTCATCGCCCTCGGCACGTTCATCGGCATGCTTTGGGTTACCGCGCTCGCCGAAGAGTTCTTCTTCCGCGGCCTCCTCCAACAATGGATGCATCGGATGACCGGGAGCCTGCCCTGGGGCATCGCCATCGCCTCCTGCTTGTTCGGCGCCGCCCATCTTCCCGTGCGAGGCTTTCCCAATGTCAAGTTCGCCCTCGTCGCCACCATCGCCGGAGTGTTCTATGGCCTTGCCTACGCGCGCAGCGGCAGCATCCGCGCATCGATGGTGACGCACGCTCTCGTCAACACCGCCTGGCGCGTGTTCTTTGTGTAACCCCCCATTGCGCACGCTCCCGCCTCTCGCATATACTGCCCTGCCAGAGGAGCTGATATGTCACTTTTCAGGGGCCTGTTGTGCTTCGTCTGCCTCGGCACTCTGCTGCCAAGCCAGACGTTCCGAGCCACTCTAACCGGCCGCGCCATCGATCCATCCGGAGCTGTCGTGCCCGGAGTCAAGGTCACCGCCACACAAACCGAGACCGGCGTGAAGCAGGAAACCGTTACATCCGGCGAAGGCGTCTATACCTTCGCCCTGCTCCCGCCCGGCCGTTACACCGTGCTGGCCACCATGCAGGGCTTCGCCGCCGTCACCATCAACGACGTTATTCTCGAAGTGGGCACTCGCCAGGGACTCGACATCGAACTGAAAGTCGACAGCACCGGCACCAGCATTCAGGTCAACGCCGATGCCGCCGCGTTGCAGTTGAAGACCGAATCCGGCGAGCGCAGTTCCGTCGTCACCGGACGCCAGGTCCGCGACCTTGCACTCAATGGCCGCAACATCCTCGATTTGATGAAGGTCGTTCCCGGCGTTGTCAGCAACGTCAACGGGCAGGTTTCCAATGACGGCGGCGTCCGCAACTTCAACATCAACGGCGCGCGCGGCACGCAGAAGGAAGTCAGCATCGACGGCTCCTCCAACGTCATCGCCGGAGCCAACCAGCGCGTCCACGTCACCCTCAATCCGGACGCCATTCAGGAAATGAAGATCCTGACCTCCAATTATCAGGCCGAGTACGGCAAGACGGCCGGAGGCTTCATACAGTACACCACCCGCTCCGGCGGAAAAGACTTTCATGCCGGCCTGCGCTACTTCCGCCGCCACGACTCCATGAATGCCAACGGCTTCTTCGGCAATGCCCTCGGCCTGCCGCGGCGTCTCTACCGCTACAACTACTACGGCTACGATGCGGGCGGGCCCGTGGTCATCCCCGGCACCGGATTCAACCGCAACCGCGACAAGCTGTTCTTCTTCTGGAATCAGGAGTTCTATCGCCAGACCATCCCGAGTTCGCCGCAAACGGTGCGCGTGCCCACCGAACTCGAGCGCCGCGGCGACTTCTCCCAAACCACCGACGGCAACGGCAACCCGGTGCTCATTCGCGATCCGCTCAGCAGCCAGCCCTGCACCGCGGCCAACCGCGCCGGTTGCTTCCCCGGCAACGTGATCCCCGCCTCGCGCCTGTTCCCCGACGGCCCGAAGATCCTCGGCATCTTTCCCACTCCCAACGATGCCGCCGGCGGCGCCCGCTACAATTACAGTTCGCAGTTCTCCAACCAGACGCCGCGCCGCGAAGACATTGTCCGCATCGATTGGAACATCTCCACCAAGACCCGCCTGTCAGGCCGTTACATTCAGAACGCGGAGCGCACCATCCAGCGCTACGGCGGCTGCAACAACGTGGCCTTCAATACGCCCATCTCGGAGATGCAGTCCACACAGGCCCCCCGCAATCTTTCGTTGAATGTGGTGCACACCTTCAGCCCGACACTGATCAACGAATTCACCTTCGCACCCAGCCGCAGCCGCACCACGTGCAGCGCGAATGACGACGGCCTCCAGCGCGGCCGCTACGGCATCACCTTCCCCATCCTTTTCGATAACGCCATCGCCAAGCAGTTCCTCCCATCCATGACCTTCGCCGGCATTGCCAACCAAACCTTCCCAACGCTGGCTAACGGCGAGTTGCCGCGCGCCTCGGGCGATGCCAACATCACGCTCACCAACAACGTCTCGAAGTTTATCGGCAAGCACTCCTTCAAGACCGGCTTCTTCTATCAGCGCAACCGCTTTCTCTACGTTCCGCGCAACGGAGTCAACGGCGACATCAACTTCAACAACGACGCCAACAACCCCTTCAACACGGGGCATCCCTTCGCCAATGCGCTGCTCGGCGTGTATACGCAGTTCTCACAGGCCCCCGAGCCTGTCGACGGCCGCGTCATGTATCACACCATCGAAGGCTTCGTGCAGGACACCTGGAAGGTGACCTCGCGCTTCACGCTCGACGTCGGGTTGCGCATCTCGCACATCGGCCCCAGCTACGAGGAGGATTTGAAGAACAACATCTTCGTGCCTTCGCTGTATGACCCTGCGAAAGCGGTTCGCCTGTATCGCCCCGTGCGCGTGGGTACGGCCACACGGGCCATCGATCCGGCGGCGATGCCTCCCACGCTGACGATGGCCAATACCTTGCCTCAAACATTCGTGGGCCTGATTGTTCCCGGTTCCGGCGATCCCTTTACCGGCATCACGTCGCCGCGCGAAGGCTATCCGCGCGGCGGCTTCGACGCCCGCGGCCCGCAGTGGGGGCCGCGCTTCGGCTTCGCCTGGAATCCGATGGGCGACGGCAAGACGGTGGTCCGCGGAGGCTACGGCATCAGCTATGAGCGCGTGCAGGCCAACATCGTGCTGGCGCAGTTGAGCACGCCCCCGACCAACGTCACGCCCCGCTTCTTCTTCGGCAACCTCAACGATCTGCGCAGCCAGAGTTCGACGCTCGCCCCGTTCAACATGGTGGGCTACGCCCGCGACGGCAAGGTGCCCAACGTCCACACCTTCTCGCTCGGGGTGCAGCGCAACATCGGCTTGGGCACGGTGCTCGACGTTGCCTATGTGGGCACGCTGTCGCGCCACCTCGTGCAGCAGCGCAATCTCAACACCATCCCCTACTTCCGCACCTTCGAGCGATCCGCGCAGGATCCCTCGCGGTTTGCCAACAACGTCATTCCCGATGTGGAGGCCGGCCTTCCGGAGGTTTATCGGCAGGCAGGCTTCTCCTACAGCGGAGCGAACGCGCTGCCGCTGAACTTCCTGCGGCCCTATCCCGGCTACGCCGAATTGAACCTGCGCGAGTTTGCGGGCTCTTCCAACTACCATTCGCTGCAAGTATCGGCAACGCGCCGCCTGTCGGCCGGAGTAACGTTCGAGATAGCCTACACATGGTCCAAGGCGCACGTCACCGGCGATGTCGACTTCGAAGGCAATCACCCTTACAACACGCGCGGCTACGACTACGCCCTCGCCGAGTTCGACCGCACTCACACGCTGGTGGCCAACTACGTCTACGAAGTGCCCTCCTGGCAGCGCCTCACGGCGAGTAAAGCGGGCAAGATGGTGTTCGGCGGGTGGCAGATCTCCGGCATCTCGCAGTTCTACACGGGCGAACCCTTCGAACTCGGATTGGGCATTCAGGGCGTGAACGCCGCGCAGCGCATTGTCGGCTCGTATAACCTGCCTGTGCGTCCCTATCGTGTCGGCGGCGCTCCCGCCAAGTCCGGGGACTTGCAGATCAACCCCGATGGATATCTTGCTCCCGCCATCGGCGACATCGGGCCCTACCCGCGCATGTACCTGCGCCGGCCCTGGTTCATCAATCACGACATGTCGTTGTTCAAGAACTTCCCGCTCGGCGGCGACGGCGCGCGAAAAATACAATTGCGCCTGGAAATGTTTAATTTCCTCAACGCGACGCAGTTTGCCAACATCAATGCCGGCACGCAGTTGGTCACGCCCACCGGGGCGATCGGCAATGCCGTGTTCTCGAACTACTCCGGGCTGCGCATCACCAACAACGT
>CAYOBO010000085.1:0-30177 GCA_964402295.1 uncultured Candidatus Solibacter sp. | reverse complement strand
ACGCTGGGAATATAGGCTACGCGGTCGGAGACGTTGTTGGGAATGCCGTCGAGCAGGAATTCATTGGTGCGGTTGTTCGAGCCGGAGGCCGACGTGTAGGACACGCTGTCGATGTCGATCAGCCCGGTGGTGCTTCCCGTATCGCGGTTGTTGGTGATTCCCGGCGAGAGGTTGATCAGCATCAGGACATTGCGCGACAACAACGGCATATCCGTAATCACGCGCCCGGTGATATTCCGGCTTACGGAAGCCGTCGATGTTTCGAGCAAAGCCGCCTGCGCATCGACGCGCACCGATTCCGTCACCTGTCCCAACTCCAGTGAGAAGTCCGCCGTGGAGCGGATGCCGGTGCGCACCGTCACCGCTTGCGTCCCGCGCTTGAAGCCCGCCTTCGTCGCCGACACTTCATAGTTGCCGGGATTCACGAGCGGGAAGAAGAAATACCCGCTTTCGTTGGTTGTCGCGGTTCGCCTGACGTTGGTTTCGAGGTTGGTCAGCGTGACCTCGATTCCCGTCAATAAAGATCCCGACGGGTCTGTGATCGTGCCATCGACTGTGCCGACGGGAAGAACCTGCGCACTGAGCATCGAAGCCAGCGCAAGCAAGGCGGGGCGGAAGGAAATGCGGGACATGGCGGCCCTCCATGGGTTTTTGACTACCGCGCATTATATACCGCAAAAATGCCGTTTGCTGTTCGGGAGTGGCTGTAGCCGGTGGATCCGCTACAGGTACGCCGCGATTTCCAACACCGCATTCGGCGAGCCGGCCGTGCGGGAGGTGTGGGCAGCGCGCAGCACGCGCATCGATCCCCGTGCTCCGGTCAGACGGATGGGGAATGCTTCGACGATGACGCGTCCTTCCGGACGGTCGAGGTACTTCACGGCTGCTTTGCGGCTCGCCAGGCGCGCCTTCACGTATGGCAAGGTGAATGCCGGCTGTGTCTCGATGCCCGCTTGCGCCAGCACGGTGTCGTCGCCCTGCCGTAGCTGAATCCAAGCGATCCGCCGCGGCGAGGCTTTGCGTGCTGCGGCCAGCAGGACGTCGAGTTCCACGGGCGAGGCATTGGGGTTCCGCTGTAACTGCCGCGCCACGTGGCGTGCCGTGGAGGCGACGTCCCGGCGTAAGCGCTCGGCCTTCGTATGCCGGGAGATGAAATCGACGTTCGGCAGAGATGGAAGCACCATTGATAAGACCAACCCGAAGCCGAGGCCGAGACCGATGGGAATCCACCGGGTGACGGGAGCGTGGCGTTTCATCGTGAGCATCGCCTCCAAGACTCCATCTTACGGGTTCTGATCGGATTAGTAAACCGTTTTGCTTCAACGCTTTACATTCTTAACGAAAGTTTGGCGCGGGGTTAACGCGGGGCACCCGGCGGCACCCTAGTGGTATTGTCGTTATAGAAGATGCTGATCGGCTTATTGCTCTGGATCACGAGCGGGACAGCGGCGGCCCAGCCTGTCGATGTGAGCAATCCGGTCGGTTCCGTTACGATACGCACGACGGCAGTCGGGAAGTTGATCGTGAAGGCGAGGCGGGAAACGGGTGACGCCCAGGAAGGGGACTTCACCATCACGCGCACCGGCGGGCGTTTGCGTGTTCTGGCCATGCCCAAAGACGGCATGCGGGTCAATCTGGAAGTGGAGTTGCCTTTCGGCATTCCGTTCACCGTCCTCACCCGCGACGGGGCCGTACGCCTTGAGGGACTGGTTTTCCGCGGCGAGGTGACCACGGAAACCGGGGCGCTCGAATTCGCCGTTCCCTGGAAAGCCACGCGGTTGCAGGTGTACACCGACAAGGAACCGCCGTCCGTGACCCTTCCTCCGAAGGTGCGCTTTACGCGGGGAGGCGCCGTCAGCAAGGGTCAGAATGTCTGGCAGATCAAGGACCGGCTCAGCGACGACGATATCACCTACGGCGAGATCGTGGCGCGAGGCGGAGCGGTGGAGAAGATCGTCTTGACTGAGGCGCCCTACCCGGACGATGCGCCGGTGAAAATGCCGTGGCTGGCGCCCGCTATTCTCGACTCCATCCTTACCGTAGCGAAACCGGCGAGTGTCCCGGTTGCACCGAGTGGCGCTCCTTCCGAGGAGACACGCGACGGAGTGGCGGTGTTCCGCTCCGAGGTCCGTGCGGTGGCGCTGACCGTGGCTGTGACGGATGACAAAGGGGCTCCGGTTGCCGGGTTGAAGCCGGAAGACTTCGAAGTAATGGAGGACGGGGCGCGCCAGAATGTGATTACAGCGGGAGCTGAAGAAGTATCCTTCAACTTAGTCATATTATTGGATTTAAGCGGTAGCACAAAGGAGAATCGCGGGGCTATGGTGGAGGCTACCCGCAGCTTCATCGAGATCGCCCGCCCGCAGGACAAAGTGGCCGTGTATGCTTTGGCCAACGATCAGTTCTGGGTGGTCTCCCGCCTGACACAAGAGAAAGCCGCATTGCCGAAGTCGCTACAGTTCATCCCTCGGATTGGAGGGGGGAGTCCGGTATATGACTCGCTGGTGCTGGCCTACGCCGAGGAACTGCGGCAAAAACCGAGCGAACGGAATGCCATCATCGCTATAACGGACGGCGTCGACAACCAAGTGTATGGGACGGGCACGCCCTCCACGGTGAACTTCCGCAAGCTGGAAAAGGCGGCTGAGGGAATGCATGCGCTTATCTACCCTATCTTTCTGGATCCATTTGACAAATTGCCTCCGCCGGCTTGGGCGCGGCGAGCCCGGCAGCAGATGGAATCGATCGCCGGCCGCACGGGTGGCAAGCTGTTTCAGGCTCGCGCCATCGATGATCTTTCGCCGGTGTATCCTCAGGTGGCCGAAGAGTTACGCAGCGTGTATAGCTTGAGTTATTCCCCGCAAAATCAAGATTTCAATGGAGCTTGGCGCAAAATTACGGTACGTGTGAAGAAGCCGGGTGTGAAGGTGCGGACACGTCCGGGCTACTATGCCCGCTAGTGGTCCTCATTCATCGGACTGGATTTGGGGCGAATCTCAATACTCTTTGTTTTGTTTCGATTGGGTGCGGCTTCCGGATGTTTTTGTTTATCCCGGTTTTTCTGCCGCTGTAGGAGCGCCTTCTCGGTGCGCTTCTGCTGCTCGGCGCGGCTTACGCCGTACCGCATGGGCGCTGCTTTCTTTTTCCGGCTGAACAGGCCCGCTTCGCCGGCAGGGGCCAGCAGTGTCAGAATGAAGATGGCAACCGCTAGGAAACGAATCATAAGGGTACTATCGGCATGGAGCCTGAAAAGCAACAGTATGACGACCGGCACAAAGCGATGTCGTGGTCGCTTGGTGTTGGCCTATTCATGCTGGTGGGGAAGTTTGGCGCCTATTGGCTGACCGGTTCGGTGGCGATTCTGTCGGATGCCGCGGAAAGCCTCATCCACGTGGTGGCGGTGGCATTTGCTGCGTTCAGTCTTTGGCTGAGCCTGCAACCGGCGAGCGCGAAGTCACCGTATGGCTATGAACGGATCACCTTCTTCTCCGCGGGTTTCGAAGGCGGAATGATTATCGTTGCGGCGCTCTGGATCATTGCCGCGGCGGTGCAGAAATGGCTGGCCGGACTGGTAATGGAACGCCTCGGGCTGGGTACGGCTCTGGTGCTGCTGGCATCCCTGGCCAACCTCGCCTTGGGCTGGCATCTGGTGCGCACGGGAAGGCGGACCGGTTCGCTGATCCTCGAAGCCAACGGCAAGCACGTGCTCACCGATAGCTGGACCAGCTTCGGCGTAGTGGCCGGGCTGGCGCTGGTGCTTGCCACGGGGTGGAAGCCGTTTGACCCGATTCTGGCCATCGCCGTCGCCTTGAACATTCTCTGGGCGGGAGGGCAACTGGTGCGCACGTCGGTGCGGGGACTGATGGATTTGCCGGATCCGGACAAGGCCCGGCAATTGGAGGAAACAGTAAGCCGCATCACGGAAAGTCTCGGTGTCCGGTTTCACCGGCTGCGGTTCCGGGATACCGGCCAGCGCTGGATCGTAAGTCTCCACCTACTGTTTCCCGATACGGTGACATTGCGTGAGGCGCATCACCGGGCGACGGAAGTGGAGAGGCTTCTGGAGGCGGAGCTGCCTCCGCATTCGGAAGTGCTCTCGCACCTGGAGCCGGCCGAGGATCACTGCCGGGTGCATCCGGACGAGGTGGAGGGCTGGCGGTAGGCTCTACTTCACGTAGACGAAGAACCGTGTCACGGCGCGATAGCCCATGCGCACATACAGCGGATAGCCGTCGGCGCTCGATTGGAGGACGGTGCGGGAGGTTCCCAGCGACGCTTCGGCGTCGGCGATGGCGTGGCGCATGATGGCTTCCGCGTATCCGCGCCGCTGGTATTGGGGTTGCGTGGCGACCGCGTAGATGCCGATGGCGCCCGAGGAGTTGACTGCGGCGGCGGTGCTGACCGGTTCGCCGTGGAGGTAGCCGATCCAGCCGGTCATGGATGTTTTCCACAGCGCTTCCCCGCAATATATGTCACGCGACATGTCGAGTGGAACGTGGAAGGCCGCGGACATTACCTGGCTGAAGTGATCTCGCGTGGCGGAGTCGCCGACGCGGACGAATGCCATGCGCGGCAATTTCGCGGCCGGTTCGATGAGTTGCGGGGCGATCATGCCAGGGGCCTCCATGGTGAGGCGCAGCCCGCGCGTGGCGAGCTCGATGCGTGCTTTGCGGCGTTCCTCGGGCGAAAGCATATCGTCGCAGAACCAGACCGACCAGGGCGCATTGTACTTTTGGAAAAAATCCTCCGCGCGGGTGAGGCAATCGTGGAAGTCGCCTTGTTCGGAGGGGAGCGGAGACGTGACGAGGGCGGTGTTGAACAAGCCGTACGGCACGCCGGCATATACGAGGCTGAGCCCCGGACTGTGGATGACTCGCCCTCCCGAGCGCACCCACGCGAAAGCCGCGAGCGCGTGACGCAGGTTCTCGTTGATGATCTCGTAATCCCGCAAGGGCTATCGCGGCATTACAGCAGAGAAAGCGGATCGACGTCAATCACCAGGCTGGTTGCCGGCCAGCGCTTCTGCTCGGCATAGGCGCGCAGGTTGTGCAGCAGATCGTTCAAGCGCTTGCGCGAAGCGGCCTTGATCAGCAACTGATAGCGGTATTCGGCCTTGAGCCGCGGGATGGGCGCTTCGGCCGGACCCAGCACCTTCAGATCCTGGGGGTTGGGGCCGAGGAAGTTGCCGATCTCGGCGGCCATGTCAATGGCCTGCTGCTGGGTTTGGCTGCGCACCATGATGTTGGCGAGGGCGGCGAAGGGCGGGTAGCGCATCATTTTGCGAAATTGCATCTCTTTTTCGTAAAAGCTGGCGTAGTCCTGCGCCGCGGCGCAGCGCACGGCGTAGTGCTCGGGGTTGATGGTCTGGACGATGACGTTGCCGGGGATCTCGCCGCGTCCGGCGCGGCCGGCGACCTGCGTGAGCAGTTGAAAGGTGCGTTCGGCGGCGCGGAAATCGGGCATGCCCAGGCCGACGTCGGCCGATACGACACCCACCAGCGTCACGTTGGGGATATCGTGCCCCTTGGCGATCATCTGCGTGCCCACCAGCACGTCGTATTCGTGAGCGCGGAAGCCGTGAAGGATGGTCTCATAGCGGCGCTTTCCGGTAACCGTGTCGCGGTCCATGCGGGCGATCCGCGCTTTGGGGAAGACGAGGTGCAACTCGTCCTCCACCTTTTCCGCGCCCGTGCCGAGGAACTGGATGTGCTCGGAATCGCACTTCGGGCAGCGCTTCGGGGGCGGGGCGGCGTAGTTGCAGTAGTGGCACAGCATCCGCCGGTCGCGGTGGTGATAGGTGAGTGTGACGGCGCAATTGATGCACTCCACCCGTTCGCCGCAGGAACGGCAGGCGACGAAGCTCGAAAAGCCGCGCCGGTTGTGGAGGATCATGACCTGTTCGTTGGACTCGAGCCGGGCTGCCATGGCATCGAGCAGCCGCCGCGAGAAGGTGGCCTGCTTGCGCGTTTCGAGGAACTCCTGGCGCATGTCGACGATTTCCACTTCGGGCATGGGACGCCCGGCGATGCGTTCCGGCAATTCCACCAGCGTGTACTTGCCGCGCTGGACGTTGTAACGGGATTCCAGACTCGGCGTGGCCGAACCGAGCACGACGACGGCATTGGCGGCATGGGCGCGGACGACGGCGACATCCCGCCCGTTGTAGCGCGGATTTTCCTCCTGCTTATAGCTCTGATCGTGTTCTTCATCGACGACAATGAGGCCGAGATTCTGGACGGGAGCGAAAATGCTCGATCGCGTGCCAACCACGACCTGGGCGCGCCCGGCGCGGATGGCCCGCCACTGCTCGGCGCGCTCGGATCCGGAGAACGCAGAATGCAGCAGCGCCACGCGGTCGCCGAAGCGGTGGAGGAATTGGCCGCTGACCGCGGGGGTGAGGGCGATTTCGGGAACCAGCATGAGCGTGCCCCGTCCTTCGGCGAGGGCGGCCTCGATGGCTTGCAGATACACTTCCGTCTTTCCGGAACCGGTGACCCCTTGCAGCAGGATGGCCTGGAATTTACGTTCCGCCATCGATTGGCGGATGATGTCGAGGGCCTTTTGCTGATGGGGATTGAGGGCATGCGGGGCGCCGCCATGGCCGGGGTGCAGACTGAGGACGGTGAGCGGCTTCAGGCTCACCAGTTGGCGGCGGGCCAGCGTCCGCGCCGCGGTGGAGGCGTTCTTCACCTGTGTTTGCACCGCGCTGAGCACATGGGAGCCGGGATGCAATTCCAGGTAGGAGATTAACTCCCGCTCCGCCTTGCGTAATTTCTCGCCTTCGGCGCGGGTGAGGAACTCGATTTGCAGTTTTTCCGATGGCGCGCGTAGCGGGTCCTTCTGCTCGGCGGTGTCCTCGACGGCGATGAAGCCGCGGCGAAGCAGGCTCTTAATGACACTCGGTGCGTTCTTCACCTTTTTTTCGAGGTAGGCCGAAGACAGCGGCCGGTGCTCCAGATGGCGTAGCACGCTCACTGCCGGATCCTCGTCGTTTTCGGCAAAGACGAACTGCCGGACCACGTCGCGCCCGGTATCGGTGAGGGTATACACCTTGCCCTTGCGGATTTCCGAGGACAGCGGCGTCATGGCCCGGAGCACCTCTCCGAGCGGTGCGCAGTAATAGTTGGCAATCCAATCGCCAAGCGATAGCAGTTCTTCCTCAAGGGCCGGTTCCTCGCCAAGCAGTTGCAGGGCTTGGCGGGTTTCCACGGCGGGCGGATCGTCGTGTGTGCGAAGAACCACTCCCGTGAGCTTGCGCGGACCGAAGGGAACCAGGATCCGGCAGCCCCGCTTCACGCGATGCCGCAGGGTTTCCGGCAAATCGTAGGTGAAGACCTGATCGAGCGGGACGGGGAGACTGATGTCGGCGTAGCGCGGCATGGAGAATCTTTCAGGGTAGCGCCTGCGGGGTGACGTGTGACGGCCCGCGATTGCCCTTACTGAACTGGAAGGAGATGACACACATGAGACAACTGATTGCATTGGCTTTGGCAGGGCTGGTCGGCTTGGCCGGGGTGGCTTGGGCGGATGCCTCGCTGAAGTCGGCACTCGGATTGAGCATCGAGCAGGCGCGGCAGGTGGATGCCATCCAGGCCGCCCACCGGCCGAAGTTCGCCGCCAAACGCCAGGAGCGAAACAAGGAACTGCGCGCGCTGCGCCGCGCCCGTATTGCCAACGACAGCCATGAGATTGCCCGGCTCGAAAAGGTCACCGCGCAGTTGCACGAGGAGTTGAAGCAGATCCAGTTGCATGAGGACGGCGAGATCCGCAAACTGCTCACTCCAGAGCAGAGCCGGAAGTTCGACGGCTACCGGAAACTGCGCAAGGAGATGGTGGGGAGTTCGCGGGACGCCAAGGATTTCTGAGCCCACGGCGGGGAGGGCTCGCCCGGTGTGAATCTGAAACCACGGGTGGGTACATCGCGTCTCATACAGTAGATGACTACACCAAAGACGCATTGCGAGCTCTCCTTGTAGAGTCCGGCGTCATGGCCGGATAAGTGCCAAAGACGCTCGCAATTTCCTCCTCCCTCCGGGGTAACTGGACGCCCCGGAGGGTCTTTTGTTTTTGGGCCCTGGGGTTTAGGCTGAAGGTAGTGAACACACCGGCATCGGGAGAGCGGATTCTCGCGATGGAAGGCTTGAGCAAGATCTACCGGTTGGGGGATGTCGAGGTGGTCGCGCTCAAGAACATCCACCTGGAACTGCAATCGAAGCTGTTTGTCGTGATTCTCGGCCCCTCGGGTAGCGGGAAGTCGACTCTACTCAATATCCTCGGGGGGCTGGATGTTCCCACCACCAGGCGGCTGCATTCCTTCGACCATGACCTCACGGCGGCGGGCGAACGGGAACTGACCGCTTCCGCCGCGAGCACGTAGGTTTCGTTTTCCAGTTTTACAACCTGATTCCCAGCCTCACCGCCATCGAAAATGTCGCCTTAGTGACAGAGATCGCCGAGAATCCGATGCGCCCGGCGCAGGCGCTCGATTTGGTGGGACTGAAAGACCGCATGCACTTCTTCCCTTCCGGGCTGAAGGAAGGCGAAGTGGTGGTTCGCAGACCCGAGCGCGATTTGCAGGAAGGGACACTGGCCGAGGCTGTTTTTTGAGACGGTACAATAAGACCGAGTGCCTGAATTATTAGAAACAGCAAAGCAAGTGATCGCGCTTGCTCTCGGCAAGGGTGCGCATGAGGCCGAGTGCACCATCTCGGAAGGGTCTGAGTTTTCCGTGTCGGTACGAATGCGCGAGATTGAGACGCTCAAGGAAGCGGCGTCGAAGGCGGCGGGAGTGCGCGTGCTGATTGGCAAGCGCGTGGGCTCGTCCCATTCCTCCGATCTTTCCAGGGAAGGCTTGGAGCGGATGGTGGCCGGCGCCCTGGAACTGGCGCAGATCACTTCCGAAGATCCGTTTGCGGGGCTGCCGGATGCCGAGGAGTTGGGATCGATCGATGCCGACTTGGAGCTGTATTCGGATGATGTCGGGCAGTTGGATACACCGGCGCGCATCCGGCTGGCGAAGGAGACCGAAGAGGCGGCCTTCGCCGTCGATCCGCGGATTGTGAACTCGGAAGGGGCCTCGTTCGGGGCCAGCGAAGGGGCGCGCTATTTCGCCAATTCGCGCGGGTTTGCCGGCTGGTACCGGGCGAGCATGTGCTCGCTGAGCACGGTGCCGGTGGCCAAGGACGGCGATTCGATGGAGCGCGATTTCTGGTATTCGGCCAAGCGCAGCTATCGGCAATTGGAGAAGCCGGAGGTGATCGGGCGCATCGCGGCGGAACGGGCGTTGCGGCGGCTGAATGCGCGCAAGGTGCCGACGCAGAAGGCGCCCATTGTGTTCGATCCGCGGACGGCTCGGTCGCTCATCGGCGACATTTTCGATGCCGTGGCGGGCGATGCGATTTATCGGAAAAGTTCGTTCCTGCTCGATAAGCTGGGCGAGAAAGTCGCAGCCTCGGAGTTTACCGTTGTTGACGACGCGACCATTCCAGGGTTGTTCGGATCGCAGCCCTTCGACGATGAGGGCGTGCCGTCGCGGCGGACGGTGGTGATTGAGAACGGCGTGTTGAAGACTTATCTGTTGAATTCGTATACGGCGCGCAAGCTTGGGATGAAGACAACGGGAAATGCATCGCGCGGCATTACCGGCAATGCGAGCGTGGGGCACGGGAACCTGTACCTGTTGCCCGGTGTCCAAACACCGGAGGCGATCATCGGTTCCGTGAAAAGCGGTTTGTATGTGACGGAGTTGATCGGCAGCGGCGTGAACACGGTGACCGGCGATTATTCGCTCGGCGCGGTGGGGATGTGGATTGAGAACGGCGAATTGGCGTACCCTGTTTCGGAGGTCACCATTGCAGGGAACTTGAAAGAAATGCTGAAGGCGGTGACGGCGATCGGTTGCGATTTGGAGTTTCGCAGCTCGGTGGCGGCGCCGACATTGAAGATTGCGGAGATGACGATCAGTGGCCAGTAAGGAATCGAAATCGCTGTTCAGTGTGCCGGCGATCCTGGTGGTGGCCGTCGGTATCGCGGTGGGTGGAGCGGTGTGGTACCTGGAGCGCGGCCCGGCGCCGGAGGCGAAGGGTCCGGTGTTGACGGCGGATGCGAAGAACTACGTGAAGTATCTCAAGCTGTCGGACGTGGAGATGAAAGCGACCCAGGCGGCGATGAATATTCAGGTGATCGAAATTACGGGCAATATCAAGAATGACGGCGACAGGCCGTTGCAGTCCGTCTTGCTGAATTGCATTTTTTACGATCCCTACGGGCAGGTGGTGTTGAAAGACCGTGTGGAGATTGTGCGGGCGAAGACGGGTGGGATCAAGCCGGGCGAGACAAAACCGTTCCGGCTGCCGTTCGATACGTTGCCGGGGAGTTGGAATCAGGGGATGCCGCAATTGGTGATCGCCTCGATTGTGTTCGGCTGAGGTATGGGGCGGTTGCTGGTGGTGGAGGACGATCCGGAGCAGTTGGAGCTGCGGCGTCTGCTGCTGGAGCGTGTGGGGCATACGGTTTGGACGGCGTCGTCGGCCGCAGAGGCTTGGCGGCGGTTTTTGGAAAACCAGCCGAAACTGGTGATTCTGGACTTACGTCTACCGCGTACGGAGGATGGGCTGGATTTGATCCGGCGAATTCGCGGCGCGGGCGGCGAAACACGGCTACTGGTGTTATCGGGATGGACGCATGATTTGGAGGATTTGCCGGAGCGGGCCATGGTGGATCACGTATTGATGAAACCTGTGCGATCGAGCAAGCTGTTGGAAATGGCCGCGAAGCTGGCGGTGCTACTGGTCTGCCTGCTGCCGGTGTTGCGGGCGCAGAGCACGGCGACGTTCCCGTTCCAGGTGGATGCGGCGGCGGAAGTGGTGGCGGAGATGGATCTGTCGGCGCCGGGCGCGGATTGGGGACGCGCGGGCCGCGAAGGCGTGATGTTGAACCTGAGCGTCGACGATGGGGCGAAGCAGCAGGTGATGATCTTCTCGGGCGAGATGCGGCACCGCTACCGGGCGTTTCTGGGAGAGATCGCGCCGGGGGCGCATGTGTTGAAGCTGGAGCGGCATCCGGACTATTCCGCCCGCGGCGTGCAGATGCAAGCGCACGGGGTGACCTTCCGGCAGTACAAGCCGTCGGATGCCGAATATGCGGTGGTGGCCAATGCTCCGGTATTGTTCGCACGTCCGAACACGGTCGGGAAGTTTACCGATGTTCCGATGCTGGCCTATTGCGAGAACTTGCCGGATGGTTCGCTGCGCTATAGCGTGATCTTCAGCAATGAAGACGGGGGGACATCGACGCGGGCGCTCATGGCGCGCTGGGGCCGCGTGACGGATATCGAGCATGTCTATCAGGTGTGGCCGGCGACGAAGCGGACGCTGATCCAGACCAAGGGCCACAAGGACGTGGAGTTTCACGGGAAATACGAGGGCCGGCATCCGTTGCTGGCCGTTTCGACGGACAACAATATGGTGAGCGACCAGGGTGTTTCGGCGGTGCGCTATCAACTGGCTCCGCTGGTGGTGGAGTTGGGCGCGGCCTCGCGCGAGCGGGTGATGGATGAGAATCCGGTGACGTACCTGGTGGCCGGCCGGGAGTTGGAGCGGGAAGGGAAATTACGGGATTTCGGGAAATCGGAAGGAACGAAGATCAGTCATCCGGAGAATTATCTGGTGGTGGAGATGCGCGTGCTGAACAAGGACGCGCGGGTGGCGCTGCTCGTGCGGATCAACGAAGACAAGTTTTTCCGGACGTCGCATCTGGGTGTGCACGATATGGGAATTGAACGGAGCGGCTGGGTGCGCACGGCGATTGAATTGCCACCGGCGACGCAGCCGGCGCAGGTGGTGGAGATCGGGTTCCAATGCATGCCGGAAGTGAAGGCGGAAAACGGCGGGCAATGCAGGGTGGAGGGGATCTCGAAGATGTTTTTCCTGAACGCGAAGTCGATACCGGAAGAGAGCTTTTGGCGGCCGGGCGTCGATCGCGGACCTTGGGTGATTCCGTCGGGGCAGGTGCGCATGGTGCCGATGCGATGAGCGATCTGGTGGTCCGCATCAAGGTCATTCCCAAGAGCGCGCGGACGGAGATTGTGGGATCGATGGCGGATGGGACGCTGAAGGTGCGGGTGGCGGCAGTGGCCGAAAAAGGGAAGGCGAATGCCGAATTGATTGCGTTTCTGGCAAAGCATTATGGAGTGCGGCGTGGGGATGTGGAGATCATGACGGGCGAGACTGCGACCCTGAAGCAAGTGCGGATTCGCGGGTTGCACCCCTGATATCATGGCGGCCATGTTCTTCTTCTTGGTTGCAATGGTCGCCTCGGTTTGCGATGGGCAGGTGTTTCAACTGTCGCGGGCGGAGATGGTGGAATATACGGGGCGGAATCCCTATGACCGCTTCGCCGATGGGCGGCCGAAGGTTCCCGATGCGGTGCTGGAGCGCGTGAAGAAGATTACCGTGGATCAGGCTTGGGAAGTCCTGCGCGCGAAGGGGTACGGGAATCAGTTCGCCGGCGGATTTCTGACCACGCAGGAGGGGAAGAAACTGGTGGGGCGGGCGTTGACGGCGCAGTATCTGCCATTTCGGCCCGATTTGGAGGAAGTTCTGGCGAGGAAGGCGAAAGAGGCCGGCATGACGACTCGGCAGACACAGAAAGTGGTGGATGTGTTGCAGGGTTGGGATGTGCCGGTGGTGGATTTGATGAGTGCGCGGCCGGGACACAACTTCGGCGGGGATAACCTGCATGCGGCGATTTGGGGGCATACGAAGACCGGCGCGGTGGTGGAGGGCACGATTCGTGACTTGGAAGGCATCCTGGAGTTGCCGTCGCAGGTGTACTACCGCAAGGCGCATCCCGCGGCGGTGGGCAATGTGTCGGTGGTGGGCATCAATATTCCGGTGCGCATCGGCGGGGCGGTGGTGATGCCGGGCGATGTCGTGTTGGGCGACCGCAGCGGGGTGATTTTCATTCCGCCGCATCTGGTGGAAGACGTCTTGCGAGGCAAGTGAGCGCGCTACAATTCGATGCATGCTGACACGCAGGCAGATGATGGCGGCTCCGGCCGCGATGGCTTCTGGGCCTTTGGGGGCGCAGGAAACCGGAAAGGGCCGGATGCGGCTGGCGGTATCGACGTACTCGTACTGGCATCTGCGCGGGGAGAAGTTTCCGATTGAAACGGTGATCGCGGAAGCGGCGCGGCTGGGCTTTGACGGGGTGGAGATTCTGCACCGGCAACTGCAAAGCGAAGACAACGATTATGTGATGAAGCTGAAGCAACTCGCGTTCCGGCACGGGCTGGCGCTGCCGATGCTGTCCATTCATCAGGACTTCGTGTATCCGGAAGCGGCGGACCGGAAGAAGAACGTGGCTCACACGGTGCACTGCATCGAGCTTGCCTCGCGGATGGGCATTCCGGCGATCCGGCTCAATTCGGGCCGGTGGAAAACGATTCGCTCCTTCGACGATTTGATGAAGGTCAAAGGCGACGAGCCGCCATTGCCGGGATTCAAGAATGAAGATGCGGTGAAGTGGTGCGTGGATTCGATACATGAGTGTCTGGGCGCCGCGCGGAAGGAAGGCGTGATGCTATGTCTGGAGAATCACTGGGGATTGACCACGAACGTGGACACGCTGCTGGCGATTCACAAACAGGTGAACTCTCCGTGGCTGGGAATCAATATGGACACGGGGAATTTTCCGGGCGATCCGTATGAGGGGATAGCGAAGCTGGCGCCGGTGGCGAATATCGTCCAGGCGAAGACGTACTACGGCGGGGGCGTGTGGTACTCGCTCGACCTGGATTATGACCGCATCGCGGCGTTGCTGCGAAAGGCAGGATTTCAGGGGTGGGTGTCGCTGGAGATGGAAGGGAATGAAGCTCCGGCGACCGCGGTGCCGAAGAGTTACGCGCTGCTCAGAAAAGCGCTGGGGTGACTTCGGTCACAGCTTTCGAAGGCGGCCGGGTGCATTCTACTCGTGGAGGTAATGCGATGGAACACCCGGTTGCAGTATTGCTCGAAGAGCACCGGTTGATTGAGCGGATGCTGGCGGAAGTGGAATCCCGCGTATTGACGCAAGGGCCGAAGCTGCCGGTGGAGTTCGTGGAAACGGCTCTCGATTTCTTTGCGGCGTTTGCCGATGGGAGCCATCACCATAAAGAAGAGCGTGTGTTGTTTCCCATGCTGGAAGCGGCGGGGATGCCGGTCGACGGCGGGCCGATCGCGGTGATGCTGCATGAGCATGACCTGGGACGGCGCTGCCTGTCGGCGGTGCGTAATCATCTGGCGGCGGCGAAATCGGGGTCGGAGGAAGCAGCCGGCGCGATTCGCGTGGCATTGGCTGAGTACGTGGAGTTGCTGCGCCGGCACATCTGGAAGGAAGACAACATCCTGTTCGAGATGGCGAAGGTGCGGCTGTCGAGCGAAGCGGAGATGGCGGAGATGAAGCGCCTGTTCGAGGAAGAGGCCAAGGCGACGGGGTTGCGCCAGCGCTACGAAGCGATTCTGAATGAGGTGACTGGCACGGCGGTATACTGAACCGCATGACCACTCGACGCTCTTTGCTTGCCACTGGACTATCCGCGGCGGCGCTCTATGCCGCCAAGTCCTCGTATACGTATGCCGAAATCGACCGCATGATCGCGCGCGGCGACGTGAAGGGAAAGTTGAGCAAGGCGGATTTGCCCACACCCGCGTTGATTGTGGATCTGGACGCGTTCGAAGGGAACGTGAAACGGATGGTGGGCTATGTGAAGAGCAAGGGCCGTGCGATCCGGCCGCATGGCAAGACGCACAAGTGTCCGGAGATTGCCAAGTACATCATCGGGCAGGGTGCCGTGGGCGCGTGCGCGGCGAAACTGAGCGAGGCCGAAGTGTTCGCGGAGAACGGCGTGAACGGATTGCTGGTGACCACGGCTGTGATCGGCAAGCACAAGATCGAGCGGGCGGTGGCCATCGCGAAGAAGCATCCGGACATTATCTACGTGGTGGACAACGCGCAGAACGCGGGCGACCTCAACGATGCGGCGGGCGCGGCGAAGGTGCGCCTGAACGTGGCGATCGATCTGTGGGTGGGACGGCGCACGGGCATCATGCCTGGGGATCCGGCGGTGGCGCTCGGCGAGACGATTGCGAAGTTGCCGCACCTGCGATTGCAGGGGATTCAGGCGTACGCGGGCCATGCATCGCACGCCAAGGGATTTGAGAACCGGAAGAAGGTCTCGATGGAAGCGATGACGCCGGCGGTGGAGACGCGGCGGGCATTGGAAAGGAAGGGGATTGCGTGCCCGTGGTTATCGGGGGGATCGACCGGTACTTACAATATCGACTCGCATATCGAGGGCATCACCGAGTTGCAGCCGGGAAGCTTTATGTTCATGGATATCGACTATGCGCGGATCGGCAGCGAGTCGGGGAGTGAAATCTATTCGGATTTCCAGAATGCACTCTTCGTGCTGACGACGGTGGTGAGCAAGCCGAAGGACGATACGGCGATTGTGGATGGCGGATTAAAGGCGTTTTCGACGGACAAGCCGTTTCCGCCGGAGTGGCGTGGCGGCAGCGATCTGCCGTATGCGTTCGCGGGCGATGAGCACGGGCGGATTACGATCACCGCCGGCAAGCAGGTGAATATCGGGGACAGGCTGGAGTTTATCATTCCGCACTGCGATCCTTCGGTGAATCTGCATGACCGGATTTACGCCGTGCGGGGGGAACAGGTGGAAGCCGTGTGGCGGGTGGCGGCGCGGGGGATGGGTCAGTAGGGATAGCGCTGTTTCAGCCGGATTGACCGGAGGCTGACAGCGCTGACGAAGATGGTGTTTTCCGGATCGGCGATCCGTTCAGGGGCGGACGCCGGCAGTTGCGCGCTGTCCGCGAGCGAAGGCTTCCGCAATATCGTCTGGCAAGGTATCGAAGTCCGCGGAGATGCGGATCTTTCCTGCCAGGGCTCCGGGTCGACGCGGTTTCGCGGGACCCCGGTAGGGAACGATCTTGGCGACCGGCTTGCCCGCTTTGGCCTGAATCGCTTCATCCACGGCCTCGACCAGTGAGGATAGTTGGGCCTTGGCCTCGGAGATGTTACGAACAACCACACGCTTACTGTGGCTGGACCAGATCGGGTCTGGTCTGAGCAAGCTTACGAGAAGAGGATTTCCAGGTCTTCGCGCTTGAGGTTGCCGAGGAAGCGGTTGTCTTCGGTAATAATGGCGTCGGCGAGCTCGCGTTTGGTGCGCTGGAGTTCGAGCACTTTCTCTTCCACGGTGTCGCGGGCGATGAGGCGGTAGGCGAACACGGGGCGCGTCTGGCCGATGCGGTGGGTGCGGTCAATGGCTTGCGCTTCCACTGCGGGGTTCCACCAGGGATCCAGCAAGAATACGTAGTCGGCGGCAGTGAGATTGAGGCCGAGGCCGCCGGCCTTCAGGCTGATGAGGAAGAGCTTGCAATCGGGGTCGGTTTGGAATCGCTCGACGCGCTCCTGGCGGTTGCGGGTGGATCCGTCCAGATATTCGTAGGGGATGTTCTCCGCATCGAGTTGTGTGCGGAGTAGGGAGAGCAGCGAGGTGAATTGCGAAAAGACGAGGGTCTTGTGGCCTTCCGCGCTGACCTCTTCGAGTTGCGGCAGCAGCGTTTCGAATTTCGCGCTGGGCTGGGTGAGGCGTTTTTTATCGATGAGAGCCGGATGGCAGGCGGCCTGGCGCAGACGTAGCAGCGCCTCCAGCACCTGGAATTTCGCGCCGGCCATACCGCGCTCGCTAATGCGGCCGAGCAGCTTGCCGCGATAATAGTCGCGGAGTTCGTCGTAGAGTTTGCGCTGGTTGGCGTCGAGTTCGCAGTAGATGGTCTGTTCGGTTTTCTCAGGAAGTTCCTTGACCACCTGGCTCTTCGTACGGCGAAGGATAAAGGGGCGGACGGCGCGCGAAAGCATCAGGCGCGTGAGTTCATCGGGATTGCGGAGGGCTCCGCCGGCGGACTGGAAGACAGAGACGCCGCCCAGCATCCCGGGGTTGAGGAACTCGAAGAGGCTCCAGAGTTCGCCGAGGTGGTTTTCGATGGGCGTGCCGCTCATGGCGAGGCGATGTTTCGAGCGCAACAGCCGCGCGGCTTTGGCGGATTCGCTGGAAGCGTTCTTGATGGCTTGCGCTTCGTCGAGGACGACGTAATCGAATTCGAAATCGCGGAAGTCGATCACGTCACGGCGTAGAGTGCCATAGGTGGTGAGGACGACGTTGTAGGGGAGAAACTCGCGGGGGTCTTTGGTGCGGCCGGCGCCGGAATTGTCGAGGACGCGCAGGTGCGGCGTGAAGCGCGCGGCTTCCTGCATCCAGTTGTAGATCAGCGAGCGGGGGACGACGACCAGCGATGGACCGGCGCCGGCCACGCGCCGCTGCTCCAGCAGGGCGAGCACCTGCGCTGTTTTTCCAACGCCCATGTCGTCGGCGAGGCAACCGCCCCAACCGTAGGCGTTCAGGAAATTGAGCCAGGCGAGGCCTTCGCGCTGATAGTGGCGCAATTCGCCGAGGAAGTGTTCGGGCTGTGCGGCGGGTTCGATGCTTTGGAAGGCGCGCAACCGCTCCCGCGCTTGTTGGAATTCGGCATCGACATTGACATCGCGTTCGGCGAGGAAGACATCGAGAATGCCCGCCTGGGCGCGCGAATAACGCACGTGATCGGATTCCGTCTCGCCGAGGCGGAGCAATGCGCCGAACTTGTTCAGGAATTCTTCGGGCATGAGGCCGAAGGTTCCGTCATCGAGACGCAGCATCGTTTCGCCTTTGCGCAGGGCTTGCAGCAGGGCAGGCAGCCCGATGGTGGTGTTGCCGTATTGGACCGCGCCATGCAACTCGAACCAGTCGATGCCGGATGTGAGTTGCATGTCGAACGACGTCGCCGTCTGGAACATCTTGCCTTCCGCTTCGACGTGCCAGCCGGCCTTGAGAATTTCGCTCACCACGGATGGGAGGCGCTTTTCGGCCAGTTCCCAGGTGGGGTCGGCGAGCTCGTAGGAGCCTTGCGCCGGCACCATGCCGAGTTGCTCCATACGGGCAATGGCTGCGGCTTCGAACGCTTTGTCGCGGCGCACGTAGCGGCGGGCCACGGCATCGAAGTAGCCGGCCTCGGGGTGGCTCCACGGGAACGTAACTTCGCCGTAATCGAAGGAAAGCTCGGCACGGAGGAGGTTGGATTCGGAAGCGAGGCGGCCGTGCGGCCGGCCGATTCGCAGGGCTGGACGCGGCGTGGCATTCACTTCCTCGAACTTCAGATCGTCGGGCCAATCGACGGGCGGGAGTCGGACTCCTTTGAGGAATTCCAACTGAAATTGGGTGGCCTCTTTGGCGGGGAAGGGGATGGCGCCATCGCGGCGAAGGGCGGTGAGCCAGTGAAACGCGCTGGCGGGTTCGAATCGCGAGATGACGTTATGCGCCAGCAGCAGCCCGTCGGAGAACAGAAGATTGGGCTCGCGCACATCCATCTTCTGGCCGTCGCGGAGGAAGACGCCGCGCAGGGTGTATTGTGGTCCATCGCGGTCGACGACGGCGCGGAACTGCCACGGCGGGTTATCGTCCCAGGAGAGCCGCTGCATGCGCTCCGGCTGTTCGCGATATTCACGGCGCAGCATGCAACGTCCGGTTTGGAGAATCTCGCGGACGGTGTTGAGTCCCAGGGGAAGCGGAATGGAGAAAGACGCCGGGACCAGATCGAGATTGGCCGCAAAGCTGTAGGTGGAAGGTGTGGCTCCGGCAAGCGCGGCGATGATGTTGCGGTCGGACTCCACTGGAATCGTGGCGATCTGTTTGCGGAGCAGCTTGAACTCCTTCAACTTGCCGGGGCGGCCCGATTTAGCGGGATCGCGCACTTCGATCTTGCAGGAGAAACTGCCCCCGACTCCTCCGGCGATCGTGGAGGGATCGACAATGAAGAACACTTCGCGGCCGGGAGGCCAGGGTTCGGGTTCGCCGTAGGAACGCAACGTGGCTTGCTCCTGGATGTGCGTGAGGGCGATCTTCCAGGGCGGAGTTTGCTCCTTTCTGGAAAGGGGGACATCGCCAGCGGGCATTTCCCAGTCTTCGACAATGCGCGCGGGTTTGCCTTCGATCGACGGCGAGCCGAGGTAGTTGCGGTCCGTGGCGGCCAGCAGCGCGGCCCAGATGTGCTTGCAGGGGCCGTCGGATTCGTAATAGGGGCATGTGCAACTGACGCGTACCACCTCATTGCTGCGCTGGAGGGAAACCTCATACTTATGGGTGCCCTTGACCAGCGCATCGACGCTCCACTGGTTGCCGGAGACGATTTTTACGTTGCCGCCGCGGTAGATCCAATCGCCGCGCTGGCGGACGACGGAAGGGAAAGACCGGGCGACGTCACTGAGCAACGCCATGATGCTAGCGGCGATCCTCCAGGTGAAGCATTGTCATGGGCTCGTCCTCCAGGCCACCGGCTGCCTTGCGGCGCAACGACCGCATGAGGAAGACCATGATGCCCGCGCCGATGGCGAGCAGAATGAGAACTCCGGTGAGTTGGGCGATGGCGATGATGAGATCCCCGGGGTTCTCAATCGTTGTGCCGGGTTTGGGTTGATCGATGGTGACCTGCGCCTTATAGTTGACGAGCGAAAGGACGCGCTGGGCATCGTCTGCATTGGCGGCGCCGGCGACGATGGCGAGCAGCGGGCCGCTGCGTTTGACGAGCGCGCCGTTGACTTTCTGAAATTCCGGCATGCGCTCGCGGGCCATGGGGTTGCTGGGGTAATAGAAGATCGCCATCTCCACGGGGCCGGACGAAGCGGAGTAGCGGGCCACGATCGCTTCCGGTCCGAAGTGGAATCCCACCGCGGACGGAGAGAGCCGGTTGTAGAATTTGGCGAGCGACGCGGGGCCGTTGACAAAGCGGTCTGTGCCCACGATCAGGCCGTCCTGCGGGATGTATTCGAGCAGCGGCGGCAGGGACGACTGATCGAGCTTCGGCAACTGGAAGAGGAAGATCTTCAGCTCATCCATGTTCGGCATGCCGCCTTCGAAGCGGATGAGATAGTTGCCATGGGTCATCAGCACGGTGTCTTTCCACTGCGCGGCGAACTTGGAATAGTAGAGCGCGTCTGCATTGCCGGGCTTCGATTCGGTGGGGCGCAGCCATCGGAAAGCGGCCTGCGCACCCGTGGGATCGTTCAATCGCCAGGCTGTGGCGGTGAACTTTCGGGGGCCGTCGTAGGATGCGGTTTCGGCTTCGGCGAGTCCGTATTCGCGCCACACCTCGGAGTCTTCGAGTTTCGGCGCGGTTACCGGGCCGCGCTTGGCCGTGCCGAGATCGTCGGTCAGCAGCGCGCTCTGCGCTGCCGCGGCCAGCGCGAAGAGAACTAGGCTCCGCAGCATTTCTTAAACTTCTTCCCGCTGCCGCAGGGGCAGGGATCGTTGCGGCCGACCTTGGCGTTGCGGACCGGTGCGGCGGTGGTGGTGGAATCGCCGCCGACGAACTGCAATTGTTCGAGCTCGCGATCCTTCTTGCGGACGATATTGCGGGTCAGATCCTGCATGCTGGCCTTGGCGGCGGCAGCCACGGCCTCACGCTCGGCGGTGTCGTCCTCTTCCGGTTCTTCGTCATCGTCCTGACGGAAGGGCAGCACCGGCGCTTCATTGGTGGCCTGCAAGAAGAACAGGTAGCGAATGGTCTCGTCTTCGATCCGATCCATCAACTCATTGAAGAGGGTGAAGGATTCTTTCTTGTATTCGACCAACGGATCTTTCTGCCCGTAGCCGCGAAGACCGATGCCTTCCTTGAGGTGATCCATCGAGAGCAGATGGTCTTTCCACTGCTGGTCGATGACGTGGAGCATGATGAAGCGTTCGGTTTCGCGCATCACGGCTTCGCCGACCAGGTCTTCCTTTTCCGCATAACGGGCGGTGAGCTTGCCGTAGATATGCTCTTCGATCTCGGCGCGGTTGAGCTGGGAAACTTCGTGCTGCGGAATGCGGACGCCGAACTGCGTGAGGATATCGGTCTCGAGTCCGATGAAGTCCCACATGCCGGGGTTGACGTTTTCCGGGCAGCGCGTGTCGATGAAGCTGGCGACGATACCGCGCACGATTTCGAGGATGCGCTCCTTCTGGCTCTCCCCGCTGAGCAGCGAATTACGCATGCCATAGACGGCCTGGCGCTGCTTGTTCATCACGTCGTCGTATTCCAGCAGGTGTTTGCGGGCGGCGAAGTTTTGCGCTTCGACCGCCTTCTGGGCGGCGGCGATGCGCTTGGTGATCATCTTCGATTCGATCGGCACATCCTCTTCCATGCCGAGGCGGAGCATCAGATTTTGGATGCGTTCGCCGCCGAAGATGCGCAACAGGTCGTCCTGTAGCGAGAGATAGAAACGGCTGCTGCCGGGATCGCCCTGGCGTCCGGCGCGTCCACGGAGTTGGTTGTCGATGCGGCGCGATTCATGGCGTTCCGTTCCGATGATGTGCAGGCCGCCGGCCGCGACCACTTCCTCATGCTCGGCTTTGCATTGCGCTTCGTATTTGACGAAGATCTCCTCCCAGCGCGGGCGGGGAACACGATAAAAGCGGTCCTGGTGCTGGAAGTAGATCCAGGATTCGGTGTTGACGTAGGATGCTTGCTCGGCCGGGATGTTCTCGGCGAGGTTCTGCTTGAGGCAGGCTTCCTTGGTCATGAACTCGGGATTGCCGCCGAGCAGGATGTCGGTACCGCGGCCGGCCATGTTGGTGGACACGGTGACAATGCCTTTGCGGCCGGCCTGGGCGACAAGGTTCGCTTCGCGCTCGTGATTCTTGGCGTTGAGCACCTCATGCCGGACGCCCATCCGTTTGAGGATGGAGGAGAGTTTCTCCGATTTCTCGACGGAAATCGTGCCGACGAGAACGGGCTGGCCCCTTTCCTGGCATTCCTTGATTTCTTTCGCCGCGTTACGGAATTTTTCCTCTTCCGTTCGATAGACGATGTCCATGGCGTCTTTTCGAATCATGGGCCGGTTCGTGGGGGTGACGACGACATCGAGATTGTAGGTCTTGCCGAATTCGGCGGCTTCGGTTTCGGCGGTACCGGTCATGCCCGCCAGCTTTTTGTAGAGGCGGAAATAATTCTGGAAGGTGATGGTGGCGAGGGTTTGATTCTCGCGTTCGATCTTGACGCCTTCCTTGGCTTCGATGGCTTGGTGCAGGCCGTCGGACCAGCGCCGGCCGGGCATAATGCGTCCCGTATATTCGTCGACGATGACCACCTCCCCGTCGCGGACCAGATAATCCTTGTCGCGATGGAAGAGCACGTGGGCGCGGAGACCCTGCTGGACGTGGTGATTGAGCTCGATGTTGGCCGGATCGTAGAGGTTGGTGACATTGAGCAGGCGCTCGACTTTGAGCACGCCTTCTTCGGTGAGCGCCACCGACCGATGCTTTTCATCGACAGTGTAATCGCCGGTGGTGTACTTTTCGCCCGGTTCCTTGCCCTCGATCACTTCGCCGCGGACGAGCTTGGGGATGATGGCGTTGACGCGGTAATACTTGTCGGTGGATTCCTCGGACGGGCCGGAGATGATCAGCGGCGTTCGCGCTTCGTCGATGAGGATCGAGTCCACTTCGTCGACAATGGCGTAGTGGTGGCCGCGTTGCACGCAGTCCGAGAGACGGAACTTCATGTTGTCGCGCAGGTAGTCGAAGCCGTACTCGTTGTTCGTCCCGTAGGTAATGTCGCAGCGGTAGGATTCCTGGCGCTCGCGGTCATCGAGTTCGTGGACGATGATACCCACCGACATGCCCAGGAATTTGTAAATCTTGCCCATCCATTCGGCGTCGCGTTTGGCAAGGTAGTCATTGACGGTGACTACGTGAACGCCTTTCCCCTCCAGGGCGTTCAAATAGGTGGGCAATGTGGCGACGAGCGTCTTTCCCTCACCGGTGCGCATTTCGGCGATCTTGCCGTGATGGAGGATGACACCGCCGATCAACTGGACGTCGAAGTGACGCATGTTGAGGGTGCGGCGTCCGGCTTCGCGGACGACGGCGAAGGCCTCAATCAGGAGTTCGTCGAGGGTTGCGCCTTGCGCGAGGCGCTCTTTAAAAGCGATGGTTTTTGCGGCCAGATCGGCGTCCGAAAGCTGTCGCATGGAAGATTCCAGCTCGTTGATCGCCGTGACGATCGGCAGAATCTTCTTGATTTCACGCTCGTTTTTTGTGCCAAAGATCTTGGCCAGAAGGGTGTCTAGCATACCCAGGGGTTCTTCTCCATCTTAGCGCATGCATCCCGCGCGGTTGTTGTAAACGCGGCGCTGCTGTATTCTAGGACCATCCATCGCAGAGGAGTTTGTCCGGGATTGGTTCAGGAGAGTCCTATGAAGAGCCTTGTTTTGCTCGCCTTGATGGCGTGCCCGCTGAGCTATGGGCAGGAGTCGCGCGCGACGATCGTGGGAAGGGTGGCCGATCCGAGCGGCGCCGTCATCGGCGGTGCCTCCGTGCAGGCCAAGAACGTAGCGACCAATGCCGTGGTCACCACTACCACCAACGAGGGCGGCAATTACGAGATTCCCTACCTGTTGCCGGGCGCATATGAAATCGCCGTTGGGATGGCCGGCTTTAAGAAGGCGGTGCGCGGCAATATTGAACTCCGCGTAAGCGACCGCTTGAAACTGGATTTTGAACTGGAGTTGGGGAGTGCGTCGGAGTCGGTGACCGTAACGGCGGAAACGCCGTTGCTCGAATCTTCGACGGCCAACATCGGTCTGATCATGGATGAGCGGCGGGTGGCGGAACTGCCGGTAGTGGGCGGAAATCCATTCTATCTGTCGCGCTTGACGCCGGGCGTGATGTCCAACGGCGGACGCTCGGCGGGCAACCCGATGGATAACGGCGCGGCGACGGGCATTATCGTCAATGGCACGCGCGGCGGATCGAGTGAAGTGAGCGTGGACGGATCGCCGAACATGAGCAATCGCGTGGCTGTGTTCTCGCCGCCGCAAGATCTGGTGCAGGAGTTTAAGATCCAGACGGCGACCTACGATGCCTCGATTGGCCACGCGGCCGGTGCGGTGACGAATGTCAGCATGAAGTCCGGGTCCAATGCATTGCACGGCACGGGGTATTTCAACAACTCGACGATGCGGGCGGTGCCGTGGCACACCAACCGGTTTCTCTACGACCCGCGAAACAACCTTACGCCAGAGGCGCGGGCGCGGGCGATTCCAAGCTGGCTGCACCGTCGTTGGGGAACGACCGTCAGCGGCCCGGCCAGAGTGCCGAAGCTGTACGACGGACGGAATAAAACCTTCTTCACCTTCGGATTTGAAGATCTGGAAATCGAGCGCAATCTGTCGTTCACCGGAACGGTGCCGACCGAGGCGCAGCGGCGTGGGGACTTTTCGGCATTGCGCGCGCTGGGGGCGCAGTATCAGATTTACGATCCGTTCACGATCGCACCCGCGGCGAACGGACGATTCAGCCGCCAGCCGCTAGCAGGCAACATCATCCCGGCGAGCCGGATCAATCCGGTTGCGGCGAAAATCGTCTCGTTCTATCCGGCGGCCAATCAACCGGGCCAGAACGCCGAGGAGCGGAACAACTTCTTCAACACCCAAAACATTCTGCGCGAGAATTACACCTACACGGGCCGCGTGGATCACAACTTCAGCGGCAACAACCGCCTGTTTGTGCGCTGGAACAATTCGCAGCACGACAACTCGACAAACGTGCTCGGGACGATTACCAACATCGACCTTCTGGACCGGACGGGCTGGGGCTTCGTCATGGACGATGTACACGTCTTCAACCCGAGCCTGATTCTTAATCTCCGCTATGGAGTGAGCTACCAGAGCGACATCGCCAATCGGGGCAGCCAGGGGTTTGACCTGCTGTCGCTAGGATTGCCGGCAAGCCTGGTGAACGAGATCAAGTCAAAGCTCGGCTCCGACGGCATCGCATTTCCCAACGTTACGGTGGATGGCGGCGCTTACACTGCGTTGAGCAATAACGGCGGAACGCGCGCGGCGACGAATTATCACACCGCGCAGGCGATCGTGACGCGCATCGCCGGCTCGCACAGCATGAAGTATGGAGCGGAATACAGGCTGCAAAAGGAGACCGGATTCAACTATGGCTTCGTCGCTCCGCAGTTTGTGTTCGCCAATAGCTTCACGCGCGGGCCGCTCGATAACTCGCCCGCCTCGCCGATCGGGCAGGGGCTGGCCTCAATGCTCTTTGGAATCGCTACCGGAGGCACCATCAACAACAACGCCTCGAGCGCCGAGGAAAGCTCCTACTGGGGACTCTATTTTCAGGACGATTACCGGATTTCCTCGAAGCTGACCTTCAATATCGGATTGCGCTGGGAGTATGAGAGCCCGATCCAGGAGCGGTTCAATCGCAGCATTCGCGGATTCGACTTCACGACAGCCAATCCGATCTCGCAGCAGGCGGCGGCGAACTACGCGCGGAATCCCATTCCGCAGGTGCCGGCATCGGCTTTCCAGACTCTCGGCGGACTGCTCTTTGCCGGCGTGAACGGCGCGCCCGGACAATTGTGGAAAGCGGACCGCAACAACTTCGCGCCGCGATTCGGATTCGCCTATCAGGTGAATCCGAAAATGGTGATCCGCGGCGGCTACGGCATCTTCTACGACGTGCTGGGCGTGGACCGTTTCGGCGTGAACCAGGGCGGCTTCAACCAACCGACGAATCTGATTCCTTCCTTGGATAACGGGCAGACGTATGTGGCGACCTTGAGCAATCCGTTTCCGAACGGAATTGAGACCGCCCGCGGATCGGCCGATGGGTTGCGCACCTTCCTGGGGCGCGGCGTGAGCTTCTTCAACGAGAAGCCGCTCAATCCGTATATGCAGCGCTGGTCATTCTCGATTCAGAATCAGTTGCCGGGGCGCATCGTGGCGGACATTTCCTATGTGGGCAACCGCGGGACCAAGATCGCCATTGACCGGAATCTGAACGCGATTCCGCGGGAGTATCTGTCCACGTCTCCGGTGCGCGATCAGGAGACCATCAACTTCCTCAGCCGGCAGGTGCCGAATCCATTCCGGGGGATTGCCGAGTTCACGGGCACGGGACTGGCGAATCAAAACGTGGGCGTGGCGCAATTGCTGCGGCCCTACCCGCATTTCGGCGATATCACAACGTCATTCCCGGCCGGTTATTCTTACTACCATTCGCTACAGGTGGGCGTGGAGAAGCGCATGAGCAACGGGCTGACGTTTCAATCGAGCTGGACGTATGCGAAGTTCATGGAGGGGGTCAGCTACCTCAACGAAACCGATTTCGCGCCGGAGAAGGTCATCTCGCCGCAAGACTTCACCCACCGCTTCGTCATCAGCACGATCTACGAATTTCCCTTTGGGAAGGGGCGGCATTGGTTCAGCAACATGCGGACGCTGCCGCAGGCCGTCTTCGGCGGCTGGCAGTTGCAGGGTTGGTACGAAGGGCAAACAGGCGACGCGCTCGGTTTCGGCAATGCGATTTTCACGGGCAATCTGAAGGACATCGAACTGCCCGTGAGCCAGCGGCGAGCCGAGCGCTGGTTCAACGTCGATGCCGGATTCAACCGTTCCGCCGCGCAGGTGCTGGCCAACAATATCATCGGCCTGAACTCGCGGTTCAACGGCGTTCGCGCCGACGGGATCAACAACTGGGATCTGTCGCTGTTTAAGAACTTCCGCATCAAGGAGCGGGGAACGCTGCAATTGCGCCTGGAGAATTACAATGCGCTCAACCATGTCCAGTTTGCCGCGCCGAATACCAATCCGGTCAATGCAGCCTTCGGCACCATCACTGGGGAAAAAGGGCATGGACAGCGGCAGATTACGTTGGGCTTGAAGGCCGTGTTCTAGGCCTGTTGCGCCGGCGGCGCGCCCAGGAACTCAGCGTAGGATTTCTCAATGTGCAGGCGAAGCGCTTCCTGCGCGGCCACGGGGTCATGCGCGCGGATTGCCTGTACGATGGGGTCGTGTGCTTCCACGGCAGTGGAAAGATCCTCGCGCAGGCGTTGCCGCTCCATGGAGACGAAGGCGAATAGCGGCACCGTGAGCTGATCCAGCAACTGATACAACGTGGCGTCGCCGGAACATCTCCAGATGGCCCGGTGGAGTTCCAGATCGGCGTGGGCGGCCTCGAAATAATCATTCGCCGCGACGGCGCGGGAAATGGCATCCAGCCAGCGGTCGAGATCGGCAAGCTGCTGCGGGCGCGCCAGACGGGCTGCTTCCTGGCCCGCCAATCCTTCCAGCATCACGCGCAGGCGGAGCCGTTCGCGGATCTCCCGCGGCGTCATTTGCGTAACGAAGGTGCCCACGTTGGGAACTCGGCGCACCAGGCCGCTGTGTTCCAGTTTCACGAGGGCTTCGCGCACCGTAGTTTGACTTACCCCCTGCGTCCGCGCCAGACCAATCTCCGACACCGAATCGCCGGGCTTGAGCTCGCCCGTGAGGATGGACTTGCGCACGGCGTGGAAGAGCCTGGACTGGACGGATTCTTTCTTGGAATCGGCGGCGAGGGCTCCGGCGATGGTTGCTTTGTGGCCCGTCATGCTATCGTTGACTTATCGTTTTTGGATCGATTACAGTATTCTAGAATCTGGTTAGCTACTCGTCAAGTGGAGGTTCAGACCATGCCGACTCTTCCCCGCCAGCTATTGGCCATTGCGGCGTTACTCTGGAGCATTCCCGCCAATTCACAATTGGGTGGCGGATCGGTCATTGGATTCGTCAGCGATCCCACGGGCGCAATGGTGTCCGGCGTCCGCGTGTCGGCCATCAACCTTGCTACCAACGTGCGTTCGGAGACCGTGTCCAACGATCAGGGCTATTACGAATTCCCTCTCTTGACCGCAGGGCGGTACCGGTTGGAAGCAGAGCATCAGGGGTTCCAGAAAGCCACCAGCACGGACTTCGCCGTGAACACGGGAACCCGGCCGCGCATTGATTTGAAAATGGTGATCGGGCAGGTGACGGAATCCGTGGAAGTGGTGGCAGCGGCGCCGCTGGTGAACGCCACGACCACGGATTTGGGAATGGTGATGGATCGTGCGAAGGTGGATCAGTTGCCCTTGAACGGGCGCGATTTTCAGCAACTGGTGGGCTTGCAGGCGGGTGTGATTACGAACCCCTCGAGCAGCGCGGGCGGACGCGGCGGCATCGAGTTTCACGGGTCGGCGGCGTTGGGGAACAACCTGCTGCTCGATGGGGTGGATATGACCTTCGGTGAAGTCAACGGCACGGCGAGCGATGAAGCGGCGGGAGCGGGCGCCAACGGTTCGCTGATCAATACGATCAGCGTCGAGGCGGTGGAAGAGTTCAAGGCCTCGGGCAGCGCGTTTTCGGCCGAGTATGGCCGATCGGGGGGCGGTGTCCTGAATATCACCACCAAGAGCGGAACCAATCAGTTCCACGGCACCCTTCTCGAGTTTTTCCGAAACGACAAGCTGGATGCCAACAGTTTCTTCAGCAACGCAAACCGGCTGGCCAAGCCGTCCTTGCGCTGGAATCAGTACGGCGGCAATTTTGGCGGGCCGTTAAAGAAAGACAAGATCTTTTTCTTCTTTAATTATGAAGGCGCGACGGTGCGGCGTCCCGTGCAGATCACGGGCAACGTGGCCACTCCGGCGCTGATGAGCCAGTTGAAGCCGGCCATTCGCGCGCACTTTGACGCAATGCTGCCCAAGGACTTCACGCCGACCGCGAATCCGCTCATCGGCTTTCACCGGCGCAACGATACGCGGCGCAACGATGAGAATACCTACCTGGCGCGCGGCGATTACGACCTGCGCAAGCACCGGCTTTCCACGCGCTTCAGCTACAACAACCAGGATTATATCGATCCGAATCTGTATCCCACCCTGCCGCGCGTGTTTCCCACACGATTCCACAACGCGGTGATTCAGGATGCCTGGAGCATTTCGCCGTCCATGTTTAACGAACTGCGCGTGGGGTTGAACCGTGTGGACCTGTTCCGGCGAGAGATTGGGCGAGAGAAGTTTCCGGCGTGGATCACGGTGACCTCGACAGGCCCCAATGCGAATCTGGCCAGCTACATTCACTTCATCACCACAACCTATACGCTGGCCGACAACTTCACGGTGATCCGGTCCGCGCACACGCTGAAGATGGGCTTCGAAATTCGCGAAGTGCGCAGCGTGCGCGATCAGAACGGGGATCCCGGCAGCCAGTACAACAATCTGGACGACCTGATCGCCGACCGGCCATTCCGCATCAATCTGACTTTCGGCGGCGGCAAAGGGCTGCGCTCGCGCAATTACGGTTATTATTTCCAGGACGACTGGAAAGTGAACCGCCGCCTGCAACTGAACATGGGTGTCCGGTATGAGTATTACCCGCCGTTCCGTGGGGCGTTCAATATTGCCTCATCGGATCCGTATGGACCGTTCATCAACCGGCAGGAGCCGATGTTCCGCGCGGACCGCAACAATTGGGCGCCGCGCCTCGGATTGGTGTGGGATACGGCGGGCGACCAAAAGATGGTGGTGCGGGCGGGCTTCGGCTTGGGGTACATTCCTCCGCAAGCGATCTATTTCTACGACGCGGCCTTTGTCGATCCGCGGCTTCCCTTCGTGGCGAATTTCAATATCTCTGACCTGCCGCCGGGCTTCGACGTATCGTTTCCGTTCTCACGGGATTTTGTAAATCAGGTGACGGCGAATCCGTCGCTGTTGCCGCGCGGGCTGATCCTGTCCCGGCAGGTGGCCGATTACAATGCCCGCGACACATACGCGGGGCAGTGGAACTTGAGTGTGCAACGGGCGATTACCGCAAAGCTGGCTCTGCAAGCCTCCTACGTGGGCAGCCGCACGGTGAAGCAGATCGCGCCGACCACGTTCAACCTGGTCGACCCGGCGCTGGGGCGGCGTCCGCGCACGGACATCGGCGATGTCCAGTACTTCGCCAATGCTGCGAATACGTCCTATCACGCACTTCAGATTTCGTTGAATCAGAAGTTGACGAAAGGTGTTACGTTCGATAGCTACTACACCTGGTCGAAGGCGCTGGCTTATGGGCCGGCCGATGCAACCATTACCTTCGGGGAAAGCACCATGCAGGATCCCTACAACTGGCGCGATTCGTATGGTCCCAAGCAGGGCGACCTGCGGCACCGCTGGGTGAGCACATACTCCGTGGCTCTGCCGTCGGGCAAGCTGGAGTCGAACCCCTTGGGAAAGGCGGTGTTCG
>CAYOBO010000084.1:0-30465 GCA_964402295.1 uncultured Candidatus Solibacter sp. | reverse complement strand
GCGCTCACGCGCGTGCTGAAGATCCCGCGCCGCAAGCCCGCCGAATCCACGCTTCGCGAAGCGCGCAGCCTCATCGCCAAGGATCCGAATGTCGCCGGCGTCACCGAATGGACCTTCGCCAAAGAGACGCTGATGCTCGAATACCTGATCCAGAAAGAGCCTGTTGTCGACGTCGAGGTGCAAGCCATCCAGGTCGGGCCGGCGGTGTTCGTCTCCAACCCTGCTGAATATTTCGTTGAATTCGGTCTCGAAATCAAGCGCAAGAGCCACTTTCCATTCACGTTCCCCGCCGAGCTTTCGAATGGCTGCGTGGGTTACGTACCGACGGAAGAAGCACTGAGCGAGTCGGGCGGCGGCTACGAAACGCGACTCACTTCCTACAGCAACCTGATCCCCACCGCGGGCCGCACGATCGCCAACGCAGGCATCGCGCTCGCCAATCAACTGACACCCGGAGAACTCCCCAAAGCACCGCCGGCCAAGCCCTTCAGCGCACCGTGGCGCTATGGCGACGTGCCCGCGCAGACGCAGTAACTACACAACCTGGAGGATGAGGCACTTCAGATAATGCGTCTCCGCCACCGTCAGCAACACCGGATGGTCCAGCGCCTGCGTCCGCCGCTCCAGCACCCGTAGCGTGCACCCCGCATCGAGCGCTGCCGCGGCAATCACCTCAAACAACGCGGCCTCGCTCACATGATGCGAGCAGGAACAGGTCACCAGCACGCCATCGCGTTCCAGCAATCGCAGCGCCCGCAGGTTGATCTCCTTGTAGCCGCGCAACGCCCCGTCCACCGCGCCGCGCGACTTGGCGAACGCCGGCGGATCGAGCACGATTGTCTGGAATCGCCGCCCCGCCGCATCGTGGCCAGCGAGCAGATCGAACGCATTCGCCTCAAGCCAGTGGACGTTGCCGATCTCATTCGCCGAAGCATTCTTCGCCGCTGTCGCCAGCGCAGCCGCGGACGAATCCACAGCCTCCACCGAATCGCATCGCGCCGCCATGTGCAGGGCGAAGCCGCCCGTGCACGTGAAGCAATCGAGCCCCCGCCCGCGAGCCCATCGCGCCGCCGCCTGGTAGTTCTCCCGCTGATCGAGAAAGATCCCCGTCTTCTGACCGCCGAGCAGATCCACATGCCAGCAGAGGCCGTTCATCCGCATCGACACCTCGCCCGGCACGTCGCCCAGCAATACCTTCGTCTCGCGAGGCAGCGCTTCCCGCGTGCGAACCTCCACATCGTTGCGCGCCACGATGCCTTTGGGAGAATACATCTCGTTCAGGCAATCCACAATCAGCGGTCCCGCGGCATCCATCCCCTGGTTGAGCAACTGCACCGCGAAGTAGTCCCCATAGCGGTCCACAATCAACCCGGGCAGCAGATCGGCTTCGCTATAGACCAACCGGTAGCACTCGTTGTCCCCCACCACCGAAACACGATACGCCGCCGCGCGCCGCAGGCGCTCCATCACGAAGCCGCGGTCAAACGACACTGCTTCCCGCGACAGCATGCGCAACGTGATCTGCGAAGCAGCACTGTACAACGCGGTCCCCAACAATCGCCCGCCGCCATCCACCACGCGCACGGGAGCGCCGGCAGCGGCATTCCCGCGATCCACTACATCGCTTGCAAAAATCCAGGGATGTCCACTTTCGATTCGCCCCGCCGCTTTGCGATTGACCCGGACTTCCGCACCCATTAGCGGGTCAGCGCCATCAATCGCGCAATGCGCTGCTCCGTCGCCGGGTGTGTGGAGAACAGCCGCATCATCGCCTCGCCGTTGAACGGCTTGATGATGTACATGTGCGCCGCCGCCGGCGACACATCCATCGGAATGCGCTTGGAGTAGCTCTCCAGCTTGCGCAGCGCGTTGATCATCGGCCAGGCGCTACCCATATACTTCGCGGCCGCCGCATCGGCGCCATACTCCCGCGTGCGCGAAATCGCCATCTGGATCACCATTGCAGCGATCGGGGCGAGAATCATCATCGCCAATCCGCCGAGCAAGCTGCCGCCGCCCTCTTCCTCATCGCTCGACCGTCCGCCGCCGAAGAAGAACATCATGCGAGCCACCATGGTGATGGCCGCGCCCAGCGTGGCGGCAATGGAGCTGATGAGAATGTCGCGATTGAGAATGTGCCCCAGTTCGTGCCCGATGACGGCTTCCACCTCTTCGTCGTTCATCAGTTCCAGCAGACCCACGGTCACCGCCACCGAGGAGTGCGACGGGTTGCGCCCCGTGGCGAAAGCATTGGGAGCATGTTCCGGAATCACCCACAGCTTGGGCATCGGTATACCCATGCGCTGGCATAGCCGCTGTGTCATCGGGCCGATGCGCGCGTAGATATGTGGATGCTCGCTAGGGGAGCAGGGCTGCGCCCCGCTCGACATCAAGGCAATCTTCTCTGAGAAAAAATAACTGAAAAAGTTCATGGCCGCAGCCATGCCAAGCCCCATGACAAGCCCGCGCTCTCCGCCAATGGCTTGCCCCGCGGCCAGAAACAGGCCGCTCATCAATCCAAGCAGAAGTACAGTTTTGACGCCGTTCATAGAGTTCTCTCTCCATTCTATAGATTCTTGCGAGCGGCTTGGCGTTGCGAAATTCGGCGCCGCCGCTCCGCCCGCAACACCTCCCCCTCTTCCAAGCCGAAGTAGTGCGCCACTTCGTGCCAGACCGTGTCGTTCACGATCTTCTGCAACTCCTCATCGTCACGGGCCATGCGTTCATGCGGCCCCTGATAGATGGTAATGGTGTCGGGCATCGCGAAGGGCTCGCTGATGCTGCGCACGGTCAGCGGACGCCCCTGGTACAGGCCGAGCAGCCCTGGGCGCGGCGGTTCTTTCTCCACCACAAACGCCAGATTCTTCAATCGTTTACGAAACCTTTCCGGGACCTTCGCAATGGCCCGTTCCACGACACGGTCAAATTCCCTCGACGTCATGAGCCTGCGCTACCATCTTAGTTTCTATGACCTCCGACGACAAACAACGTCTCGCCCAAATCTCGGAAAACCTCGGCATCGGAACCATCCGCCGCCACATCTTCCTCTGCGCCGACCAGACGAAGCCGAAGTGTTGCGACAAGGAAGCCGGCATCGCCAGTTGGGACTACCTCAAGAAGCGCCTCGCCGAACTCGGCCTGATGCAGGGCCCGGATTGCGTGTTCCGGACCAAAGCGAACTGCCTCCGCGTTTGCGAGCACGGGCCGATCGCCGTTGTCTATCCCGATGGCGTGTGGTACCACTCGGCAACCCCCGAGGTCATGGAACGGATTCTCCAGGAGCACATTCTCGAAGGCCGTCCCGTCGAGGAATACGCCTTCGCCGTCAATCCCCTGAAGCCGTAATCATCAATTCCGACGACCCATACATCCCGCCGCAATCCAGAAGAAAATACGCCGCCCGCGTCCCCGGCGGAAGTTCCGCCCGCACCTCCAGCCGCGCCCCCCGCCTCGTAACACGAGCCTGCGCCCTGCTCCATTTTCGATTCGTCGTCAGCCCCGTATCCGCCGTATAGACCAGTTCGGCGTTTTCCACGTTCTTCGCCGATTCAAACTCCACCACAGCCCAATCCCCCGATCGCCGCTCCGAGCGCTGCTTCAGCCACGGCTTCCCGTCGCGCACGATTCCCTCGGCAAATGCATAGCTGTCCGGAGGATTCCACCCCGCCGGATGCGAATGTTTCATGTCCGGAATCACTGACACCATCCGTTCGCCACGCGCCGTCCGATACGTCTTCTGCTGCGCATCCAATGCAAAGTGCGGATCGAGGAGCCACGTCAGCCACAGCGCCGGCATCCGCGCCCGCGCCAGCCGCAACTCCGGAGCCCACACCTCGCGGTACACCATATTGTTGCGCAGCGCCTTCCCCCAGTGATTGTCGATCTCGTGCAGATGGCCGCAGCCATAGATGGGGATGGCGAAAGCGAAGCGCGGGTCGATGCCCATTACGGTTGCGGTGATCACGCCGCCCCACGAAATCCCGGCCACGCCCACGCGCCGCGGATCCACCTCAGGCATCGAGCGCAACAGCGAGTTCGCCAGCACCGTAGCCCCCACCGCATGATACATCCACTGGTCCTCCAGCGGCTGGGAAGTATCGCCATAGATTCCCTGCCGCGCCGGACCGCTCCAGGCATGGCGCGCCCAATCCTTCCCTTCCCGCCTGTCGGTCTGCCCTTCCACGGCAATGCTGATCGCCGCGAATCCATGCGCGACCCATTTCTGCACCCACTCGCGATACGCCGATCCGCCGCCGCCATGCACCAGAACAACGCCAGGATGCTTCCCCGCCCCGCCCGGCGCTCCGTACCAGGCAAACACACGCGTCGGCTTGCCACGATAGGACAGACTCTCATAGAACAACGCCCGCGTGCCATCGCGCGACTCCCAGCCATCGGCCACATGCACTACAGGCGCGCGGCGCAGCAAGCCCAAATCGTCCACCTGTTTCCGCATCGCAGCATGATCCGCTCCAGGAGCGGGGCCGAGCAGAAGCAGTGCAAGCAATATAGAATACCGATGCATATGTTCGACTATAGACTAGCCATTCTCATGGCAGCGCCGCTTTTCGCCGCACCGCGCTTCGACCAGGCCCCGGTATTCGAGTCCGGCACGGGTGGCTACACGATGTACCGCATCCCGGGGATCGTGGTCACGAAGAAAGGCACGTTGCTCGCCTACGCCGAGGCGCGGAAGAAGAGTTCGCGCGATTGGGGGCATATCGACATTGTGCTGCGCCGCAGCACCGACGGCGGACGTACCTGGTCGGAGCCTATGTTCCCGGCGAAGGTCGAAGGGCCGCTTTCCCAGAACCCCGTCAATGCGGCTAACAAGATCGCCGAACCCGGCGACATCACCTATAACAATCCGATGCTCATCGCCGATCCGAAATCCGGCATGGTCCACTTTCTGTTCTGCATCGAATACATGCGCGCCTTCTACATGCGCAGCACCGACGATGGGGTCACCTTCTCGAAACCCGTCGAGATCACCCACTCCTTTGAGGCGTTCCGCAAGGAGATGGATTGGAAGGTGCTCGCCCTCGGTCCTGGCCACGGCATCATGCTGCGAAATGGCCGGCTGCTGGTCCCCGTTTGGATCGCTCTCGGCACTGGAAGCAACGGCCACGGCGAGGCGGTGGCCTCCGTCATCTACAGCGACGACAAAGGCGCAACCTGGAAGGCCGGCGAGATTGCCGTCCCCAACACAGAGGAATTCGTCTCCCCCGGCGAAACAGCCGCGGTCGAACTCGCCGACGGGCGAGTGATGCTCAATACCCGCAATGGGGGCAAAGCCAACCGCCGCATCGTCAACGTCAGCCCCAACGGCGCGACGCAGTGGTCGAAGCCGCGCTTCGACGATGCGCTTTGGGAACCGCGTTGCATGGCCTCCCTCGTGCGCCTTTCCACCAAGGGCCGCACGCGCATCCTCTTCTCGAATCCCTACAACCTCGATCGCGCCGATGGCAAAGCCGAGCCCGGAGCATCGCGCGACCGCAAGAACGTCAGCGTGCAACTGAGCTACGACGAAGGCCAGACCTGGGCCGTACGTAAGACGATCGAGCCGGGCTGGTCCGGATACTCCGATCTCGCTGTCGCCAACGACGGAACCATCCTTTTGCTCTACGAGCGCGGCGCGCCGGGCGACACGCGCTTCCGGCCCGCATCGCTCACCCTGGCCCGTTTCAACCTGGAATGGCTCACCGATGGCAAAGACAAGCTGGGGAAATGACAAGCTGGGGAAAGGATCAGCCCCCGTTCTCAAACCCTGGATAGAGCAGCATGCCGCCATCGACGAAGATGCTTGCTCCCGTGACGTAATCCGAATCGTCGGAAGCCAGCCACACCGCCGCTTTGCTGATGTCTTCCGGCTCGCCGATTCGTTTATACGGCACCAGTTTCATCAGCGCATTGTACGATTCCTCCGTCTCCCAAGCGCCTTGATTGATCGGCGTGCGAATCGCCCCCGGACAGATGCTGTTGACGCGAATCCGCATGGAGGCGTACTCCTGCGCGATGCTCTTCATCATCAGCATCACCCCGCCCTTCGATGCCGCATAGTTCACATGCCCCGCCCACGGAATCACTTCATGCACGGAACTGATGCACACGATCTTCCCCAGCGCCTTGCTGATTGCAGGGCGCATACCCTGCCGCCGGAACGCCCGGATCGCCTCGCGCGAACACAGAAACTGCCCCGTCAGATTCACCCCGATCACCGTATTCCACTGCTCCATCGTCATATCGTGGAAATCCGCGTCTTTCTGCAAACCCGCGTTGTTGACCAGGATGTCGATCCCGCCGAATTCCGCCTGCATGCGCTCGAACATCGGCACGACATCCTCCTCTCGCGAAACATCCGCGCGATGCGCGTACGCCCGCACGCCGTGGCCGCGAATCTCCTCCGCCACGGCATTCGCCACATCGTCCCCGCGCAGGTAGTTCACCACGACATCCGCGCCGGCCCGTCCCATCTCGATGGCGATCGCTTTTCCGATTCCGCTCGATGCGCCCGTCACCAGCGCGCGTTGTTCTTTCAGCTTTTGCATCCCTAGCAGCTCCTTGTCCCAGTATGCGCCACCCTCGGGCATGGATTCCCGCATCTGGAGTATGCTGATCCCTGGAATCCTGAACGTATGAAATACGGCGTGAATCTCCTCATCTGGACCGCAAACTTCACCGAAGAACATTTCCCGCTTCTTCCCAAACTCAAGGCTGCCGGTTTCGACGGCGTCGAACTGCCGCTTTTCGCTCCCGGCGGCTACCCCGCCACGCGCGTCAAGCAGGAACTCGATGCCAACGGACTGGAAGCGACGACCTGCGTCATCATCCCGCAAGGCAGCCTCTTCGATGCCGACCCGGCCGGCCGCGCCAAAGCCATGGACCACATGAAGAAGGCCATCGAGGTGAACGCCGAACTTGGCAGCAAATTGATGGCCGGGCCGCTCTACTCGCCGGTCGGCTGGCTCCCCGGACGCCGCCGCACCGCGGACGAATGGCAGCGGGCCATCGAATCGTATCGGGAGTTGGGCGCCACGCTCGATGCGCACGGCGTCACGGTGGGCATTGAGCCGCTGAACCGCTTTGAAACGTTCTTCCTCAACACCGCCGCCGATGGCGCCGCCTTCTGCGATCAGGTGAACCACCCCCGCGTCGGCCTGCTCATCGACACCTTCCACTCCAACATCGAAGAGAAGAACGTGGCCGGCGCCTACCGAACGGCCGGCAAGCATCTCAAGCATGTCCATACCTGCGAGAACGACCGCGGCATTCCCGGCAGCGGCCATGTGCCCTGGGATGACGTGTTCGCCGCCATCCGCGAAGTGAAATATGACGGCTGGCTCACCATCGAGAGCTTCGGCTTCAACCTTCCCGAGATCTCGGCCGCCGCCGCCATCTGGCGCGATCTCGCCCCCACACCCGAAGCCATCGCCGTCGAAGGCGTAAAGTTTTTGAAGCGCTATCCGGTGTAACGCTACAATAACGAGTTCATGCCCCAATTACTGGAAGGAAAGACTGCGCTCGTTCTCGGAGTCGCAAACCGGTGGAGCATCGCCTACGCAATCGCGCAGGCATTCCGCCGCGAGGGCGCAACTCTTTTTATTACATATCAAGGCGACCGCCAGCGGTTGACCGTGGAAGAGCTTGGCAAGGAACTCGGCGCCGCCAAGATCCTCAATTGCGACGTGACGAAAGATGAGGAAATCGCCGCACTCGCGGCCATGTTGCAAGCGGAAAACGTACGCATTGACACCATGGTTCACAGCATCGCCTTCGCCAACAAAGAGGATCTCTCGCGTCCCTTCGTGGAAACGTCGCGGGCCGGCTTCGCGCTGGCGTTGGATGTCAGCGCCTACTCGCTCGTGGCCGTTTCCAAAGCGGTGGCGCCACTCATGACCGAAGGCGGCTCCATCCTCACGCTCAGCTATCTCGGTGCGGTCCGTGTGGTCCAGAACTACAACGTCATGGGCGTCGCCAAGGCGGCACTCGAGAGTTGCGTACGCTATCTGGCCGGCGATCTGGGCGCCGCCAAGATCCGTGTGAATGCGATCTCCGCCGGCCCCATCAAGACCGCCTCCGCCCGCGGCATCAAGGATTTTTCCAAGGTTCTCGACAGTGTCGCCGCGCTGGCCCCGCTCAAGCGCAACTGCGATCCCGCCGAAGTCGCCGACACCGCCGTCTTCCTATCGAGCGATCTCGGCCGCGGCGTCACCGCCAACGTCATCTACGTCGATGCCGGCTTCCAAGCCATGGGCGTCGGCCTCTGACATCCGCCATCAACCTTGCTTAGCTCGCCAGCCGCTCAATCCGCACCCGCGCGATCCGGTGCCGCTCCATCTCCGTAATCACATACTTCCGCGCACCTTCCGTGACTTCATCGCCGACGGCCGGGATCCTTCCCAGCCGGAATAACAGAAATCCGGCCAGCGTTTCATAGCCGGCCTCCGAAGGCAATTCAATGCCATACTGCAATTCCAGATCCCGAATCGGCGTCGCCCCATCCAGCAGAATCACATCCGCCGCCTGCTCCACCACCGGCCGCCGCACATCGTGCTCATCCTCAATCTCCCCAAAAATCTGCTCCACCAGATCTTCCAGCGTGACCACACCCACCACCGTGCCAAATTCATCCACCACCATCGCAATATGCGAGTGGCTTTTCCGGAATTCGTCCATCAATTGGCTCACCGGCTTGGACTCCGGCACAATCGGCAGCACACGCATGATCCGCCGCATATCGAACGGGCGCACCGAACGCCGCCGCTCGGTGGCAATCCGCCGGTCTTCCCACTCGCGCAGCAAGTCCTTGACGTGGATGTAGCCGATCAGATTCTCCGGCCGCCCCTCATAGATCGGCAACCGCGTATACTGATGCTCATTCGCAATCCGCAGCAGATGGTCCAGGGACGTGTCCACCGAGGCCGATATCACCTGGTTCCTCGGCACCATGATCTCCCGCGTCAGATATTCCTGCAATTCCAGCAGCCGCTGCATCGACCGTTCGGCGAAACCCTCCAGCACTCCTTCATGCATGCTCGAACTGAGGATGTATTTCAGTTCCTCCACCGAATGCCCGCTCACCGAATCGCCCTTGATGCCGATGGCGCGGGAAATGACGGAAGCCGATTTCTCCAGCACCAGCACAAACGGCTCCACCACCCGGAAGAACACCAGCATCGGCGGAGCCACAATTACCGCCAGGCGCTCCCGCTTGTCGATCGCCACATTCTTCGGCACCACCTCGCCGATGACCACGTGCAGGTACGTCATGAGCATGTAGGAGAGCACCACGCTCACCAGCAGCAGCCCATCCTCCAGATACTTCGTCTGCATCAACGGCTTCAGCCACGACGAAAACAGATCTTTCAGCGTCTCCTCGCCCGTCGCCCCAATCGCCAGGCTGCAAATCGTCACTCCCACCTGCACCACGCTCAACAGCCGTTCCGAATTCGACAGCAGACTCACCGCCGCCTGCGCACCCACATGTCCTTCCTCGGCCTCTGACCGCAATCGCGAAAGACGGCTCGATACCAGCGCCACTTCGCTTGCCGCAAAGAAGCCGTTTAATGCCACCATGAAGAATAGGAGCAGGAACTGGTAGCCGGTTGTTTCGTTCATTCTGGCTGTTTTGGGGAACTGCTCTTATTCTCGCACGGCATAGGTACAATCAACCAAAGTGAATCGAATTCTGCGAATCGTGAATGGGATCGTCGCCCTCCTCCTGCTGGGCGTGGCCGCGCTCGTCTACTGGTACGCGTACCGGCCGCTCGCCTCCCTCTCTGGCCCCATCTCCCTCCCCATTTCCAAACCCGCCGCCATCGTCCGCGATGCTCAGGGACTCCCCCACATCGAGGCAGCCTCTATCGAAGACGCCGCCTTCCTCCACGGCTATGTCCATGCCCAGGATCGCCTCTGGCAGATGGACGCACTCCGCCGCCTCGCCGCCGGCGAACTCTCCGAAATCCTCGGCCCCGCCGGCCTCGAACCCGATCAGGAAGCCCGCCGCTACCGCATGCGCCGCATCGCCGAAATCCACACCGCCGCGCTCAAACCCGATGACCGCAAATTGTTCGCAGCCTATGCCCGCGGCGTCAACCGCTTCCTCGAAACCCATCGCGGCAAACTCCCCGTCGAATTCCGCCTCCTCGATTACGACCCCAAACCCTGGTCCGTCACGGACTCCGTCCTCATCGGACTGCAAATGTTCCGCATCCTCTCCCAGGGCTGGAAGGAAGAACTGGTGAAGCAATCCCTCCTGGCCAAAGGCGACAAAGACAAGGTCAACTTTTTGTTTCCCACTGCCACCGGCACGGAAACGCAACTCGGCTCCAACGCTTGGGTCGTCAGCGGAAAACTCACCGCGTCCGGCAAGCCCATCCTCGCCAATGACACCCACCTTGAATGGGCCTTCCCCGGCCCTTGGTACGCCGCCCACCTCAAATCCCCCGAACTCGACGTTTCCGGATTCACCTTCCCTGGCCTCCCCCTCGTCATCATCGGCCACAATCGCAACATCGCCTGGGGCATCACCAACCTGCACTACGACGCACAGGATCTCTACATCGAGCGCTTCGACTCGCGCACTGGCCGCTACGCCTTTCGCGGCCAGATCGAGCAGGCCCAACTGGAACGCGAATTCATCCGCGTCCGCGGCCGTCAACCAGTCGAACTCCCCATCTGGGTGACGCGCCATGGCCCCATCTTCCAATCCTCCGGCAACACCCACTTCGCTCTACGATGGGTCGCCGCCGAGCCCAACGGCTTCGAATACCCGTTCTCCCAAATCAATCGCGCCGCCAACTGGGAACAGTTCCGCGCAGCCCTCGCGCACCACACCGGTCCGGGAGCCAATTACCTCTACGCCGACACAGCCGGCAACATCGGCTATCAGGCCGCCGGACGCATTCCCATCCGCCGCAATCGCGCCGGCGATCTTCCCGCCGACGGCGCAAGCGGCGAAAACGAATGGGACGGCGTGATTCCCTTCGATGCCCTTCCCTCGGTCTACAATCCGCCGTCCGGTATCGTGGTCAGCGCCAACCAGAACCCTTTCCCCACAAACTACGAATACAAGGTCAACGGCAATTTCAGCCCGCCTTACCGCGCCAATCAAATCATGGCCCGCCTGAAGCGAAAAACCGGCTGGAAGCCGCAAGACATGCTCGCCATCCAGACCGATGTCTATTCCGCCTTTTCCCACCGCCTCGCCAAGGACGTTTACCGCGCATGGGAAAAGCGAGCCCAATCGAACCCCACCCTGCGCGAGCCCGCCGCCGCCCTCAAATCCTGGAACGGACAGATGCAGGCCGGCCTCTCCGCCCCCTTAATCGTCACCATGGTCTTCCAGCACCTGCGCAGAGCCATCGCCGATAAGGCCTCCCCCGGTCAAGGCGCGGCCTACGAACAGCAGATGGCCCCCGCCGTCATCGAAAAGCTCCTCGACACGCGCCCCAAAGATTGGTTCCCCGACTTCGACCAACTTCTCGTCAAATGCTTCGCCGACGCCATCGCCGAAGGCAAACAGCAGTTCGGCGATAACGTCGCCAAATGGGATTACGGCAAATACACCGGCTTCACCCTACAGCACCCCGTCATCGGCCGCGTACCGTACCTCGGCCGTTACTTCCGCATCGGACCGGTCCCCATGTCCGGCAGTTCCACCACGGTCAAGCAAACCTCCCGCCGCGTTGGCCCCGCCATGCGCTTCATCGCCGATCTGTCGAATTGGGAACAATCCCTCTACAGCCTCACCATCGGCCAGTCCGGCCAGCCCTTTTCTCCCCACTTCCGCGATCAGTGGGACGCCTACTACGCCGGCCGCGCGTTCCCCATGCAATTCGCCAACGTACAGCCGCAGGACACTATTGCGGTCACTCCCGAATAGGCGCCGGACTGGCCTCCCGGCCGCAGACGAAGGATCCGCGGTCCCCATTGACCTCAGCTCAGATTCCATGCAAATTGGATCTATGCGGTTGTTCTTCGGAGCGGCACTTTGCGCCACCCTTCTCTCCGCCGCCGACCCGGAGCGAGATTTCTCGGGCGTGTGGATCCTCAGCCCGGAAAAAAGCACCATCGCCCACATGCCTTGGGCAGCCGAACCCACCCTCCGCATTGAACAGACCGATACCGCCATTACCCTCACTGCCAACCCCGGCAGCCGCACCATCGCCATCGATGGCCAGTCTTCCTCGCAGTCCTACGCCGGCCACTCCCTCAGCACCATGACGAAGTGGGAAGGCGCAGCGCTCCTGCTGCATTCGCTCTCCTCCCAAGGCCGCGGCTTCACCCTCGCCGACCGCCTCCGCCTGTCCCGCGACCGCACCACGCTCACCATCCGCCGCCAATTCCAACAAGGCGCCGTCGAGCATGAATCCTCCCTCGTTTACATCCGCGAGGGCGCCACTCTCACCACAAGCATCGCCAAAGAGCTTACCCCGCAAGCCGTCCTCGTCAAGCCCCAGCCCCGCCCGCTCACTATCCGCGCCGGTACGCCCGTCCTCCTCCGCGTCACACACACCCTCAGCACCAAACAGGCCGTCCCGGGCCATCGCTTCTATTTCGAAGTCGCCGTCCCGCTCACCGCCGAACACACCATCGTCATCCCCGCCGGCTCCCAAGTCGCGGGACGCGTCCTCGAATCCACCCGCGCCGGCCGCGCCAAGGGCCGCGCCGAACTCCTCCTCCAGTTCGATTCCATCACCCTCGACAACGGCACTCACCGCGAGATCCGTGCCCGCGCCTCCTCCGCCGATGGCAAGCCCATAGCCGATGACGATGGAACCATCCGCCAGGGTGGCGACAAATCGAGCGATGCCGCCAAGATTGGAGGCGCCGCCTCCACCGGAGCCAACGTCGGAAGCCGCATCCCCCGCGGTGGCGCTGCCGTGGGTGCCGCTGCCGGCGCCGCCGCCGGACTCGCCGGTGTCCTCGTCGGCCGTGGCGCCGACGTCGTGCTCGAATCCGGTTCCACTCTCGAAATCGTCCTCGACCGCGATCTCCGTTTCGAATCCCACGAACTCGCCGCCCGCTGAGCGGAGCGGCGATACTATCCCTGATGCCTCTCGCCTCCCGCCTCGAGCGCTACTTCGAATTCGGCCGCCTCCAATCGAATTGGCGCACCGAAATCCTCGCCGGCTGCACCACCTTCATGACGATGGCCTACATCATCTTCGTGAACCCCGCTATCCTCGCCGATGCCGGAATGCCGGTTGCCGCCGTCACCGTCGCCACCTGCCTTTCCGCCGCGTTCGGTTCCATCCTCATGGGAGCCGTCGCCCGCTATCCCATCGCTCTCGCCCCCGGCATGGGGCTCAACGCCTACTTCACCTACGCCGTCGTCAAAGGCATGGGCATCGGCTGGGAGACCGCACTCGGCGCCGTATTCCTCTCCGGCGTCGCCTTCCTCCTGCTCACCGTCACCGGGCTCCGCCAGTTGATCGTCAACGCCATCCCCACCGAACTGTACGCCGCCGTCGCCGCCGGTATCGGACTCTTCATTGCCTTCATCGGCCTGAAGAACGCCGGCATCGTCGCCGCTCACCCCGCAACGCTCGTCAGCATGGGCAACCTCCGTGCCCCAGCCACGGCCCTCGCCGTCTGCGGACTCCTTCTCACCGCCGCCCTCATCGCCTGGCGCGTGCGCGCGGCAATTCTCATCGGCATCGCCGCCACCACCGCCGCCGGAGTCCTCACCGGCATCACCCCCTGGTCCCTCGCTCCCCACAATCCGCAAGCCATCGCCCAAACCGCGTTCCATCTCGATATCCCCGCGGCACTCCACATCGGCCTCGCCGAAATCATCTTCGCCTTCCTGTTCGTCGATCTCTTCGACAACATCGGCACGCTCGTCGGTGTCGGCGCCAAAGCCGGCCTCTTCGATGCCTCCCACCGCATCCCGCGCATCCAGCGGATTCTCTTCACCGATTCCCTAGCCACCATGTTCGGCGCGCTCATGGGCACATCCACCGTGGTCAGCTACATCGAAAGCGCCGCCGGAGTCGCCATCGGAGGACGCACCGGCGTCCCTGCCATCGTCACCGGCATTCTATTCCTGCTCGCCGCGCTACTCGCCCCGTTCTTCGGAGTCATCCCCTCTGCCGCCACTGCACCCGCCCTCATCCTGGTCGGCTCACTCATGGCGTCCCACACCCGCGAAATCCCCTGGCACGAACCGCGCACGGCTATCCCCGCCTTCCTCACTATCCTCACCATTCCCCTCACCTTCAGCATCGCCAACGGACTCGCCTTCGGCTTCGTCTCCTACACCGTCGTCAACGCCATCGGCGGCCGCCACCGCCAAATCAACTGGCTTGTCTATCTGCTGACAGCCATCTTCCTCCTGCGCTTCCTCTGGCTGCGCAGCACGTAATCAATGGAGCACTGATTCGTGCGGAAGAGCTTCGAGTGTCTCTCACAGTGGTAGCAGCGCCAATGGGAATAAATCGAATGGCGCCTACCCTCTCTTGCCAACACACAACCATGCCCCCTCAGGTGGTCGATTCGCTCATGCCGTTTCACGAGCGAGTGCTTCCTGCATGAACGGACAGCGAGATCGATTCAATGAGGTCAGCTTCGGGAGCCGCCGCGTCGGGATTCGGGACAGGCAGAGGCTTGCCAAGTCTTCGAGTGCACTTGCGATCATCAGGCGGGCGTCGGCAAGATCGAAGCCCTGCGTCACCGCCCCAGGAAAATCCAGAGCTTCAGCGATCGCCATTCCGCCGGGAGTACGCGGAAGGTAGAACGCAACGCGGTATCGCAGCATGCTTTATGATCGTGCACCTCTATCTGGGCAGCTCCTGACGATTTTCGCAACCGCTAATCCTCCTCCGGCAGATCCTCCCGGCGAACCAGTCCCTTCGCCGATGCCTCAGCGCCGGCGGGCTCACGGAACGGCTCCACCGCAATGCGCTGGTAACTCACTTCCAGCACGGTCAGGTACTCTGTACCGCCCGGCGCGTGCAAAGCGACAGTATCCCCCTCCGCCGACTTCATCAACGCCCGCCCCAGCGGCGACACCCAACTGATGTGGTTGCGTTCGAGATCGACCTCGTCGGTGCCCACAATGCTCACCACTCGCTCCGTGCCCGCTTCATTGGCATAGCGCACAGTCGCTCCGAAAAATGCCCTCGCCGCTGCCTGCCCGGTCCGCGGAGCCTCCGGATCAACCACCTCCGCCGACTCGATTCTCTTCCTCAGAAAGCGAAGCCGTCCGTCAATCTGGCGCAGCCGCCGCTTTCCGTACTGATAGTCGGCGTTTTCGCTACGATCGCCGTTGCTCGCCGCCCACGCCACCACCTCCGTTACCGCCGGGCGTTCCCTGGTCAGCAGAAACCGGTACTCATCCTTGAGGCGCTGCAACCCGCCCGGCGTAATGTAGTTCTTGACGGGCGTCGCCGGTTCGTCCGCGCGTGGTTGTCTGGTAAACCCTTTTCGCATGGCTTATGGGTCAGGAAAGACTCGCCACCACTTCGCGCACAATCTCCATCGCCTTTTCACAATCCCGCCGGCTCACATCGAGATGCGTCACCGCACGCATCGTCGATCCCCCCAGCCCATTGATCGCCACCCCCCGATCCAGAAATGCCGCGCTCAACTCCGCCCCGCTGCGCCCCGTCCCCGCTACATCGAAAATCACGATATTCGTCTGCACCGTGTCCATCTTCACACTCACCCCCGGCATCTCCGCCAGCCGCTCAGCAAGGAATCGCGCATTCGCATGATCCTCATGCAACCGCGCCGGATTCTTCTCCAATGCAATCAGCCCCGCCGCCGCCAGCACCCCGGATTGCCGCATCCCGCCTCCCAGCCGCTTCCGCAACAATCGTCCATACTCCATCGCACTCCGCGTCCCCACCACCATCGAACCCACCGGCGCACCCAGCCCCTTCGACAAGCAAAACATCACCGAGTCCACCTTCGCGCACACATCCTTCACATCGCGCCCCAGCGCCACAGCCGCATTGAACACGCGCGCCCCATCCATATGCACCTTCAACCCCGCCGCATGCGCCCCGTCGCAAATCTCCTCCAATACCGCCATCGGATACACCGTTCCCCCCGCGATATTCGCCGTATTCTCCACCTCCACCAGCCCCGTCGGCGAATAATGCGGACTCACCGCGCGAATCTCCTTCCGCACCTGCGCCCACGTCATGATCCCGTTCTCCGCCACCACCGGCCGCGCCAGCGCTCCCGCAAACCACGCCATCATCGCCAGTTCGTAATTCATGATGTGCGCCCGCGATTCGCAAATCACCTCCTGCCCGTGCTGCGTGTGCACCTTGATGCCGATCGTGTTCCCCATCGTCCCCGTGGGTACGAACAGCGCCGCCTCTTTCCCCAAAATCTCCGCCGCGCGCTCTTCCAGCCGGTTCACCGTCGGATCTTCGCCATACACATCGTCGCCGACCTCGGCCCTCGCCATCGCCCGCCGCATCTCTTCCGAGGGCCGCGTCACCGTATCGCTTCGCAAGTCGATCATGAATGGAGAAACTCCTGAATGACATCGTTCGAATACAGCACACCCTGCTGCGTGAGACGCAGCATACCGCCATCCAACCGCAGCAATCCATCCCGCACAAACCGCTCGATCGAAACCCTATGCAAGGCAAACTCCTCGGCTCGCAATGCCACGCCTTGCGACATCCGCAACCCGACAAGAAAGCGCTCTTCCCCCAAATCCGCCTCCACGCACTCGGCTACCGCACTCTGCCCGGCATCGAACCGAGCCACATACTCCGCCGCCGTCTCCACGTTCTGCCGCCGCACACGTCCATCGAAGGAATGCGCATCCGCCCCGAATCCCGCATACGGCTCCAGCCGCCAGTACTTGAGATTGTGCAGCGATTCGAACCCCGCCCGCGCGAAGTTCGAGATCTCATACCGCTCCAGCCCCGCCCGGCCCAATCGTTCCACCGCCATCCCGTACATCGCCACAATCGCCTCATCCGATGGCCGCGATGCCGCTCCATACCGCGAGCCTTCCCGCAAGATCTCCAGCCCCAGCCGGCTGTCTTCATCCACCTCCAGCATGTACACCGAAACATGCGGCACATCCAGCCGCACAATCCAATCGAGTGACTCCGCAAACGAATCCACCGTCTGGTGCGGCAACCCAGCAATCAGATCCAGATTGATATTCTCAACTCCGGCCGAGCGCAGCAAAGCCACTTCCCGTTCCACCGTCTCCGCCGTGTGTTTGCGCCCCGTCTGCGCCAGCTCCCGCGTGACGAAGCTCTGCACCCCGAAGCTCACGCGGTTGATCCCCGCCGCAATCCACCCTGCCAGCCGCTCCCCGCTCACATCCCCCGGAGCCGCCTCCATCGTCGCCTCTTTCCACGGCCGTCCCGGAATCCGCCCCAACACATCCCGCAACTCGGAAACATTCCAGCGGCTCGGAGTCCCCCCACCGAGATACACCGTCTCCGGCGTCCATTCCCAGGCAAACCCCTCCAACTCCGCCCGCAGCGCTGCCGCGTATCGCCCCTCCAACTCCGTCGGAAACACTCCTGATGCGAAGTTGCAGTAGGTGCACTTCTGCGAGCAGAACGGATAGGAAAGATAGACTCCCGCCATCGGCTACAGCCGCACCGTCTCGCCGAGTTGCGTCCCGATCACCGTCCCCATCAACTCCCGCAGCGTCTGTCCGGTCTCGGCCAGCACAAACGCCGAGCGCTCCGCCTGCCAGTCCAGCTTGAAGCTCTTCGTCAACGCCGAAACCCAGATCTGCCGCACCGGAGCATTCGGGCTCACCACAAACTTCGCCGGCGGATCTTCGAACTCCACCGTCAGCGCACCCGCGTTCTCATCCACTTCTATCTCATGTACATCCGCGGCCTTCACCAGCGCTTTGTACAAATCGCCCATTGCCTGGTCGCACCGCAATCGAAATTCCTGTTCGTCCATCATGTCCAAACTTACCAAATGCGGTCCCCTTCTGTTGTCTAATGGGTACTTACCGACATGACGCGCCGGGATCTCATCACTCTGCCCGCGGCCTTTGCCGTTGACCCGAACCAACGCTTCGTCGGCATCACCATGATGCCCGAATTCATCCAGAACGAAGGCGTCGACGGGGTTCTCAACAACCTCACCAAACGCGCCCGCATTACGGCCGTTGCCACGTCTCCCTACGTCATGGAGCCCGCCGATGAAAAGACGGGGTCCCGCGAACCTCCCATCGATGCCGATGCCGGCAAGGTCCGCCTTCTCGATCGCACGCTCTGGGGCAAGCGCGAGCTCTTCGTCCGCACGGCCCCCAGCTTCACGCCCAACGCCGCCCTGTATCGCGGCCTCCGCTACCAGCCGCCCCAGCCCAACGATCTCACCAAAAAGCACGGCGGCATTGTCCGCGATTTTGTCCGCCAGGCCAAGCAGCGCGGCATCAAAGTCTACCTCCAGGTGCAGGCCGCCATCCCGCCCGGCTACCGAGTCCAATTCGGCGGCCCCTCCGCTGACGACATCCCACGCCTCCCCGACGGCAAAGTCCCCAAGCGCCGTCTCGCCAACAACGGCAGCCTCGCCAGCCCGCACATCGTCAACTACCACTGCGCCCTGCTCAAGGACCTCGCCAACGCATACCCCGAAGTGGACGGCTTCCGCGTCGATTGGCCCGAGTATCCGCCCTATTTCCTCGACGACGCATTCCTCGATTTCAACGATGCCGTTCGCCCCATGGCCGCGCGCTTCGACATCTCCTTCGAACGCATGCGCGAGCACAGCTTGCGTTTCTACCGCCTCCTCCACGGCGGACTCACCAGCGCCATGCTCCGCGACCGCAGCCGCCATTCGCTCCTCCAGTGGATGATCGACTACCCCGGCGTCGTCGATCTCCTCCGCTGCAAGGCGCTTCTCATGGAGAATCTCCTCCGCGCCTTCCGCGAAGCGCTTCCCCCGGACAAGGAGCTCATGCCGAACGCCTTCCCGCCTCCACTGAGTCTGCTCTCCGGCATGGATTTCGCGCGCGCCGCGCCCTATAGCTCCGCCATCAGTGTCAAGCTGTACACCATGCACTGGCCGATGATGCTGCGCTTCTGGGGCGAGCAACTCAAGCTCGCCAACCCCCACGTCCCCGAAGCCGACATCACCGGAGCCCTCGAATACTGGCTCGAATTGAGCGGCATGCCCGGCATCGGCGCCCGCAAAGTCGCCGACCACCGCTATCCCGAACCCGAAGAACCGCACCCCGTCTCCGATGCCGCCATGGCCGACAAGATCCGCACCGCGCGCCAGGCATCGCCCAAAGTCCCCATCATCGCCCTCGCGCACGGCTATGGCCCGCTCCCCGATTTCCGCCGCCGCGTCAAAATCGCCTACGACGCCGCCGGCCGCAAAGTCTGGGTCAACCGCTACGGCTATCTGAGCAACGCCAAGCTCGACGCCATCGGATCCCTCAGCTAAGATCCAAAGCAATACGTCGCCTGAGCCGTCCGCACATACAACCGCCCGTTCACCACCGCCGGCGTCGCAATCACTTGCTCATTCAAATCCACCGACGCCTCCGCCTCCCATTGCGCCCCGGCTTTCACCACCGTCAACTTCCCCTCCTTGCTCACCAGGTACAACTTTCCGCCCGCGGCCACCGGCGATGCATAATACTCCCCCAGCGCGTCCTTCAACCTCTCCTCCTTCAATTTCTCTCCCGTCGCCGGATCATACGAGCTCAAGATCCCCCCATTCCGCACCACGTACAGCACATCCCGGTACAACAAAGGAGCCGTCACATACGGCATCCCCTTCGGCACATTCCACCGCGATCCCTTCCCGCTCAAGTCCCCCGTCCCGCCAATCGCAAACGCATTCAACCCGCCTGCCTTGTCCCCAGACGTAAACGATTTCTTCCATTCCTCTTCGTTCACCGCCCCATCCCCATCGCCGAAAAACTTGTCGATCGAGCGCAGAATCTTGTTCCAGATCCTATCGCCCAACTTCTCTCCCGCCACTTCCTCGAACGACACCTTCCCGTCTTTGTTGGCATCGTAAGCCGCCACCTGCGCAAACGGCGGCGCGGCATCGCCCCGAGGCTCCACCGTGTAGATCGTATCCCCCTGCACCAGCGGCAACGCCGCCGGAGCCAGCGTCAATCCGCGCGCCCACCACAGCCGTTCCCCCGTTTTCGCCTGATACCCCGTCAATTCCACGGCCCCCGCCACGATCAGTTGCTGCGGACCATTCTTCGGCTGATACAAACTCGGCGTCGAATATCCCCCCAAAAACCCGCTCGGCCGTTCCACCTTCCAGCGCTGCTTCCCATTCGCGGCATCGAACGCCACCAGGTACGATTCCGTCGGCTGATCCAGAAACAGGATCACGTTCCCCTCGGCGTACACCGGCGACGTCGCTACGCCCTGCACGGCATCGAACGGACCCAGCGGCGTGCGCCAGCGCTCCGCCCCATCCCAGCCATACGACACCAATCCAAACTCCGGAAAGAACGCGAACACGTTCTTCCCGTCCGTAGCCGGAGTGGGTGTCGCCGGACCATTCAACGGATTCGCCGTCTCCGTGCGCGCCTTGCGAATCGACTTGCGCCACAGCTCTTTCCCCGACGCCGCATCCAGACACAGCACCATCCGCTCATCGTCCTCATGAGCCGAGAGAAACATCCGCCCGTTCACCAGAATTGGCGACGAGTTCCCCTGCGGCGTCTTTGTCTTCCACGCCAGGTTCTGCTCCAGCCCGAACGCCGCCGGAGCCTTGTCATCCGGAGCCACGCCATCGCCATTCGGCCCGCGGAACCGAGGCCAATCCGCACCGTACCCAACGGAACAAGCCAGCAGCCATGCCCAAAGTTTCATTCCTTCATTATGGCCACGCCTCGCCCCAGCCGGCCCTCCGCGCCGCGCCAAACTTGTTACGATCCCGCTTGTTGATCCGCTCCACCACAATCCTTTCGCCCCGGCACACCGTCAGCTCGATCAACCCCGGCTGATGCAACGGCCGCCGCACAATCCGCCCAGCGCAAGGCTGCACTGCATCTTTCGCCAGAATCGCATACGAAAACTTCTCATCTTCGTAACTCAACTGGCCGTGCTTCAGTCGCCGGTGCAAGCGCGAGCGCTCCAGCCGCGCCCCAAAGTGGCACCAATCGTTCCCCGCCACCGGACAGGGCAGATCGCCCGGACAGGGCGCCACCGTATGCGCCCCACTCGCGATCAGCTTGTCCCGGCATTCGCGCACCACACCGAAGCCCGCCGTCGATCCCGGCTCAATCACAATCAACAGCCGCCGCGCCGCCTGCCACGCCCGCTCCAAAACCTGCCCCCTGGCCGCTGCCTTTAACTCCCCCAGTGCATAACTCGCCATCACCACATCGTGCTCCGCAAACGAAGTCTCAGCGCAATTCCCCACCACCCATTCCGCATCCGGCAGCCAAGCCCGTCCCGCCGCCACCGTTGCCGCATCCGCCTCCACCAGCGTCATGCGCGCCACTGAATCGAAGCGCTCCCGCGCGGCCAGAGCCGCCGCCCCCGCCCCCGCGCCCAAATCCAACACGCTCTCCACATCCACTTCGCCAACCTCCGCCAGCACCGCGGTCGCTGCCGCGTAAGTCGCCGGAAACCGCGTCACCAGATACGCCGCAACCCGTTCCCGCTCATCCATCCGCAACTTGCCCGTCGCCTTTCCCGCGCGGTAGTGCTCGCTCAACTGCGCCGCCGCCTTCTCCAGAGCACTGAGCGGAATCCCTTCCGCGTAGCGCTCCACCATCGCTTGTATGTCCGCCGCCAGATGCACTCTCTTATCTTGTCCGATGTTGCACAATAAGCGCATGGCGTTCCTCGAAGACCTCGACGCAGCGCTCGCCGCGCCGCAACCCATCGAGCATGCGCTCGCCCTCACCATCGCGCATCTCCAGGCCGAATCCGGCACCATCCACATCCTCGGCGACGACGGCGTCCTCCATCTCAAAGCCTCGCAAGGCATACCCGATGCCGTCCTTCAAATCGTGCAACGTGTGCCTGTCGGCAAAGGGATGGCCGGACTCGCCGTCGAACGCGCCCAACCCGTCAACGCCTGCAACATCCAAACCGACACCTCCGGCGACGTCCGCCCCGGTGCGAAACAGACCGGCATGGAAGGCGCCATCGTTGTCCCCATGCTGAAGGACAGCCGTGCCATCGGCGCCCTGGGAATCGCCAATCGTACGGAGCGCACCTTCACCGAAGACGAGATCGCCACGCTCCTCGAAGCCGGCCGCCGCATTGCGCGGTTGTCCTAATATCGAAGCTATGCGCACGCTTTTGCTCTTGTTCGCCATCGCCGTAACGCTCCCGGCCCAAAAGAAGACCATCTTCCTCATCACGGACGCCGAAGGTGTCGGCGGAGTCTGCCGCCAGGATCAAACGGATCCCAAGGATCCCGAGATGCGCCAGCTCCTCACCGCCGAAATCAACGCCGCCGTCGACGGCTTCCTCGCCGGCGGCGCCGACGAAGTCGTCGTCTGGGACGGCCACGACGGCAGCCAGACCCTCTCCACCCTCACCATCCATCCCAAGGCGAAACTCGTCATGGGCGGCCTCGGACCCTCGATGCTCATGGAGCGCCGCTTCTCCGCCGTCGCCTACGTCGGCCAGCACAGCAAAGCCAACATTCGCGGCGGCATCATGGCCCACAGCTATTCCTCCCTCGGCATCCAGAACATGCTTCTCAACGGCAAACCCGTGGGCGAAATCGATGTCATCGCCGCCATGGCCGGCCACTTCGGCACCCCCGTCATCCTCCTCACCGGAGATCAGGCCGCCGTCGATGAACTTCGCGAAATCGTCCCCAACGCCGAAATGGTCGCCGTCAAGGAAGGCATCGGCCGCTACACCTGCATCAGCATGTCCGCCAAGTCCGCGCAGGAGGCTATCCGCGCCGCCGCCCAGCGCAGCATCGCCAAAATCCCGGCCGTCAAACCCTACACCGTCCCCGGACCGGTCACTCTCCAGATCGAATACACCACCCGCAACTCGCTGCCCGTCGACGCCGAATCCCGCCACGGCGCGGAAGTGCTCGACGACCGCACCATCCGCTTCCGGGGCAAAGATATCCTCGACGTCTGGCGCACCTACCGCTCACGCTAGCCGCCACGTTAAGCTGACTGTTTGGGCAACTCGCCCCAATGGAGCACCACCGTGAAAGTAGTGGCCGGAATCGACCTTGGCGGAACCGCCATCAATTACACCATCGCCACCCTCGATGAGCAGTTCCTCATTCCAGGCCTCTGCGAATACCCCGCGCGCTCCGTCGAAGGCCCCGAGGTTTGTCTCGCCCAGATCGAAGAGGGACTGCGCATCGCCGTCGAACAAGCCGGAGTCGGCATCGACGACATCCTCGTCATCGGCCTCGATACCCCAGGCCCGGCCAGCGCCACCGGCGTACTCAGCGCCGAAGGCTCCACTAACTTCGTCCACAAAGGCTGGTCCGGCTTCGATATCCGCAAAGGCCTCGAAGACAAGCTCCACCACCCCGTCGTCTACCTCAACGACGGAAATGCCGGGGCGCTCTGGGGCCACTACGCCCTCTTCGGCGCCGGCAGTTCGGAAACTTCCATCTCCGCCATCATCGGCACCGGACTCGGCGGCGGTGTCATCGTCGGCGGCAACGTCGTCAAAGGCCGCGGCGGTTTCGGCGGCGAATTAGGCCACGTTCTCATCCCCTATCAAAGCATCGCCGGCATCGAAGGACTCCGGCCCCGGTGCAACTGCGGACGCGTCGGCGATCTCGAAGCCCTCTGCTCGCTCACCGCCATCGCCCAAACCCTGCTCCCGTACTTCCTCCCAAAATATCCGCAACACGAACTGGCGGCCCTTCCCCATCGCGAAGGCGCCAAACACGTCCGCGGCATGGCCGAACGCGGCGACCCCATGTGCCGCGAAATCTTCCGTGTCCAGGCACACGCCCTCGGCCTCTTTTTCGATGAAATGATCAATGTTTTCGACCCCGACGCCCTCATCATCGGCGGCGGAGCCCTCGAAACGGGCAAGGAATTTCAGGACTGGTTCATCGCCGAATCCCGCGCCGGCATGCCACCCCAACGCGCCGAACAGGCCACCATCCCCATTCACGTCATGCCCAACGGCGACACCGCCGGAGCCCGCGGCGCGGCTATCGAGGCCCTCCGCACCGTGCGCGCGTCTTAGCTCCGCGCACCCTCCGTCATCCGCCGCCCCAACTCATCCAGTTGCTCGCGCGTCAACAGCGCTTGCGCCTGCTCAAACAGCAGCCGCTCTTCCTTGCGGATATGCTCCGGCAACAATTGGCAGAAACGTTCCAGGCCTTCCTTTGTCGCCCGATTCCCAATCTGCTCGATCAGCGCCGCAATCTCCGTGTGCTCGGCCAGCAATTCCCGCACCAGCATTGCCGTCCCAGGAAAATCCATCAGCGCCGGAAACAACACCCGCTGCTCCACGGCAAAGTGCTCGCGAATCTCCCCGTTGTATTGCTCCACAATGCGCTCCCCCTGCCGCGCCACGTTCCCCGCACTCCCATCCGCCGCCAGATCCCTCCGCACCAGCACACATAGGCCCAACGCCCGTTGATGGCTGTGCGACAGCGGAATCAGGCTGCGGTCCCGTAGCATTTGAATCTCCTCAACACGCCCGCGATTCCAATCGGATCGCCAACCATTGCAGCAGCCAGAAATACGTCCCGCCGCCAAGGGTCGGGCAGCAATTTCCGCAACGGCCGCCGTCTCTCCGATCCGCACATCGGGAACCTCGGTTCCGATTTTCCACCGCAACCAAGGTTCCCGTCTGTGACTGCGGTCACGCCGCCAGCGGCGCCGGCACCAACTCCGCAATCGATTCCACAACCTCCGTCGGGGCGAACGGATAATCTTTCACCGATTCCCGCGTCGTCGATCCCGTGAGCACCAGAATGCTCCGGTAGCCCAGATCCGTCGCCCCGCGGATATCCGTCTCCATCGTGTCCCCGATCATGGTCACTTCTCCCGTCGCCAGCCCGATGCGCTTCCGCGCCATGCGCATCATGAACGGATTCGGCTTGCCCACGTGGTACGCCCGCCGCCCCGTCGCCGCCTCGAGCAGCGCCACAATCGCCCCGCATCCCGGCCGCGGACCCGAATCCGTCGGGCACCACGTATCGCTATTCGTCGAAATCAGATGCGCGCCCGAGGCGATGCAACGATGCGCCTGCTCCGCCATCTCGAAATTCAACACCCGCCCTTCGCCGACTATCACATAGTCCGGCTTGTCGCGGCTGATGGCGTAGCCCACGTCGTGCAGCGCCGCCAGCAATCCGCCTTCGCCGATCACAAATGCCGTGCCGTGCGGGCGTTGCCGGTGCACGAATTCCGCCGTTGCCTCCGCCGACGTGTATACATGCTCCGGCGTCGTCTCGATCCCGAATTTGCGCAGTTTCACCGCTACGTCCAGCGGCGTGAATGCCGAGTTGTTGGTGAGAAACAGATACGGAGACCCGTTCGCTTGTAGGTAACGGATGAACTCCGCCGCCCCGGGAATGGCCTCCGATCCTCGGTAAATCACACCATCCATATCGATTAAATAACCGTTTTTCATAAGCTCCTTCCGTTTTGCCAGATGGATATCACAGCTCGATGACAAGGGAGCTAACTTCCTGTGGATTATGCGACGAGGGGTTCAGACGGGGATATTTCGTATAATAGCAGATTTTATATTCATTCCGCGGGCGGATGCCGCCGGATGATCACGCCCGCTTCCTTCAGCAATATTTCCGAGTTGCCGAAATGCTGGTTGTAATATTCGCTCGAGTATTGCGCCATCCGCGCCGTCGACACCACCACCTCCCGGATCCCCGCCTGTACGATCGCCCGCGCGCAGTCCATGCACGGCATGATCTCCACGTACAGCGTGCACCCTTCGAGCGGCGTCCCGCACCGCGCCGCATTACAAATCGCGTTGCGCTCGGCATGCTCGATCCACAAATACTTCTCCGGCCGCACCAGCCGCTCCGGCACATCGTCCCGGATGCCCCGCGGAAACGAGTTGTACCCCGTCGTCCGGATCTCATGCGCCGGACCCACGATAATGCAGCCGAGCTTCGTGTGCGGATCCTTGCTCCGCGCCCCAACCACCTTGCAGATCTCAAGATAATATTCGTCCCAACTGGGGATCATGGGATGCCATATTAGCGCAGCCGCGACCCCCGATGTGCTCCGCTGTTGCGAACCTTCCCCCGCCTGGCCCTCTCCATTCTCACCTCGAACCGGACAGCGATCCTGTTGTCCGGGCTCTTTCTCCCCACCATCCCGTTGACCGACGCCACACTCTACACCGGCATCATGGGTCTCCTGGCCGCCTACACGGTCTACCAGAACCGGGAGGTCATCGCCAAAGCCTTCGTAACTGTCCTCGCCGCCCTATAACCGCGCCGTTTCGCTACCCTATGAGGGAGCACCATGCCATTTGTCTACACCGCCGGCCTCAAAGTCACGGAACACATCCCCGGCTGGAAGCGCCGGTTCTTCCACACCTCCGGCCTTACCATCGCCCACTATGATTTCGTCGCCGGCGCCACCATGGCTCCCCACCATCACCCCGCCGAAGAGGTCTACGAAGTGCTCGAAGGCGAAATCGAAGTCACCATCGACGGCATCTCGCAAGTGGCCGCCCCCGGCATCGCCGCCGTCATTCCACCCAACGCCCCGCATTCCGTCCAGGCCCTCACCGCAGGCCGCATGATCGTCATCTCCCACCCCTCTCGCCCCGACCTCTCATAAACAACCACTGCCTACCGGTTAATACTCGGCGCCGGCACCGCCACGTCCACCCGAGCCTCCTTCACCCGCCGCTGCTTCATCTCCCCTAAAAACGGCTCCAGGTACCGCCGGTTCAAATCCAGAGTAGCCACCGCCGCCGTTCCCCGCTCATGCGCCTCCGACACCCGCTCCCCATACGGATCCATGATGTACGTCGGATGGTTATACCCCGATGTCACCAGAAAAATCCGGTTCTCGATCGCCCGAGCCTTCGCCAGCGTCTCATCCCCGCCCCAGATCGGCAGCAGAATCACCTCCGCCCCTTGCGCCGCCAGCGCCTTCGCCGGATCGCTGAAAAACACGTCGTAACAGATCATCATCCCCACCCGCCCGAAATCCGTATCGAACACCGGAAACGCATTCCCCGGCGTCAATCCCGCTTCATACTCTTCCCGGGGCAAGTACACCTTGCGGTATTTCCCCACCAGCCGCCCCTGGCGATCGAGCAGCACCGCCGTGTTGTACACCGCCTGCCCTTCCGATTCATACAACCCCGCCGCCACATACGAATTCCGCTGCCGCGCCAGTTCCCCTAACCGCTTCGTCGTCGGCCCCGGCACCGGCTCGGCGATATCCACGTAACTGAGCCCCGTACCCACCACCGTCATCCCTTCCGGAAACAGAATCACATCCAGCTTTCCCGGCGCCGCCTTGTCCACCGCCGCCACAAACGCCTCCACGTTGGCCTCGCGCGAAAGCAGCCCCGATGGCCGCAGATTGATTGTCGCCACCTTGATCCGCCGGTCCTTCGGCGCATCCACCGCCTCCAGGCTGACGTCATCCCACCAAACCATCCCGCCCGGCGCATTGCTCAAATAAAGCTGCACCACCACACGGCGCGCACCCTCCGGCGCATTCACCTCCAGCCAGGTCTTCGTCCAATCCCCTTCCTGCCGCGTCTGGTACACGTAATCCGGCTGCCCTACCCGTTTTCCCGCCGCATCCCTCCAGTCCAATCGCGGCAGCACCTGGTAATTCGGATGCGCCACGCCCTGCGTCCGGAAATACGCCGTAAACCGGTACCATTGATTTCCCACCACTCCGTCAACCGTGTTCTCCCAGCCCCCATGCACCGCCGCGTTGCTATTGCCCGACACCACCAGCGATCCCTTGCCGCTCCGCGTAATCGTCTCATCGCGCGAGACCCGCGGAGCCGTCGCCGCCCGTTGCGACCACATTTTCCATCCCGCCGGCTCTATCCGTAGCGGCTCGGCGAACAAGCCTGCCGAAAACAGTACAAGGGCAGCAGCAATCATCCCTTCATCATATGCCAGCCCCGCCGCACATAATCGAGTCCGCTGTACAACGTCCCACCCGCCACCGCCCCAACCGCCACCGGCGCCACACGCATGGGAAAATGTCCCGCCAGCGCCCCCAGAATCGCCACAATCGCCGTAATCTGAATCGTCGTGCTGATCTTCCCCGCCCACGTCGGCGGAAACTCACGCCGCCCTACCTTCCCGTAGACCACCGCCGCGCCCAACAGAATCAGCGCATCGCGCGAAAACACCAGCGCCACCAGCCACCACGGAGCCGCACCCGCCACTCCCATCGCCACGTAGCACCCTGCCATCAGAACCTTGTCCGCCAGCGGATCCAGATACGCCCCCAACCGGCTGTTCCAATGCATCCGCCGCGCCAGGTATCCATCGAAATAATCCGTCGATCCCGCCAACAGCGTCCACCGCAGCGCCGCTTCCCATCGTCCATGCGCAATCAGCCACACGCACAGCGGAGTCAGCGCGATGCGCAACAGGCAAAGGAGATTCGGAATGTGCCGCACAGTCTAGGAAACAAGCGCTGCCGCGCGCAACGCCACTTGATCGTAGGTGACCAACTCATACAGCGACGGATCGGACATGATCTTCGACACCAGCGCCGTGTGCATGGCGTGCCCCGCGCGCTCGGCGATCACGTGCCCCAAGAGCGGCTTCCCGATTAACGCCAAATCCCCAATAAGATCCAGCGCCTTGTGCCGGCAGCATTCGTCCGCGAACCGCAGCCCGCCCGGATTCGCCACCGTCTCCCGCTCAAAGCACACCGCATTGTCGATGCTCGCCCCGCGAATCAACCCCATGTCCCGCATCGCATCCAGTTCCCACGCAAACCCGAACGTCCGCGCCGGCGCAATCTCCGTCGCATAACCCTCCGGAGTCACTTCCATCTGCAACTCCTGATGCCCCACCAGCGGATGATCGAAATAAATCTGGCAGTTCAGGAAAAACGAATCCGAAGGCAAAATCGTAATCCGCTTCCCCTTGGCCTCCACCGTCAGTTCGCGCCGGATGCGCAAATACCGCTTCCGCCGCCGGAACGTCCGAATCCCCGCCTCCTGGATCAGCTTCACAAAAGGCTCGCCGCTGCCATCGAGAATCGGCACTTCCAGATTGTCGATCTCGACGTACGCATTGTCGATCCCCATGCTGTAAAACACGCTCAGCAGGTGCTCCGTCGTCGAAATCAACACGCCTTGCCGCATCAAACTGGTCGCGTAGCTCACCCTCGCCACGTAGCGCCAACTGGCTGGGATGGGAAACTTGTCCAGGTCCGTCCTCACAAAGACGATCCCTGTCATGGGCGGGGCAGGCAGTATTCTGATCTTCACCGGCACACCATGGTGCAGGCCGACGCCCTGTGCTTCCACCGGGCGGTTTACCGTCGTTTCAAATCGCAATTGAGCCTCCGCGGGAGAGAGGTCCCACCAAGTAAGTGATTATGCCAGAATAAGTTACAACTTGTCACCTGTGTCTTTTTTGCAACACTCTCCATGTTGCAGTGTGGTAAAAACGCGTCTCACGCTATCATAAGGGGCATGCCCGCGCCCCGCCTCTTCCTCATCGATTCCTTCGGATTCATCTTCCGTGCCTATCACGCGCGGGCGCGTTCCGGCGCCCCTCCCATGCGCACCGCCACCGGACTCTCCACTGAAGCCGTCTTCATCTTCCACAACATGATGCGCCGCCTCATTGCCGCCCACAAGCCCGATTACCTCGCCGCCGTCTTCGAATCCACCGGCAAGACCTTCCGTGAAGAATCCTTCGCCCAATACAAAGCCAACCGCACCGAAATGCCCCCCGATCTCGCCGAGCAGATCCCCTACGTCCGCCGCCTCCTCGAAGCGCAGCGCGTCCCCATCCTCCAGTACGAAGGCTTCGAAGCCGACGACGTCATCGGAGCCATCAGCCATTCGGCCGCCGCCCAAGGCATCGAAGTCATCATCGTCTCCAGCGATAAAGACATGCTCCAGCTTGTCAACGAACACGTCCGCATGCTCAATCCCATGAAGGACGACGTCATCTACGACATCGCCGGAGCCACCGAGTTCATGGGCGTGGCCCCCAGTCAGATCCCCGATCTCCTCGCCCTCAAGGGCGATTCCATCGACAATATCCCCGGAGCCCCCGGCATCGGCGACAAAGGAGCCAAAGAGCTCATCCAAAGATTCGGCAGCGTCGAAGCAGCCATCGACCAAGCCGCCTCCATCGCCAAAAAGACCCAGCGTGAAAGCCTCCAGAACCACCGCGACCAGATCCTCCTCAGCAAGAAGCTCGCCACCATCGACGTCAACGTCCCCGTCGAATGGAACCTCGCATCCCTCGCCGTCCGCGAACCCGACATCGAGCAACTCCGCAAGCTCTATCGCGAACTCGAGTTCTTCAGCCTCCTCAAAGACATCGGCCCATCCGAAGCCGATACCAAGGGCGATTGGGCCGTACTCAATGACG
>CAYOBO010000083.1:0-30500 GCA_964402295.1 uncultured Candidatus Solibacter sp. | reverse complement strand
AGACAGTATCCATCCAATACGATCAGTTTCATGTGTGCTCGTCGTTCGATGATATACCATAAGGCGTTGGTCACTCGAATGACTGCCATTGCACCATCAACGCGCATGGGAAGCTTGCGGCCCACGGCTGTGAACTCGATTTTGGCGGAGGTGCGCCAGTTGCAAGCCGAGGGGAAGAATCTTGTTTCGCTGATGCGCGGGGAGCCTGACTTGCGGACTCCGGAACACATCGTGGAGGCGGCCGTGAAAGCTCTGCGGGCGGGGCGGACAGGGTATCCGGACAATCGGGGCGAGCTGCGGTTGCGGGAAGCGGTGCGGACAAAATTGGAGCGGGATAACGGGCTGGAATACGACCCTGGGACAGAAATTCTGGTTACTACAGGCGCCACCTTTGGGATTCATGCGGCTCTGACGGCGGTGCTGAACCCAGGAGATGAGGTGTTGTTGCCGGAGCCAGTCTACGATGCTTATCATTCGCCGGTGATTCTGGCGGGCGGAGTACTGAAACCTGTGCCCGCCGCAATTGAGAATGGCCGCTTTGTCCTGTATCCGGAGATGATTGAAGCTGCTTGCGGCGCGCGCACGCGCATGTTGTTGCTCAACACACCATGGAATCCGACGGGCACGGTCTTCACGCGGGGTGAATTGGAGCGGATCGCGGATGTGGTGCTGCGGCATGGGCTGGTCTTATTGAGCGATGAGATCTACGAAGCGATTACGTACGATGGGAAGAGGCACATTTCGCCCGCATCGCTTTCCAATGATTTGCGTGAACGCACCATTCTCGTGAATAGCGTTTCGAAGACGTACGCGATGACAGGATGGCGGGCGGGATATTGCGCGGCTCCGGCGGCAATCACACAGGCAATGTTTCTCGTCTTGCAGCAGTCGAGCCGAGGCCCGGCGACGTTTGTACAGGATGCCTGTACGGAAGCCTTGATCGGGCCGCAGGATTGCGTGACAGCCATGCGCGCGCAGTACGCGACACGGCGCGGGGCCGTCTTGCGCGCTCTGGATGGAGTGGGAGGATGCCGGATGCTGGCTCCGGAAGGTGGGTTCTTCGCGATGGCGGATGTACGTGCGTTGGGGATGGCTTCGAATGATGTGCGGCGGGCGCTGATGCGGGATCATGGAGTGGTGACAGCACACGGATCGGCGTACGGCCCAAGCGGCGAAGGAACGCTCCGCGTTTCGTTTGCCACGGGAGGTGAGACGCTACAACGCGGATTGGAACGATTGCGCGCCGGCCTGGCGGCGCTGCGGACGGCGGAATGAATCTGGTAGCGATTGAATCGGCGCCGGTGGATCGCGAGGCATTACGGGCCGCGCTGGAGGCGGAGGTGCAGGGGGAGGTGCGCTTCGACAAGGTGTCGCGGGTGCTCTATTCCACCGATGCCAGCGTCTACCAGATCATGCCGGTCGGCGTGGTGGTACCCAAGTCGCAGGACGACCTGATTCGGGCGGTGAATGTGTGCCGGCAATACGGGTGTCCGGTGACGCTCCGTGGTGGCGGCACTTCGCAGGCCGGGCAGGCGATCGGCGAAGGGGTGCAAATCGACATTTCGAAGTACGTGAACCGGCTGCTGGAGGTGGATGTCGAGCAGGGATGGGCTCGGGTAGAGCCGGGAATCGTACTGGATGAATTGAACGCATTGCTGAAGCCTTATAACGTACGTTTCGCACCGGATATCTCGACGGCCAGCCGGGCTACGTTGGGCGGGATGATGGCGAACAACTCTTCGGGCGCGCGCAGCGTATTGTACGGAAAGACTATCGATCACGTGCTGGAACAGAAGGTGCTTTTGGCGGATGGCACAGTCACGGAGTTTCGCGATCTAGATGCGGCGGCTTTGCATGAGAAGTGCGCGGGAGGCACGTTCGAGTCTGCGTGTTACCGTGTGGTGCGGGATTTGGCGGCAAAACACGCGGATGAGGTGAAAGCACGATTTCCGAAAGTGATGAGGCGCGTGGGCGGCTACAACCTGGATGAGTTTCTCGATCCGGCACGGCCGTTCAATCTGTCGAAACTAATGGTGGGTTCCGAAGGAACCTTGGGTATCGTGCTGGAAGCGAAGATTCGGTTAGTACCCCTGCCGAAGCACAAATCGGTTCTGGCGATTGAGTTCGATACTTTGCTGGATGCCCTGGGAGCGACTCCGGTGATCCTCCGCCACCAGCCCTCCGCGGTGGAGGTGATGGACAAGTTCATCCTGGATCACACCCGGCAGAGTCCGGCGCTCGATAAAGTGCGGCGCACGTTTATTCAGGGAGATCCAGGGGCCCTGCTGTGCGTGGAGTTCTATTCGGATACGGCGGAGGCGTTGCGGCCGCGCATGGAAGCGGTGGAGCAGGATGTGCGTGAGCAAGGAGTGGGGACGCACTTTTTCTACGCGATGGATTTGCCCGCACAGGCGCGCATCTGGAGCGTTCGCGAGTCGGCGCTGGGGCTGTCGATGGCGATGAAGGGGGACGCGAAGTCCATCTCGTTTGTCGAGGATACGGCGGTGGATCCGGCGAAGTTACGGGATTATATCGAGCGGTTTCTGGAGATCATCCGAAAACACGAGACGGTGGCCGGAATTTATGCGCATGCCTCGGTGGGATGCCTGCACGTGCGTCCGGTGGTGAACCTGAAGACCGAGGACGGGGTGCGGAAGTTCGAGGCAATCGCCAACGAAGTGGCCGATCTGGTGCTGGAGTTTGGGGGGGCGCTTTCCGGGGAGCATGGCGACGGGTATGTGCGGAGTCCGTTCCTGAAAAAGATGTTTGGGCCGGTACTCTACGAAGCGTTTCGTACCATCAAGCGCACTTTCGATCCGAAGGGGTTGATGAATCCGGGCAAGATTGTCGATTCGCCGCCATTGACCGCAAATCTGCGTTTCGGCGCAGGGTATGAGACCCCGAATCCGAAGACCTACTTCGATTTCTCGGAATATGGAGGGTTGGGCGGCGCGGTGGAAATGTGCAGTGGGGTGGGTGCCTGCCGGAAGAAGTTGGATGGGACGATGTGCCCGTCCTACATGGCGACGCGCGAAGAAATGCACACGACGCGAGGGCGCGCCAACGTGCTGCGCATGGCGATGGCTGGACGGTTGGGGGAAGCAGGATTAGGCGATGACGGTGTGAAGCAGGTCCTGGACCTATGCCTGGAATGCCGCGCATGCAAGGCGGAATGCCCCGTGGGTGTGGATGTGGCTCGGTTCAAGAGCGAGTTTCTGGCGGATTACTATTCGCGGCATGGCGTGCCGTTGCGGGCGAAAATATTGGGTCATGTGGCGGAAGTGGCAGCATGGGGCAGTAGCTTCGCTCCGATTGCGAATTGGGCGGCGCGCGGGCCGTTGGCGCGGTGGTTCCATTCGCATTACCTGGGAATTGATAAGCGGCGGACGCTGCCGCGGTGGAACTCGCGGCCGCTGCGGCAGCGGATATTGCGAACGGAAGGAGAGGTGCTGCTGTTCTGCGATACGTTCACCAATTACTACCAACCAGAGGTGGGCGAGGCTGCGGTGCGCGTGGTGGAGGCGGGTGGCTTCGGGATGGGGCTTGCGCCCAATATATGTTGCGGACGGCCACTGATCTCTCAGGGATTGCTCGATGAGGCGCGCGCGAAGGCGCGGCGCAACACCGAACTGCTGTTTCCCCTGCTGGAGCAAAGGAAGCGGTTCTTGTTTTGTGAACCGAGTTGCCTTTCGGCGATGAAGGAAGATGTTCCGAGTTTGCTGCGCGGGGAGGAACAGCGGCGGGCGCGCGAAGTAGCGTCGTCGTGCCTGCTGTGGGAAGAGTTCGTGGAACGAGAGATTGGAGCGAAGCTGAGGCTGCGCGCAGGCCCGAAGAAGATTCTGCTGCATGGGCATTGCCATCAGAAATCGATGGGACTGCTGGCCGCGGCGAAGCTGCTGCTGGGTCGTGTACCGGAAGCAGCGGTGGTGGATCTGGATGCGGGATGTTGCGGCATGGCGGGATCGTTCGGGTACGCCAAGGAGCACTACGAGGTGTCGCGAACGATCGCCGAGCGGAAGTTGTTGCCGGCGGCGCGTAGCATGGGTCCTGATACGGTGCTGGTTGCAGCAGGGGTTTCCTGCCGCCACCAGGTGGAAGAACTGGCTGAGGTGCACGCGCAGCATCCGGCGATCTTGATAGAAAGCCTGCTGGAGATATGAATCTCGCGGTGGTGTCGGTCTCGGCGCTGGCACTGGCTATCCTGCTGAGTTGCGTAACCCAGGTCAATGTGGGGATTGTATCCGTGGCCTTGGCGTGGGTGATTGGGGTCTACCTTGGGGGGATGACAGCCAAGCAGGTGGCCGCGGGGTTTCCGGTGGATCTGTTCCTGACCCTGAGCGGCGTGACGCTGCTGTTTGCGCAAGCGCAGGGAAACGGGACGCTGGACCGCATGACGCATCATGCGGTCCGATTGTGCCGGGGCAATGCGGGCGTGTTGCCGGTGATGTTTTTCTTGCTGGCTGCGGGACTGGCATCCATCGGACCGGGAAATATCGCGACTGCGGCGCTGTTGGCTCCGGCGGCAATGGCCACTGCGCAGCGAATGCGGATTCCGGCGTTTCTGATGGCAATCATGGTCGGCAACGGCGCGAACTCCGGCTCGTTGTCGCCGTTCGCTCCGACGGGGATTATTGTCAACGGGCTGATGGAGCGGATCGGGTTGCCGAACGTGGCGCTGAACAATTGGCTAAGCAATTTCGCTGCACATGCGACGGTGGCTTTTGCTGGGTACTTGCTGTTTGGGGGTATCGGGCAGCTACGGCGAAAGGATGCAAGTGCCACGGAGAATGAACAGGTGGATCCGTTCGAGCGCAGTCATTGGATCACGATGGCGGTGATCGCAGGGCTGGTATTTGGCGTGTTGGTGTGGAAGATGAATATCGGGATGGCAGCCTTCGCGGGCGCGGCAGTGTTGGCTTTGACGAGGGCATCGAATGATGCGGAGGCGATCCGGAAGATGCCGTGGCATACGCTGGTGATGGTGAGCGGGGTAACTGTATTGATTGGGATTCTGGAGAAGACTCAGGGGATTGAGCTGTTTGCGGGTTTGATGGCGAAGGTGTCGACGCCAGGGACCGTAACCGGTGTGGTGGCGTTTCTGACGGGGGTGGTGTCGGTGTATAGCAGTACGTCGGGGGTTGTGCTGCCCGCGTTTTTGCCGGCAATCCCCTCGCTGGTGGAAAAGTTAGGGGGAGGAAGTGCCCTGGCGGTGGCTTCCTCGATGAATATCGGCGGCCATTTGGTGGATGTCTCGCCGTTGTCGACGATTGGGGCCCTTTGTTTGGCTGGCGTGAGCGATGTGGTCGAAAGTAAGTCTCTGTTTTATAAACTGCTGGCTTGGGGGCTATCGATGTGTGTGGTCGGGGCGGTGCTCAGTTGGGTGTTTTTCCACTGAATGGTTGGGCCAATGCCGCCATCGCAGGCATACGCTGATCAGACGCGGTTGGCGGCGCGAAATGCGGGGTCGAACCAAGTGCGGAGATTGGGGTAGCCTGCGATTTGCGGATTCTTTTTGAAGCGCAGGAAATAGGGTGCGCCACCTCGGATGCCGCCTTCGACGAGGTCTTCCCAGGAAGCGATATCGAGAGGTCCGGTTTCCGGATTGGACGAGAATCGGATACCTTCGCTGAGCGTCTGGGGGAACTGGAAAACGAAGCGGGCAGCGGAGGCGGGGCGGAGAAGGAGTCTGTCGGCCGCTTCCTGAATGACAGAGGCAAGCGGTTGACGGAGTTTCAGGCGGATCACGGCGTATGCTCGCGATTCGACGACATCCAGGTCGAAGGACAAGGCACGGTAGATATAGCGGATAACGTCCGGGGTTCGCTCGGTGGCGATGTGGTAGCTCCACTGGACTTCGGAAGGCCGCTCGTGCGGGTCTGCTTCGGGAACGAAGAAGCGGCCCGCCCATTGTGCGGAGTTGGCGCGCACGGTGCTGGGGATCCATTCGATGTCTGGGACGGCACGATACGCCTCTGGGGTGATGCGGGCGATGGATTCGATCCAGATTTTGCTCAGGTCGGCTTCCGTCATGGCTTCCTCATTCTGTTTGTTAGCGATAACGCTGGACGATCTCCTCGATTTTGAAAAGAGTATTTCCTACATCGTCGAATTCATAACTGAACCAAACGAGAGCGTGAAAGGCGTGAATGACTTCCTCGTGGGAATCATAGACTCCGGCCCCACCCCCATAATACTTGGTGACTCCTCCGTGGGAGAAACGAAGACAGGCCTCGAAGGTGTTCATGCCCATATCGTCGGAAGTGAACGTAGTACCGACCGCCACGGGATCACGGTCTGCCAGCGCGGCGTACCAGGTAACCCCATTCACCTTCTTCTTGCGATCGTGCAGTGTGCGCTTGGGATAGGGAGCTTCGAGGACTTTGGTTCCGTTGGAGACGGTGGGATCTGACCAGACGAGATAGGTTTTCGCGTCACCGGGACAACCTACCTGCATGAGCAAACCGCGGACGAAACGGACGATCGCCTGGCACTCTCCGGACTTGTCGATGTTATCGGCCATGGGCCAGGCGCCGCCGGTTGTGTTGAAGAAGGTAGGGTGTTTGTATTCGGCGGGAACATCCGGATGCGCTTCAAGCGTATAGAAGGGGAATTTCTCCATCAAATGCCCGACAATGGTGTGGGGATCGAGGGAGGCAACTTCACCCACGAGGGATACGGCGGTTTCGGCGCGCTTTTTGGTGACGCCATCCTCAGGCTCGCCATGATCCACGGGCTTGTTCATGACCAGGTAGCAAGTGTTCTGGGTTGTAACATCGTAGTTGACCGGTGGGGTGACCACCGTCCAGTCAATGGACAGATCGAGTTCGTCGACACGTTTTGGGGTCTTGGTGTCGGAGGTGAGGGTAACCTTGAGTTTGCCTGGCTTGAAGGTGGCCTGACCGTTGAACTGAATGCCTTCCGGTCCAGTACCGGCGATGGTGCCTTGCTCGGCGCATGCGCCTGGCGGGCCAGCTTCGAAAGTGAGATCAAGCTTCACCTTCTTGTCGATGTTGTGGACGATGGGGCTCCGCATGTCTCTGCCGTCGATCCATTCCGGGACGGGGTATCGGACACCGGTGTTGGTCCACTTTTCTTCTTCATTCTTTATCAACCCGTAGTCGGACCAGAAACGAAGTGAGATGAGCTTGATCCACTGAAGGCGCTTCGGGCAGGGCTTTACGGGCTCAGTGGGATCTTCCTTGGGGGTCTTGCCGGTCTCCTCGATTTCACCGCCCGCCGCAACATAGGCATCCATCCACTTCTCGCGAAGTGCTGCGTCCTCAGGCCCCATGGTGAGTGGGCGGCCGCCGGTTTCGGCGGCAATGGCGTCGTTGGCTGCTCTGGCTGCATCTTCGTTGATGGGTTTGACGGCGCGTCGATTGCTCAAGTCTTCACCCGCCCTTCGCCGTACAGCTCGTAGCCCTCGAGGAGATTGAGCTTCTCATCGGGTCCAAGGTGGGCGGTGCTGAGGATCTCATGAGCCCAGGGTGTGCAGTCCTTCTCGCCGAATTTTGGGCCGTAGCGAAGGGCGAAATCGAGGAAGCGGAATGAGTCCTCTTCGGAGACAATGCCGTGGCTTCTGGCATTGGCAAGCGCGGCGCTGGCGAGGCTTTCGAGATCGGCGCTGCTCATGCCGGCAGTTCTGGCAGGGTATGCACGGCACAACCGGGAAATCAGGCGACGTCTGAAATCTGCCGTCAGTTGACGGCGGAATGCGGTCATCTGTTCTGAGCGGATCGTCAGCATAAGCGGCATGCAGTGCGTCGAGCACTGGTTCTCCTTCACCTACGAACGGAATTTAGAGGAGTTTTAAATCATCTAGAATCTTATCCCAGGGTTTTCTATATGGGCGGCGCATCATGGCGGCGGCTTCGTTGTCGCCGATGATGGTTTCCTTGACGGCATCCCACCGGATGCTGCGTCCTCCGAGGCGAAGGGAAATATTGGCGAGGTGGCAGGCAGTAGTGATCTGGTGGCCATCTTCTACATCGGCGATGGGACGCTGGCGCGTTTTGATGCAATCCAGGAAGTTGCGGACGTGTAGATCGAACTGCTGTTCGCTGGAGCCCGTCTCTTTCATGGGCTCGGTGTAGGGGGTGGGTCTGGTTGTGGAGCGATTGACGCCACCGGAGGAATGCCCGCGGAATTGAGGGACAGCGTTATTGGGATCGATTTTCATTTCGGGGAGAATGTCGAAGCCGCCGCGATCGATGGTCATGCTGGCTTTGGTCCCGATGAATTCAAGGCCCGGGACGCGCCGTCCGATGCCCGCTTCGCGTATTGAGCAAATCGCGGTGAAACCAGGATATTGGAACACAGCGTCCTGAGTGTCCGGAACGTCGCCGTCTCCATCGAGACCGTAGCGGCCTCCGACAGAGGAGACGACCTGAGGGCCGCGAACACCCATGAACCACTGGAGTATATCGATGTGGTGCGCGCCGAGGTTGGTCATCTGACCACCGGAATAATCCCAGAACCAGCGGAAATGATAGAGGGAGCGCAGTTGGTGATATGGGCGTTTGGGTGCGGGGCCAAGCCACATATCGTAATCGAGTTCGGAGGGTGGCGATGCATCGGAGAACTTGCCGAAGCCGGGGGTGATGTTGCGGGCGGCGCTCATGCGCACGTTCAGGACTTTGCCGAGGTAGTTCTCACGGATGAGGCGGCGCGCCTTCTGATAGTGCAGGCCGCTGCGCTGTTGCGTGCCGGTTTGCACGACGCGGTTATAGCGGCGGGCGGCGCGGACCATCCATTTGCCCTCATCGATAAACAGCGACAGCGGTTTTTCGACGTAGACATCCTTGCCGGCAGCACAGGCGAGAATTGTATGAAGAGCATGCCAGTGATCCGGAGTGGAAACCACGATCGCCTGAAGATCCTTGTTTTCGTACATCTTGCGGAAATCGCGATAGCCTTTGGCGCCCGGCCCCATCTCTTGAAGCCCCTCTTCCAGGCGCGGTTGGTGGACTTCGCACATCGCGGCCATGTCGACATCTTTTTGGTTCTTGAAATCGAAGACGTGTTGACGGCCGATCAGGCCGTAGCCGATGAAGCCGACCTGGATCCGGTCGTTTGCTCCCAGGATTCGTTGGTAGGCGGCACTGCTCAATGCGGTCATGGCATAGCGTCGTGTAACGGACATGGCGGGGATTTTATCATTGAATAACAACCATGTCGAACCCCATCTTTGATTCCAACGACCCGACGCTGTTTGCGGTCCGCTCGAAACAACCCGGGCCGAAAGGTTCCTTACCTTTGACTCCGGAAATGCTGCGCGAGCGGCCCTCAGGCGATCTGTTTGGCTGGACGCAGAATGCCGGCATGGGGTGGGATCCGTCGCGGCTGAACGGGCAGGACTACCTGATACTCAGCACGCACGGCGGGATACGGGCAGCGGACGGAACACCGATTGCGCTGGGCTATCACACGGGACATTGGGAAGTAGGGTTGCTCATGCAAGCCGCGGCGGAGGAACTGAAGGCTAACGGGGCGGTTCCATTCGCTGGTTATTGCACGGATCCCTGCGATGGACGGAGTCAGGGAACGGTGGGAATGTTCGATTCCTTACCGTATCGCAACGATGCGGCGGTGGTGTTTCGAAGGCTGATCCGGTCCCTGCCGACACGGCGGGGTGTGATTGGCGTGGCGACATGCGATAAGGGACTGCCATCGATGATGATGGCCCTTGCTGGGACTCCGGACCTGCCCTGTATCCTCGTTCCGGGCGGCGTGACGCTGGTTGCCGAGGACGGCGAAGATGCGGGCAAGGTGCAGACCATAGGAGCGCGATTCGCCCATGGGACCATCACGCTCGAGTATGCGGCGGAGATGGGATGCCGGGCCTGCGGATCCCCGGGGGGTGGATGTCAGTTTCTAGGAACGGCGGCGAGTGCGCAGGTGATTGGGGAAGCGCTGGGAATGTCTCTACCTCATTCGGCGCTGGCCCCTAGCGGACATCCGATCTGGACCGATATGGCCAGGCGATCGGCTCGGGCAGTGCAGAACCTGGAATCCCGCGGGATCAAGATGCGGGACATTTTGACAGCGGCGGCATTCAAGAACGCAATGATCGTGCACGCGGCGTTTGGGGGTTCGACGAACATTTTGCTGCATTTGTCGGCGATTGCACATGCGGCCGGGGTCTCGCGGCCGAATGTGGAGGACTGGGCGGCGGTGAACCGGATGGTGCCTCGGTTGGTGGATGCGTTGCCGAACGGGCCGCGGAACCATCCAACGGTGCAAGTATTTCTGGCCGGTGGAGTGCCGGAAGTCATGCTGCATCTGCGCGATGCGAACCTGCTGGATCTGCATGCGCTGACGGTGAGCGGGGAGACTCTGGGCGCTTGTCTGGAATGGTGGGAAGGATCCCAGCGGCGCGCCGCGTTACGAAAAGTGTTGGCGGAGATCGATGGAGTGGATCCGGGAGTGGTGATTCATTCGATCGAATCGGCAGGTAAGGCAGGGCTGACATCGACGGTGTGTTTTCCGGTGGGGAATCTGGCGCCCCAGGGATCGGTGATTAAGAGCACGTCGATTGATCCAAGTGTGATTGATGCCGACGGAGTGTATCGCAAGAAAGGCCCGGCAAAGGTGTTCACGAGCGAGGCAGCGGCGATTCATGCGATCAAAAACGGGGGGATTGAGGCGGGGGACGTGATTGTCCTGATCTGCCGCGGGCCGATGGGTACCGGGATGGAGGAGACGTATCAGCTTACTTCCGCGTTGAAACATCTGCCGTTTGGGAAGCATGTCGCCTTGCTAACGGATGCTCGGTTTAGTGGAGTGTCAACCGGTGCGTGCATTGGGCATGTGTCGCCGGAGGCGCTGGCCGGGGGGCCGATTGGAAAGGTGCGGGATGGGGACCTGATCGAGATCGTGATTGACCGGAACACACTCGAGGGATCCATTAACCTCGTGGGCTTCGATGATGCGTCGATTGCGGCGCGAGAACCAAGGACGGATCTCGCGCCCGATCCCCAATTGCCCGCGGATACGCGGCTTTGGGCAGCGCTTCAGGATGTGAGTGGCGGTACTTGGGGTGGCTGTGTGTTCGATGTGGATCGAATCCTGGAAGTACTGGAGGCTGGGAAGAAAGCTTTGGGAGCTTAGGCCGTCCGCATCGACACTTATCCCCCGGCAACAGCCGGGCGAGTGGAGGCGTTTCGATTCCCTCCCTTACCAATTCGTCAACGACCCGTCCGGCCGCCGTAGCATCGGCGTCAGCGAATATGCCTCCTTATAATCCCCGATCTGCTGCAGCTTTGAGGTGTCAACTTCCACCCCTATCCCCGGGCGCTCGTTCGGCCAGAGTTTCCCATCCTTCAGGTCGTAGCTCTGTTTCAGATACGGCCACGGACGTGTGCCGCCCATGACCAACTCCATTAACACTGGTCCGGAAAACACTGTCGAGCAATGCACCATTGCCGCCTCGGAAATGGGACCGGTGAAATGCGGCACCAGGCCGACATAGTGTGTCTCGCACATGGCGGCGATCTTTTGAAACTCGGTGATACCGCCAACATTCGGAATCGTCGCACGGGCGTAGTCGATGAGATGGTTCTGAATCAGCTCATTCCATTCCCACTTCGGCCCGAACTGTTCACCGACCGCGATGGGAACTTTGACCTGGTGCCGCAGTGTCCGGTACACGCCGGGATTCTCACTGCGCACCAGATCCTCAACGAAGTAGGGCCTAAGCGGCTCAATCATGTTGGCGAGCGTCACCGCGTCGGGCATGTCCAACTCCGTGTGAAAATCGATGCACCATCCGCCATCCCTGCCAACACCCTCGCGGACTTGTTTGCAGAGTTCATAAACGCGATTCACGGTGGCGAACCGATCCATGGTGCCGCCGCGCGTGTCGGTCGAGATGCGATAGGCGCGGAATCCGGCATCCACGCACGCCTTCGCCACCTCTGTTGGCGTCCCCTTTGCGGGGAACCCGGTGGAATAGCACTCCACGTAGTCGCGCGATTGGCCGCCCAGCAACTGGTACACCGGCACACCCAAGGCTTTTCCCTTCAAATCCCATAGCGCCACGTCCAAGGCGCCTAAAGCATGAACCTTTTCCCGTCCGGCAGGATAAAAATATCCCCGGTACATCGACTGCCACAGACGGTCTGTGCGGAACGGATCCTCGCCGATCAGGAGCCCCGCACATTGCTCCATCGTGTCGTCCGAGCCGCCCTCACCCACGCCAACCAATCCAGCATCGGTCTCCACCAGCACCACGTTTGTGCTTTGATTGAACAACGGCTGCCGCGTATTCGGACGCCCGGCAGCGTCTGTAGGTGTTCGGTAGTATCGGATTCGAGTAATTTTCGTTTTCGGTAATCCGGCGGCATCCGCCTGGTCGGCCAACGAAACGGCGCTTGCCGCACCGAGACAAGTATGAAAGAAAGCCCTGCGATTCATATTCCGGCTCATCATACCAGGAATATGCTGCCCACCCCTCGCAGGGCTCCGATTCTTACCGGATACGCTTTCCCAGAACGGTCACCATGTCGAAGAACAACAACCCGAACCGGCTGTATGGGCTTTTCGTACCGCAGGACTCATACATTGCCTCATCGGGCGCGAATGCGGTCACCAACCGGAAACCGAAACCACGATTGTCGTTCACGCGCGGTTCCTTCGCCAGGTTCGCAGACAGGCGGTGCCACCTGTGCGCACCGAGTTGGAACAGCCCGTCTTGTGTATACTCCCCATCAACCTCATGATTCCACCAAGACCTTCCCGCATCGCATGTTAGTTGCAAGCGCAGCCAGCGATTTGACAGCGCATCCGGATAGGCGTCGAACGCAATGCGGAGGGAGTGATGGTCCAACGATGGAACGAGGAACGCCACGCCCGCTGTTTCCGCCCCGCAACTTTGCGGTGGAAAGTTATAGATCCCGATGCAATGGTTGGGTGGATACCGTAGTGCCGGATCGGAGGAGCCCTCTCCACCCGCCAGTAAAAGAGAGGTTCCGCCAGTCAGATTGAACGAACCAGTGCCGAAGCGTGGCTCTGTTGTACCTTCCGGTCCATTGAAATCCCATACCGCAAGAACAACATCATCTTCAAACATGGCATCGCGGGGTGATCCTGACTCCCATATATAAGAGATGGCGCAAAACAGGACTCAATCAGGCCATGCATGTCCGCATCTTTCCCGATGTCCCCCATTGCGCAGCTTTCCGAGAGCGCTGTTCGAATTCCATTGCGCGGCCGCCGAAGGTAAGACTACCGTGTTGAGCGTGGCCGGCTTCATTCGGACAGGTTGTGCGAGTGCCATTTCCGTTTCCCCTCGTTCACCGTTAGTGCACTGAGCGCCTTCTGGCTGGTCATTTGCTTCGGGAATGCGTTTACACCGTTCTCGGATTTTCGCAAAGCCCGGATTTGCTGTATCTTACGACCCGATGAGAATCGTTTTTCCTTTGCGGCCCACAATGAGCTGTGCTACGATGAAGATGCTCTGATGGACTGCGTCCACGGACGGGCCCACCAAATATCCCCTGGAGTGTTTTACACCACAGAATGAGTTTCACCGTTTTTCTCGGCAACCTGCCTACCTGGGTTACCAAGGACGACATTCTCTCTTGGCTTCGTGCGGAGAATCTCGTCGCCGATGACGTTAAGGTCATCCGGAATCCCGAGACCCAGGAATCCAAGGGCTTCGCCTTCATCGATGCTCCGAATCAGGAGGAGATGGAGTCGATCATCCGGCGCTTTGATCGTGCGCCGCTGGAAGACCGCATCCTGCGGGCGAACCCTGCCCAACCACCCCGGCCGAAGGGCGCAAGACCGCCTATGGGACCGGTAGGAGCATCTTCTCCGATGTCTCCCGACAACCGCCCCAAGCGCGGTGGAAAGAAGCACAAGAAAGGCCGCACTCCGGCGCCGCAAAGCGCGTTTGCCGAAGAGTTGGCCAAAGCACTGTAGTACGCAAAGGACCACTCCCCCATTTCCATCCCCACGCCATGGCTGGCGATTGGGTGTTATACTCTAGGCCGGACCTCTTCATTTCATTGTGCGGCAGCACCTCGTTATCTAAGGGGGATAGGAAATGTGATTGACCTGCTCTTTGTCCGCTTCTGTTTTGTTGCCCTCATTTCTGTTTCCGCTTTTTTTCTCCAACCATTTGGCCTGGCGGCGTTACCCGCCGCCGGGCTGGGCCTTGTCTCCGGCATTGCGATAGTTCTTTTTGAGATCCGCCTGAAGCAGGTGAGCATGAAACGCCTGATCGGCGCCGCCTCAGGCAGCGTCATGGGTATCTTCGGCGCTTACCTCATCTCGCTCGTCCTGCGACAGGCCCTTCCCACTAGTTCTACCACCGTTTCTTTCCTACAGCTTGCAATTCTGCTTCTGATGACCTACGTGGGCCTCATTGTGGGCGCCAACAAGGGCGACATGTTGAATCTCGCTGCCTTCGGCGGTGTGTTCGGCAACGAAAAGGTCACCAAGCACTCCTTCAAGATCCTCGATACCAGTGTTATCATCGACGGGCGTATCGCCGACATTGCCGAAACCGGCTTTCTCGACGGCACTCTCGTCATTCCACAGTTCGTTCTGCGCGAGCTTCAGTTAGTAGCCGACTCCGCCGACTCCATGAAGCGCAACCGTGGAAGGCGCGGCCTGGACATTCTACAGCGCATCCAGAAGATGCCGGAGCTGCATGTCCAGATCGTCGAAGACGACTTCCCCGCCGTTCGGGATGTCGATATGAAGCTGATCGAATTGGCCAAGCTCTACGATTGCAAGATCGTTACCAACGATTTCAATCTGAACAAAGTAGCGCAACTTCACGGTGTGGTTGTACTGAACATCAACGAACTTGCCAACGCTCTGAAGCCCGTCGTTCTTCCGGGTGAAATCATGCGCGTCTTCATCCTCAAAGAGGGCAAGGAGTACAACCAGGGCGTTGCCTATCTTGATGACGGCACGATGGTGGTTGTCGACAACGCCAAACGGCTGATCTCGAAGACCATCGACATCTCTGTGACGAGCGTGTTGCAAACCACCGCGGGCAAAATGATCTTCGGTAAATACGACGATCGAGTGCACGCCGTTCATGAAAAGCAAGCCCCGCAGGATCGGCCGAGCCGCGAAACTCACGCGGGTGCGGCGGGTGCGCCCCCTACCCACTAAGAAGCGGCTGCACGCCACAATCGCGTTAAAATACGTTCACTGGCATGAAAGTATCTGTCATTCTTCCCGCCGCTGGGCTCGGTACGCGCATGGGCCGTACGCAGCCGGAGTCTTCCGGCACCAGCCGCAAGCAATTCATGTTGCTCGATGGTTCGCCCATTCTCATCCATACACTCCGCAAGTTCGCCGCGGCGCCATCCGTCCACGAGATCGTCATTGCTCTCCGCCCGGAAGACATTGAGTGGGTGCGCGAACTTGTCGAAGCGCAGCATTTTCCCAAGCCCGTGCGCTGCGTCGAAGGTGGGGACTCGCGGCAGGAGTCCGTGGAACATGCGCTTGCCACGCTCGCCGCTGACACCGACCTTGTCGCCGTGCACGACGCGGTGCGACCTTTCATCGATGTTGCCACCATCGAAAAGGTGATCGCCGAGGCACAGGAATGCGGCGCCGCCATCGTCGGTGTGGTTCCCGTCGACACCGTGAAGCAGGTACATCGCAACAAGGTCCGCGCCACGATTCCGCGGGATCGACTTGTCCTGGCACAGACACCGCAGGTGTTCCGCTTCGACCTTCTGAGAACCGCCTTCGCCCAAGCCAGTTCGGACAACTTCACTGGGACGGATGAAGCCAGCCTCGTCGAACGATTGGAACAGGTGGAAGTCAGTGTCGTTGCAGGCAGCGATCGCAACATCAAACTCACTAAGCCGACCGACATGAAACTGGCTCACCTCTTCCTCGCCGAGGAGCGAGGCCTGTGACGCCAGCCTACCGGACGGGTTTGGGCTGGGATGTGCATCGGATTGTCGAGGGCCGTCCGCTTATCCTCGGCGGTGTGCGGATTGAATGTGATTTCGGACTCGAAGGACATTCCGACGCCGACATCCTTGCGCATGCGGTGACCGATGCGATCCTCGGAGCGGCATGTCTTGGGGACATCGGCATGCACTTCCCCGATACGGATCCACAATGGAAGGGCGCTGACAGCCGCAAGCTGCTGGCGCATGCCGTATCAATGGTGCGCGATGCCGGCTATGCCGTGGTCAACATCGACACGACAGTGATCCTGGAACGGCCCAAGCTGAAGGAATACCGGCAGCGCATTCGCGAATCTCTTGCCGCAACGATGGGTCTGGCGGCGGATTGCGTGTCGGTGAAGTTCAAGACCGCCGAGCGTGTCGGTCCGGTGGGAGAAGGAAGATCGGCGGAAGCCCAAGCCATAGCCCTGCTGCTGAAGCGCTGACGTCCGCAAGCAGCCACCCACAAAAGTAAGAGGCCCCGATTTCTCGGGGCCTCGTTGTTGTTAACGAACCTTGTCCGCTAGAGCGACTACTTCTTTTTCTTCGCAGCAGCCTTCTTCGCGGGTGCCTTCTTGGCGGCCTTTTTGGTTGCGTTCTTCATCGATTGATTCTCCCTAACATCAGAATTAGCGATCCGTGAAAGATCGCAGCGTGATTCATATATAAGGTTGTTTGAAAAGAAAGTCAAGAGAAAAATGCATGACACGCTCACACGCTTCCACTGCCGGACAGCGCACCCACCCCAAAAACGTTTTCCTGTAGAATTGTTTTAGGGCTTCCGATGCGTTCCACGCACCATTTGACGGGCCTCCGGCGATGCGGCCCGTTGTGGGCGCTGGTTGCGGCGCTACTTCTCGCACAGAGTTGCGGCAAGCGAACGCACACACGCGTTCCACCGCCACCGCGGCCCGGCGATACGCAAACCGGCATCGCCAGTTGGTATGGCGAGCCGTATCACGGGCGGCGCGCCGCCAACGGAGAGATCTACGACATGAACGGATTCACCGCGGCCCATCGCACGTGGCCGTTCGAAACGATGGTGCGTGTTACCAACCTCGCCAACCAGCGTGAGGTGGATGTGCGCATCACGGATCGCGGTCCTTTCGTCGATGGACGCATCATCGATCTTTCCCGCGCCGCCGCCCAGCGCATCGAACTGATCGGTCCTGGAACCGCCCGCGTGCGGCTACAGGTGCTTTCCACTGGGTCGCAGGGGCATTCCTTCACCGTACAGGCGGGCGCGTTCTCCGACCGCGCCAGAGCCGAGGCATTGCGCGCCAAGTTGGCCTCGTTTCCACACGTCCGCATCATGCCTCGCGGCAGCAGCCCCGTTCTGTATCGCGTCCTTGTCGGTAAAGCCGCCACCCAGGAGAGCGCGGAAGAGCTTGCCAGAAGCGTGCGTAAGTACTCAGGCGAAGCCCTCGTGATTCGAGACTGACCATCATGCCACACCGCTTTTACGGAACCTGGAGATTGCTTTCCTACGAATCGCATGCGCCGGACGGCTCCATCGGTTTGCCTCTTGGGGATGATCCGATTGGCCTTCTCATCTACACGAGGGAAGGGCGCATGAGCGGGCAGGCGATGCGCCGCGTACACGATCCGTCCGCCGGCGGGCCGCTGGATAACTACATCGCCTACTTCGGAACATTCGACGTCGACGAGGCGGCGTGTGAAGTCGTACACACCGTCGAAGGGAGCGTCTATCCGAACTGGATTGGAACACAACAACGCCGCGGATTCGCGTTTTTCGGAAACCGGCTCACGCTCACCGCGGCGTTGAAACGAAGTTCGGCGGTTCACCGCCTCGTTTGGGAAAGAGTCTAAGCGGTCTTCCCCACCTTGCGAAACACTCGTGTCAATCCACGGACCGCGCGATCCACTTCACGCTCCGTGATGATGTATGGCGGCAGCATGCGCACCACACGCTCATGCGTTACGTTGATCAGCAGACCCTCCGCCAGTGCATCCGTGACGAACTGCTTGCAGGGAAATTCGATCTCCATGCCCAACATCAGTCCCTGTCCGCGAACCTCGCGGATGAATCCGAATTTGCGGCTCAACTCCACCAGCCGGCTTTTGAAGTAGCCGCCCACCTGACGGATGTGCGGCAACAACTCCTCCAGCATCAGCATGCATTCGTAACCCACGCGGCAGGCCAACGCACCCCCGCCGAAGGTGGAGCCGTGCATTCCTGCGGGCAAAGCCGCGGCAGCTTTCTCGTTCGCCATGATGATCCCCATCGGCATACCCGCACCGATCGGCTTGGCCGCGATCATCACATCCGGCAACACAGGCGGATCCAGCAACTGATAAGCGAAATACGTGCCGGGGCGTCCCACGCCGCATTGGATTTCATCCAGCACGAGCAAAGCATTGTGCTTGTCGGCGAGTTCGCGGGCCATCCGCGTCATCTTCTCGCCAATGGGATAAATTCCGCCTTCGCCCTGGATCAATTCGAGTACGATACCGGCGGTGCGCTCATTCACCGCGGCTTCCAACGCCGCTTGATCGTGTCGCGCCACAAACTTCACGCCCGGGAGAAGCGGTTCAAAATCTTTGCGATACTTCGGCTGGCCTGTAATCGAAATGGCCCCGATGGAACGCCCGTGAAAGGAGTCTTCCAGGGCAACGATCTCGTTCTTTTCCGGCGAGACGCGGTTGCCGTACGACTTGACGATCTTCAACGCACCTTCCGTCGCTTCCGTACCGGAATTGCAGAAGAACGTACGCTGCAATCCACTGACCCGGCTTAACCGCTCCGCGAGTTTTCCCTGCCACTCGTGGTAGTACAGGTTGGAGCAATGGATAAGCTTTACGGATTGTTCCCGGATCGCGCGCACAATGCGCGGATGGGAGTGGCCGAGGGCGTTCACGCCGATGCCGCTCAACAGATCCAGGTAACGCTTGCCGTCCACATCCCACAGGTAGCAGCCCTTGCCGCGTTGCAGCACCAGCGGATAACGGGCGTACGTCTGCATCACGTATTGCCGCTCCCGCTCCATGATCTCCGCCGCCACGGATACGGGCGCCGATGTCTCTACGAGGGTATCCATCTCTTCAGTGTAAGGCCTCGCGGACGAGCACCGGAAGTTGCCGGTTACTTGAGAATCCGCACCCGGTGGGCTTCGCTGTCTCCGATGTAAATGACGCCCTTGCGATCCGCAAAGACCCCGTGCGGCCTCGCCGTGCGGCATCGGCGGGGATCGGTCTCCGGCCCATCACCCCTCTGCCCGTCGCCGACTTCCGTCGTAATGACGCCGCTATTGAGATCAATCCGCCGGATCGTGTGGCTTTCCGTGTCGGCGATATAGATGCTGTTGTCCGGAGACCATGCCACACCCTTTGGCCCATTCAGATCCGCTTTGCGCGCATCGCCACCGTCTCCCGTCAGCCCTTTGTTTCCGGTGCCCGCGATGTGATGGATGGTCTCCGTCTTGGGATCGATGCGAAACACCATGTTGCCCTCGCGCAGCACAAGGTACAAGTTCCCCTTCTTATCCAGGTCGATCGCCCGCGGTCCGTTCACTGGCGTGCCTTTAACGGAAGCGCCATCGGGAGTCGGTTTGCGTTCGCCGTTTCCCAAATAGGTCTCGATGATCCCGCTCTTCATGTCGATGCGCCGCACGCGATGGTTGCCGATATCGCAAACCAGCAACCGCCCTTGTGGATCGAAGGCGATGGAATGCGGCTGGCGGAACTGCGCCTTGACGGCCGGGCCGCCATCGCCGGAAAAACCGGGCTCGGGACGGCCCGCCACGGTGGAGATGATCTTTGTCTTCGCGTCCACTCGCCGGATGAGGTTGTTCTTCATCTCGACGAAGAACATATTCCCTTGCTTATCGAAGCGGATCTCGTAGGGTTCGTTCAAGGAGGCCTGCGTCGCCAGTCCGCCGTCGCCCGAATAGCCTTGCTTTCCATTGCCCACCACCGTGCTCACAGTGCCCGTCTTCAAATCAATCCGGCGAATGACATGATTGCCGATTTCGCAAACATACAGTGCCCCATCCGGCCCCACCACCAGACCATAGGGGTTGTTGATCTGAGCTTGCACTCCTGGACCGCCATCTCCCGAGTATCCGGCGGATCCGGTACCAGCTATCGTGCGGATCGTTTTCGCCGGAAGCAGCGATACAAAGAGGGCAATAATCAGCAACGAACGGAACATGTGTATCATCCTCTCGAAATCTTAATCTGGATTGGCTTCAGCGGACCCATGATCCTGTGGACGCAATACACCGCGGTGAGATGAAACAGTCCCATGGTCAGGATCACCGGTGTATAGCCAAAGTGCTGCACCACGTATCCCGGAATGACGGCTGAGAAAAGGACGCCGCCAAATCCTCCGGCGCAACCGCCGATTCCGATTACCGACGCCACCGCCGGTTTCGGAAACACGTCTGAGACCGTCGTATACAGATTTGCCGAGAGCCCTTGGTGCGCGGATGTCGCGAGACTAATGAGAGCCACGGCGAGAATCGCGCTCTCGGCAAGTGCCGCCATGGAAGCGACCGGCATCATCGCGGCGAAAACGAGCATCGCACCCTTGCGCGCCTTGGCGGGATCCCATCCTTTGCGGATCCAATATCCGGCCAGCCAACCACCCGCTACACTGCCCAAATCCGCCAGCAGATACACCACCGGCAGGGCCCATCCGATCTGCTTGAGATCGAACTTCCGCACATCGTAGAGGTAGGGAGGCAGCCAGTAGAGATAGAACCACCACACCGGATCCGTCAGGAACTTGCCCAAGGCGAATCCCCACGTCTCGCGATAGCGCAAGGCCTCGCTCCAGGAGATGTTCTTCTGCCCGGCTTCCTCGGGGTCGCTATGAATATAGGCCAGTTCGGCAGCGTTGACTCCGGGATGTTCCTTCGGCTCGCGATGCATCACAAGCCAAACGCCCAACCAGAGGAATCCCGCACCGCCGGTCACCAGGAAACAAGTCCGCCAGTCGAGACCCATGTCGTGCAACATCCAGGCGAACAGCGGTGGACCTACCATTGAAGCGACATTGGTTCCCGCGTTGAAGATGCCCGTAGCGAAGGCCCGGTCGCGCTTCGGGAACCATTCCGCAACGCCTTTGATCGCGGCTGGGAAATTCCCGGACTCGCCCATGCCCAGCATGGCCCGCCATCCAGCCAGCATCATCGTAGTCTTCGCCGTCGCATGCAGCATCGCCGCCAGCGACCACCAGGCGATCGAAACGGCGTACCCGATACGAGTGCCGTATCGATCCACCAGTTTCCCCATGAAGAGGAATCCCACGGTATAGGCTGCCTGGAAGGCGCCATTGACAAGTCCGTAGTCCTGATCGTTCAGATCTAGATCCTTTCGGATCACCGGGATCAGGACGGAGAAAACGATCCGATCGAGATAGTTAATCGTGGTGGCGAAAAAGATGAGGGCAAGGATCCACCACCGGACACGGGACATGGAAGGATTCTGCACTGTATGCGATTATAAGCGAAGCCGCCTATACGACACCTCATGTGGGGGGGATGGGATATCCGCAAGATTGACGAAACGAAAGCACCCCTCTGTGCCACTACTATATTGGGAGTCTCAGTTCAATCGTGGTTCACGCTGGATTCGCGCGGATGTTCTTCACCGGCATCCAGTCACGTGGAGGGGCGCACCCACGAATGCAGCATGGGGCTCCCTAAAGCCCACCCTTGTTACCATGAAGTGTGGCGGAAAAACCATTTCTTGAACCTCGCATTGCTCTGAACCGTATCTACACCCGCCGTGGCGACCGCGGCGAGACTAGCCTTGTCGGTGGCCAGCGTGTGCCGAAGAACTCCCTGCGCATTGAATGCTACGGAACCGTTGACGAGCTGAACTCGGCTGTAGGCTTGGCCTGTGTTTCGATCGAGGAGTTGCGGCAGTCCCAGCCCGAGATTGAACCGTTGCGAGCTATCCTCCACCGCGTGCAGCATGAGCTTTTCAACTTAGGCAGCATTCTGGCCACGTATCCGGACGATGTTCACCCCCAGCAGCCCCGCGTCACCGAAATCGAGATCGAACGCCTGGAGCACGAGATCGATGCCATGAATGAGCCTCTTTCTCCGCTGCGCTCCTTTGTGCTGCCCGGCGGGAGCCGCATCAACGCTGAATTGCACCTCTGCCGGACGATCTGCCGCCGCGCCGAACGCCTTGCCGTGGCCCTCAGCCATGAAGAACACGTGCCGAACGACGCCATCGGATACCTCAATCGTTTGAGCGACGCTTTCTTCGTTTGGAGCCGCTGGGTGAACCATAAACTTGGTGCACCGGAGATTCTCTGGGAGCCCAACCTCGCGGCCTCCGCGAACCAATAGCCGCGATCCCCGGCGAGCACCACAGGAATGGCCGGCCTTCTCCGCAGGTTCGCGTGAGCTGCTTCGCGCGCATCGGATTGCAACACTTTCAGATACAGTATTCAGATATGCAACGCAGATCGTTTATGGCAGCCGCTCTTGGCGCTCCGGCCGTCATGCGTTCCCAAACTGCCGAACGGCCTAACGTACTGTTCATCGCTTCCGACGACATGAACAATGATCTCGGCTGTTATGGGCATCCCATCGTCAAGACGCCGAATCTCGACCGGCTCGCGGCTCGCGGCGTGCGTTTCGACCGGGCCTATTGCCAGTACCCGGTCTGTGGGCCAAGCCGCTGCTCTCTGCTCACCGGACTTCGCCCGGATTCGACCGGGATCTTCGAAAACAACATCGCCGTGCGCGACAAATTGCCCGACGTCGTCACCCTACCGCAACTATTCAAGAACAGCGGATGGCGATCCGTGCGCGCCGGCAAGATGTATCACATGGATGTGCCGGGTTCGGTAGGCACAAACAAGTGGGATGATCCGCCCAGTTGGGATGTGGCCATCAGCCCTCCCGGCAGCGAGCAGAGAACGCAAGGCCAAGGAGGCAATATCCTACCGGGACGCCGTGCGGCTTGGCACGCGATCTCCTTTTCCGGCGAAGGTAAGGATCAGGCCGACGAGAAGGCCACGGAGATTGCCATGGAAACCATCTCCGCGAATGCTAACCGCCCGTGGTTCCTCGGCCTCGGTTACCTTCGACCCCATCTGCCTCATGTCGCGCCCGCGCGGTTCTTCGATCTTTATCCGCTCGGTTCCATTCCCGCGCCGGTGAATCCTCCCAACGACCTGGACGATATCCCCGAGGCCAGCGAGTTCGCCATCAACACTCGTGCGAAAGATATGGGTGGCATGACCGAAATGCAGAAAAAGGAGGCCATCCGCGCCTACTACGCTTCGGTTTCCTATATGGACTGGCAAGTCGGCAGGGTTCTCGATGCACTGGAAAAGTCGGGCCAGTCGAGGCGGACGATTGTCGTGTTCTGGGGCGATCACGGCTGGCACCTTGGCGAGCATTATCGCTGGCACAAGCGCAGCCTGTTTGAGGAATCCATGCGCGCCCCGTTGTTGATCGCGGCGCCCGGCGTGAAGGGAAGCGGCAAAGCTACACGCTCATTGGTGGAGTTCGTTGATATCTACCCAACGTTGGCAGACTTGGCAAGATTGAAGCCGCCGCCTAACCTCGAAGGGCAAAGCTTACGGCCGTTGCTCGACAACCCGTCGCGTCCATTCAAATCGGCTGTTTTCAGCGTGGTCACGGCGCCGAACGGCATTGAAGGCCGCGCCGCGGTTAACGAGCGTTACCGTTACATCCGGTGGACAGGGCCAAAGCCCGGCGAGGAACTCTACGACCGGCAAACCGACCCACGGGAATTCACCAACCTTGCAGCGATACCCCAGTACAAGAAAACGCTCGATCAAATGCGGGCAGTACTCGATGCCGGATGGAAAGCAGCGCGCGCCCGCGTTTAATTCCTGACCCTTTGCAGGATCAACTCCAGAAACGGATCCCGTCCCGCTGCGTGATCCGCGTACTGTATTTCCGCCCGAACTTGCGGTAGGAGCGAAGCGGGATCTGCTTTCAACAGCTCGAAATGCCTCGTGGAACAGAACGCCGCCAGTTTGGAGCGTGGCAAGATAATCTGCTTCGCCTCCCCGAAGTGGTTCGGCTTTCCACCAGTCGGCTCCCCCACCATCGTGATAGCGGTTTGCTGTGTCAACTGCACGGCGTTGATCAAAGCCGACGAATACGTCGCCCGGCCGATAATGCCAAACAGCTTTCCTTTCCGATTCACGGGACTTCCACGCAGGAACTCAACCATAGGGTGGAGCAGACTGGAATCCCCTCCGCTGTTCAACCGCAGGTCAATGATCAGCCGTGCCGCCTTACCGCTTTCTATCTCCTGGCAAGCTTGCTGCAAGAAAGCGGCGATCGGTTGCGACGGCTCATTCTCACAACGGCCGTAGTGAAAGTAGAGGGTACCGGCCGGCTCAATGCGCGCCGTCCAATATGCCAGCCACGGATTGCGCCGGTACAATGGCGGCGTTTTCTTGCGATCGTCATAAACGCGATCGAATCCGCCCGCGCTGCGTATATCGACCGGGTTTAGATCCACCGTCCCGCCTTTGTATCTCAACGCGGTAGCCTTGCCGGGCGCAGCCACACCGGCTGCCCACAGCAAACCAGGAAAACTCAAGTACTGCGGCAACCGGTGCCGCAGCAGCCATTCGTTCTCATGCGGAATGAACCCAGCTACAGCCTGACAGACCACTTCGATTTCCTGACCGCCGATCGCCAGAACTCGTTTCCCGAGCGCGGGAATTGCCTCCTGGCCCGCCGCAGCGACGTAGATTCCGTCGGCGAACCAATAGAGTCCGACCGGCAGAATCCGCTCCCCGAACAACGCATGCAGCGGGATGCCTGAGTGGGAATCGCCCAATGCGCGGAAAGCCCGTAACAAGCCGGCGCGAATGGCAAGTTCATCCTGCTGTCCGACTCCTTCCTCCAAATCCTTTAAGGACGTTTGGAACGCCTTCCGTCTCGACTCCTCCCGCCATCCCGGATGCAAGCTCTCCACTTGTGCGGCGAGGTATTTCAGATCCTCCTTCCAATCTTCGGCCGTAAGGGTGTGCTGACCGGCAAGCGCCACGGAGGCAGCCAACAACGCCTCGCGGCGTGTGATTCGGTTCATGTCCCAACCCTAGACGCGTCTGCGCACGAATGTCAATTCCTCTCCGGCCCGCCGCATTTGCGATCATCGTAACCATGGCCCGGATTCTTATGGTGTCGTCGGAAGCCCGTCCTTTCTCAAAGACCGGCGGGTTGGCCGACGTGTTGGGATCGCTCCCCCCCGCCCTGGCCGAACAGGGCGAAGAGGTAGCGGTCGTTCTGCCGCGCTATCGGGGCACCAGCCTCAGCGGAGCTCGCAAAGTTGCTGAAAATATCACACTCTGGATCGGTCCGGGCCGTTATGCGGCATCCCTTTGGCTGGTGCACCTGAGAGGTGTGGATTTCTATCTCGTCGATTGCCCGGTCTTCTTCGATCGCGAGGGGCTTTACGCCGTCGCCGGAAAAGACTACTGGGATAACGACACGCGCTTTGCCGCACTCTGCCATGCAGCGCTTGCCGTCGCCCGCCACTTCTTTCGCCCTCACATCATCCATTGCCACGACTGGCAGACCGGACTCCTTCCCACCTACCTGCATCAGTACTACGCCACTGACCCCACCTTCCATGGTGTCAAAACGGTCTTTACCATTCACAACCTTGGCTATCAGGGGTTGTTCGATCGCGGCCGCATGTTCTGGCTCGGCCTACCCGATACCCTGTTCCGTCCCGATCTCATCGAGTTCCACGGGAGCATCAACCTCCTCAAAGCTGGTTTGGTCTTCAGCGACCGGTTGACCACTGTATCCCCAACCTATGCGCGTGAGATCCAAACTCCGGAGCAAGGCTTTGGCCTCGACGGCCTCCTCCGCGCCCGTTCGGCCCACCTCACCGGGATCCTCAACGGCATCGATTACTCTGTGTGGAACACGGAAACCGATCCGCACCTCGCAGCTCCCTATTCGCACACGTCGCTCGAAGGCAAGCGAGCCTGTAAACTGGATCTGCTTCGCACCATGGGCTTGCCTACCCATGATCCCGAAACCCCCGTCATTGGCATCGTCTCCCGCTTCGCCTCGCAAAAAGGCTTCGACCTCATCGCCCAGGTAGCTTACGATCTCGTGCATTGGGATCTCAAAATGGCCGTGCTGGGCAATGGCGATCCGCAGTACGAGTCCCTGTTTCGCACCTTGGCCGAGCTTCGTCCCGACAAGTTCGCTGTAAGAGTGGCCTTCGACGATGCTCTTGCCCATAAGATCGAGGCTGGCTCTGACATGTTTCTCATGCCCAGCCGTTATGAACCCTGCGGATTGAACCAGATGTACAGCCTCCGGTATGGGGCCGTACCCATTGTCCACGCCACCGGTGGCCTGGATGATACGATAGACGGTGGGACGGGATTCAAGTTCTGGTCCTATTCAGGGGAAGCAATGCTAGGCGCGTTACGCGAGGCGCTCACTGTCTACGCCCTTGATCGTGAGCGCTGGAACGGCATGGTACGCCTCGGGATGCAAAAGGATTTTTCCTGGAGCAAGTCCGCGGCCGCCTATTCCCGGCTTTATGCCGAATTGCTCGCTTGAATCCTTTTCGCAAGATTCGCATCTATAGACATGTGGAGATGGAAACGAAAATGGCAGGTCAGAATACTTTGACATTCACGGATGCCGGCTGGGACAGTGAAGTCCTCAAGTCCGATGTTCCCGTACTCGTGGATTTTTGGGCGGAATGGTGTGGCCCCTGCCGCATGATGGGGCCTACGGTAGATGCCATCGCAGACGGCTACGCCGGCAAGGTGAAGGTCGGCAAGCTCAATGTCGACGAGAACCCCGGAAGCGCAATGCGCTACAACATCCGCGGGATTCCCACTATTCTTCTATTCAAAGGTGGTCAGGTAGTGGAGCAGCGCGTCGGCGCGACGGGCAAGGCTGATATCGAGAAGATGATTAGCAGCCATATATAGCCCCCTCCGCGGTTTTCCCTCGCTCTAGCCCGCCCGGCTGACAATTCAGCTGCGGCGGGCATTTCTTCTTATTACAGTCTTCAGATTCCTTACAGATCAGGAGCTGACCATGACCGCTCACGAAATCGGCATGGACGACTACGTTACAAAGCCGGTGCGCGAATCGAATCTCCACCATCTGCTCGGTCTCTGGACCGCGTTATCGTCCACGGACGAAGCCGGCTCTCCGCACTAAGCCAGAGCCTCCCGGCAGTACTGCACGCACTTCTTCACCTCGGTGATGACATCGCTGCCCTCGGGCGTGTTGTATTCGTACTCGATACTGCCCGGGAATTTGAACTTGCGCTTCTTCATTGTCTGAAGAATCTCTTTGAGCGGGGTGCCACCCTGGCCCCAGGGAACATTGGCTCCGCCACCGCCCGGACCCTTCTTTCCACCTTCTGTGCCAGGAGCTTTCCGATCCTTCAGGTGAAGGCTCGAAATCCGATCATGGTACTTCTCGATGATCGGCACCGGCGACTCCCCCGTCACTCCGAAATAATGCCCTACGTCCAGATTCAACGCAGTGTACTGCGATGCACCCAGCGCCTTGTCGAAACCTGACGATCCGCCCTGCCCATGGGTATGGAACGCAATGCGCAGCTTACGCTTGGCCGCGTATTCCGCCACCCGCTGCAACAGCGCATCGTCGGTGGGCAATTCCATCGTGATGTGATTCGCTCCCAAAGTCTCCGCCACGTTCCAGATGTATTCGTACTCCTGATCCGACATCGCCATAGTCGGCGGCAGTTTGAAGGCATACGTCTTCACCCCCGCGTCTTCGTACATGCGGCGCAGGGCTTTGTACTTGTCCATCGAAACCGACAGCCGCCACTTCTTTGTTTCTTCCGCGGCCTTCTGCATCGCCACGCGCTGCTCAACAGTCATCTGCCCGCGTCCTGGACGACCCGGCATTGCCGGCGCTCCGGCGAAGCCTTCCGCCACGTTGCTCATCATCTCGATTGCGCTGATGCCGCAGTCCAGGCAGTACTGCAAGACCTGCTCCGCACTTCCCGGCAACGCCCGGAAACTGTACGTGATCACGCCAATCTGCACTCCGCCGAAGTTCGAATTCGGCTTTGCCGCCAACAACCCGGCCGAGCCGGCCGCCAGCGCCATCTTTCCAATATCTCTTCTCGTGTAGAGCATGCGGTCTCCTTCTTACAGCTTGATCTCCCAGCCCTTGCGGAACGTAGGCTTCACCCACTTGTTCACTTCTTTGTGATTGCTGAACTCGCCCTTCGCGTTATCCCAAAGCAGCTTGCCATCGTGATGCACAGCCGCGGCGCCCAGCACCAGCCACTCCGTGAACCGTCCGGCGATGCCGAAATGCGAGCACGCCGGCGCGCCGCCCTTGCATGCGCGCACCCAATCTCTGGCGTGCGCGGCATGATTCGATCCCGTGCTCGCCCCTGGCGAGCGCTGGAGATATGGATCGGGCAGCTTGTATTCCGCCCAACGCGAACCCGGCAACAGGCCCACTCCTTCGCCTCTGCCGCTTGTGCCCATGTATCCCTTCGAACCCACGAAGATGCAGTTGTAGCCACTTCCGCTTGGCGGCCGCCCGCCGCCTCCGGCTCGATTGGGGCTCGGCGGGCCTACCTGCGGGCCTTGCCCCGGAATCTTGCGAGCCTGCTCCGCGGTCATTCCCTCTGGCCGATACGCATCGCCGCCTGCATGGTGATACCAATAGACGCTCACCGGCGGCATTCCCGGCCGTGGTCCGAAGTCATACCGAAGCGTCAATTCATCCGGGAAGGTGAAGGGCGGCAGCGAACTTTTCTTGATGCATTCCACGCTCAACAGGTACTGCGGGTCGAGTTGCAACCCCCAATTCGCCGGGCCAAGAATGTGGATGCCCCAATCGCCGATGAGGCTGCTGCCGAAATCGTAGAAACCGCGCCAGTTGAATGGCAGGTAGAAACCGAATTCCTGCCGCCCGCCGCCACGTCCATAGCGCTCCGACCGTTCTTTTACGAACGCATGGTATTCCGCATCGCCCGCGCTGAAAGGCCGTGCCGCCGCCCCTCCCAGCCACAAATCCCAATCGAGCGTATCCGGCACGGGAGTCGGCGCAGGTAGTTTCGGCATCTCCTGCGGCCAACTCGGCCGCCCCGTCCAGGCGTGCACTTCCTTTACTTCGCCAATTTCGCCAGACCAGAGGATCTCGCACGCCACGCGCGTCGCATCGTGCGAATAGCCCTGATTTCCCATCTGCGTGGCGACTTTATACTTCTCCGCCGCCTGCGTCAGCAGGCGGGCTTCCCACGCCGTGCGCGTCAGCGGCTTTTCTACGTAGACGTGTTTGCCCGCCTGCATGCACGCCACCGCGCAATGGGCGTGCATATGATCGGGGGTGCCGATCACCACCGCGTCGATATCGCGACCCGCCTTATCCAGCATCTGGCGAAAGTCCTTGAACTTCACCGCCTGGGGAAACCGCTCGAATGACGGTTTGCCGCGCTCCCAATCTACATCCGCCAGCGCCACCACGTTCTCGACGCCGGCATGCGCCGCGCGCAGGTCAGACGCGGGCTGCCCACCCGCTCCAATCGCCGCCAGATTCAACTTCTCGTTCGGCGATTTGTACCCCAGCGCCTTCAACGATGCGCTACTCCCGAATCCACCCATGGGAACTGCACCGGCCAATAATGGGCCATAGAAAAAATGTCTGCGCGAGATGCGTCCACCTGGCATTGCGTCCAACCTCGATTCCGACCCTATTTTACTTGCTCCCACACCCCGATGCGCCAATCGTCCATACGATGAAACTCGCGCCACCGGTATCCCTCGGCAATCGACGCGTTCAGCCGGTCCCATGAGCCCGGCGGCAGGGAATGCTCCGTGCGCAACCACAAGACGTGCGTAATCCCGTTCTTGCGCAGCCAGCCGAGCGGATCATTGAGCTGCGCAAAGTAGAAGAAGCGCACCTCGGCATCACGTTCGAGGATCACCGGCAGCTCCCCGCGCCACACCTTCTCGTGATCCGGCCATCCCAGCCATGGCGTGTGCCCCGCAAACAGAACCAGCCCCGGTGACAGCGTGTACGATCCCTTGTCCAGCCTTTGCAGCATTGTGGTCTTCGGCAGCGAGCGCAGGTAGTTGAATACCGCCTGATGCGGTGGATCGTCGGTCAGAGTGGACCAACCCTCCAATCGCCCCGCGTGCGGTGACGGAGTGCGGAAGAAAAAACTCGCCAAATCGTAGTAGTACGCGCAGGAGACGAGCAAAGCCGCCGTGCACACCCATCGCACCATCCGCCGCTTCGATTCCAACAGGTATGCTGCTGAGACGGTCATCGCCCCGGCTGTGGTCCATCCCCACCACTTCAACGTCGTATTGAAGCGGATGTAGCGGCCGGAGTAGAGATCGTCCACATACACCACTTCTGACAGCACGAAGCACAAGGCCCAGAACACCGCCAGGAACCGCGGCAACCGCGGCAGCGTGCGATCGAAGACACTCGCCCCAAGCACCAGCAGCGGTGGCAACAAGAGAATCGCTCCCAGTAGCACGGGAGTGTGCGCATCGGAGGGAACCAGCCGCAGCGTCATCTTTCCTCCGCTCGAAGATCGCGCGAACTGGTGGAGGAAGGGAGCTAG
>CAYOBO010000082.1:0-30505 GCA_964402295.1 uncultured Candidatus Solibacter sp. | reverse complement strand
AGCCGTTGCGTCTCGCTGCCTTGATTGAAAACCAGCAATGCCAGTAGAACTCCCAGTGTCGCCAGCAACGACAGATAGCCTGATTTCATTTCTTCAACAACCTTTCGGAGAGAATGGAAGCGAGCAGGGGCAATGCTTTCGATCCCATGAACAGAGTCTGGCTACCGCCCACCAGCAAAAGCAGTTCCTGCGGCGGCTGGGGTAAGTGAGTGGGATCTTTCACCACCATGGCGAGGTAGTGCATGGCTCCGAATACCGTGATCGCGAGCATTTGCAGGCGCGCCGGGCTGTGGCCCCGGCCCTCCGTGTCCAGCAGCATGCCCCGCGTTCGGATGCGGCCGGTCAGCAGTTGGAAAAGCACAGCGGCGGCGATCGCTCCCAGGAGCAACGCCGCCGCTCTTGCCGTATGCTGTACTAACAGATCATGCATTGCCGGATAGGTTCGGTCAGAATATCGAAGCTATCCCGGAAAAGCAAGCATGATTTTGCCGGACTCAAACTCGTTATCGGAACAACTTCTTCGCGATCTCCGCCACGTGCTTGCCTTGAAACGATGCTATGGCGAGTTCGTTCTCGCTCGGTTGGCGCGAGCCGTCGCCCCCTGTAATGGTGGATGCGCCGTACGGGCTGCCGCCGGAGATTTCGCCAAGCGTCATCTGCCGTGCCTCCGAATATGGCACGCCCACAATCACCATCCCATGATGGAGCAGGGTGGTGTGGAAGCTGGTAATCGTCGTTTCCTGCCCGCCGTGCTGCGTCGCCGTGGAAGTAAACACGCTGCCCACCTTGCCGATCAGCAACCCCTTGAACCAGATCTGTCCGGTCTGGTCGAGGAAATTGCGCATCTGGGCGCACATGTTTCCGAACCGCGTCGGCGCCCCGAAGACGATGGCATGTGCTTCGGTGAGCTTTTCCGGAGTCGCCATGGGTACATGTGCGAACGCGGCTCGGGCGGCCTTGGCGCCGGTCCGTTCCAGCGCCGCCTCGGGAACCAGTTCCGGCACTTGCAGGAGTTCCACTTCCGTTCCCTCCACTGAGCCGGCTCCTTGGGCCACCGCTTCGGCCATCTTGTAGATATGGCCGTACATGCTGTAGAACACGATTTGCACTTTGATGCTCATACGCGGTTTCGATGCGTCCGCGCCGCCTCAGGATGCCAGAAACTTCTTGATGCTCCGTATTGCCTGGCGAGTGCGGTGGTGGTTCTCGATCAGCGCGAAGCGCACGTGCCCCTCCCCCATCGGCCCAAATCCGATCCCTGGCGAGACTGCGGTCAAAGACTTCTCGAGAAGCAGTTTCGAAAACTCCAGTGAACCGAGATCCCGGTACCGCTCCGGAATGGGAGCCCAGACGAACATCGAGCCCCTCGGCGGCGTCACCGGCCAACCGGCCCGGTTCAGCCCCTCGCAGAGCACATCGCGCCGCTTTTCATACATGTGGCAGATCTTTACGGTCTCTTCCTCGCAATCGCGCAAAGCGACGATCGCCGCGATCTGCAACGGCTGGAAGATGCCGTAGTCGAGATAGCTCTTGATGCGCGTCAGCGCCTTGATCATGCGCGCATTGCCCAGACAGAATCCCACGCGCCAGCCTGCCATGTTGTAGCTCTTCGACATGGAGAAGATCTCCACGGCATGTTCCGTCGCGCCTTCCACCTGAAGAATGCTGGGCGCTTTGTAGCCGTCGAAGCAGATGTCGGCGTAGGCGAAATCGTGCACCACCATCGAGCCGTGCTTTGCCGCCAACCCGATTACCGTCTTGAAGAAGTCCAGGTCCACGGTGTGCGTGGTCGGATTGTGCGGGAATGAAATGAGGATCATCTTCGGCTTACGCGTGGCGGTCCGGTACAGATCCTCCAGCCGGTTGAGAAATTCCTCCGGGCTAGGCATGGGCAACATGCAGGCGTGGCCTTCGGCCATGATGACGCCATACTGATGAATCGGATAAGCCGGGTTCGGCGACACCACGGCATCGCCCGGTCCGATGACGGCGAACAACAGATGAGCCAGGGCATCTTTCGCGCCGATGGTGGAGATGGCTTCGGTTTCCGGATTCAGTTTCACACCGTAGTTGCGTTCGTAGCGTTTGCAGATCTCCAACCGCAGATTGGGCAAGCCGCGAGACATCGAATAGCGGTGATTCTTCGGGTTCCGTGCCGCCTCGGCCATCTTCTGGACAATCACGCGCGGCGTGGCGCCGTCCGGATTCCCCATTCCGAAATCGACTACGTCCTGCTGTGCGGCGCGCAGCTTTGCCTTCATTTCGTTCACGACGGCAAAAACGTAGGGAGGGAGTTTTTGGATGCGATAGTACTCTTCGGTTTCCGAGGGCATAAACTTTCTATTATGACGCGAGTGAGGGTGATCGGCGCGGGTCCGGCGGGAACGGCGGCTGCTCTTTCCGCCTTACGGCACGGGGCCACAGTGGAACTCTATGAGAAATCGCGATTTCCCCGCCACAAGGTGTGTGGGGAGTTCCTCAGCCCCGGCGCCACCCATATCCTGGATCGTCTCGGCGTGGATTGGCAATCGCTCCAGCCTGCGCCACTACGGCGTCTTCTGCTGTGTTTCGATAGCCGCCAATCTCTTGGGGATCTGCCGGAAACCGCGTATGGCTTGAGCCGCTACGCTTTGGATCATCTCCTGTTGCAACGTGCCCTGGCTGGCGGCGCTATCCTCCACCGCGCTCCCGGTGAAGCCGACGAATCGCCTTGCGTCATTGCCACCGGCCGCCATTGTGCCGCACCCAAGGGAAACCGCCTCTTCGGCTTCAAGGCCCATTTCGAAGGCCCTTCGAGCGACACCATGGAACTCCACTTCCAACGGCAGGGAGCCTACGTCGGAGTCAATGCCATAGAAGGGGGGAGGACCAACGTTTGCGGACTTGCCCCCGAGCATGCGCTGGCTGCACATCGCTTCGCAATCGATGCGTACCTCGCCTCGATCCCCTCACTGCAAAGACGGCTGGACGGTATGCGGCGCTTGTGGGGGTGGATCCGGGTGGGGCCTCTGGTTTTCGAAAACCAGTTCAATAATAGTACTAAATTCGGTAAGTACTACGCCGGAGATTCCCTTTCCTTTATTGATCCATTTACAGGCTCGGGGATGCTCACGGCCCTTTTAACTGGTGAACTCGCTGGGGAGGCCGCAGCCCTGGGGCAGAGCAGCGAAGAATACGTCAAAAAGTGTAAACAACTGTTAACTCGCCCACAATTCGCGTCAAGGGTTTTTCGTCTATCGATTAAAACTGGACTTGCAGAATTTGCGGAGCGGATCATTCCTCACCGCTGGCTGTTTCGCCTCACCCGTCCAAGGGTCGGTCCCCCTCTGCAACTCATTGCAAATAAAAGAGCCGGTGAGTACTCGGAGGAAGATACTCACCGGCCGGCCTGACCGCATGTCGCCATGCAGGGGCCTCCCCATCTCATGATGCGTACAGGCACAAGCCCGCGCGCATGCACTACTTGGGTTGCGGTTATTGCATCAATGATATACCACAATCGGTGGATTTCGAAACGGCAGTTTTAAAAAAATTCTAGCCACGCGCCGTGAGATAAGCGTAGAAGGCCATGACCAGGATAATCACCGAACTGGAGATTACCAGTGACGCTGTCACGAAAAGCCCTGCGCGTGCTTCACGGGGCATACGCTTGAATCGTAAGTATAGCGCCCCGATGGCGATCACCGGCAGCATCGCCGCCTGGCAGATCCCGCCAAGTTTCACCATCCACACCGGTGACTGCACTCCGTAGAAGAACGCCACCGCGATCAGCACCAGCGCCCAGACGAATCCGTTGCGGTAGCGGACTCGGGCGGCATAGTCCCCGGCCGGAAAGAATCCCAGCAGCCGTGCCATGTCCGCGAAGACACGTGAGTTCGCGGCAGTGGCCGCGAAGATCGTCCCATAGAGGGTAGCGATTGCACCGGCATAGAACAGCCAAACAGACCATCCGCCCAGGGTGTCCGTGTACATTTTGCTGAGCACCGGAATCATGTCCTTCGATGCAGGAACCAGGCCCTGTGAGTGCAAGACGCCCGCACCCAGCAGATAGAATGCGATCGTTGCCACCGTGTAGATAATCATGGAGGCGACGATGTCGAGGTTCATCACCGCAATCCATCCGTCGGCGCGCTGTTTCCACTCGGCCGACCCGTCACGCGGCCCCGTATAGCGCGCGTAGCCTTTCTCCACGCACCAATAGGGATACATAAACAGCTCCGCCGCTCCCACTCCCGTAATGCCGAAAACAGCTACGGCGCTCGCCAACCCGGCCGGCGGTAACTGGAAGCTCATTCCCTTGGCGAGTTCGCTCCAACTGAAGAATTCGGGCCGGGCGGTCAGCATGAGGGCGCACAGGAAGGTCAGCATGGTGAACAGCCCTACCTTAATGGTGGCCAGTTTCTCCACCCGCTCATAGCCACCACCCAGAAGTAGGAACAGCGTGACGATGGCCAGCCCGGGCACCCAAAGATTCACGTGGATGCTGGGCATCAATTGGTTCAGCACTTGGGCCACGCCGGCGAACATGGCCCCGATCTGAAACAAGGTCATGATCACCATGAATGCCCATCCCCATACCACCCAATTCACTCCGGCCTTCGGACCGGGCACGTGGTTGAAACCCGCCAGTCCCGTCTCTCCCGTGGCAATCGAGTACCGGCCCAGTTCCGACTGTACGACGGGCTTAATAAAGCAACTGATGAGGATCACCCAAAGAGCGACGTAGCCGACCTCAGCGCCGAGGGTAGTGGTGGCGATCAATTCCCCAGACCCGACAATCGACGCGGAAAGAATCATTCCCGGGCCGATGCGGCGCAACATCTTCCCCAACGATCGAGGCGGCTCTTCGATATCCGCCGGATGGTAGGCGTATGGATCGTTGACGGCATGCGAGTCCGCTTTCTTGGCGGGTGCGGTAGTGGACATCTCCGCTATGCTATCGCACGTTTCGCCCGCGCGTCATGAGAGAATAACGAAACCTCTTCGGCACCGGCATCCATGACACATCGCAACGGCGTACTGGTTCTCCTTTTTCTTCTCTTCGCGATTCTGTATCTGGACCGCGTCTGCATCTCGGTGGCCGCGCCGCGCATTCAGGCCGAACTGAACATCTCTCCGGTGGGCTGGGGTTGGGTCACCGGGATGTTTACCTTGGCCTACTGCATCTTCGAAATACCCACTGGCATGATGGGCGACCGTATCGGCCCCCGCCGTGTGTTGGCTCGGATCGTCGTCTGGTGGTCCGCCTTCACCGTGATGACGGGGGCGGTATCCAATTACTATCTCCTGCTCTTCATCCGCTTCGCCTTTGGCGCGGGGGAAGCGGGCGCCTTTCCGAATTCCTCAATCGTCGTCGCGCGTTGGTTCCCCGTTACGCAGCGCGCCACCATCTCCGCGGTGACCCTGATGGCCAGCCAAATCGGAGGTGGGCTTGCGCCGCTGCTGGTGATCCCCATTCAGACGCGCTACGGCTGGCGTGCCTCGTTCGTTGTGTTCGGAGTGCTCGGAATGATTTGGGCCGCGGTCTGGTACGCCTGGTTCCGCGATTCTCCGGCGGAGATGCCCGGCGTGTCCCCTGCGGTGCTCAAAGACGTCGAACCTCCGATGCCTGGCCAAGCCCATCGTTTGCCTTGGCGCGCTGCGCTGCGCAGCCGCGGTATTCTCGCCATGATGGTCACTGTTGCCTGTTACGCCTATGTCTTCAATTTCTACCAGACATGGTTCCACACCTTCCTGGTCAAGGCCCGTGGTTTTTCGGAAGGCCGTTTGTGGATGTCCGCCATGCCGTTTGTCATTGCCGCGGTGTCCACCATGCTTGGCGGAATCCTCAGCGATTATCTGGTGCGGCGTCTGGGCAACAAAGCAGGACGCCGCGCACTGGGCGTCAGTTCGCTCGGCGCTGCCGGCCTGTTTGCCATCGCCGCGATGCTGACTGGCGATCCGGTTCTGACGGTGCTTTTTCTGGCCTTGGTTTACGGAGCCATCACCTTTCAGCAGGCCGGCGTGTTTGGCGTGTTGCTGGACATCGGCCACAAGTATGCGGGAGCAATGGGCGGCTTGATGAACACATCCGCGCAGGCGGGTGGCCTGATCGGGTCTGTGCTGTACGGCTACATTGTGCAGCAAACGGGCAGTTACGATGCGCCGTTCGTTCCCATGGCTGCCGCTCTGTTCCTCGGCGCGTTTCTCTGGTTTCAGATCGATGCTTCGGAAGAACTCGGTACATAGCCTTCACTGGTGGATATGGTCCACCAGGCGATTGAGAAACTGCATTTCGTCGCGCAATCCATTCACCGCTCCGCGCGCTTCTCCGATCAGCAGCCACGAGCCATACAGCAGGCAGAACGCCCCGCTGATTCCCAGCGCCACGGGAAGCCAGTGCAACTCGCCTCGGTTGAACAGCGCATCGATGCCGATGGCGACGCTCGTCAATACAAACAGGCTGGAGGCGACATAGAACACCGTCAAAGCCCGCTGTAGCACGGTGGCCCGCCTGCTGAGCAGCTTCATCTGATCCATCAGCATCGCCTTGCGCTCCTCCAGCAATTCCAGTGCCGGCTCATGCATCATCTGATCCATGCGGTCGGCGATGGCGCGCACACGGTCGACTACGCGCCCCAGCCGGATCGAGGTAGACAGCACGAAGGTGCCGGATGCCGAAAGCAACAACGCAGGTGTGATCATAGCCGTAAGAACGGCCAGCGCCTCCGACAATGTGTCCACGACCTGCGGAGGAAAAACATTAGGCATTCCGCACCTGTCGTGCGCCGGGATCGGTTTCGAGCACAGACATCAGGATCAAGGAACGGAATTGTCCTTCACTCCAGATGCATTCCCGCATCAGGCCCTCCTCCTGAAACCCGAGCGCCCGGTACGCCCTTCGTGCCCGCTCATTTTCGGGATACACATCCAACCAGACACGGTGAGCGCCGTAGGTGTCGAAAGCGAGCCGCAGAACCTGCCGCATCGCCTCCCGCCCAAGTCCGCGGCCGGGCGCCGCGACGGCCACTCGCTTGATGAGAATGGAGCGGTTGCCCGAAGCGAGCCCGGACAGAATGACAAACCCCGCTGCGTCCCCGCCTTCTTCAATTATCCAGTAGGCGTAGTCCGCCTCTTGCATCCAACCCCGGTGTTCTTCCTCCGAGTTCGTGCCGGTGAAGCCCTGACGGCAGGTCTCCTGCTCGAGCGCCATCAGGAAGGGCAGATCCTCAAACCTAGCCTTGCGAAGCGAGATCATGTTTCCAGCATAGCGGCTGCGCGAGGTTATATACTGCCTCAATGAACGCTGGGCGATTGTTTCTGGCCAGTTGTCTCGCGCTGGTCACCACGTCGATGGTCTTCTCCATTCGCGGCGATATCCTCGATGCGCTGGGCGCCGATTTCAAACTGAACAAGGAGCAGATCGGGCTCATTCTCAGTCCCGCCTTCTGGGGGTTTACCGTCTCCATTCTCATTGGTGGATCGCTGGTCGACTTCTTCGGCATGCGCCGCCTGCTTTCTCTCTCATCGTGGGGATACATCCTGGCCGTGGCGGCTATTCTCTTGGCCCCGCGTCCATCCGCGCCTGTCGCGCCGTTTTATTCCGACCCCGGATTCCTCATCCTATACGGCGGTATGCTCGCCCTCGGCCTTTCCCAGGGCTTAGTGGAAGGGGTCATCAATCCGCTCTGCGCCACGCTGTATCCGCAGGACAAGACCCACAAGATGAATGTGCTGCATGCCTGGTGGCCCGGCGGGCTGATTTGCGGCGGGTTGGCCGCCTTTGCCATCACGAAGCTCATGGGTCTCGATGCCCCCGGCGCTCCGGCCAGTTTGCAGACGCTCGGCTGGCAAGTGAAACTGGGCACGATTCTCATCCCCGCCCTCGGCTATCTGCTGCTCATTCGCGGCCAGCATTTCCCGGCCACGGAGCGCGTCTCAGCCGGCGTTTCCACGTCGCAAATGCTCCGGGAATCGATGCGTCCACTGTTTCTGCTTCTATGGGTTTGCATGTGGATGACCGCGGCGACCGAACTTGCGCCCGATCAATGGGTGGGCTCGCTCATCACGCAACTCACCGGAATGCAGGGCATACTCATCCTGGTCTACACGGCCGGCCTGATGTTCGTGCTGCGATTCTTCGGCGGCCCGATGGCACACAAATTCTCGCCCTTCGGACTGCTATCCCTTTCGGCGATTCTCGCCGCCGCCGGACTTTTTCTGCTCGGCGGAGTCAAGACGCCTACCGATGCCTTCCTCGCCGCTACCTTGTTCGGCATCGGCAAGACATACTTCTGGCCGACGATGCTCGGCGTGACCTCGGAACTGTTCCCACGCGGCGGAGCTTTGTTGCTGGCGATCATGGGTGGCACGGGAAATCTCGCCGTGGCCTTCGTGCTGCCGGTGATGGGCGGGTGGTATGACACGGCCGGAGCCGCAGCCGCCTTCCGCTACGTGGCTGTGCTGCCGCTGATCCTGATCGCCGTCTTTGCCGGCTTGTTCCTGTTTTTCCGTGCGCGCGGCGGCTATCGTGCCGAAGAGTTGCATGCCATGCAGGCTGCCGCGGCCGCCGACTAGCCTATTTGCCGTACTTCATGTTGTACTTGCCCTGCTCGGCGAAGCCGCCCAACTGCGGCCGCATCGGCGAGTAGCGCGGATAGCGCTCCCAAATATCTCCGTTTCCCGTAAGGCGCGGATCCTTTTGTTCGGTGAGCGCTTTCTCGAGTGTGGCGCGCATCGATTTCCTTGTTGCTGCGTGCGCGCTTTCTCCGGCGAGATTTCGCAAGCACCCCGGATCCCTGGACACATCGAACAACTGCTCCTCCGGACGCTTCCCAAAGCCGAGTTCGAAGAGCGGCTTTACTTTCGGTTCGTGGCGATGCGCCATCATCCAGTCCTTCGACGGGGCGCCATCGATGTCCGCGAATAACTCCGGATCGCCCGCCGGCCAACGGTCCGGCTTCATGTTCCACACGTACAGGTAATTCCCTTCGCGCATGGCCCGCGCCGGGTAACCCAGATTGTCGAAGCGCGCATGGGAATGGCGTTCGCGGCCCGAGAAGATCCGCTTGCGTTCCGCATCGATCGCACCGGAACGGGTGGAACGCAAGATCGGCAACAGGCTTCGTCCCACCATCTGCGCGGGCTTTGACACTCCCGCCGCCTCGAGGAATGTGGGCGCGAAATCGGCGAAGCTCACCAGATCCGTGCAACTGCGGCCGCCTTTTGCCTGCGCCTGCCACATGACCGCCAGCGGGAGATGAATGCCGTAGTCGTACATCGTGGCCTTCGCCCCCGGGAACGACATCCCGTTGTCGGAGGTCGCCACGACCAGCGTATTCTCCAACTCGCCGCGCTTCTCCAACTCCTCCAGCATCCGCATCAGATGGCGGTCAAAGTGCTCGATTTCGAGATAGTAATCGAGAATGTCGGAACGCACTTCCTCCGTGTCCGGCAGGAAGGGAGGCACCACGACATCCTCAATGCGTTTGCCGGACTTGCGGCCCGATCCCTCGACGTAAGTGCGATGCGGCTCCGCCCCTCCGTACCAAAAGCAGAAGGGCTGATCTTTTCCGCGCGCCTGGAGGAATGCACGGAAGTTACCGGCGTAGTCGTTCGAAGACATGGCCTTGTCCATTCCGCTCAGCTTCACTTGGTCGAACGAAGGCCCCGCGGGATTGTGCAGCCAACCCGCTTCCCGGAAATTGCACGGCCCGGCTCCTTTTCCCGTCAACCCAACGAAATAGCCGCTTTTCTGCAACATTTCGGGGTAGACGGTAAATTTGCGTGGAAAGAGGCTGGCATGTGTTCCCGCTTCCTCAATTTGCCACGGGAATCTTCCGGTCAGTAATCCAGCTCGGGACGGTGCGCAGCCCGGCGACAGGCTGTAGGCCTGCTGGAACAGAACGCCTTGCGAGGCCACGCGATCGAAAGCCGGCGTCTTCACCACGCGGTCTCCCATCGCGCTCATGTGCGGATACGATTGATCGTCGGAAATCGCGAAGAGAATGTTCGGGCGGCGCGCCTGCGCGCTCCGCAGAATGGCCGGAGCGGCGGCCAGCACCGCGCGTCTGCTCATCTGGTTCGGTTGCATCGATTGCGAGTATACAACGCCGCGCCTTACTCCCAGGCGGGATCCTTTGCGAAACTGCGGTGCTCCGCCAGCGGTTCCTCGGTCTGGAAATGGCGTTTGTATGCCTCAATCCAATTCCGCGCCAGCTCCTTCTGCGCCTCCTCCAATTCCATCTGCCCTTCGCACACCATCCGGCGCAGCCGGTCCTCCAGCGCATCCTTGACGCGCGAGTTCCAGATTCCGCTCGCATAGGGCTGCGGCCAAAGGTTCCGCACCTCCCGCGCTCCGCCGAGCGAAGGCGTGATCAGGTAGTCCACTTCGTAGGCTCGCGCCTGCGGATTACGGATGCCGTAGTGATTGAACACCGTGATCGCTAGTGCCGGGGACACACTCGCCGACTCATCGGCCTCTGTGGCAGCACAAACCATCTCCCGGCTCACGGGCACCGCCGCGCCGGGCGTCAGAAACCGGTTCGGCATCGTCAAGCCGGGATGCTCGCCACTTCGCGTGCGCAGCGCCAGCACTGCCCCGATCAGCGACAGCCCAATGGCGACGGCCGCCGTCAACCTCGCCAGATACAAGTGAGGCGCCGGAGACTTCGGTAACGCGGCCATGCGCGCTCGCAATAGGGCCTCCGCTTCCCCCTGCCCGGCGTTCCAATCTTCCGCGAGGATGGCCGCGCTCAAACCCTTCATAGCGGCTTGCAACTCCGTGTATCGGCTCCGGCACTCCCGGCATCGATTCAGATGCCGCTCGAAAGCCATGCGCCGTAACGTGCTCAACTCCGCATCGATGTACAGAATCAAGTCGCGGTCCGAAATGTGGTTTGCCCCAGTTGCCATCGGTGTCAACCTTCCTCGGCACGCTGTAGCTTCTTCAGGGCGCGCTCCATCGACTGCGCCACCGACCCTAGCGAAATCCCGAGGATTCCCGCGATTTCCCTGTACTTCAATCCTTCCGCCCGCAGATGGATGCACGCCCGGTCCTGCGGCGGCAGAGCATTCACCACAGCCCTTAATCTACGCTGCCTTTGCGAAGTAGCGGCACGGTCTTCCGGACTTGGGGAGGGATCGCAATGTCCGTTCTCCTCGCGATCGAACGCCACGTTCCGGTGCAGCCTGCCGCGCGCCTTCAGTCCCATCAGATGCCCGGTGCGAAACACCCACGCCTTCAGGTTCGTTCTCGGCTTCTCGTCGCGCAGATGGCGGAACAGCGCTAGAAAGGTCTCCTGGGCCACCTCTTCGGCTTCCTGTGCAGGTAAACCGAGCGTAGACAGGTAACGCAGCAAAGGCGTGCGCAATTGGCCGAACAGCAGCGCTACCTCGTCCTGCAAGGACGGAGCCGTGCGGTTCCGCTCCAGCCCGGCGGCTTCCACCAGCGATAGGAGTAACGAGTCTTCCCCACTCATTGCCGACCATCATTACAACACGCCGCTACGATGCAATCCACTGCCGCCGTCACGGAACCCTCTCCATCCACCCGGCATACCCAGCCATCGATCTCCTCCCACTTCCGCAACTGGTCATGGAGCAATGCGGCATTCCGATTCTTTGCCGGATGCGTTCCTGCGGCGAGATCCGCTGCGACGCGCCGCAGCGCCGTTTCCGGTGAACACGTGCATTCCACCACAAAGCAGGAAATCCCAAGGCGGCGCCCGAACGCGCGCACTTGTTCCACTTGCTGCGCCCTTCCATGCGTCCGCCCGTCGATAATCACCGTGCGCTTGCGCTCCAGGTGATAGCGCGCCGCTTCCAACATTAACCCGATGACGAAATCGTCCTGCGCCGTCGTATATTCGGTGGTCTCTTCCGGAAACAACGCCGCGCGCACGGCGTCCTTATTCAACACCACTGCGCCAATGCGTGCCGCCAGAGCCTGCGCCACCGTGGATTTCCCGCTTCCCGGCAATCCGCGCATTACGATGATCATGCCAGTATGTCGTGGATTACGTGCCCGTGGACGTCCGTGAGCCGCCGCTGCAATCCGTTGTGGTAGTAACTGAGCCGTTTGTGGTCGAGCCCCATCAGGTGCAGGATCGTGGCGTGAAAGTCATAGATGGTCGTTGGAACATCCGCCTTGTAACCGAGTTCGTCCGTGCTTCCGAAGGAGTGTCCTGGTTTCAATCCCGCGCCTACAAGAAACGAAGTGAACCCCTCAGGGTTGTGATCTCGCCCGCCTTCGCCCAATCCTTCGCTGATCGGCAGGCGCCCAAACTCGGTGGTCACCGCCACCAGCGTGTCCCGCAGCAGCCCGCGCTGTTTCAGATCCGCGATCAAGCCTGCCACGGGCTGATCGAACGTGAGTGCATTCTTTGAGTGGTTCGCCACCAGATCTTCATGTGCATCCCAATTCACGCGAGGAGTTCCGAAATGTCCCCCGTTGAACAACTGCACGCAGCGCACGCCGCGTTCGATGAGCCGCCGCGCCAGCAGGCAGTTGTAGCCGAATGGCCGCGACTCTTTCCGGTTCAATCCATACAGCTCTTTGGTCGCTTCACTCTCTCCCGCAATGCTGGTGACTTCCGGCGCGGTCACTTGCATCTTCGCAGCCAGTGCGTAGGATTGAATGCGCGCCGCCAGTGCATCCTCGCCGGGATGGTGCTTCAGGTGCTCCTCGTTCATTTCCGTGAGCAGATCGTATGTGGCCGCCTGCTCCGCGGCGCTGACCGAACCCGGCGGACGCAGATCGGCAATCGGCTGTTGCTCTCCACCGAAAATCACGCCTTGATGCGATGCCGGTAGAAATCCATTGCCCCAATTGGCCACGCCGCAGGGAGGCAGCCCGCGCGGATCCGGAAGCACCACGAAGGACGGCAGATTCTCATTTTCCGATCCGAGACCGAAACTCACCCACGAACCCACCGACGGGAATCCCTGAAAGATGTAGCCGGTCGACATCTGAAAAATCGCAGGTCCGTGCGCATTACTGCGCGAAACCATCGCATGGAGAAAGGTTAAGTCGTCCACGCGCTGGGCCAGATGCGGCATCAAGCTCGAAACCCACTTTCCGCTCTTGCCATACTGGCGGAACTCCCACGGGCTTTTCATGATTGTGCCGCGCTTGCCGAAGAACGGCTTGATTGTGTTCGCGCCCGCCGTTTCCTTGCCGTGATTCCGCACTAGCGCCGGTTTGTAGTCGAACGTGTCCACCGCGCTCAAGCCGCCGGGCAGCGAAATCAGGATCACGCGCTTCGCCTTGGGTTCAAAGTGCGGCTGCTTGACGGCGCCCCGCGCCTCGCGCGCACTCAATTGCGCGAGGGCAAGCCCCGCTCCTCCGCCACCGAACTCCCACAGAATCTCGCGCCGCGTCGGCTTTCGCATCTCCTTATTTTCCTCCACCGACAACCGAGAAATCATACAGCGCCGTCGCCGTCCGCACCCAGATATGCCCGTCGGCGATCGCCGGCGTCGCAAACACTTCTTCATTCATCTCGCCCGTGGAGGCGATCCTCCAATCGCCGCCCGCCTCGATTACCGACACATTGCCATTCCTGCTGATCGTGTACACCTTCCCGTCGCCTGCCACGGGACTCGCGTAATACTCATCCAGAGCGTGCGCCAGCCGTCCCAGCTTCAACGCCTTCCCCGTGGCCGGATCGAGCGTCTGTAGGATGCCGCCGTTGCGGACCAAATAGAGCACGCCTCTGTAATGCAGGATTGCCGGCACATCCGGCAGCGACTTCTGGTATTGCCACAGCACATGGGTTTGTGTCACGTCGCCTTCCCCATTGAGCCGGATCGCCATGGAGGAATTCGTCGAAGTCCGCCGCATGCGGTAATACTGCCAGTCTTTTCCATCGAGCAGTCCGTTCTTGTTCAGATCCTGCATGTCCCAGGTTCCCGGATGCATCGCCTTCGGCACTTCTTCCTTCGAGAGCTCCCCGTCCTTGTTGGCGTCATACTCCTTGAGCATCGCCGCGAAGTCAGGAAGTTCCATCCGCTGGTCCGGTTCGCCGCCCGGAGCCCAACCGTTGAAGTACAGTACATCGCCCGCAATCACCGGTGTCGATTTCACCTGATACGTCAAGCCCTGCACCTTCCAGATCAACTTGCCCGTGGCCACGTCGTAGCTCGTCATCTGGTACGAACCGGGCACGATCACTTCTGTCTGCCCGCGCCGGTTCCGGTAAATCACGGGTGTCGAGAAGCTGTGCACCATCTCCGGACGCTCCACCTTCCATGCTGTCTTGCCCGTGTTCTGATCCACCGCGATGAGAAATGCTTCCTGATCCTGATCGCAAATCATCAGCACCTTCCCATCGGCTACCACCGGCGAGGCTCCCATCCCGTGAAAATTCGTGAACGGCCCGAGCGGCATCTTCCATCGTTCCGCCCCGTCCTTCGTGTACGACACCAATCCGTAGCCCGCGAAAAACACGTACACATGGGCGCCATCGGCCACTGGACTGGGCGACGCCGGATCGTTCAGTTTATTGCGCTTCTCATCGCGATGTCCCGGCGCTTCCACCTTCCACAGCATGCGTCCTGTCTTGCGGTCCAGTGCAAACGTGACCAGCCGTCCGCTCTCATGCCCCGTGAGATAGATCCGGTCCACCGTGATCGCCGGCGACGACTTTCCCATCGGGATCGGCGTCTTCCATACCACGTTCTTCTGTGCGCCGATTTCTCCAGGCAGCGCCGTGCCATCCGCCACACCCGATCCATTCGGCCCGCGCAGCCTCGTCCATTCCGCGCCATCGGCCGCCAGCGCCAGCACCAGTAACAGCAGCATGCAGCCCAGTATATCCTCACCTCCGTTGTGCTCAAATATGGCCATGTCCAGCCGCAGAGAATTCCTCGCCACAGCATTCCTTGCGCCCTTTGCCGCCTCCGCCCAAACGCGCAAACCGAACATCGTCCTGCTGGTTGCCGATGATCTCGGCTTCGCTGAAATCGGTGTCCACGGCTGCAAGGACATTCCCACCCCGCATATCGACTCCATCGCCAAATCGGGTGTACGGTTCAGCAACGGCTACGTCTCCTGCCCCGTGTGCAGCCCCACCCGCGCCGGACTCCTCACCGGCCGCTACCAGCAACGCTTCGGCCACGAGTTCAACCCCGGCCCCGCCAATCAGGCCAGCGGCGACTTCGGATTGCCGCTCAGCGAAACGACGCTTGCCAACCGGCTCAAGGATCTTGGCTATGCCACGGGCATGGTCGGCAAGTGGCATTTGGGCTATCGCCCGGAGTATCTTCCGCTGAAGCGCGGCTTCGATGAATTCTTCGGATTCCCCGGTGGCGCGCATTCCTACCTCGATTGGAAAGACCGGGGCAGGGAAGGCAATCCCGTCATGCGCGGTGACACCGTCGTCGAGGAAAACACGTACCTCACCGACGCCTTCGCCCGCGAAGCCGCCGCGTTCATCGAAAAGCACCGCTCGCGCCCGTTCTTCCTCTATGTGCCGTTCAACGCCGTGCACGCGCCGCTCGAAGCAATCCATAAATATCAGGACCGCTTCGCCGCCATCTCCGATCCCAAGCGCCGCACCTACGCCGCCATGATGTCTGCCATGGACGACGCCATCGGCGCGATCCTCGGCAAACTGCGCCAGCACAACATCGAAGACGACACGCTGGTTTTCTTCGTCTCCGACAACGGCGGCCCAACCGTGCAGACCACTTCCAGCAACCACCCCCTGCGCGGCTACAAAGGCCAGGTTTACGAAGGCGGCATCCACGTTCCGTTCCTGGTGCAGTGGAAACGGCGTCTCCCGAAAGGCGTGGTTTACGACAACCCGGTCATTGCTCTCGACATTCTTCCCACCGCCGTTGCCGCCGCGGGAGGTACGCCTGCCGCCAACCTGGACGGTGTGAATCTGCTCCCGTACCTGACCGGCCAGAACAAGGCCGCTCCTCACGAAGCCCTCTACTGGCGGTTCGGCCCGCAATGGGCCGTGCGTAAGGGCGACTGGAAATTGCTCAGCGCGGCGCAGGGTTCTGCCGAACTCTACAACCTCGCCGAGGATCTTTCCGAAAAGAGCAACCTCGCCTCATCACAGCCGGCCAAGGCCAAGGAGCTCCAGGCTGCCTACGATGCCTGGAACGCGAAGAACATCCCCGCCAAGTGGCGCACCATCCGCGAACGCGGCGGCCAGAAGAAAAAGAAGAAACGCGCGTGACTCGCCCCGGCTGTGAGCCGCTACAATAACCCCTGATGCCCATTGATGAAAGGAAATTCCGCATCGGGCTGGTGCAGACGTCCTGTAGCACCGATCCGGAAGAGAACCTAGCCAAAGCCGAGCGCAAAATCCGCGAAGCCGCCGCCCAATCCGCTCAAGTCATTTGCCTCCAGGAATTATTCCGCTCCCAGTACTTCTGCCGCGAGGAAAACGCGGCGCTCTTCTCCCTGGCGGAAACCATCCCAGGACCCAGCACTTACCGCATTGGCCAAATTGCCAGGGAACTCGGTGTGGTCGTGGTCGCCTCGCTATTTGAAAAGCGCGCCGCCGGACTCTATCACAATACTGCCGCCGTTCTCGGCGCCGACGGCGAACTGCAAGGCGTGTACCGCAAGATGCACATTCCCGACGATCCCCTCTACTATGAGAAGTTCTACTTCACCCCAGGCGATCTCGGCTTCCTCAATTTCGACACCCGTTTCGGGCGCATCGGCGTGCAGGTTTGCTGGGATCAGTGGTATCCCGAAGGCGCACGCGCCACCAGCATGCTCGGCGCCAGCGTCCTCTTCTACCCCACGGCGATTGGCTGGCATCCGCACGAAAAAGCGCAGTACGGGGAATCGCAGCGCGATGCATGGCGCACCATCCAGCGCGCGCACGCCATCGCCAATGGTGTCTATGTCGCCGCTGTCAACCGCGTCGGCTTTGAGGGCACGCCCGACAACGGCCTCGAATTCTGGGGATCTTCCTTTGTTGCCGACCCTTCGGGCCAGATCATCGCCGATGCTTCCGTTGATAAGGAAGAAATCCTCATCGCCGAAATCGATCCCCAGCGCTGCGACGAGGTGCGCCGTAACTGGCCCTTCTTCCGCGACCGGCGCATCGACGCCTACTCTTGCATTCTCCAGCGGTGGCGCGATTGATCCCCCGTTACCGCATGCCCGCCGAATGGGAGCCGCACGAAGCAACGTGGCTCGCATGGCCGCACGAAAAATCCGATTGGCCGGGAAAGTTCGCTCCCGTGCCCTGGGTCTACGGCGAAATGGTGCGCTATCTCTCCCGCGTCGAAACGGTCCGCATCCTCATCGGGGATGAGAAGGGCGAGCGCGCCGCCCGCTCGGTGCTGGAAAAATCCGGCGCTGCCATGGCCAGGGTTGAGTTCTTCCGCTTTCCCACGGACCGCAGTTGGACGCGCGACTTCTGCCCCATCTTCGTCCACACTGCCGATGGCCACGTCGCCTTGACCCACTGGCGCTTCAACGGCTGGGCTAAGTATGACAACCATACGCTCGATGCCGCCATTCCCGCATCGCTCCGCCGCAAACTGCGCCTCCCCTACGTCAAGCCTGTGGATGGGAAACGGCACGTTGTCCTCGAAGGCGGCAGCATCGATGTCAACGGCCGCGGCACGCTGCTTACCACCGAGGAATGCTTGCTCAGCCCCATCCAGGCGCGCAATCCCGGAATGAGCCGCGAGCGGATACAGGAACTGTTCAATGAGTATCTCGGCGCCTCCAACGTGCTCTGGCTCAAGGATGGCATCGAGGGCGACGATACCCACGGGCACGTCGACGACCTCGCCCGGTTCGTCAATCCGACCACCGTCATCATCGCGTCTGAATCCGACCGCGCCGAGAAAAACCACGCCGTCCTGGCCGAGAATTACCGCCTGCTTCACACATTCCGCGATCAGGACGGGCGCAAACTCGATGTCGTGAAACTGCCCATGCCCCGCCCGGTGGTCTTCGATGGCCAGCGCCTGCCGGCCAGTTACGCCAATTTCTACATCGCCAACGGGATTGTCCTGGTTCCTGTATTCAATGACCCAGCCGACCGCGTGGCGCTCAACACGCTTTCGCGCCTATTCCCCGACCGCCAGATCATCCCGATCTACTGTGGAGATCTCGTGCTCGGCTTAGGCACGCTGCATTGCGCCACGCAGCAACAGCCTTGTCCGGCTCAGGCTACGACTTGACCAGCTTGTCCCAAACCACTTCCTTGCCGCTGTAAATCGCCTCCCGGCCCATGATCGCTATCAGCGTGCTCTCCGCCGCGTGGAACGCCGCGTTCTCCAACTTCCCATTGCGGCACCCGTCGATGAACTGGTTCACCGCGTCCTGCGTGATATCGTATTTCGTCTCCGCCGTTTCCGCCGTCTTCCCATCGCGGATCACCGTGAATCCACGGCGCGAAGTCTGTATGGAGCCTTTCTCGCAGATGAATGTCTCGCTGATATCCTGGTAGGTCTGCCGGCCGAACTGGTGGGCGCTGTAACTGAATACGGTGCCGTTGGCGTATTGATACGACACGGAAAGATTGTCCAGCACATTGCCAATCGTCCGCATTGCCCGGCTGCCGTAGCCGGTTGCCTTCACCGGATGCCCGCCCATGAACCAGTTCACAACGTCCAGGTTGTGGCAATCCTGCTCGACGATGATGTCGCCCGAAGTCTCGCGGTAGAAATACCAGTTGCGGATCTTCTCTTCGCTCTGCGGATGGCCCGTGCGGGTCGGCGGCGGTCCACCGAGCCATGACGCGCGGATCATCTTCACCGCTCCCAAATCCCCCGACTTCAGAATCTCGTACGCCTTTCGGTAATCGGTACCGTAGCGCTGCTGGTAGTCCACCGTGATCCGCTTCGACTTGTCCGCCCGCTTGGCGGCATCGACAATGCGCTGGCAGCCCTTCGGATCGACGCCTGCCGGCTTTTCCATGAAAATATGTTTCTTCGCATCCACCGCGGCTTCGAAGTGTTCCGGATGCAGAAACGCCGGTGTGCAAATCATCACTGCGTCAATATCGCTCGCCAGCAATTCCTTGTAGTTCTTGTATTCCTTGGCGCCGGAGTAACGCTTGCGCCCTTCCGCCAGCCGGTCATCGTAGATATCGCAAATCGCTGCGATCCGGGCGAATTCGTTCTTCGCGGCAATGCCGGAATCGTGCAGGCCTCGGCCGCCGACGCCGATCAATCCGATGGTCAACGCCGAATTGGCCTGCGAGCCTCGAACCTGATGGGGCTTCACCAGCAGGAAGCTCGCGGAAGCAGCCGCGGCGGTGGAAAAGGCGCGGCGCGAGGACGTGGAAACAGAGGTTTCAGCCATGCCCCATATTATACTGTTGAGAATACATGCTTTTGTCGATCCTGATACCCGTCTACAACGAGCGGGCGGTGGTGGAGCGAAGTCTTTCAATGGTTTTGGTGGCGCCGCTTCCGGAAAACATGGAAAGGGAATTGATCGTCGTGGACGATTGTTCCACCGACGGTACCTATGCCATCCTACAGCGCATGGCTGCTGCCGATCCGCGCATCCGTCTCATTCGCCATGAGGTGAATCAGGGCAAGGGCGCCGCTGTGCGCACCGCTATCCAGCATGCCACCGGCGATTTCTCCATTGTCCAGGATGCCGATCTCGAATACGATCCCAACGAATACCCCGTGCTCCTCAAACCCCTGCTCGACGGCCGGGCCGATGCTGTCTTCGGCTCACGCTACATGGCCGGCGTGCAGACTCGTGTTCTCCCCTTCTACCACTCCATGATCAACAAGGTTCTCACCCTGTTGTCGAACCTGTTTTCCAACATCAAACTCACCGACATGGAGACCTGCTATAAAGTCTTTCGTACCGACCTGCTGAAGAGTATTCCCATCCGCTCCAACCGCTTCGGCTTTGAGCCTGAGATCACCATGAAATGCGCCAAACGCAAGTTGCGCATCTACGAGGTGCCCATCAGCTACCACGGCCGTACCTACGAAGAAGGCAAGAAGATCGGGCTCAAGGACGGCATTCAGGCTCTCGGCGTGATTCTGCACTTCTGGCTGGTGGACGATCTCTACGAACGCCCGTACGGCCGGCTATTCCTCAATAACCTCAGCGGCACTCCCCAGTACGTCAACTGGATCACCAGACTGGTGCGTCCCTATTTGGGCGATGCCGTCCTCGAACTCGGCGCGGGCATCGGCAATCTTTCCGGCCGCCTGATGGCCAAACGCCAATTGTATGTTGCCGCCGAAAACGATCCCCTACACCTGCACGCCCTCAACAACCGCTTCCTCCGCACCCCCAACGTGGAGGTGGCGACCCTCGATCCCGCCGACTCGAGGCAGTTTCAGGCGCTGGGCAAACGCTTCGATACCGTGCTCTGTATCAACGTCCTCGAATACCTGGACCATCCGGAGCGCACCCTCGAAGCCGCCGCCGGCGTCCTTAATCCAGGCGGCCGCATTGTCGTCCTCGCCCCGCAGGGCAAAGGGCTGTTCTGCAAGCTGGACCAGACGCTCGGCCACAAGCGGCGGTTCTCCCGGGCCGATCTGGAAACCATGTTGCGGCAATGCGGCTTCGAACCGGAAAATACCCACCAACTGGCCAAAATGGGCGCACTGTCCTGGTTTCTCTTTGGAAAGCTCCTCGGCCAGAAGCAGATCAGCAAGCTCTGGCTGAAGCTGTTCGACAAGACCGTCTGGTTCTGGCGGCGTGTCGATTTCCTTATCCCTTGGAGCGGACTCAGCCTCATCGCTGTCGCAAAGAAGAAATGATCGCCTGGACTGATATACATTCTATGGATACGCTTTATGCGAATCGCTCATCTCGTCTGGATCATCCTGACGCTCACTGCCACTGCCGGAGCTGATTCGGGAAACCTCATCGACCGTCACATCTTCGCCAGAATGAAACGCGATGGCGTGCCCCCGGCCCCATTGTCTTCCGATAGCGAGTTCCTCCGCCGCATCTACCTCGATCTCACCGGACATCTGCCCGATCCCGCCACTGCCCGTAAGTTCCTTGCCGATACTACTCCCGATAAGCGCGAAAGACTGATTGCTTCCATGTTTCCTCCGCTGCCCGTAACCGGCATGCGCTCCATCTCCACGCATCCCTTTCTCGACCGCTGGACCTACTGGTTCAACGATCTCTTTCGAAACGGCCAGTTGCTCGAACGGGGCATCAACACCTTCTACGACTACATTTACAAATCCCTCCTCCTGAACGTTCCGTATGACGAAATGGTGCGCGAGATGATTACCGCCTCCACCGTTTCCACCTGGACCAACGGAGCCGCCAACTTCATCGCCCGCAGCCACGTTTTCGAAGGCGACGGCTACATGGTGAATCATGAGGACACCGCCGACGAAATCGCCATCGCCACCACCAAGCTTTTCCTTGGCGTCAACCTCGAATGTATCTCCTGCCACGACGGCCGAGGCCACCTGGAAAAGATCAACCTCTGGCTAACCCGCCACACGCGTGCCGACCTCTTCCGCCAAGCCAGCTTTTTCGGCAAAACCTTCATCGCTCCCGTGTTCGGCCGATTTCCGCAGTTCATGGTGAAGGACAGCCGCGGCGGCTACGATCTCACCACGGTTTCGGCCCTTCGCCCGAAACGCGATCCGAAAGCCGACATTACCCCCACGTTCATCCTCGATGCCGCGCGCGCCGAACCTACGGAAAAACCCCGTGAAGCCTACGCCCGCATGATCACCACCCATCCCCAGTTTGCCCGCGCCACCGTCAACCTGGTGTGGGCTGAACTCATGGGGCAGGGAATCGTCGATCCTCCCTTCGATTTCGACCTTGACCGCCAGGATCCATCGAAGCCGCTTCCCGCCGGATGGAGCCTGCAACCCTCTCATCCCGAACTGCTCGATGCCCTCGCCGCCGATTTCCGCGACCATCGTTACGATCTGCGCCGCCTCATCCGCCTGATCGTTTCGTCCAATGCCTACCAGCTTTCCGCCAATCACCCCGGACCCTGGAAGACTTCCTACGACAGCTACTTCGCCCGCCGCATCGTCCGCCGCCTTTCCGCGGAACAGACCTGGGATGCCATCCATCAACTCACTGGAGCGCTCCCCACCTACAAAGTCACTTACTCCGAAGAGAAAGTCGGCTACATTTACCAAACCCACTCCCCGCAGGATGTGGAGAAAACCAATCGAGCGTTGTACAAAATCCTCCAGGCCTTTGGACAATGTGACCGATATACGGCCGAAGCCGACCGCAGGCCGAACATGATCCAATCGGCGATCCTCATGAATGACAAGATCCTTCGCGAAGCCGTCAAGGTCCGTAAAGGCGGCAAGCTCGAAGCCCTGCTCCAATTGCCCTCCGAACAGGTAGTCGACGAAATGTTTTGGGCTGCTCTCAGCCGCGCCCCCTCGGAGAACGAAAAGTCCATTGCCGGCGAACTGCTGGCCGGCAACAAGGAACAAGGCGCGGAAGACCTGCTCTGGGCCATGTGCAACCGCCTCGATTTCCTCTTCTACTAGGAGCCCCGACGATGCAGACATCCATTCCAACGCTCGGCCGCCGCGAAATATTCCGCCTTGGAGCGCTCTCCATCTCGGGCTATCGCCTCCTACCCTTCGCCGCGCCGTCCAACGTCCAGGCTCAGTCGAAAGTCTCTCCCCGTGGCTCGGCCGATTGTGTCATTTTTCTCAACCTACTCGGCGGCCCCTCTCAAATGGATACCTTCGACGTGAAGGAAGGCAAATGGGGTCCCGAAAACCGCGATGTGCGCACCGTCAAGCAAGGCTACCGCTTCCCTTACGGCCTCATGCCGAAACTGGCCGATTCGCTCGATGACATCCTCATCGTCCGATCCATGGAAGCCTGGGAAACCGTCCATTCGCGCGGACAATACTACCTCCAGACCGGGCACGCCGTGAGCCCCGCCCGCGGCAAAGAGATGCCCTCCATGGGCGCCGTCATCGCTTATGAAACAGCTTCCCGCCGCAAGGAATCCGATTTCCTTCCGCCCTTCGTGGCGATGAACTACGATGCCAACAACATGTATGGCCCCTTGCAGCGCGAAGGCTGCCTCGCCGCCGAGTTCTCTCCGCTCACGCTCGATCTCAAAAGCGGCAGTCTCCCTTTTATCGTTGACGAGCAGGATCGCCCACGGCTCCAGCAGCGATGGGAATTACTGAACAAACTCGACACCAGCCGCCTCTCCCTGCGTCCCGATTCGCCGCAGCCCATGCGCCAGTTCGACAGCTTCGGTAAAGCCGTCTACCGCATGATGGACAACCCCGCCATCGCCAAGGTGATGCGTCTCGAAGAGAGCGAACGCAAAGCCTACGGCTCAACGGCCATCGGCGATGCCTGCATTATCGCCCGCAACATGGTGGCTGCCGATGCCGGTGCGCGCTTTCTGTTCCTTACGCACGGCGATTGGGACCATCATGGCAATATCTACGGCAAGGACGGCAAGGGCGGCATTTACAAAATGTGCGCCGAACTCGATGGCGCGCTCTCCGCACTGCTCTTCGATCTCAAACGTATCAGGCGTTCCGATGGCTCTTCCCTCCTCGATCGCACCTTCGTCGTTGCCATGGGCGAGTTCGGGCGCACCCCCGGACCCCTCACCGTCAACCTTGGCCGCGAGCACTACGCCAAAGCCATGGTTGCAGCCTTCGCCGGCGCGGGTGTCAAAGGCGGGCGCGCCATCGGAGCCACCGACGCCGAAGCATCCAAGGTTACCGAATTTGGTTGGAGCCGCAAACGCCCCATCTACACCGAGGATGTTTGTGCCACCATCTACTCCGTCCTCGGCATCGATTGGACCAAGCGCCTCACCAACACCCCCTCCGGCCGCGATTTCGTCTACATCGATCCCGCCGCCGGACAGATGGTTGTCGACTTCCAGGAGGTAAGGGACTTTTTTGTCTGATAGATGCGTCCGGCGGCGCGGCCCGGCGCCAATATGGTATATAAGCACTCAGGCAGCTTGGATTCCGCATTCGAGCGTTGCCGAAACGTTCTTTTCGAGTTTCGGGCACAAGTGGAGGAGATCAACGCGGGCCGGCGGATGATAGATCCGTCGCCCGCGTCGAATCCATCAGTCGACTGCCGATGCCGACTGCGCTCTCTGCGGGCCCCAGCGCGCCAGCATCGCGCGTAGTTGCTCCGGGAAGAAGGGTTTTGACAAATAGTCGTTCATTCCCGCCTCCAGGCAGCGCATTCGATCCGTGTCCATGGCATTGGCCGTCAGTCCAATGATCGGCACTGCGCTTCCCGGTCCACCGGACTGGCGGATATGCCGCGTGGCCTGAATGCCGTCCATCTCCGGCATCTGCATGTCCATGAACACGAGGTCGAACTCCTCTTCCGCCGCACGCTGCACCGCTTCCAATCCATTCGGCGCCACTGCCACCACGCATCCTTCCCGTTCCAGCATCCTTCGTGTGAGCAACTGGTTGATGGCACAGTCTTCCACAATCAAGACGCGCAACCCGCGTGCATGTGCGGCGGCCTTGTTGTGGGACGGCTCATTCACCTCATGCGGCGGCGCCGGCAACGGCAGCATCACCGTGAACGTCGACCCTACGCCAACCTCGCTCTCCACTCGTATCTCTCCACCCATGGCTTGGGCGATATGCCGCGAGATGGCCAGCCCGAGTCCCGTTCCCCCAAACCGGCGCGTCGAGGATGAGTCCACCTGCATGAAACGTTGGAACAACTGCGGGATCCGTTCGGCCGGTATCCCGATGCCTGTGTCTGCCACTTCGAAATGCCACCAAGTCCGGTTGTTCTTCTGCCGTACGGAAACGCGCAGATCCACTGCCCCTTCCAGAGTGAACTTGATCGCGTTACCGAGCAGATTCAGCAGGATCTGCCGTAGCCGCATCGGATCCACCCACGCGTAATCAGGAGTTCCGCTATCAATCTGCAAATACAGCCCAAGCCCCTTCCCGTTCGCCTCCGGCGTCATCATCCGCACCGCTGCTTGCAGCAGTTCCGGCATGCGCACGCAGGTCGGCTCCAGTCGTAGTTTCCCCGCTTCGATCTTGGAGTAATCCAGAATGTCATTCACCACACTGAGCAGCGCCTCGCCCGACAGCCGTATCGTCTCCACCATCTCCCGTTGCTCGATATCGAGCCGCGTCGATTGCAACAGGCTCACCATGCCCAGCACTCCCGTCATCGGCGTCCGGATCTCGTGGCTCATCGTTGCCAGAAACTCCGATTTTGCGCGCGCCGCGGTTTCCGCCGTTTCTTTCGCCAGCGAAAGTTCAGCCGTCCGTGCCGAGACACGCGACTCCAGGGTGCGATTCGATTCCAACAGGCTCCGGTTGTGGAAGTGGATCAGAAGAAAGACAATGCCGCTTGCCAGTCCGATCGCAGTTGCCCGAAACGGCCACGTCTCATAGAAATGCGGCGTCACCGTGAATTCCACGGAAAGTGTCGGGCCGCCCCACGGGCCGCCCATCGCCGCGGTCTGGACAAGAAATCGGTAGCGGCCGGGAGAAAGGTTCGTATAGCGTGCCACTCGCCGGCTGCCCGCTGCGATCCATTCCTTGTCCATCCCCTCCATGCGGTAACGGTACTGTCTGGCATTCGGATCCCGCAAATCGAGTGCCGAGTACAGAAACTCGACTGTGTTGCTTCCCGCGGGAAACGAAATCGCCTGCTGTAAATCCCAACTCTCCCCGTTGACCAACAGTTGGTCCAACCCGATGCGAACGCCGCCCGGTTGTGGCTGCAAGCCGGTTGGATGAAAACGGACCACGCCCTTGATGGAGGCGAGCCACAGGGTTCCATCGCGATCGAGCCAGCCCGTCGATGAAGTGCCCAATCCGAAGTTCAGGCTGGGCAGACCGTTCGCCGCTCCGTAACTGCGTACCGCCGGTTCCGGTCCCCCTTCCATCCACCGCTGGAGTTCCTCTTCCTGCGCCGACCGCAACCCATTCCGCGTCGCCATCCACAAAGTTCCCGATGGATCCTCGGTGAGATATAGGATCGACGGCATTCCCGGCAGCTTCTTGTGTCCCAGAAATTTCCTCCGTCTGCGGGAGAACGTGTGCAGGCCCTCGTTGGAACCAAGCCACAGCACATCGTCGCCGGCCGGCAGCATCGTATACCAACGCACCGCCTCCCCGCGCCCCGCATCGAGCATTTGCACCGCTCCCTGCTCCACAACCGCCAATCCCGCATTCCAGGAGAGCATCCACAACCTTCCCGCGGCATCTTCGTGCATCGAGCGCACCGACGGTATCCGCGCAATTGTGGTTTTGCTCAGCCGCGATGGTGACGGAGCGTCCATCTTCACTACGGCTTCCCCCGTCGATACATAGACCGTGTTTCCCCGGCCGTTGAGCATCGCTACCTGCAACTCCAGCCGTAGCGGAATACTTACCGGCAGGCGTTGCACACCCTGCCGAGTGGCATGCAGCATTCCCTCGCGCGACAGTGCCAGTATGCCGCCGAAGGGAGCATCGGCGATCGCTTGCACCTGTGTTCTGACGGCTGACGGAACATCGAAGGCCTTTCCATCCCGCAGCACGGCCAGCGTCGTGCTCCGCGTGCCCGCCCAAACCGTTCCGCTGCGATCCCGGTATACGGCATGCACGCGCGGATCCGACAATCCTTCGCGAAAGCCCGTCAACTCAAATGGGGATTGGCTCAGCCGCAGCAGCCTTCCCTGGTTCGTTCCGAACCACATTGCCCCGAAACGGTCCTCCGTCGCCGCAGTAACGGATTCGCCTGGCTCGGGCAGATCCCGGCATTCGGTCTTGTCGCCGGCAATCCGGCAAAATCTGCCTGCCGCACCGGCCCACACGCTGCCGTGGGTGTCTTCAAACAACGTCTCGATGATTCCCAGCCCAGCCGGCAGCCGGATAGCCCGCCAACGCTGTCCCGCACCGCCGCTTCGCCACATGCTGCCGTCTCGTGTCAGCCATAGCCGTCCCTCCCGATCCTCCAGCAGGTTCTCCGAAGCCACCATTGCCCTCGTTGGAGCCGGCAGGTGCTCCCAGTGGCCGGACAAGCATGTCGATACGCCCTCCGTCGGCCCTGTCACATAGAATCTGCCAGACCGCCCGATGTGCATCGCCCGTAGCCGGTCCATGTCCCCTATGGGCGCACTACAGATCTGTTCCGGGCGAGCTTGCCCTTCCGGGATCCGGTACATCCCGGACCGGTTCGCTACCAGCAAGGCGCCCGAAGCATGCCGCTGAATCGCCGCCAGATATGGCCGCCGCGCACCGTTCAGATGTGCCCGTACGGCGAACCGCGGGTTGGCCAGCGTCAGAAACGGATCCGGCCGCGCATGATAGAGTACCCCGCGGTAAGATCCAATCCACAAAGATCCGTCCTGGCCCGGAAGCAGCGCACTCGTTGCCACGTCGCCATCCACGCCCGGCTTGATCACCGCCGCGCTGGTTCCGTCAAACCGCGCCAGCCCGTTCATGGTCGCTGCCCACAGATAGCCGTCCTGCGTCGTGGCCAGCGCGGTGACCGACTCCTCGGGGAGTCCTTCGCGCGTGCCCCATTGCTCGATCGCGTAGCTGTGAATCGTTTGAGTGGGCTCCAGTGCCTGTGACTGCCATTGGAGTGCAACCAGCAACGCAAGCTTTCGGCTGCACTTACTCCCAGCGGTTGGAAACACCATGAACCGGGTTTCTCTATTTTAGTCGAATTGTGCCGGGTTTTGTATCCCCTTGCCCTGAATATTTTTCTTGTCCTGTTTTGCGCAACAATATAGGGTTGCGAAAGACCTGGAAGATCACGCTCGAATACGACGGCTCAAAGTACAGTGGGTGGCAGGATCAGAGCAACGCCCGTACGGTAATGGGCGAGCTCCGTAAAGCCGCGGAAGACCTTTTCGGCGGCCCCGTCGAAATCCAGGGCGCCGGCCGGACGGACGCCGGTGTCCACGCCCTCGCGCAAGTAGCCCACCTCCGCGCCGAGCCCAAACACCGCTTCCACCCCGATCGGATCCAGCGTGGCCTCAATGACCGCATGCCCGCCGAAATCGCCGTTCTACAAGTGGACGAAGCCCCGGCGCGCTTTCACGCCCGCCACGATGCCCTTTCCCGCAGCTACGTCTACCAAATCTCCCGCCGCAAGAATGCCTTCGCCAAACGCCATGTCTGGTGGGTCAAGGATCCCCTCGATGTCCCCCTCATGCAGCAGGCTGCCGCTATGCTCGCTGGCCGTCATGACTTCGTCTGTTTCCGCGCCGTCGATCCCTCCAAGCCCACCGAATCCACCATCGTCGTCGTGGAAAGCGCCGCCATCGAAGAACACGGCGACCTTATTTTATTTCGCATCGAAGCGTCCCATTTCTTATGGCGTATGGTCCGCCGTATTGTAGGAATTCTGGTCAAACTCGGTCAGAAACAAATCACTCTCGACCAGTTTCGCCAGCTCCTAGACGGCAAGTGCGGCCAAGGGATGAAAGTGTCCGAATGGACCGCTCCCGCCGCCGGTCTCTTTCTCGAAAGGGTGCGATACCCCGAGAATGTGAAGTAGAGTGGGAGGTACCATGCTACGCTCTTTCTTCTCGCGACGCGACCTGTTCAGCGGGGGCGCCCTGCTGGCATACCTGCAATCCGTCCCCAGCCGCCTGTGGGCTGCCGGTCCGCTGCGCATCGGTCCGGACATCTATCAATCCATCGGTGTCCGTCCCCTCATCAACTGCAAGGGAACGTTCACCATCATCTCCGGTTCGCAAACGCTCCCCGAAGTCAAACTCGCCATGGAGGCGGCCTCCCGCCACTACGTCCACCTCGACGAACTGATGGATGCCGTCGGCAAACGTCTCTCCGAGCTTACCCAAGCCGAGTGGGGCATGGTTTCCAACGGCTGCGCCGCCGCCCTCGCCCATTCCACCGCCGCCTGCATCGCCGGAGCCGACCCCGAGAAGCTCCAGCGTCTCCCGGATACGCGCGGCCTCAAGAACGAAGTCATTGCGCCCGCCTACTCCCGCAACGTTTATGACCACGCCGTGCGCGGCGTCGGCGCGCAATTTGTCACCGTCAACACCATTGAGGAATATAAGAAGGCGTTCAATGACCGCACTGCTATGGTCATGATCCTCGCCGGACCCGGCGATGCCGGTCCTCTCGGGCTCCAGGCCCTCGCCCCCATCGCCAGGGAACATGGCGTGCCGGTGCTTGTGGACGCGGCCGCCGAGCGCCTCAAAGTCCCCAACGTCCACCTCACGCGTGGCGCCGATCTCGTCGCCTACTCCGGCGGCAAATGCCTTCGCGGACCGCAATCGGCCGGCCTCCTTCTCGGCCGCAAAGACCTTGTCCAGGCCGCCTGGATTCACTCCGCTCCCCACCACGCCTTCGGCCGCCCCATGAAGGCCGGCAAGGAAGAAATCATGGGCATGCTCGCCGCCGTCGAAATGTGGGTCAAACGCGACCACGACGCCGAATGGAAGGAATGGGAAAACTGGCTCGACATCATCTCCAAGAGCGTCACCCGTGTCAAGGGAGTCACCACCAGCATCCGCCAGCCCGAAAGCCTCTCTAACAACGCCCCTCGTCTCGTGATTCAGTGGGATGGCGAAGCGCTCGGCATCGCCGGCCAGGAAGTGGAGGAGATTCTCCTCGAAGGCAACCCGCGGATCATCTTAGGCGGCGCCTCCGGTTCCGAACGCATGGGCCTCAAGCAGAGTTCGCTCACCATCATGCCTTACATGATGATGCCCGGCGACGCCAAAATTGCCGCTGAGCGCATTCACGCTGTCCTTTCCAAGCCACCATCCATTGCCCGCAAAGCCCCCGCCGCCCCTTCGGTCGATGTCAGCGGCCAATGGGACGTCGAAATCCAATACCTGTTGGGGAAAGCCTCGCACCGCCTCGTCTTCGAACAGAAATCCGCCACACTCGTCGGCTCGCACCACGGCGAGTTCCTCGATAGCGATCTGCGCGGCTCCGTCGCCGGCAGCGAAGTCTGGTTCAACTCCTCGCACCGCTACGAAGGCACGCGCATCGGCTATGAATTCAAGGGTACAGTCTCCGGCGACACCATGACCGGCAAAGTCGGACTCGGCGAATACGGCGAAGCAACCTTCACCGCCAAGCGCCACACCTACGGCCGGCCCGGTGGCGTCGTCCGACCTGTAAAAACCGTGTAGTTGACTCACCCATTACATGCAGCCGCTTGCCGTTGTGGGGCAGACGCCCTCGCCAGCGTCCGACCTACTGGTCGGACACTCCGTCCCTCGGGTCATGAGCAACAGGCGGCAGGGCTCTTGAAGAGGCTGCTCAATATCTCCCCCACTCGCTTTAGCGCCACGGCGGCCAACCGGAACTCCGGCCCGCCGCCGCGTCGCCCTCGCTCTTCGTCCAACCCGCCACGCGGACTGGCTCAGGACCGGCAGCCTGGACATCACACTGCACGCGGCCGCCGTCCGTGAACCGCGACCTTCCGGCCCAACTGGTGATGTTCTGGAGCAACGAGACCCGATATTGTTGTTACGGTTCGCCGGGTTGTTGTCGTTGCGTCGTCCTGCACCTGCCCTTTCTTTCCGTCCTCCCAGTCTGTAGAAAAGGGTAAGAGGAAAAAGAGAATAGGGTAATTAAGTCCTGGAGCAACGAAACCCGA